>CAYQTC010000007.1:0-155477 GCA_964420435.1 uncultured Geobacter sp.
TGTCAAACTATTGGGGTCCCCCGGCAGAGCCGGGGGATTACCTAGAGGAATTTATTTTTCTAATTTTCGCCAATAGATAAATAGATAACACCGTACCTGTTGCTTCCCCATCTCAATAAATAATATGGTGAGTGTCCTCAGTTTACTACGATTAAATAGTCACACCTTGTTCAAAACAAGTTGTTCGAACCCAATTTGGCTTTAACTCGTTATTTTTTACATAGGTGACAAGTTGCTCTATGCGTTCGCATTCAGTTGGGTTCTTTAATCCAGCAATTTTGCAAATATCTGAAACTAATTTGGAATCACCTTTCAACCAGTTGATAGATAGCAACCCATTCTCTATTTCTCTCGTCTGAAAATCTGGCGAAACCCGATCCTTATTGTCTCTATCAATGGTAAGTAACGATCCAGAAGGGCTAAGTTTATCCAAACCAACAGCGTTAATGAGAGCTGTGCCCATCACTGGTATTATGGTCATTAATCCACTTCCGATAAATATACGACCATCTTTTTCAAGATCAGTTATCTTTCTGGGATAACAGCCTCTAATGCCAGAAAAGCCACCCTCCGCTATTGAAGCTTTTGCAACACCTCCTGATGCCAATACATGTCTCATTAGTGCTATTGTGATAGCAACAGGTCTATCCAGACTTTTCTCCTCGAAACAGCTAACAATGATGAAGCCATCCCCAAACTGGTGTGCAAATAACCGACTGACATCGTCATTATATTTCTCTGTTCCTATTTGGAATATCCCTTCCATAAGGGCATTCAGAGGAATAAGTGCATTCATTGTTTGGTCATATCTTTTACCAAACCCCTCAATGTCGATATATATTCCCCATCGTTTATCAGACATAGATTCTCCCATTTAACTTCGCTGCCGCCATTTGTATTAGCCCATGAGATCCGGGTTGGGCCGTGCAGAAAACGCTACGAACCCACCAACAGTAAGGCCGAGAAATAACCATGGCGATTCTGTGAGGACGAACGCAAGCACCACAAGGATGACCATAGCGACCATTGGCCCATAACAGAGCATCAAACGCGCTGTGGGATTGTGGAAGACCATTGGATGATTAAACCGCGGTTGCGATACAAAGGCCGCTCCGACCCAACGATATATGAGAAGGTTTAGCGCTTGAGCGATGCCCAAAAGAACAAGGCTGATTTCCATCATTCCTCCATTTGATTGCGGCCAGACTTGAGACTCTCGATGAACACTCTTGCCCCAAGAAATGCGCCGACAATGCAGGTGAGAAGCGCCCACAACCCAAGAAAATAGACTCCAGCCACAGGCAAACCGACCATAAGAAAAAGGCCGAACTGATTCCCTCTGTCGGCGGCCAAGAGGTACTGAGCGAAGCCCGAGAAGAAAAACAGAGTAATGTGTCCAAGAAATGTCATCGTGCCCTCCAGCAGCTAACGTTTATATGCGGATAGAGCTTGTCATCTACCTGTATATGCTTTTCCAAAGTTGTTCCGACTATATTTCCATATTTAACGATCCAGCATATCCATATTGTCGCATCTACATTTTCCACATTTCAGTTCCATGATTGGCGTTTATCTTCCGCTCATGGTTCGTCAAGCACACCACGAACGGAAGATCGAATAGTTACAAATTGAAGCCCTTCGCCCTGAGCTTGTCGAAGGGTGAAGAGAATTCAGCAGAAAATTGGCAGTAATCAGGTTTCAGTTTAACTATACCCTCCGACCTCATACCCCATCTACTAAGCTTCAACCTTCCACCACCAATCAACGCAGTTAGGTACCGGCTACGAGAAAACATCAACCACCATCTTTGCTCTCCCTCAGAACCAAATCCCACTCCATATCAATCCCCGCCCGTAACTTCTGCAACATAATTAAAATCAAATGTTCACGCAACGACGCTACGACGCGACGAAAACCTTAAATAAAAATCTTCTGCTAATTCCATAAAGGATATGCTTCTGGTGTCAAGATCTTGATTCTCGTTGCGTCGTCGCGGCGTCGCGTGAGTAAGAGTTTCTTCAACATTCCAAGCCATTCACTATCCGTTTAAAACCATCCTTCATAAGGTTCTCACCAAAGTTTATCAACAAACCAAGACGACAACCGGTTAAACGAAGATAGGTCAGCAGCTGTTTCGAATGCACAGGTTGCAATCGTTCAACGGATTTTAATTCAATGATGACCTTCTGTTCCACGAATAGATCAGCACGAAAACCTTCTTCAAAAATAATCTCCTGAAATCTGATAGGCACTGGAACCTGACGTTCCACAGTCAGGCCCATATCTGTCAGTTTACGAGCCAGAATAACTTCATAGACACTTTCCAGTAGACCTGGACCAAGTTCCCGATGTATCTGGAACGCTGCATCCATAATCAAATTGGCAATTTCATTTTCCGTCATGTATCACATACCCTTGAAGTCAACATTTAGATTTTAGTCGCCTAGAAGCGCCTATTTTTGACGCGTCGTCGCGTGAGTAATATTATTCTGATATTTTCTGGTTTTGATCTGCCGCCAATTCCGGCAGGCCGGAATTCAGTCATAACTATCTGACATATAACAATAGTGCCCTAAAACAGCCCCATTTTTTTCTGACTTCACAAATCACTAACAAAAAAAGCCGCTCCATCAGCACAAAGCTGATAAAAGCGGCTTTTTCAAACTAAATAAAACACCTTGCGTGAAACCATTACCACCCTCCAGTGTTTATAAAGTCCAATGAATGCTTATTTATATACTCCCGTCATAAAACAGTGTCAATGAGATCATCTTGCTATTTAATGCGTATAAGGCCTGTTATTTTACAATTGCAGGGTGTGTCGATCGGCGGAACGCCGCAACAAACGAATTTACCGGATTTTCAATAACATCTGCCGGGCTTCCTTCCTGAACGATAGCACCTTTATCCATGACAACCAGCCGATCCACAACCCGCAATGCCTCGATGCGGTCATGGGTTGCGATGATGGCTGCCGTACCTGATTCATGGAGTATGCGCCCCAGATCTTCCGCCAGTACGATCCTGGTCGGCAGATCCAGGCTAGAGAAAGGCTCATCCATCAGAATCAACTCCGGCCTGACGGCAAAAGCGCGCGCCAGACTGACCCGCTGGGCTTCGCCGCCGGAAAGCTTGTGGGCTGAGCGCCCTGCAAGATGGTCAACTTTGAAAAGCTCCAGACTTTCCATCCCCAGTTCCCTGGCCTCCGAACGCCGTTTGCCGCGAATCCGCAATCCTTCTGCCACATTGTCCAGTACGGTCGTATCGAAAAGCAGCGGTTCCTGAAAAACCATGGCAATCCGACGGCGATAAGCGGTTTCATCACGCGGAGTAACCTCCGTTCCCTGAAACGTAATCCGGCCGCCGTTACGACCGACCAGACAGGCCAGTCCCAGCAAAAAACTGGATTTGCCGGCACCGTTGGGGCCGATCACAGCGACTTTTTCTTCGGCAGATACAGAAAAAGAAGGCAGGTCGACAACCTGCACGCCGCCGCGCCTTATCTTCAGACCTTCAACATGCAGTATGGGCGTGGTTTTGCTCATCGGGGACGCTCGCGCTGCTGTATCACGGTCAGCAGATAGTTGACGCCAAAGGCCAATCCCAGCAGGATCAGCGACAGGGCTATGGCCACATCGAAATTGCCCTTGCCGGTTTCCATGACCGTGGCGGTGGTCAAAACCCGCGTCTGTCCCTTGATGTTGCCGCCCACCATGATCGAAGCCCCCACCTCGGAAATGACGCCGCCGAATCCGGCCATAACTGCGGCCAGCAGCGGCAGTCGAGACTCGCGAACCAGTATCCAGACAGTCTGCAGCCTTGTGGCGCCAAGGGCACGTACCTGCAGCTTGAGGTTGGCGGGGAGATTCTGGATAGAGGCGATGGTGATGCCTGTTACGATCGGAGTGGCAATCACAGCCTGGGCAAAGATCATCGCAAGAGGAGTGTACAGGATCTCCAAAAACCCTAATGGACCGTTACGCCAGAGGAAGATTGTTACGAACAGGCCTACCACCACCGGCGGCAGTCCCATGCCGGTATTGACCAGACTGATCACAAAACGGCGCCCAGGGAAGACTGCAAGAGCCAGAAACACCCCGAACGGAATCCCCAGTAAGAGGCTGACCAGCGTGGCGCTGCAGGATATCTTGAGCGAAAGAAATGTTATTGCCAGCACTTCACTATCAAGGGAAAAGATCAGTGTCAGAGCCGTGCGTATGCCATCGAGAATCAGTTCCATCAGATACCCTGTGATGCCGGATTTATTCCGGTATCAGAATTAAACATTGAATATGCAGGTAAAACAGAGAGTTTTTTCAAAATAATCCTCCACATAAACAGATCAGACAAACAAAAAGCCCCTTTCCGCTAGAAAAGAGGCGCGAACAAAGCGACTGAACGCTTCGTATGCACTTGATTCCCCTTTTCAAAGGAGGGCGGCGCTGTTTCCGGCGACACCCGCAGGTTGCAGACCATAAGTATTTAACTCTGACAGGTTCTGCAACTCGGAGACTGGCAATATGAATTCGGACTATAATGTCAATTACAGCGGAATGGCAAGCGGTAAATCGGTATTATGCCAGTTCCAAATCAACGATGATAACGCTTTGATTTGGAATCGGGATTAGCCGGTCATGGAGATAACTTCTTCGTAGGTCGTTGCACCCTCCAGCATTTTGCTGATCGCAACTTCACGCAGGCTTATCAAACCATCCTGCCTTGCTGCCGCGGAAATCCTAGACAGTTCGGCTGAAGAACTGATCAGCGCCTTCATATTTTCGTTAATATCCAGAACTTCGAACAATCCGCTGCGTCCCTTGTAGCCGGTTCCCCTGCATTTTCTGCACCCCTCGCCTTCCCAGACTGTGTAGGTCTTTTTGGGCAACTGCAGATAATCGCGCTCTTCATCGGAAAGGATTCTGGATTTTTTGCAATCCGGACAGATTTTTCGCACCAGGCGCTGGGCAACTATGCCGAGAACTGAAGCTGATATAAGAAACGGCGGTACTCCCAGATCCAGCAGGCGGATAATGGTTGAAACAGCATCGTTTGTATGCAGTGTGGAAAGCACCAGATGTCCTGTCAAAGCGGCCTGAACGGCGTTTTCAGCTGTTTCCCTGTCACGGATCTCACCGATCATGATGATGTCCGGATCCTGCCGCAGGATGTTTCTCAAAATGCTGTCGAAACCGACTCCGATCCCCTGCTGAACACCGATCTGGTTGAATTCTTCCATGACCATTTCTATCGGATCTTCAACAGTTACTATGTTGACTTCCGGGGAAGAAAGCGATCTGAGAGAAGAATACAGGGTGGTCGTCTTACCGCTGCCGGTGGGACCTGTCACAAGAATTATACCGTTAGGACGGCGCAGAAAAGAACTGTAAAGGTCCATTTCACGAGGATAGAAACCCATGCTGTCAAGATCCTGCAGCAGAATGTCCGGATCAAAAACTCTGATAACGACTTTTTCACCAAATGCCACGGGAACTGTAGAAACGCGCAGCTCAATATCCTTGTTATTGAAGTTTGTCTTAATGCGACCATCCTGGGGGCGGCGCTTTTCAGCCAGATCCATTCGGGACAGCATTTTTATCCGTGATACGATAGGAGCGTGCAGTTGCTTCGGAATAACATGGATGTTGTGCATCACTCCGTCGATGCGGAAACGAATCAGCGCCGTTTCCCGTTTCGGTTCAATGTGAATGTCACTGGCATGCTGATCAAAAGAGTAGTTAAGCAGGAAATCAACGGCGGAAATAACATGCCTGTCAGTTCCCTCGATTGATTCATGCTGCCCCTTGATTTTAAAAAACTGCTCCAGATTACCCAGATCAACTGTGGTCGAAGCCTCTGCCTCTGCCGCGACCACCGATGCGCGGAAGCCATAGAACTCCCGAAGAATTTTCAAGATATCACTTTTGGAGCTGAGAACCCGCCTTATCTCCAGGCGGCGGGCTGATGCAAGTCCGCTGACAATTGATTCGTTGAACGGATCAGCAACAGCCACGGTAATGACGCCGTCCGACTCATCCACTGCAACAATCAGGTTTTTGAGAGCGAATGGCCGTGGTATGTGTTCGGTAACGACATCGAGCTTCAGTTTTAGTGGATCGATTTTATAATAAGGCATCCCGGTTACCGATGCCAACGTTTCAGTGACAACGTCTTCAGTCAGAAGCTGCCCCGAAATGCCGGGAATCTCCAGATTGAAGGAAGCAATGACTTCAGCCGGTGAAACTGTATCTCCTACCGCAAGAGTACGTCGTGAGGCACCGGAATGATGTTGGGAATAAAGACGCTGTTCCTGAGTTTTTCCGCGACTGAGAACATCTTTTAGCTGTTCGTTTGACAACAGGCCTCTGCGGCCAAGCATATGTGCGACATTTTCAATTGTAATCTTATTGATATCAGTCATGATTCCCGTCAATTAGAAAATTTATTGGCTTGTTGTGCTTTAACTCTCTTCTCATCAATGCGCCTTGCAACCTCTTCCACTACCTGATCAGGCGTTGGAAGCGTCACTGCCGGAAGCTGGCCGGCGATCAACTGCTCAGGTGTTACTGTAGTCGCTTCGGTACTGATACGTGTTGGCTTACGGGGCGGTACATCCTTGTAAAGAGTCATCGTGGATAACAGATCCCTGAAAAGCCGGAATGCGAACCATGCGACTATCAGAAGGATTGCAATATCATCCAGCCAGTAATCAAAGCTGCGCTGCTGAACCATGGTTCCGGCCATCAAACCTGCTGAGGCGATCATCAGTCCGAAAGCATCGCCTATGACATTATATTCTATATCTGCAGGTATTTTCAGTTCAATTGTTTTAGCCATACAACAACCTCATACATATTTTTCTTCAACGGATAAAACTCTTCTTATTCATCGACAAATCCAGTAATTCTTTAAGTTCTTTTCAGCCTTAGCAGTACCCATGACTGTAGACGATCCATGTAATAGTAGACAACCGGAGTGATGTACAGCGTCAGCAGCTGTGACACCAGCAAACCGCCGACAACAGCCAGTCCCAGGCTTCTGCGGGAATCAGCGCCGGCGCCGAAACCGATTGCGATCGGAAGCGTACCCATCAGAGCCGCCATGGTCGTCATCATGATCGGCCTGAAACGCACCATGCAGCCCTGGTAAATGGCGTCCATCGGCGTTTTATCCTCTGTGCGCTGGGCCTCCTGAGCGAAATCGATCATCATGATGGCGTTTTTCTTGACGATTCCCACAAGCATGATGATGCCGACGAAGGAATAGAGATTGAGATCTTTACCGAAGATCAGCAGCGTGATCAACGCCCCGAAACCGGCCGACGGCAGACCGGACAGGATCGTCAACGGGTGAATATAGCTTTCATAGAGAATGCCGAGCACGATGTAAATTACAACAATGGCGATGATCAGCAGCAGCGCCAGCCCCTTGGTGGAGGCCTTGTAGACCTGGGCCGTTCCCTGGAAACCGGTCGTGATGCTGGCGGGCAGGGACGCGGCCTCCTTCTCGACGGCTGCCACCGCATCCCCCAGGGGCACATCCGGCTTGAGGTTGAAGGAAACCGTGACGGAGGTAATCTGGCCGAGATGGTTGACTGACAGCGGCCCCAGGTTGTTCCTGAGAGTTCCCAATGATGCCAGTGGCACCAACTGGCCGCTGTTTGAGCGGACATACAGCAGACCCAGGCCGGCCGGATCGAGCTGATAGCGGGGTTCCAACTCCATGATCACCCGGTACTGGTTGGTGGGGGAGTAGATGGTGGTAGCCTGGCGCGAACCGTAGGCCGAATACAGGGTGTCCTGGATCCGCTCGACGCTGACGTCGAGGGCCGCGGCCCGGTTGCGGTCAATGTCCAGATTGATCTGCGGGTTCTTCATCTGCAGGTCCGAGGTCACGTCCTGCAGGAGCGGCAGACCGCGCAGCTTCATCTCGAAAGCGGCCGCCTCGTGGTAGAGCTCCTTCGTCTCCGGGCTCTGCAGAACGAATTGGTACTGGGCCTTGGACTGGGTCGCCTCAAGCCTGATGGGCGGCGGATTCTGCATGAACATCATGATGCCCGGCACCGCCATGACCTGCGGGCGCAGCTTCTGGATGATCTGATCGGCATTCAGCTTCCGTTCATGGCGAGGTTTAAGTTTGATAAACATGAAACCGCTGTTGCCGCCGACCCGGCTCCCGGTGGCTCCCACGGACGACATGAATGCTTCAACGTTCGGTTCCTGCAGCACGATATCCACCAGTTTCTGCTGCTGTAACTTCATTTCGTCGAAGGATATCCCCTGGGCCCCTTCGGTGGTGGCGTTGATTGCTCCAATGTCATCGGACGGAAGCAGTCCCATGGGCATTTTCCAGAACAGTACTGCGGTAACGGCTGTCATGAGCAGCGTGACCACCACGGTAGTGCGACGGAAGCGGAGCACCCTGGTCAACGAACGCTCGTACAGTGCAGCATGCCATTGAAGAAGCGTTCCATGAAGTTGTACAGCCGCCCGTGTTTCAGCTCTCCCGGGGCCGTCAGGAAACGGCTGCAGAGCATGGGGGTCAGGGTCAGCGACACGACCCCGGATATGAGGATGGCAAAGGTGATGGTCACGGCAAACTCGTGCAGCATCCTGCCCAGCATGCCGGCCATGAAGAGGACCGGGATGAAGACCGCCACCAGCGAGATGGTCATGGAGATGATCGTGAACCCGATCTCTTTGGCACCCTTGTGTGCGGCCTCCATGGGCGTCTCGCCATGCTCCATGTGGCGGACGATGTTTTCCAGCATGACAATGGCATCGTCCACCACGAAACCGACCGAGAGGGTCAGGGCCATCAGGGTGAAGTTGTTGATCGAGAAACCCAGCACATACATGACCGCAAAGGTGCCGATGATCGAAAGCGGCAGCGCCAGGCTGGGGATGATCGTGGCCGAGAGATTGCGCAGGAAGAGGAAGATCACCAGGATGACCAGGGCGATGGTCAGGAGCAGGGTGAACTTCACGTCCGCCACCGATTCACGGATCGTTTCGGTGCGGTCGAAAAGCGTATCCAGTTCGACCGAGCCGGGCAGCTGGCTGCGGAAGCTGGGGATCTGTTCCTTGATGCTGTCGACCACCTCGATCGTGTTGGTACCCGGCTGTCGCTGAATGGCCAGGACGATGGCCCGGGTTGATTTCCCCTTGATGTTGAACCAGGCGGCGACCTTGTCGTTTTCAACGCTGTCGACCACCGTGGCGATATCCTGCAGGCGGACCGGAGCCCCGCCACGGTAGGCCACTATCAACGGCTTGAAGGCCTCGGCGTTGTAGAGCTGTCCGGTGGCCAGGATGGTGAAGGCCTGTTTATCGCCCTGCAGGCCGCCGGTGGGGAGATTGACGTTGCCCTTCTGCAGCGCTGCCTGCACCTCATCCAGGCCGATCTTGCGGCTGGTCAGGGCCTTGGGATCCAGCTGGACCCGTACGGCATACTTCTGGGAGCCGAAGACCAGCACCTGGGCCACACCGTTGATCATGGAGATGCGCGGGGCGATGATGGTATCGGCAAATTCGTTGATATCGGACAGTGGCAGAGTCGGCGAGCTGAGGGCCAGGTAAAGCACCGGCTGGTCGGCCGGGTTGACCTTCTGGTAGGAGGGAGGTGTCGGCATATCGGCCGGCAATTGACGGGCCGCCTTGGAGATGGCCGACTGAACATCCTGAGCAGCCGCATCAATATCTTTCTCGAGGGAGAACTTGAGGACAATAACCGAGATCCCCTGACCATTGGTGGAGCTCATGGAGTCCAGGCCGGCGATAGTCGAGAACTGGCGTTCCAACGGGGTGGCAACTGCGGAGGCCATGGTTTCCGGATTGGCGCCCGGCAGGTCTGCCCGAACCTGGATGGTTGGGAAGTCAATGCTCGGTAGATCGTTGACCGGCAAAAGGCGGTAGGCAAACAGGCCGAAGATCATCACCGCCAGCATGATCAGGCTGGTCATGATCGGACGTTTTATGAACAGTTCGGATAAATTCATTTTCCGACGACACCCTGTACTTCTCCTTGCCCCTTGCCACCTGCCCCTTGTCCCTGTTTTTTTATCTCCACCTTGCCGCCCGGAACAACACGCATCTGACCGTCTATCACCACCTGTTCACCGGACTGAAGCCCGTTTTCAATGACCGTCATTCCTTTGGCGACAGGACCGGTTACAACCGGACGAATTTCTGCAGTTGCATCCTGCTTGATCACGAAGACGAACTGCCCCTTCTGGCCGGTCTGGATCGCCTGGCTGGGGACGACTACGGCATTGTTCTTGATCGCCAGGGTGATGGAGAGATTAACGAACTGACCCGGCCAGAGCTGTCTTTTGGCATTATCAAAGATAGCCTTGAGGCGGATAGTGCCGGTGGTCGGATCGACAGTGTTATCGAAGAATGAAACAACACCCATTTCCGCAGGGCCGGTGTTTCCCGGCAGTTCAGCCAGAACGAAAACCTTTCCGGCTGCCATGCGGCGCTTAATTTCAGGCAGTTGTTTTTCGGGAATCGAAAAAGAGACATGAATCGGTGAAACCTTGTTGATGGTCACAAGTACGGTATCGTTGGCTTTGACAACGTTGCCCCGGTTAACCGCCAGGACACCAAGCCGCCCGCCGATCGGCGATCGGCGATGTGATCGTGCAGTAGCCCAACTGTTGACGGGCATTGTCGACCGCGGCCTGATCTGCTGATACATCGGCAGCAGCGGATTCAGCCTTTGTGCGGTAGCCTTCGGCCTGCTCCTGGGTGACGATTCCATCCTTGACTAGTTGCGAGTAGCGTTCGTAATCCCCTCGGGCATTTGCCTCAACAACCCGGTCCCGCGCCAGCGTCGCTTCAGCCTTTCTCAGCGCGGCCTGATAGCTGCGCGGGTCAAGCTGAAACAGCAGCGCCCCCTTCTGCACATCCTGTCCTTCGCGAAATCCGACCTTGACCAGCTCACCGCTGATCTGAGTTCGGACCGAAACACTCTCCGAAGCTTCCATTGTACCAATCGACTTGAGCTGAAGCGGAACATCCTGCTGCGATGCTGATGCTGTAACCACAAGTGCCGGCGGTCGCCCCTTGGGCTTTTCGGCTTTTTTAGAACAGCCGGTTGATGCCAGTATTGAAACAGCTGATGCTGTCAGCAGAATAACGCATGACATACTTTTGATATTGAAAATCATTCGGCGCTCCGCCCGGAGAATATCATTTAATGAAACACTCAAAGTATATACTATGACAACTATCAGACAAAATAAAAAAGGCGGCCCAAACATTCGGGACCGCCTATAAAATCCGTTATCAGTTAATTCTTTACCACAAAAGCCTCACCCTTTTCTGCCTTTTCTGCCGGCCATAATTTTGCCGTGCGGGGTAATAACATGTGCATTGCGGTTTATGGCGCGCCGGATTACCGGTTTAAGCTTGCCGTTCATAACAACCCGCGAAATACGCTTCGTCTTCATAGTCGGTCTCATGCCTAGCATAAACTCCACCCCCTTTCCTCTTCCTGCATTAATATATTATCACACTTCAACAACATAAATAAAGTTCAATCACCGATCAGATAAAAGCCCGGTTACATAAGTTTGCAAAGAGCCTTTAAAGCAATGGCATCGGCTTTAGCATTGGTGTATCCTTAAATTAACGGAGATCCAGAGGAGGTGTTTATAGTCATGTCAGATAAAATCTGTGCTTCATTTGAAATCCGTCTGCTTAAGGTCCTTTCTCCCGACGGCACAGTTGACGACGCTTTGATGCCGTCCTTGAAGGATGAGGATATCCGGTGCATGTACGAACTGATGGTACTGACCAGGGTCTTCGACGAGAGGGCCATAGCCCTGCAGCGCGAAGGCCGTATCGGCACCTACCCACCCAGTCTGGGGCAGGAGGCCGCCCAGGTAGGCAGCGCCTTTGCGCTGCTGCCGGACGACCGGCTCTTCCCGTCATTTCGCGAAATGGGAGTTCAACTTACCATCGGCTACCCCATCCATCAGATTCTGCAGTACTGGGCCGGAGACGAACGCGGACAACAAGCTCCGAAGTCGCTTAACATCTTCCCGATCTGCGTGTCGGTCGGGACACACATTCCCCATGCAGTAGGCGCAGCCATGGCGGCCCGTTACCGGCACGAGCCGGTTGCCGTGGCAGCCTGGTTCGGGGACGGGGCCACTTCAAAGGGAGACTTCCACGAGGGGTTCAACATGGCGGGGGCTTTCCGGCTGCCGCTGGTTTTCATATGCCAGAACAACCAGTGGGCGATATCCGTACCGATCAGCAGCCAGACGGCATCAGCCACCCTGGCTCAGAAAGCGCTGGCCTACGGGTTCGAGGGAGTGCAGGTGGACGGCAACGACGTTTTTGCGGTTTATCAAGCCACCAGTCAGGCCCTGCACAAGGCACGAAACGGCGACGGACCTACATTTATCGAGTGTCTGACCTACCGGGTGGCCGACCACACCACCTCGGACGATGCCGGGCGTTACCGTTCCGCTGATGAGGTGGCAGCCTGGAGCGCCCGCGATCCGCTGAAGAGACTGGAGCTTTATATGAAACGCTGCGGACTCTGGGATGATGCTTACGCAACGGAGGCCAGACAGTTGGCGACAGCAAAGATCGACGCGGCAATCGCCGTCATGGAGGCTGCAGAATCTCCCGGCCCGGACGACATGTTCAAGTACACAGCGGCAGATTTAAGCCAGCGACAGGCCATGCAGCGGAAGGAGGCCTAAAATGGCTCAACTAACGATAGTACAGGCAATAAATCAGGCACTGAGCCAGGAAATGGCCCGTGACGACCGGGTCGTGCTGCTGGGTGAGGACGTTGGTCGCGACGGCGGCGTCTTCCGCGTCAGCGAAGGACTGCAGGAACAGTTCGGTCCGGAGCGGGTTATCGACACGCCCCTGTCCGAGTCCGGCATCGTCGGTGCCGCCATCGGCATGGCCGCCTACGGTCTGCGCCCCGTGGCCGAGATTCAGTTCATGGGTTTCATCTACGCCGCCCTGGATCAGCTTTACACCCACGCAGCCCGCCTGCGTACACGATCCCGAGGGCGCTTTACCTGCCCGCTGGTGGTCCGGACCCCTTACGGCGGCGGCATCAAAGCGCCGGAACTGCATGAAGAGAGCAGCGAAGCGCTTCTCTGCCATCTGCCCGGCATCAAGGTAGTGGTTCCCTCCGGCCCCTACAGTGCAAAAGGGCTGCTGCTGGCAGCCATCCGTGATCCGGATCCAGTGGTATTTCTGGAGCCGACCCGCCTCTACAGGATGCTGCGAGAGGAGGTTCCCGAAGGCGATTACACCATTCCGCTCGGCCAGGCCAGGGTTGTCCGTCAGGGAAAGGATGTGACTGTCGCAGCCTGGGGAAGCATGCTTGAAAGGGTTATGAAGACTGCAACCACACACTCCGTAGAAATTATTGATCCCCAGACCCTGGCCCCCTTCGACTGGAAAACGCTTCTGGACTCTGTCAGGAAAACCGGCCGGCTGATAATCGTACATGAAGCGGTCAAGACCGGAGGACTTGGTGCCGAGATCGCTGCAACAGTGGCAGAAGAGGCGATCCTGCACCTGCGAGCGCCGATTATGCGTGTGACTGCCCCGGATGTGGTTCTACCGATGTCCGGGTTGATCGACCACTACCTGCCGGGTACTGAACAAATTAGAACTGCAATTAACGAAATCATGAGGTACTGACCATGAACCATGAATTCAGACTCCCCGATCTGGGTGAAGGAATTGCCGAGGTTGAACTGCGAAAATGGCTGGTAACTGAAGGAGAGCGAATCGTAGAGCACCAGGTTGTGGCCGAGGTTGAAAGCGACAAGGCAGTGGTTGAAGTTCCCTCACCACATGGCGGCATTATCAGCACTCTGCATAGCCGCGAAGGTGACATCATCCGGGTAGGAACAATCCTGATGACCATCTCCGATGAGATAGCTGCTCCTGTGAAGAATCGATCGGCAGGTATAGTGGGTGAACTTCCAGAGGCGGAGGATTCTCCGGTGATTGCCCAAACAACTGCAGTCACAGACGTCAGGGCGACTCCTCTGGTTCGCCGACTGGCCCGTGAACGGAATATCGACCTTCAGACGATTCACGGCAGCGGCCCGCACGGCAGCATAACACCTGAAGACCTGAATCTCACCCAGACTGCCACTCAGGCCACAGACGAATCATTCGGACCGGTCGAGCGCCTTCCGCTCAGGGGGATACGGCGCGCCGCAGCCCGCAACGTCCTGGAAGCCCAACATCGCGCCGCCTCTGTCACGGTCATGGAGGAGGCCGACATAAGCGAACTGTCCATACTGCGGAACCGTGAGCAGGCAGCGGCCGGAACCCACGGAAGCCATCTGACTTTCCTGCCCTTTTTCATCAAGGCGGTCCAGCATGCATTGCGGGACTATCCGTCATTCAACGCCTCCATTGACGATGCCGGCGAGACAATCATTCTGAAAAAACACTATCATTTCGGGATTGCCGTAGAGACACCAGACGGCCTGATGGTGCCTGTGATCCGCGATGTGGACCGCAAGAGCATCCTGGACCTGGCAGCCGAGATCCAGGCGCTGGGAAAGAGAGCCCGAGAGCGCACAATCACCCATGAGGAGATGAAGGGAAACAGCTTCACAATCACGAATTACGGCCATTTCGGCGGTCTTTTCGCCACGCCTATCATAAACCGACCGGATGTGGCCATCATGGGCTTCGGCCGGATATCCGACCGTCCCTGGGTACATAACGGCGCAATAGCCATCCGCACAATTCTGCCCATCTCACTTACATTCGACCACAGGATTACCGACGGCGTGACCGCAGCTCTTTTTCTTTCCCGGGTGGTGGGATTTCTTGAAGATTCGGCGTTATTGTTCATTGAAAGCGTCTGACCTGTTGCCAAAGTTCCTACTAATGAAACAACTGATGAAATTGTTTTTTGAATTAAAATCTTCCGCTCACTTCCAGGCACAAAAAAAGGATGCCATCGTCGGCATCCCTGAAATAAATCCTGTTTCAATAATGTCAACGACTTGCAATCGATGGCAAAATAATTCCTAAAATCATAAATCCCCAGAAAATGACAGGCACTATCTTGGCAAAGATCTTTTCACAGGATGTTGCACACTCCTTGATACTTGGTTTAAATCCGAGTGTCCTAAATACGATCTCTTCATTCATTCGAATCACCTCCTCTTTAGTGTAGTCGGGACGCAACACATCAAAAGCAGTGGAGAGTCCGGTACTTCAGGCGGTCGACAATTCAATTGAAGTGATTATAACCTTTATCAGATAATTGGAAAGCATTTATTTAAAATATTATAAATTATTTTCCGGCAGATGAAAATCAATGTACTGCAGATTATCTGGCATGACGCATTCTGCGGAGGTATACATCTCCATCCCTGGTACAGAAATACAGCTTTCGTCCCACAGGCCCGCCGGTATCCGAACCGGAAACCTCCAGCCCCAGAGAAGCGATCACTTCAAGGGCACGGGCTACATTCTGTTCACCAATTGTAAGAACAGACGCTTCATTGCTATCTACATTCAGCATACTGGAGCCACCAAACAGTTTGACCACCAGTTTTTTTTCCACACCGTATTCAACTGCTTTTCGGTGGATATGATGCAAAGCGGTATCAACATAGCGCAAATCTTCACCTCGGCCGCCGCTATCGGGCAGCATGGCGTGGCAAATTGCGCCAAAACCGCAATCAGGTGCAAACATTGTCACTGCGACGCACGAACCTAGTATTGTAGAAATCAGAACCGGCTTTCTGGCTACAACAACCTCGCCGGGCTTAAGGTAGATATTGTGGGTATGTGATTCAATAAGATTTTTCATACGTTTCAGCTACACAATCGCAATACCTCATGGGCAATATTCTGCAGCGGCATTATTTTATTTACGCCACCCAGCTTGACCGCCTCGTGCGGCATGCCGTAGACCACACAGGTAACCTCGTCCTGGGCAATGGTGACAGCACCGGCATCGTGCATCTCTTTCATGCCGTGGGCGCCGTCATCCCCCATGCCGGTCATTATGACGCCGACGGCGTTTTTGCCTGCATAGCGTGCGGCCGAACGGAACAGCACATCCACTGAGGGACGGTGACGTGAAACCAGAGGTCCATCCTTGATTTCAACGTAATAACGGGCTCCGCTTCGCTTCAGCAGCGCATGGTGGTTGCCGGGGGCGATCAGCGCCCTGCCCCTTACGACAGTATCGTTGTCCTGAGCTTCCTTGACGGTCACCCGGCAGATCGAATCCAGTCTTCTGGCAAAGGCGGCGGTAAAGTTTTCCGGCATATGCTGCACGATGACAATTCCGGGAGTATCCTCCGGCAGCATTTCAAGAAAAACCTTCAGCGCCTCGGTACCTCCGGTTGAAGCCCCCACTACCACCACCTTTTCGGTAGTCTGTATCATTGCTTTATTATTGGGTTTCTCCATCATCACATCTGCTGAATACTTTGGAGAAATTTCCTTCATGGTGCGCATGGCCCGCAGCGGCGCCATCCGTGCTGCCGCTGCACCTTTGACCGCATCGCAGATACGCATCCGCGACTCTTCAATAAACTGTTTGGTGCCCATTTTCGGCTTGGTAATGATATCCACCGCTCCGTATTCCAGCGCTTTGAGTGCCGTTTCGCTGCCGCTTTCGGCAAGACTTGAGCACATAACCACCGGAATGGGGTGTTGACTCATCAACTTCTGAAGAAAAGTGAGACCATCCATGCGCGGCATTTCAACATCCAGCGTGATAACATCCGGTATGACAGTTTTCATTCGCTCTGCTGCCAGAATTGGATCAGCTGCAGTGCCTATAACCTCGATTCCCGGATCGGAATTGAGAATGTCGCACAGCGTCTGGCGTACCAGAGCAGAATCGTCAACCACCAGAACGGTAATTTTTTTCATGTAAACTCCTATTTAAAGGCAGGGGCAAGGGTCCAGGGGCAAGGGTCAAATAGAATCAATATCTTGTCCCTTGTCCCTTGACCCTTGCCCCTGCCCCTATCATTCTTTCCTGTACACCGTCGACGCAACTGCTTTGAAATTAACATCAAGCCCGCTCAAAGTTTCTGAATGTCCGATGAACAGATATCCTCCAGGCTTAAGCTGCCGGTGGAATTTTCGCATAAGGGTCTGCTGGGTCGGCTTGTCGAAATAAATGACTACATTTCGGCAAAAGATAATGTCCATCTTTTCAGAAATGCCGAAATCATCATCCATGAAGTTGATCCGTCTAAAATTAACCAGTGACCGCAGTTGCGGTGAGATGCGTACAAGTGAGTTCGTCTTTTCGCGACTCCGCAGCAGGTATTTCTTCTTGAGATTCAGAGGGATGGGATCTGTTCTTTCTTCGGGATAGACAGCCGTTTTTGCCGTCTGCAATACCTGTGTGCAGATATCCGAAGCGGTAATGGATACTCTGAAATCGGGATATGACGCTGAGAATTCTGAAAGTACCATTGCCAAAGTGTAGGGTTCTTCACCGGTCGAGCAGCCGGCGCTCCAGATACGTACAGGGTCACGCAAAACATCTCCACGCGACTTGAGGATAGATGGCAATGCCGTTTTGACCATAAAGTCAAAGTGTCCCGGTTCACGGAAAAAATCTGTTTTATTGGTGGTTACGACATCAATCAGATGAATGAGTTCGGCAGAACGTCCCACCTGACTGAAGACAAAGTCGCCGTATTCCTCAAATGTATTAATTGAGTTTGCTTTCAGGCGTTTCTGAAGACGCGCCTCAAGCATGGTTTTTTTGGCGGGAGGCATCTTGATGCCGGCATGATCGTAGATAAAAGAGCTGAATCTCTGAAATTCCCGATCACTCAAAGTTGCAGGCAGACGGGGCGGAGAGATGTCACGGGAAGAAGTCACCGGCGGACCTCTTCAACGTGAGTATGCTCCAGTTTTTCCACATCCTGCAGCAGCACCCCCATATCAAGAATCAGAGCAACCGTGCCGTCACCAAGTATGGTCGCGCCTGATACTCCTTTGACATCGCGGTACAACTTGCCCAGGGATTTGATTACTGTCTGGTGTTCACCCACCACATGGTCAACCACGAAACCGACTTTGGTGCCGTGAATATCGGCAATTACGATCTGTTCGATATCCGGGCGCTGGTCATTTATGCGGAAATGCTGGCGCAGTGGAATATACGGGATAATGGCGCCGCGCACATTGGCAAGATTACGGCCGTGCGAGTTTTTGAGATCCTCCCTGGTCAGTTCGACACACTCCTCGACCGATGCCAGCGGCAGCACAAAATGATCCTTGCCGATTTTGACCAGCAGACTGTCGATAATCGCCAGGGTCAACGGGATTTTAAGTGTTATGGTTGTGCCTGAACCGCGGACGCTGTCCACTCCGATCGAACCACGCAAACCATCGATGCCCCGTTTGACTACATCCATCCCCACCCCGCGCCCGGAAACACTGGTAACCTTGGCGGCAGTCGAAAAACCGGGGGCAAAGATCTGTGCGTAGATTTCCTTGTCAGAGACATCGGCTGATGCCGATATCAGTCCGCGCTCAATCGCCTTGGCTCTGATCGTGTCTCGGTCAAGACCGGCGCCGTCGTCGCGAATGGTTACAAGAACCGAATCGCCGGAATGTTCGGCTCCTAGATAAACTTTGCCAATGGAAGATTTGCCGGCGGCACGCCGCGCTTCCGGCATTTCAATGCCGTGGTCAATGCTGTTGCGGATGATGTGCACCAACGGGTCGTTCAGTTTTTCAATGACGGTTTTGTCCAGTTCGGTTTCAGCCCCGAACGTCTCCATTTCTATTTCTTTGCCGAGTTCGCTGGAAAGATCCCGCACCAGACGCTTGAACTTGCTGAATGTACTGCCGATGGGAAGCATGCGGATGTTAAGGGCGGTATCGCGCAGTTCGTTGGTCAGGCGCTCCACCTCTTCTGATATGGCAATAAAGGCTGCATCGCCTCCCGCCATGGAAACCTGGGAAAGGTGGGCCTGAACGGTAACCATTTCACCCACAAGATTAATAAGCTGGTCAAGCTTTTCGGCCGGGACACGGATGCTGGCGGCAGCCTCCTGTGGCGGTGCTTCACTGCGCTCCTTGCGAACGCTCTTGACATGCTGCTGCTCAACCAGCGCAGATTGGACCTTTTCCGGCGATACAATGCCCTGCTCCACCAGCAGCTCGCCAAAGCGCTTCTGCAGCATCAAGACCTTCTGCATCTCGACCGGAGAGAGGTCACCGCGCTCGACCAGAATGTCTCCAAGTTTTTTATAACCGTCTTCACGGTCAATCAAACCACTGCTGTCAATCAGTTCAATCTTGATCTCGCAGTCGTCTTCTACAAATATGAAAACATCCTTGATGGCATCCTCACCACGGGTTGTAGTCAGAATGATATCCCAGTAAATATAACAGGATTCAGGAGTCAATGCGTCAAGCATCGGAATTTCGTCAAACTGGGCCACAACGTGGGCGGTGCCTAGACAGCGAAGTTCGTTGATCAAAGAGATCGGGTTGGTACCACACATGAGGAGGTTGGGAGCCGGACGAAAACGGATGCGCCAGGTACTTTCATGGGCAAGTTCATCTTCGGATATTGCCGGAAGATTTATGTCGGGCACATGGCTGGAGCCTTTTTGCGGCAGTTCGGGCTGCGGCACAAGCTGACGCAACCCGGCAATGATTTCATCTCCCGCGCTGCGGTCAACCTCTTCGCCGTCGGGAATATTGAGCAGATAGGAAATGTGATCACGCGATTTGAGCGTCAGATCCAGCAGGCGCTTGGTGACGGTCATCCTGCCGTTACGCACCATGTCAAAAACCGTTTCAACTTCGTGCGTAAATCCGGCGATCTCATCGAACCCGAACATTGCACCCGATCCCTTGATGGTGTGCATGGCTCGAAAAACACGGTTGATCAGATCATTGTCATCGGGGGTTTCTTCCAGATCCAAAAGCGAAGTTTCAAGCTCGGCCAGCAGTTCTCCGGCTTCATCGCGATAGGTTGCAATTGCTTCTTCCATCATGGGTTATGACCCTCCTGGAGGGGAATAAACAAAATAACATCAAAAAGCGCCCCTTCCCCCAGCGGGGGGAGGTTGGGAGGGGGGAAGGTTTGTTTTCTACCCCAGCACCTTCTTGATCACCGCTATCAGCTGCTCCGGTTTGAACGGCTTGACAATCCATCCGGTGGCGCCGGCAGATTTGCCTTCCGCTTTGCGCGAATCCTGGGATTCTGTAGTCAGCATGACAATCGGGATGAATTTATTAAGAGTTCCGGCACGCACACCTTTTATCAGACCGATACCATCCAGATTCGGCATATTCAGGTCGGTCAGCAGCATATCAACTTTCTGTGCGCCCAGTTTGTTGAGCGCGTCCTTGCCGTCCACAGCCTCGACCACGTCGTAACCGTTCTGTTTCAGGGTAAATGCCACCATCTGTCGGACACTGGCCGAGTCATCGGCCGTCATGATCAATTTTGCCATTAGCTTGCACCTCCAAACCATATACAGGTTGAATCGTTGTTATGTTTACAGACAGCATGGCGCTCTGCGCCGCTGCTGATAATAATTTCAGCCAGAGCCTTCGGTTGCGGTCCGTGATAAGAAAATGAGTTGCCGCCGGCAGCGGCACTCTTGCAGGCTGAACAGAGAACCTGTACTCCGGTTATGTCCAGCTCGACCGATGGTTCAAATTCGACGGCAACATTTTTGGACGAATCCAGCGATTCCCTGATGATCCGTGAAAAGTCGGCGGCGTTTTCGATTGTCAGCCGGTCACCGCTGGTGATTATAATTTCGCCGTTTTCACGGCATGAGCTGTTAAGCGGCATTTTGCCTCCAATCAGAATAAATCTACGTTGTCACCAAATTCGGAATCATCTTTACTCTCGGTTTTTGCCGCACTGGGCGCTGCCACTGCCGACAGGCCGCTTCGTTTACGTACCAGGGCCTCGTGAATATGACGTTCACTTTCCATTGTGTAGCGTTGTTCCATATGCTTAAGATTCTGTTTGAATTCATTGCTGGCCGGTTCTATCTGACGGGCCTGTGAAACAATCCGATACAGATCGGAAAGAACGATGGACGCCATCTCTTTTGTCCGCTCATGCACATCGATTCCGGAAAGAGACCTGTCCACATCCTCTGTCAGACCGTCAACCCGGTAACTCAGGTCGTTCAGAACCGAGAACAGTTCCGTATTCATTTCTCCCAAAGTTTTCAGGATTAAATCCAGTTCCTCCTGCATGGTGGATATCTGAACGACAGACTGTTCATCTTCGCTGTTGGCATCTACAGACAGATATTCGGTAGCGGTGTTTATACTGTTCAGTATTGATGCCACCGAGCTGGTTTGGCGCACGGCCTCATCCGAAAGACGCTTGATAGCCTCGGCCAGAACACCAAGAGCGGCACCTTCCGGTCCCGTGTGGGCCGCCTTGATCTGAGCATTCAGGGCGATCAGATCAATCTCGGTACCGATCTCTTCAATATCAGTGACAAAACTTGATATTTCTCCAATGGTTTGAGCCACTCTTTTCATCGTATCAGACATATTCCTGTCAGCCTGGGCACATGACACAAGTACGGAGGTTATTGTTTTCATGCCCTGACTCATTACATCGACAAAAGAAGCTCCATCTGCGTCAGCCGTACCAGTGACACTCCGGGTTTCATTGGCCATCATCAGTTGTCCGTTGGCCACATCACGCAGATTATCCATGATGCCGCAGACCGCAGAGTAAAGTTCGTCGGATGCAAAGCGCAACTGGGCCTCCTGCAGTTCGCAAACATCACCGGTTTCTACAGTCAAGGCGTGACAACGATCACTATCTACCGCAATGCTTTCGGAAACAGGCAGATCGCCTGAAAGACGCTCCAGCGCTTCGACGATATGCTCTACCTGCTGCCGGGTCATATCGTGCATCTGCATGGACGAAACCGCTTCACTGATGCTGGCGGTTACATCGGCTGAAATTGAAGAAACTGTTGCTGCAAAATGAGTGCAGCGTTCATTGACCGACATCAGCTCCTGCAGGCTTTCAATGGCGCTATTAAGTGACGATTTAACCTGCGCATCCTGGCTGGACTCTGTTGAACGGACATTGACCAGATTGAGGGTAATCAGCTTTGACAGCATCTCGCGATGCGCCATGATCGATACAGATTTGTCGTTCACCTGATGGGAAAGCTTTTCCACGTCCATGGCCAGGTTGATAAAACCGCTGCCAAGTTCGCCAAGCCTGGAACTTTCAATTTTGGTGGAGATGCTTAACATGCGAAGGGTCTTGTTCATCTTTTGAAAGCCTTGCAGAGGATAAGACAAGGTCTCCAGCAGATCCTGGACATTCTGGAGGGTGCTGCAGCTTTCGCTGCTCCTGGTACGTGCGCTGGTCAGATAGTCTTCCATTTCGGTGATCATCTGCTGCAGACGGCCTGTCAGGGATCTGCCGCCTTCACCGGATACAATCTCAATCAGTTTGCTTGATATCCCTGATATTTCGACCGAGCTCCGGTAAAAGCCCTGTACTTCGGTGCCAATCTGAAGAAACTCGTCCTCGGTTGTTCCGGCCATTCGACGCAAGGTATCGATGGCCGGAGCAAGCATGCTTCGCCATTCGCAAAGAGCTTCTGTTCCGGCTTGAACGTTTTCTGCGGATGTTTCCCGAGTTGATACAAATTGCATTAGTGCTCCTTTATTGAATCAGCTTGAGCGCCCGCAATTCCTTGGCAAGCTTGTGCCTGCTCAACGGTTTGACAATATAGGAGTCTGCTTCACATTCGTTGAAGGACCTTATCACCGTGCCGGGATCATCGAGCGCTGTAATCATTACTACCTTTACCGCCAGATTCGGCGGAATTGCCATCTTTTTTTCAAGTGCGCGAATACATATCAGTGCCTCGAGCCCGTCTACCACCGGCATCATGATATCCATAAAGATAACATCATAAGGCCGTTTGGACTCATGAGCGAGCACAAAGGAGTCGATAGCCTCCTGACCATTAACAGCTATATCACAGTCACCATCCTGGGCAAGCAATTCCTTGAGAATTCTTCTCGATAACAAATGATCTTCCGCAATCAGGCATTTCACAAATAAGCTCCTTCACTCATGGAGTAATGATTTTAAAGTTGAATTTGAAACTGCTGCCGCCACCGGGGACATGTTCGGCCCATAGTTTTCCGTCCAGAAGCTGAATATTCTGACGGGCAATGGAGAGTCCCAGTCCGGCACCGCCGTGACTGCGGGTAAATGAACCGTCTCCCTGTACAAAAGGCTCGAAAATGCGTTCGAGCATACCTTCCGGAATTCCAATACCACTGTCGGTAACGGAGCATAGTAGCATAGCATCGTCATTACCCGAAGCCTCTCGCGTCACAAATACCTTAACTCCACCCTGTTCGGTAAACTTGAGCGAATTATCAAGCAATATTTCTATCAGTCGAGACAGGCTATCCCTGTCAATCCAGATCCGACCGGGAATATCATCAGATATCTGTACTGATAATGAAAGCGATTTTCGGGTAAAAGCGGCCAGTTTATTATCTGCAATACTATTGAGAAGAGATCTGAAGTCTATCAGGTTAAAACGGGAAGCAGAACGATTCTGACTTGCACCATTGTTAAATGAAAGCAGCTGATTGATCATTTTCAGCATTTCCTCCGCAGACTGGCGTGCCATGGCAAGATATTCGGCCTGAACGCCCGAGACACCTTCTTCAGACAGTAGATCCAATGCTCCGACAATACCATTCATAGGGGTACGCATCTCATGGGAAATATTAGACATAAAGTTGCTCTTGTCAGTGGCTGCCTTAAGGAGAGCTGATTTTGCGAAATTCAGTTCAACCATTGCTTCTTTAAGTTCGGCAGTTCGGCAAGCCACCGTCTCTTCCAATTGTGCTTTATGGCATTTTTCCATTCGATTGAGTCTTGTGAAATTTATAGCACGTCCGACAATCTTTCTCAGATGCTCAAAATCAAAAGGTTTGTGGATAAAGTCGAAAGCGCCGTTTTTAATTGCATTGACCGCCATCTGCAACTGGGCATAACCGGTCATCAAAATAACCGGAACTTCCGGCCAGGTGCCGTGTACACGCCCCAAAAAGGTTATTCCGTCCTGACCCGGCATCATAACATCCGACACAATTGCATCATAGGTCATCAGTTCCAGCATGTCGTAGGCCGCTTCGGCGCTGGCGGCAGTACTGACATCATAGCCGGTTTTCTGGAGACAGAGCATAACCATCTGGCAGATTTCATGTTCGTCATCGACAACAAGAATATGCGGTCTGGGTTTATTCAAGTCGCTATCGAATACAGTCATGGCTTGATCCTTGAAAGGATATTCTATTGCTTTATATTTCTGTTTTTTTGAACTGAACACGCCAGTGAAAGTTGACTGGAAAGATCAGCCGCATGCTCTGCCGATGTGCGAATCAGGGACACACACCTCAACAGCTCAGGATCGGCGCTTGAATTGCTGTCAATCAGGGAACTGGCGCCCAGAACAACAGTCAGGATGTTGTTGAAATCATCTGACAATCCACCCGCCAGAGAAGCCATGGATTCAGGAGACTCCGTGGACAGTTTTGATTTATGTTTGGTACCTTGTTTTTTCATGGCATTTGTCGGAGTGCAGTACAGGGTACAGGGTGCAGGGAATAGGGTTTAAAGCTTTAGTTTTTTCTGTCCCCTGCACCCTGTCCCCTTGCCTCTGCACCCTATCCCCTGTTTTTAAAATTTCTCAAACTCGTCATCCAGATGATCCGGTCCGGCCTGACCCAGCTGAAGATTTATACCGCCACCGGAAGTACGTTTTGCTGGTGCCGAAGCGCTTCTGGCGTGGGCAATCTGAACCTTGTGGGAAGATTTGCGGGCAGCGACTGCAGAAGATTTCCGACCGCCAGTGTTACCGATATTAAAGAAGCTGATTGAATCCTGCAGCTGTTCTGCCTGGCTGGAAAGTTCCTCCGAGGTGGAGGCCATCTCTTCCGATGCCGATGCGTTCTGCTGGATGACCTGGTCGAGCTGCTGGATAGCCTTGTTGATCTGCTCGGCACCGGTATCCTGCTCTTTGCTGGAGGCGGTGATTTCCTGCACCAGTTCGGATGTTTTCTGAATGTCCGGCACCATCTTGGTCAACATTTCTCCTGCCTGTTCTGCAATTGAAACACTGCGACTGGAGAGGCTGGATATTTCACCGGCAGCAGACTGGCTCCGTTCGGCAAGCTTGCGGACCTCGGAGGCGACTACGGCAAACCCTTTACCATGTTCCCCGGCGCGGGCTGCTTCGATGGCGGCGTTCAGAGCCAGCAGGTTGGTCTGACGGGCGATCTCTTCGATAATCGAGATTTTGGTGGCTATCTCCTTCATGGCAGCCACTGTTTCAATAACCGCCTTGCCGCCTTCTTTGGCGTCGACCGAGCTCTTGATGGAGATTTTCTCGGTCTGCATGGCGTTGTCGGTATTCTGACGGATGCTGGAAGCCATTTCCTCCATACTGGAGGAAATCTCCTCGGCGCTGGCCGCCTGCTCGGTGGCACCCTGCGACATCTGCTGGGCGGTGGCGGAAAGTTCCTGACTGCCGGAGGCGACATTGTCGGAAGCGGTCATGACTTCCCCAACCACCTGCTTCAGCTTAACAACCATCTGGCTGATGGCGGCCATCATGATGCCGGTTTCGTCCTTGGATTTCGATTCAACATTGATCGTCAAATCACCACTGGCCAAAGCATTAGCAACCCCCACAGCCTCATTGATAGGGCGGGTAATGGTACGGGTAATAAACAGGCCCAAAGCTATAGCTAGTATGGCACCAGCGATTGCAAGACCAGTCATGAGTGTTGAGGCGGAATTGGCGGTGGACGAATTGATTTCGGAGGTCAGTTTGGCCTGATTTATCTTCGCCTCAACCAGTTTATCAATTGTATCATTAAAACTACCACCGATTTTTGCAAACTGCCCAGAGGCCAGTATCGCCTGAACCTCATTTTCATTGCCTGCAACAGAAAGTTGCAGAACCTTTTCCATCAAAGCGTAATAATCACCTCGTTCTTTGATAAAATCAGTAAAAAGCTTTTTGCCTTCTTCAGTCATAATGGTTTTTTCAAATGAGACAGATTCTTTATCAATTCCTTCCCGAAGCACCTTTATTGCCTGAACAAATTTCTCTTTGTCCTCTTTGCCGGTTGATCTTAAAACATATAGAACATTAACCCTTATCCTCTGAAAGTCAGTCGATATTCTTAACAGTTCAGCGGTAGGCACCGTAATTTTCTGGTAGAGTTTGGTACCACCATCGTCGATCTGGTGGATTTTTTTAATACCTATAAAACCAATTACCCCAGCGATGAGGGCGACTATTACGAACCCAGAAATTAGTTTTGTTCCAATTTTCAGATTATTGAACCATTGCATAAAATACCTCCTCGTTTAATCTTATTTTATTGGTTTTTATCTACAGACCCTGCACTTCAGCCAATTCCACAACGGAAAAAACTTTGTTGATATCCAGTATCATAACAAAACGTCCGTCATGCTTGCCCATCCCCTTGATGAACTCGGTATTCAGATGCGTACCGATGTGTGGGGCCGCTTCAATCTGGGACGGCTCCATCTCGATCACCTCCTGGACACTGTCAGCCAGCGCACCCAGAACAATGTTCTCACCATCCATCATCACTTCAACCACGATGATGCATGTGTTTACGGTCTGCGCGGTCTCCTGCATGCCGAATTTTAACCGAAGGTCAATTACCGGCACGACACAGCCGCGCAGATTAATAACGCCCCGCATGAAGTCCGGTACCTGTGGTACCTTGGTGATGTTGGTGATCTCCAGTATTTCCCGTACCCTGGCCACATCGACGGCAAACACTTCGTCGGCGAGCGTAAAGGTCAAATACTGGGTAGACTGTAACTCCTCAGCCATATCGTTTCTCCTCTCCTGCTTGGTTTATTACAATTAACTTCAGTTTTGTTTACAACTATTGTGCCATTTGAATTTTTTATCGAAGGAAGAGTGGATCAACCAATAAGTAAGAGAGGTTTAAGCTCGTAGCATGGGGGATTTAAGTTGGAGCGGTTTAGCAGTGTCACACCTTTGGGTGTGTCATGGCACAACCTATGTGTGTCATGACACAGGGGGGGAATGCAGGAGAAGGGTTATAAGACGAGGTTAAAGATGGCGATACAATGTTCGGCGACTGATGCCCAGCAATTCTGCTGCACGGGATTTGTTGCCGCCAGCCATTAACAAGGCATCTTCTATAGTGAGGTTATTTTCCGGTAACAGTCTGGATTTGTCCTGGTTTTCAGCAGGAGTGACACTATTGGACATGTCATCAAACTGATCCAGAGGAAGGTCTTGCAATGTTATGATATCCGATTTGCAAAGAATGCTGGCGTGCTCGATGGCATGCTCCAGCTCTCGCACATTACCCGGCCAGGTGTGGGATTTGAAAACATCCATGACGTCGTCGGAGACCGAACGGATATCACGGTCAAACTTGGAGTTGAACTTTGCTATGAAGTACATTACCAGCAGATCAAAGTCATCGTGGCGCTCTCTGAGAGCCGGCATCACCAGGCGCACAACGTTCAGGCGATAGTACAGATCCTGCCGGAATCTACCCTGACTGACCATTTCTGCCAGATTCTGATTTGTGGCAGCGATTATGCGTACATCCACCTTGATCGGTGTGGAATCCCCTACCCGCTCGAATTCGCTCTCCTGTAGAACCCGCAAAAGGCGCATCTGGATTGCTGGTGATATATCGCCGATTTCATCCAGAAAGAGCGTGCCGCCGTGGGCCTTTTCAAAACGTCCCGCTTTGTTGGCAATCGCCCCCGTGAATGCCCCACGAACATGCCCAAACAGTTCACTCTCCAGCAGCGGCTCCGAAAGAGCCGAGCAGTTGACCTTTATAAACGGGCCGGATGCCCGCACACCGGCGGAATGAAGCGCAGCAGCAGCCAGTTCCTTGCCGGTGCCGCTTTCACCATTGATCAGAACGGTAGTCGGCACATCCGCCAAGGCTTCGATCAGGGAATAGACCTTCTGCATCGGAGCGGATGAACCAATGATGGAATGGAACTGGCCGCGCTTCTGCAGAGTGCGCTCCAGGTTGACCAGGTGCGTTTCGTCGCGGATGACCGCAACAGCTCCACAGACAGTTCCGTCCGCACCGGAAACAGGATTCACTCTGACACTGACTATACGTGATCTGCCGTCTGGAGTGCGGCATTCGAGACGGCGCAGTTCTTTTGCGCTGTTTGTATGCAGAGATTCCAGCAATGCCTTGCGGCATGGACCGCCGCAACCAAAGTTGATTGCTGATGCGTCGTCACCGATCAGTCCGTTGTCATAGCCGCAGATGTGCTCGGCTGTGGCGTTGAATTGTGCCAGCTTTCCATCACGGTCAACCATGATGATGGAATCTGATACCGTATGAAATATGGCATCCAGGTTTGCCCGGTATCGTTCCCGCTCGTCATTTATGGCCTTGCTGTTAAGCGCATGGCGTGTGACCAGCAATAGTGTCTCATGCCGGATCGGTTTGGTAATATAATCAAAAGCTCCCAGGCGAACCGCATCGGCAGCCGATTCTACCTTTGGAAAACCGGTGCACATGACCACCAGGGTTTCCGGACAGGTGGATTTTATGTAGTTCAGCAGGCTGATGCCGCTTTCTCCGGCCAGCATGATGTCGACAAACGCCAGATCATATCTTGCCGACTGAAGCAGCGCTATCGCAGAATTGTGACCGGAAGCATCATCAACCTGATATCCTTCCTTTTTCAGAAGCAGTCCAAGCGTATACCGGATTCCTTCTTCGTCATCGACAATGAGTATGCGGCAGTTTGTTTTCTGTATCATTGAAAAGCTACTCCGTTTTATCAAGGAGATCGAATATCATGCTTTGCAGCTGGCCCGGTTTGTAAGGCTTCTGAATTCCGTAGACGTTCTTATCGGCTACAATGTTTTTCATTACCCCGTCAACACCGTGTCCGCTGCATAAAATAATTGGTACAGCCGCATCCATTGCCCGAAGTCCATGATATGCTTCCAGCCCACCCATCACAGGCATGATCAGATCCAGCAGGATCAGATCAATGCCGCTGCTTTGCTCGCTGAAAATGTCGAGCGCTTCGCGTCCATTGGATGCAACCATCACGGAATAACCAGCCGATTTCAGCAGTTCTAATCCGATTGTACGAAGGACCTCTTCGTCATCCACCAGCAATACTGTGCCGCTGGCCCTGGCGACAGGAGCAGGCTCGAATGTTTGAACGGGTTCTGAAACATCAGTGCTGTCCAGCAGCGGCAGGTAAACCCTGAAGGATGTACCGGCTCCGGGAATACTGGTCAGCTGCATGGCACCGCCATGGGATTTGATAATGCCGAGTACGGCGGACAGCCCCAGTCCGCGGCCTGTGAACTTTGTAGTGAAGAACGGTTCGAATATCTTTTTACTGGTATCATCATCCATGCCGCAGCCGTTGTCGGATACTTCCAGGCAGGCATATTGTCCGGCTGGAATGGCATTCCCCATAAAATCAGCATTAGCCACACCCGGTTTTTCAATGATTTTTCTCAGATCGACCCGTATTGTACCGTTTTTGTCGCCGATAGCCTCGGCAGCATTGATAATCAGGTTCATGACAACCTGCTGCAGCTGAGCGTTGTCGCCGGAGATTCCGGGTACATCACGTTTTAGATCAAGCTGAATAGTCACATTCTTTTTAATGGCAGACTGGAGCATCTTTACTATTTCATCAATCAGCAGCCACAGGTTGATTTTTTCGTTGAATCGCGGGCTGTTTCCCGAATATGCAAGCATCTGTCTGCAGAGGTCCGCGGCCCGGTTTGCGGCATTTTCAATCTGCTGAACATGAGTTTTATCAGTCATGCCCGAATCAATATCTTCTTTTACTATGTAACAATGGCCGAGGATAATAGTCAGTATATTATTGAAATCGTGGGCGATACCGCCAGCCAGAACTCCGAGGCTTTCAAGTTTCTGAGTCTGCTGGAACTGCTGTTGCATTTTCAGACGTTCTTCCTCATCTTTTTTACGATCGCTGATGTCACGGGCAACATGAACACAGGATTTTATCCGCCCGTCGGAATCATGCAAGGGTGATACGGTAACATGGAAAAAACCATTCAGGCATTTTTCCTCCAATTCCTCCGCATGTTCCAGACCGTCCTGCATCATTCTCACATGAGCACAGAAAGGAGGCGGTTTCGTTAATCCATGTACTACTTCATAACACTTGCGACCAATCAATTCTTGCGGCTTGAGGCCGCACCGGTCCGCCATGGAGCGATTTACCCTGGAAATTGTATGCTGGTTATCAATTATGGAGATAAGATCCGGTACAGAATCAAAGGTCTGCTCCCACTCGCGCTTGCCTCTGCTGACAGCCTCATAAATTTCCCTGCGTTCCTGTACAATGCGCCACTCCCGCAAGGCCAGACCTACGATGCGAGTCAATGAGCCAAACGTTTCCGGTGATTTTACGATATAATCCTGAGCACCAGCCTTCATGGCATCCACTGCCAACTGTTCATTGCCCTGCGAAGTCATCAGAATAACCGGACAGGCTTTCTCTACAATTCCAACCAACTCTTTGCCGTCTCCATCAGGCAATCGATAGTCTGTCAGAATCAGATCTGGAGTTCGCAATTCCAGCGCATGTCGCGCATCACTGAGATTAGCGGCAAATTCCAGACAGTACTCATCCTGTGCGTCCTCGAAGGAACGTTGAATCAGTTCAGCATGGTTCTCGTCGTCTTCAACAATCAGTATTAGGGTTGCAGAAGGGGTTTGTGTCAACACAGGAAGATCCTTTTTACTCCGATAAAATCACCAGGGTCGTTTATTCCAGGCCAGCCAGTAGAATCCCAGATCCCCCAACAGTTTACTGAAATCGTTGAAATCAACCGGTTTGGTAAGATAGCTGTTGGCGTGAAATTCATATGCCATTGCCAGATCCCTCTCGGCGTCAGAGGTTGTCAGGACTACTACCGGAAGAGCGCGCAGGGTTTCACTGCCCTTGACCTCTTTTAGCACCTGCAAGCCGTCCACTTTGGGGAGTCGCAGATCCAACAGCATCAGGTGCGGCAGAGGAAAACGTTTTCTGTCAGCGTACTCGTCCTTACCGTATAGATAATTCAGCGCAGCATCACCATCGTCAACATGCACTATCCTGTTGGCAACTTTAAAATCCTCCATGTTGCGTATTACCAACTCGGCATGATCCGGATTGTCCTCTACCAGCAGAATTGTCAATGGTTCACCGATCATTTTCCAATATCCCCTCTTATATGATTATTGAGATTGTGCAAGTGTAAAGCAGAAGGTGCTGCCCTTGCCACTGCCCTCAGATTCAACCCAGATATCCCCGCCATGTACCTCAACGATCCGTTTTGCCAACGCCAATCCAATGCCGGTACCGTCACTTTTTGGATCCAGTTTGTTAAACAACCCAAAAATATTCTGGTGATATTTCTTATCAATACCTGGACCGTTGTCCTCAACAAAAAATATATTCTTATCATATTCTGAACGCATACCAAACAGGATTTGAGGTCGAGGCTGGTTACCCATGTATTTAACTGCATTCTCCAAAAGATTTTGCAGTACCTCGCCCAGTCTTTGACGATCACACATGACAATCGGCAGTCCAGGCTGGATGTTTACTTTCACATGATTAGCCTTCAAAAGACCGTCCAGTTGTGACAGCACATCTTCAACAATATCTGTCAGAGCGACTGGTTCGGAAGCGTTAACAATGCGTCCTATACGGGAGAGCTCCAGCAGATCGTCCAACAGGGCCGCCATCTTGTCGGCTGCAGCTCCAATCCGATCCAGATCCATCGCAATACGATCATGTCTGTGTGAATCAAGATCGCGCTTAATAGAACCCGAAAAGCTCTTAATGGTGATCAGCGGGCTCTTCAGGTCGTGCGAGACTGTGTAGGTGAAACGCTCCAGTTCAGCATTTTTCTGGCGGATTTCATCATCGGCCTGTTTCCTGACGGTAATGTCATTGATAACCGCCAGGAAAACATTACCGTCAACCGTGTCTACAAGCTGAAGATAGACTTCCACCGGATATGTTGAGCCATCCTTGCGCCTGTGGAATGTTTCAAATACCAGACGTTCCTTTTGAGCATCCAAAAGAGGCTGCACAGCACAAACGAAACTCTCTTGCGTATATTCCTGCTCAATGTCGAATGGCGTTAAGTCTTTCATTTCCTCCATGCTGTATCCTATATTCTGCAGCGCCCCATTGTTGACAAATATAAACCGCAGGCTTTGCGGATCAAACACATAGATCTCATTAAGGCTTCGTTCAACGACACCTTGCAACCAAGCACGCTCCTGTTCGATACGGTACTTTGCCCGATAGAAGTGTACCCGCTGCTGTCGCCACAACATCCCGAGACCTGCGCCCGCTGAGCACAGCAGAAGTGCTGCAGCGACGACTATCCACCTGAGTCGTTCCTTAAGCGGGGCATAGACTTCACCTGTATCAATACGTGCCACTAGATACCATGGTGTACCAGGAACGCTTTTCAGGTAGGCTACAACGGGAACCCCGCGGTAATCCGTGCCCTCAACAACGCCTTCCGTACCCATGACCGCCTTGACCGCCGGCCGATTAACGTTACTGAGCGAGGCACGCAAATTAAGGGCACTGTTTTTATTGTACTTAAGTTCATTAAGAAAGAGAGCATCAGTGCCGTCACGCCGGACCAGCAGCGTCTCGGCTGTTAGAGTGGACGCAGGCCAAAACCTGATCAGGGGATAGAGATATTTATCCGGATCAATCCGCATGGCTATAAGGCCGATGACCCTGTTCTCATCCAGATCGCTCCGGACTGGAATGAGCATGGTCAGATAAACCTGTTTATCATGCTCATCCCGGTAAAAATCTATCATTGTCACCAGCTTGGAACGAACAACACTCGCTATCTGCTCCCGTACTGCAACTGAAACCGCTGGACTTCCTGAAGGCAGAGACATGAGAGTAATGCCGTTTATATCCAGCAGCCGTATCTGTTCATAATGAAATGAGCCGTTATAGTTGTTCAGCATCTCGTACAGTTGGCGTCGTGCCTCCGGATCAGCCCCCTCGATAAAGCCTCTCCTGACCTGCGATGACACACTTTCTACCCTGGAAATAATGGCCCCGTGATCAAGTCGATCTTTACGCCACCGTTCAAGTTCACCAATTTTCAGCTCAGCAATGGCTGAAAGCTGGGATTCCACATCTTTGCGAAATCGTTGCTGATAGTTCTGGTAGTACAGGTAACCGGTGATTACGGCACCAACAGCCAGAAGAATAAACATCCATAAAAATTGGAATAATATACTTCGATCAGTCGCTTGACTGTTAATCATCGGCCTACTCCAGTAGTTGTTTCACTGCACACTGACATCTCTTATCTCAAACAAGAACAACATCACCGGCAAAGGCTTTTTCAAATAGATCTTTTTTCGCATTTCCACCAAATATCTCCACCGATATATCCTCAGTTCCAAGCAACTGCAGGCTGTACGTCGAAGCTGCATGCTGTAGAGCAACCACCTCAACCAACCCGCTCCTGCGCCGGTCAAGGCCGTCAGCCAATCGCAATATACCTCCAAGCTGACATACGACCAGCTGGTCCTTCTCCTCCAGCCGGCTAAACTCGCTATGTTTTTTCTTCGGCAGAGACTTTCTGTGATAGCGGGCGATCAGTGCCGCCATCTCCCGTTCACGCGGGGTAAATCCAAATAAATCGGCGTGACGGATCAGATGATGGGAATGCTTGTGATGACTGTTGTAGCTAATGAAATAGCCGACATCATGCAGCAGGGCTGCCGCTTCCAACAGTTTACGTTCTGCTTTTTTAAATTTGAACTCTTTTGCCAGTTCGTCAAAAATGCTCAGGGAAATTTTTGCCACGTGCCTTGAATGAGGTTCGTCAAAATGGCATGAACGTGCGAATTCCAGAACCGACTCTTTCCATGTACGCTGTGAGGCAGACTCCGGAAGCAGCTGCAGCCGTTTCATGCATCTGATGATCAATCCCTCGCGAATGCCGCGTTCGTTGATCAGCATCATGTTGGCTCCGAAGAACTTCATCAGTTCGTCAACCACCACCAGACCGGCCACAATAATGTCAGCCCGGTCAGGATTCAATCCAGGAACGTTTCTGAGAGCTTTGATGTCCTTCCTGACCAGCATAGCCAACAGGTGCACAATTTCGGAACGCAGTACTTCAAAGCCGTGCAGAGAGGAAAATATCTGGCGTCGTATGCTCATGACCATGCCTGCCAGCGCAGTGATTGTGCCGCCCGAACTTATGAATGTCTGCACAATTGGCCTGTCATCCGTAAACAGGTTCTTCAACTCTCCTCGGACATGACGCCGGAGTCTGTCGATGTCACCATCTTTGACCGGGTCTGATGAAAGAAATCTGTCGGTCATCAAAACCGCACCCAGTTGAAGTGAATGACAACTCTCAATATGATTGGCAACAGCACTCATAATTTCAACACTGCCGCCACCGATGTCTATAATCATGTAGCGCTTGCCGGTCATATCAAAATTGTGCCGTGCCGATAAAGCAACCAGTTCGGCTTCCTCTTCTCCGGAAATGATGCGTATCTCCCTGCCTAGTTCCCTGGTAAGAACTTCAACAAGTTCAGCTCCATTGGACGCACTTCTTACAGCACTTGTTCCAACCGCCTCCACTTCTGTGACTTTCAGTCCATCGATAAGCTTGCGAATGCGCGACATCGCATCAACAGCACGCGCAAATGCAGGTGGAGATATGGCGCCGCTTGCGGCCATGTTTTCGCCCAGGCGCACGGTTGCCTTCTCGTCATCAAGAACCATGAAACGTCCCTGGGAATCGACTTCAACTACAATACAGCGGATCGAATTGGTACCTATGTCTATTGCTGCCAGTCGACTTTTTTTCACAGACACCTCCGAATGACTTTCTGCAGTGCAATATGCATCAATTGCAGACAAAAGAAAAGGCGAAGCCATTGGCTCCGCCTTTTAAACTTCAGTTGAAGTTCTGTTTATCTGTCTTATTCTGCGGCAACTTTAGTTCCGTCGAGGTTATATCCAAGCGCTTCCTTGCGGGAAAGCTTGATCTTGCCGTTTTTGTCGATGCCGATGCACTTGACCAGAACTTTGTCGCCTTCGTTCATGACATCGGTGACAACCTTTACCCTGGCTGTGTCAAGTTCTGAAATATGAACAAGTCCGTCGGTACCGGGCATAATTTCAACAAAGGCGCCGAAGTCCATGATCTTGCGGACGGTGCCCATGTAGAGCTTGCCTTCTTCGGCCTCGTCGGTCAGGCCGCGAATCATCTGTATTGCCAGATCGCAGGCCTCTTTGTTGGTGCTGGCGATATTAATGCGGCCGGTATCTTCTATATCAACGGTTACACCGGTGGTTTCAGTTATGTTGCGGATATTCTTGCCGCCGGTGCCGATGACGTCGCGGATCCGGTCGGTTTTGATCCAGATGGTTGTGATGCGCGGAGCGTAGGATGACATTTCGGTGCGCGGCACGGCCAGCGTTTCAGCCATCTTGCCAAGAATATGCAGGCGACCTTCGCGGGCCTGCTTGAGTGCCTGCTGCATGACTTCTTTTGTTACGCCGCCGATTTTAATGTCCATCTGCAGTGCGGTGACGCCTTCAGCAGTTCCGGCAACTTTGAAGTCCATATCGCCCAGATGATCTTCGTCACCCAGAATATCGGAAAGGATAGCGAATTTATCACCTTCCTTGATAAGGCCCATTGCAATACCTGCCACAGGTGCTGTTACCGGAACGCCGGCATCCATCAGCGACATGCAGCCGCCGCAGACGGCCGCCATGGATGAGGAGCCGTTGCTCTCAAGCGTTTCAGCAACGATACGGATTGTGTACGGGAAATCGTCATGCTTCGGAATAACAGCCGACAGAGCCCGCTCGGCCAGCATGCCGTGACCTATCTCGCGACGACCCGGAGCAAGGCGGAAGCTTGTCTCGCCAACCGAGAACGGAGGAAAGTTGTAATGCAGCAAAAAGCGTTTGCGGGATTCTCCGTAAAGCGAGTCGATGCGCTGCTCGTCACTGGATGTACCCAGAGTCGTAGTTACCAGAGATTGTGTTTCACCACGGGTAAACAGGGCCGAACCGTGAACGCGCGGCAGGAGGCCGGCTTCGGTGCTGATCGGACGGACTGTGGTGGTTGTGCGGCCATCGATACGGATACCGGTGTCAAGAATATCTGCACGGACTCGCTCATACTCGAAGTCGCCCAGAAAAGCCTTGATCTGTTTGGCCGATCCCTCGAACTCTTCCTTGAGAGCCTCGATGGTTTCGGTCTTGATCAGATCTATCTGATTGTGACGCTCCTGCTTGGTTTTGAATTTAACAGCCTCGCCCATCCTGTCGTATGCCAATTCACGCACCCTGGCCAGAAGGGGTTCGTCAACTGTAACCGGTGCGATCTCGCGCTTGGCAACGCCAGCCTTACGCTGAAGTTCTTCCTGAGCTTCAATCAACGGGAGTACCGCTTCCTTGGCAAAGAAGATCGCGTCCAGTAGGTCTGCTTCAGAGACAAACTTTGCTTCGCCTTCAACCATGATTACCGCATCACGGCTGGCTGCTACAACGATCTCGATATCGCTTTTTTCCAGTTCTTCAGCGGTCGGATTGCAGATCAGTCTGCCGTCAACACGACCAACCTTGACACCTGCAATCGGGCCATGGAAAGGAGCATCCGAGATTGTCAGGGCAGCTGAAGCACCCAGCATTGAAAGAATTGCAGGATCGTTATCTTTATCTGCGGAGACAACTGTAGCCATGATCTGTGTATCATTCAGGAAGTTTTCAGGAAAAAGCGGACGAATCGGTCGATCAATCAGTCGGCAGGTCAGTGTCTCAGGATCTGAAGGACGTGCCTCGCGCTTAAAGAAACCACCCGGAATCTTGCCACCGGCGTAGGCTTTTTCTGTATAGTTAACTGTCAGAGGAAAAAAGTCCTGCCCTTCTTTTGCTGTTTTCGCAGCTACTGCGGTTACCAGAACCACCGTATCGCCACAACTGACCACTACCGCGCCACTGGCCTGCTTGGCCATCTTGCCGGTTGACATCGTAATTGTTCTGCCGCCAAACTCAACCTGTACAATCTGTTCCATATTCAATTCTCCTCTACGGTTGCGTTGGGGCCGTCGCTACAATTCCTCCTGCTTAAATACAAGGAGGAACTCTACCCACGTCCCCAACAAAAAATAAAAAGGGCCGCGAAGCCCTCTTTCAAAATGAGCACAGCAATAAATAGTGTCGGCAATATACCTGCATTAAACAGGTATACTGCCTTCCATTACCTGCGTATGCCGAGTCGTTCGATAACCTTCTTGTACCTGTCCAGCTCTTTGCCCTTCAGGTAGTCCAGAAGGCGCCTCCTCTGGCCGACGAGCTTTAAAAGCCCGCGACGGCTGTGGTGGTCCTTTTTGTGGATCTTGAAATGCTCGGTCAGATAAGTTATCCGTTCCGTCAGAATTGCAATCTGAACCTCCGGAGAACCTGTGTCGCTGTCATGTTTCTTGAACTCGTTGATGATTTCCTGCTTTTTTTCGGTTGCCAGCACTGTCTACACCTCCCTTCATCTGCGTTATATATCAGAATAATATATAATTATTCTTTGTTAGAGCTGAATTTAATATCACATAAAATATAATAAGTAAACATCTATCTGTAGCTTGAAAATATCCAGATATCGGGTCATCACATACTACTTTTCAACAATACCGGCCTGTTAAGAGGATTGAAACAGCAGTATTCAACCTCTCTCGATCGCAGTGCCTGGAGTCAGTTGACATCACTAATCCAGCATTCATAAATACAATTGTCTTGACATCAGTTTAAGTTCAATGCTATGAAATCAGCTCGATTTTATTACTCAAAGAAGCAAGAATTAATTGGAGGTGTGGTTTGGCTCATCATAAGTCGGCAATCAAGAGAATCAAGCAGAATGCAAAGAGGAACGCTCGCAATCGTCATGTTTCCTCAACTCTGAAAACATATATCAAGCGCGTTCGTGAAGCGGTCGAAGCCAAAGACAAGGATGCAGCTGTAGCAGCTCTCAAAGCAGCTATTCCGGTTATTGATGCGACTGCAACAAAGGGTGTCATTCACAGCTCAAATGCATCCAGAAACGTTTCACGTCTGACGAAACTGGTCAACACACTCGGCTAGCATATAATCCTTATTCAGCAAAGAAGGGGACTGCATTCAATGCAAGTCCCCTTTTCTTGTTTCTAATTTACTGATTGATACATAAGTGATTCAACGCGCAGTACATATTGTCATGGTCAAACCATGAAGCAGTGTATAAGGCAGACCTCCGGACTTTGATTCAACATCACACCGGTAAAACTCATCAAAGATATTTTTCAGTTCTCTCCGCGTAAAGTTGCGAGCCTGCAGCACAATATCCCCGAGAAAAAAAGAATTTATGTTCAGCTCTCTGCCGATATCCGCAGCAGGTTTCTTCAGGTCAAGAAGTTCCCGTACCCGCCATAATTGACGGAAATGGCGAGTCAGAGCCCCTATTAGCATGGGCGCATCTTCTCCATTCAAAAAAAGCGCATCCAGGCTCTTTATGGAATTTTGCAGATCACGCAGCCCAAGATATTTAGCCAACTCAAAAGCAGTGAATGCCTTGCTGCTGCTGGACATGGTGCGTACATCATCGACAGTTATGCGCTGTCGCGCGCCGGCGTAAACTACCAGTTTTTCAATCTGTGAAGAAAGCTCCTGAAGATTGTTTCCTATCAGATGCGACAGCAACTCGGCTGCGGCAGATTCGATCGGCTTACCATGAACGCCTGATTCACTTTGAATGAATCCGGCAAGTTTATTATCATAGAGCCGTTTGAATTCAACAAGCTCCCCATGCTTCTTCAACTCCAGAAAGAACTTTTTACGCTGGTCAATTTTGCTGCCGGTCAGCAACAGACAGGTACTTCCGGACGGATTCTTGATATACGGTAGCAACACTTCCAGTGCGTCAGCCTTTAACAGTTCAGCACGTTTGACAAGTACCGCCCTTCGTTCAGCAAACATCGGCAGGGTCTGGGCGGCGTCGAGAATATCTACACCTTTTGATTCGTTCCCAAAAAAGACATTGAGATTAAAATCCTTGAGTGAATGGTCAATGGCCCGCTCCAGCAGCATGCGAACAGCCCGGTCCACAAGAAACGGTTCTTCTCCGTACAGGTAGCATACGGTGGGAATATGTCCTTTTTTCAACGATGTTTCAAATTCCTGAGGTGTCATAATTAAAAGTTTTGCTCGGCAGCAGCTATAAACTTGCTTGCGATGATGCGGGCAGCAGCTTCAAGGGCTCGTTCCTCGGCATTATTCTGCAGGGCAAGATTCGTATTTGTCGGATAGGTTTTGGATGCCTGCAGTGTCCCTTTCCAGACAGGAGTTTCTTCACCACGCCGGTACAATTCAAGTTCAACTTCCAGCATCAGGCGAATTTCCCGGGCCCTGTCAATAGCGCTGTACGAAATTACTTTGGTGGAATAGGAAACAAGCCTGCCTTTTACAAACAGATCAGCAGCGGTCTGGCTCTCCGAAGGTACCAATCCCCTCAGTGCATGGCATTCTTCATATAGTGCTCGTCTCAAAACAGTCTGGGCACCAGGGCTGACGCTCTCATTGATTATGAAAGGCACCCAGATCTTCTGTCCGGCAACAAGGCGTTCGGACGAACTGTTTGTAAGATGATATCCGCATCCGGTCAGAGTCCATATCAGAATCAACAGCAATAGCAGACGGCATTGTGACTTGCGAAACATTACCCTACCCCACTACTATATTTATAAGTTTGCCCGGCACACAAATGATCTTGCGGACAGCTTTGCCTTCCGTAAATACCAGTACTTTCTCGTCGACCATGGCAAGCTCTTTAAGCTCTTCTTCACTGGTACCGACAGCAACAGTTACTTTCGAGCGAAGTTTGCCGTTGACCTGCACAACAACAAGAACTTCTTCGTCAACAACAGCATCACGGTCATAATCTGGCCAGGCGGTGCCGGACAAAGGAACCGCATTACCCATATGCTGCCACAACTCTTCAGTCAGATGAGGAACAAACGGAGCCATCAGCAGAACCACACTTTCAAGTGCCTCCTTCATTACCGAAGACGATTTCACGGATGAGGCCTGTAGGGTATTGAGAAGTTCCATTACCGAAGCGATGGCTGTGTTGAAATGGAAGCGCTCTTCGACGTCTTCGGTAACTTTGCGTATGGTTTTGTGAACCGCACGCCGCAGGTTTCTTTCCTCAGCAGTCAAAGAGCAGACATCCACCGGACCGGCAGCCTTGATTGTATCAAGGTGCTCGTGTACCAGTTTCCAGATGCGGTTTAGAAAACGGAATGATCCATCCACTCCCTGATCGTTCCAGTCCAGGTCCTTTTCAGGCGGTGCAGCGAACAGTGAAAAGAGGCGGGCGGTGTCGGCGCCGTATTTAGTAATCAGGGCATCAGGGTCTACAACATTACCCTTGGACTTGCTCATTTTTGAACCGTCCTTGATCACCATTCCCTGGGTCAGCAGATTTGTGAACGGCTCATCAGCTGAGATGTAACCGAGATCCCGCAAAACCTTTGTGAAAAAACGTGCGTAAAGGAGATGCATAACTGCGTGTTCAATTCCGCCGATATATTGATCAACGGACATCCAGTGATCTACTTTGTCACGGTCAAGTATCCCGTCAGTAAAATCCGGACAGCAGTATCTCAGAAAATACCAGGATGACTGAACGAAGGTATCCATCGTATCGGTCTCACGTCGGGCAGCCATTCCGCACAACGGACAGGAGCAGTTTACAAATGATTCCATCTGTGCCAGCGGACTGCCGCCTTCACCGGTAAAAGCAACATCTTTTGGAAGCACGACCGGAAGATCCTTATCCGGCACCGGAACCACTCCGCAACTGTCACAGTAGATAACAGGAATAGGGTTACCCCAGTAGCGCTGACGGGAAATGCCCCAATCGCGCAGCCGGAAGTTGACCGTCTTGGCACCTCGCCTTTCAGCCTGGAGATAGTCGGCAATAGCTTCTTTGGCAGACTCGCTAGGCATTCCGTCAAATTGTCCCGAGTTGACCATCACGCCGGCATCGGTAAAAGCCTGCTCCATCAGGGCAGTATCCAGAACTGTATCGGACGGCTGGATAACGACCTTCAGCGGCAGGTCATATTTTTTGGCAAATTCAAAGTCCCTCTGGTCGTGGGTCGGTACAGCCATTACCGCGCCGGTGCCGTAATCCATAAGGACAAAGTTGGCCAGAAAAATCGGCATGCGTGCTTTCGTCAGCGGATTAATGCAATAGGAGCCTGTAAAAACGCCCTCTTTTTCGAAATCATCGGCAGTACGCTTGATACGCTCCGTTTTTTGAATCTTCTCGATAAAGGCCGCTACGGCTGATGCATGCTCCGGAGTGGCAAGTTCCATGGCCAGCGGGTGTTCGGGAGCCAACGACATGAATGTTGCCCCGAATACCGTATCCTGGCGTGTGGTAAAAACCTTGATCGATCCTGAGTTGTTTTCGATAGGGAAATCAATTTCGCAGCCGAAGCTTTTTCCGATCCAGTTGCGCTGCATTACCAGGACCCTCTCCGGCCAGCCCGGAAGCTTGAAGGTGTTATCAAGCAGTTCCTCGGCATAATCGGTAATACGAAAAAACCACTGGTCCAGCTCTTTCAGGTTTACTTCGCTGTCGCAGCGCCAACAGCCGCCATCCTCAACCTGCTCGTTTGCCAGAACAGTTTCGCACTTGGGGCACCAGTTGACAAAAGAGGTTTTTTTGTACGCCAGTCCTTTGGCATACATCTCCAGAAATATCTTCTGCTCCCAGCGATAGTAGTCAAGATCACAGGTGGCCAGTTCCCGCTCCCAATCATAGGAAAGGCCCATTTTTTTCAACTGTTTACGCATGTATGCAATGTTTTCGTAAGTCCATGTGGCCGGATGACTCTTGTTCTGGATAGCCGCATTTTCCGCCGGCATTCCAAAGGCATCCCATCCCATAGGATGCATGACATTGAACCCTCTCATCCGCTTGAAGCGCCCGATAACGTCACCGATGGAGTAGTTTCTGACATGTCCCATGTGGATGCGGCCGGACGGATACGGGAACATTTCGAGCAGGTAATACTTCTGTTTATTCTTATCTTCAGTTGCTTTGAAGGTTTTTTCGTTATCCCAGTTTGTCTGCCATTTTTGTTCAATGTCTTTCGGCGAGTACTTCTCTTCCACGGTATGTTCCTTTCTAAACAGTCTTAAATGAATTATCTATTGCAATTGCTGAGGTCGCCAGTCTGATTCTTTCTGGTGGCAGCGTTCACAGGAAGCCGGATCCTTTACGCTGAATGCCATACTGAAGCCATGACAGGTGCCGCAAAACTTACCCTGATCCATCTCTTTCATAACCCAGCGTTTGTCAGAACTGCCGGACGGCACGGTGTTGTAATGACAATCGTTGCAGCCATATCCCTTTTCGCTGTGTGGTTTGTGACTGAATTCCACATTTCCGGTATTTGGCGAAAGTTCGTAGCGAATCGTTTTGGGAGTTGAAGGATGACATTTCTGACAATTGGATTTCACACCAAAAGCGGTCTTGTCATCATGACAGCTGCCGCATGATTTGCCCTGCTCCATCTGTGCCATATTAAAACGTTTGTTGCCGGGTCCTGGAGTATAAAGATCCGGGTGACAGTCTTTACAGCCGTAGGCGGCAATATGTGGAATATGACTGAATACCGCGCTGCCGGGACGAAAGTTGATCTGTTTGACTGTATGACACTTCTGACAGTCTGATTTGACTCCAAAAGCGGATTTACCGTCATGACAAGCGCCGCAGGAGTTACCTGTTTCCATTGATGCCATGCTGTTTCGCTTGCTGGATTTGCCTGCGACAAAAAGTCCGTTATGACAATCAGTGCATTTAAACAGAGAAGTATGAGCGGAATGTGCGAATGTCGTATTTCCGGTTTCTCTAACTGTAAATGTAACATTCACAGTAGATTTATGGCATTTATCACAGTCACCCTTAACACTGAAAACCGTAGATCCGTCATGACAGCTGCCGCATGATGCACCATTTTCCATCTGAGCCATTGTCACACGATTGTTGTCAGGACCGGCGTTATAGAGCTGGTTATGGCAATCGCTGCAGGAATAAACTGACAAGTGCCGATCGTGATTGAAACGGGCATCATGAGAAAACAGTTCCTCTTTGACAGGATGGCACTTGCTGCATTGTTTGACACTGAAAGCGGTTTTACCGTCATGGCAGGCGCCGCATGAATTTCCTTTATCCATATCAGCCATACTGTACCGTTTTGATGCTGAACCAGAACCCACAATTCCATTGTGACAATCACTACAGGCAAACAGAGAACGGTGTTTAGAATGGCTGAATATGACATTACCTGCATTTTTTATTGCAAACGAAACATCTGCGGGCGGTCCGGAATGACATTTATCACAGTTGCCCGTCACTGAAAAAGCGGTCTTGCTGTCGTGGCATGCTCCACAAGACTTGCCCTTTTCCATATCCATCATCGTAAAGCGGGAGCCGCGAGTTCCACCAGTGTAAATCGAACTGTGGCAATCCTCACACTTGAACATGCCGAGATGTACAGTATGACTGAAGCTGGCATTGAATGCCTTGAAAGAGATGTTTTTTACATTCTTGTGGCACTTTTGACAATCACTTTTGACGGAAAAGGCATTCTTGCCGTCATGGCATGCGCCACATGACTTGCCTTTTTCCATATCAATCATAGTATGTGTCACCCTGTTTTGTCCGGGTATGAACAGTTTGTTGTGACAATCTGAACAGGCTAACGACATGTCAAGATGCACCTTGTGGCTGAAGACTGATTCACCGGCAAGCTTAACTTCGCCCACCAGATGACATTTAATACAGTCACCCTTGACAGAAAATGCAGTTTTACCTTCATGACAGCTTCCGCAAGACTTTCCCTGCTCCATCTGCAACATCGTGTAATGGGGGTTGTTCCGGTCTGTTTTGAATAAACTGTCATGACAATCAACACAACTATACAAGCCGAGATGTTTTTTGTGACTGAATACCAAAGATCCAAAATCAGGTATCGATATAGTTACTGCATCAACAGGGTGGCAGGTGGAACAACTGGAAAGTTGAGGGGTACGTGGGTTGTCCTTGTTATGACAGGCTCCGCATGACTTTCCCTTTTCCATCTCGGCCATTGTAACCGCAGCATTGTTTTTACGTACAATATGATAAATGGAATTGTGGCAGGCAGAGCAGTTGTTGTTCGTATGACGTAGGTGGTTTTCATGTTCAAAAGGAACTTTACCTGCATTCGGTGAAGTAAAGTAAATCGTTTTCATAAAGTCAGCATGTAGACCAACTGGAATGGCCAACAGGATTCCAAGCATGACTATCATTTTTGACAAATTCATTACAGAAACCTTTCCAACCCCAGGAACATTCATATGATCAGGCAAATCCGGCCTGCAATATAATTTGACTTGAAACAAGATGCAGCGGAACTATGCTGTCCACAATTCCAGTTGCAACGGCTTCACGAGGCATTCCATAAACAACCGCGCTCTCTTCTGACTCCGCAATGACAAAACCTCCGTTTTCCTTGATGAAACGGACTCCCCTGCTGCCGTCATTGCCCATTCCGGTAAGTATCACCGCCATTACCCGTCTTCGGTATATAGCGGCACAGGATTCCAGCATGACATCGACTGATGGCACATAACGGTCTTCTTTCGACGGTTCCACCAGTCGAGCCGCAACATGCCCACCGCGCTCTTCAAAAATCATATTTTTGCCGCCGGGGGCAATCAGGACCCTACCGGGAATAACCAGGTCTCCGTCTTCTGCTTCTTTAACATCAAACAGCGAACTTCTGTTTAGGCGGTCCGCAAAAGCTTTGGTAAAACCCGACGGCATATGCTGGGAAACAACAATTGAAAATAAATATTTTTGTTGAAAGGCCGAAAATATCTGCTGAAGTGCCGGAGGTCCGCCGGTTGACGCCCCGATAGCAACAATGTCTACAGAATGGCTTTTTAAAACCGCACTGCTTTCGGTCGGAAGTGTTTCAACTTCAATTGGTTCGGTCCCGCCTCCTGATGATCTGGGCCGGGAAAACCCACCAGATTTCATGGATATCACTTGAAGTACTTTCTTTTGAAGATCTTCCTTGATTGACAGCAGGTCAACCGAGGCAGCACCGCACGGTTTAGCAACAAAATCCAACGCACCAAGCTCCAGTGCCTTGAATACCTTATCAGCTTCACTTAAGGCACTCACAACAATGACCGGCAGCGAAAAACGTGATGTTAGAATTCTCAACAATGTAAAACCGTCCATTTTAGGCATTTCAAGATCAACAGTAACCAGGTCAGGCTTCAGTGCAACAACTTTCAGCAAGCCTTCCTCGCCATTTGTCGCATACCCGACAACCTCTATGGAAGGCATGTCTTCGAGCATTTTGGTAATGCTGCGCCGACTGAACGCCGAATCATCTACAACTAAAACTTTGATTCTTCTCATAATGTGACCACGGAATTTATCCGATCCGGCTTTTGATAGATCATGTCGTTTTTAAAATGCCGCAGCGTAAAGAGAGTTGTAACATTCATCAGTGATTCAGAATGTCCTAGGAGAAGAAAGCCACCATCTAACAAAACATTGTGAAATGATTCCACAACCCGCTTTTTGGCAGCGCGATCAAAATAAATAATTACATTGCGGCAGAAGGTGATGTCCATCTTGCCAAGCATAACCATTCGGCTGCTATCAAATAAATTAAGATGGCTGATTGTAACAAGTTTCCGTATAGAGTCATTGACCTTGTAGCCATCTTCCTGAGGTACAAAGAAACGTTGCAGATAACTGTCTTCAGTTGTACGAAAGGAGGACTTGCCATACACTGCTCGCCGGGCATGCTGAAGAACTCTCTGGCTGATATCCGTACCGATTATTTCTATATTCCAGCCACTGAGCTCCGGAATATCGCTCAGCAGCATGGCGATGGTATATGGTTCTTCGCCGGTTGAACAACCTGCGCTCCAAATTCGAAGAGAACGATTTTCATGAGCAGATTTCAGCTTGATAAGTTCGGGAATAATTTCATCTGTAAATGCTTTCAACTGAAAGGATTCGCGAAAGAAATATGTTTCATTTGTTGTAAGAACATCCATGATATCCATGAGTTCTTGGTCTTTATTGCGGTTGTACTTTAAATAATGGTAGTAGTCATAAAATGACAGCAGGTTAAGCTCGGTCAAACGTCTGGATAGACGCTTTTCGAGTATATATTTGGAGTCGGAATCAAAATAAATGCCGCAATGCCCGTAAATACAATCACGGAGTAGACAGAATTCATCGTCAGACATAAGGTGATCATTTGAAAAAGAAAATGGCATGAAAAACCTAATTGTTGATTGCAAGACAACTTTCGAGAGACTTGGATGCCTGACGCGCAACATCAGGGTCTTTGCTTTCGAGCGCCTTTTGAATGAGAGTTCGGGATTCGGACGTATGGATTGATTCCAATATCTGCAGACAGGTGATCATCAGCAGGCCTTCCGAATGAGTGTGAATACGTTTGATGATCGGCATAACAAAGTCAGGTGCTACCTGGTTAAGTGCTTTCATAGCAGCGCACTGCACCCAGACATCTTGATCTTCCAAAGCTTTTTCCAGGTGTTCGACAGCGCTTGTTTCCTTGATCATGCCAAGCGCGTCAGCTGCAGCAATCCGTACATCCGGATCTTCATCTGACAGTGCCATAACAATTATTCCGGAAGCTGCTTTGGTGCGTAGAGAACCAATAGCAGAAACTGCCGCCATGCGTACCTGAGGACTTTCATCATTAGCCAGCAGCAGCAATCTATCGCTTTCCCCGAGTGATGCCAGCAGAAGTGCTGCGTAGCGTCGATGATTAGATATTTCAGAATCACTCAACCGTCTTGAAATTTCCAGGACTGCTTCTCGATCAAGTAATGCAAATACCTGCAAAGCTGCAACAGCGGCAGAACAGACATCCTGGCTGGTATCATCAATCATTGCTACCAGATCAGGCGCGGCAGAGATAAGACCAAGTTTTCCTACAGTGACCGCAGCAGCCTTGCGTACATAAGGGGAATTATCCCTTAGCGCTCCTTTAACCATATCAGCGTAGGCTGCAAAACCACATTCGCCAACAAGTACACAAAGCGCGCTGCGTGCATTTTCATCGGCATCGGAATAGCGGGCAACAACTTCGGCAATGCCATCCTCACCAAAACATTTCAACGACATCAATGAAGCTTCCGCAAAACGGTCAACAACAAATGATTCAATCAGGAGCGGTACGAAGCTGATATCTCCAATTACCCGACTGCACCAGATCAGAGTATCTACCAGCACGGCATCACGGCTGTCAAAAAGCTCCAGAAGGCCGGAAACAGTTTCACTCCCCTTTAAGCTACGCAGTTGACAGGATATCTTCTGACGATCTTCACTGCTGGAACGGTCGTAGATTTTGAAAAGCGCCTTAATTGATGCAGCTCTAGCACTTTTCTGCCGACAGGATAATCCGTCAATAAGAAATAATAGCGAAGCTGCATCAGAAGCATTCCCCAAATAGTCATATACAGCTTTGCGAAGAATATCATGATCTGCAAGAGCCAATATTTCTGCTGGAACATCTCCGGATGGAGACAGCTTGCCAAGGGCTTCCAGAGCGCTGAATCGAAACAGGACCGCCTCGTTGGCAACTATCGCATTTATCAGAAAAGGGGCTACGCTTGAGTCTCCCAAAACACCAAGATGTTCTGCTGCAGCTGATGAGACATTTACATCCGGATCGCTGAGTGCATCGAGAAGTGATTGAGCAAAAGCGGCGTCACCGATTGCACCCATTACATCGATGATAAATTTACGGACATCACTGTCAGTATCGCGAACCATCCTGATCAATGGCACAACCGCTGATGAACCAAGGCGGATAATGGCTTCAGCAGCAGAATTTCTCAAGCCCGCGTTGTCTTCATTGCGAAGAAGCTCAAGCAGTTTGTTAATAGAGTCTTCATCGGGTTCGTGGCCAATAAAAGCATCAACAGCTTCCTTGCGAACACGCCAGCTTTCATCACTCATTGCGGTTATTATAATACCGAGTGAATCCTGCAAAGAGATGCCTTTCAGAAATTTAAGCGCCGATCGCCTTATTTCCTCTTCTTCCGACTGAAGTGCGAATTCTATTTCCTGAAGATTCATTAAATAAAGCTCCGAATATAAGGATTGGCTTTTCTGCAATACGACACGTACTGGATTAAATTACACCAGAAGACAGATCATGTGGACCAAGGAGGGAATCAATGTTCAGAATCATGAAAACCCGATCATTTGAGAGACAGACTCCAATTACATACTCCATACCAACGTCAGAATTCATGAGGATTGATGGCTTGATTTCACGTACCGGAACGGTTATTACCTCCATTACATCATCAACCATCAGTGCAAGCATTTGCTTTGCAAGCGATACGATCAGCAGCTTGCCTGTTTTGGTGTATTCCTCCATAGGCATGGAAAAACGCTTGCGCATGTTCATCACCGGGATGACATTACCGCGAAGGTTGATAACCCCATCAATAAGCTCGGATGCACGCGGCAGGCTGGACAGCTTTTGGGGAAGAATTATTTCCCTGATTCGCATGATATCCACTGCAAACAGCTTGTCTCCCAGACAGAAACATGCCAACTGGATATCGCTGAGCTCACCGTCCATGTCAGTTGCCGTCCACTTGGTCATTTAACAAACTGGTAATTTTATCAATAATCATAGAAGACTTGAACGGCTTGTGCAGATAAGCATTGGCACCGCAACTCATTCCGCGATCATAATCCTCCTGCGTTTTTTTCGCAGTTAGCATGACAATCGGCAGGGTTGCAGTACACGGGTTGTTACGGATGTAACGACATACCTCGAACCCATCAATATCCGGAAGCATTATATCCAGAAGAACCAGATTGAATTTTTCCGTTGTCAGTTTATCAATGGCCATCTTGCCTGTAAAGGCACCGACAACTTCAAAACCCTTGACAGTCAGAAGTATCGTCTCAAGCTTAAGAAGGCTTTCCTCATCTTCGACAACAAGTATTTTCTTTTTCTGCATTCAGCCCCCTTTTCAGCACAAATGAATATCTGCAACACTTTCAAGGTTCAGAATAATCAATAGCCTGCCTTCTGTGCGACCAATCCCGAAGACGAAATCACGGTCAATACCTTCCAATACAGCTGGTGCCGGCTCAACAGATTCTTTTTTCATCCGCACTACCTGAATAACTTCATCAACCAAAAGGCCGCTGAATGATTCATTGTTCCTGATCACAACAATCCGTTCTTTGCCGCTTTCCTGTTCACGATTCATACCTAGCCGCATGCGCATATCCAAAATCGGGATTATAGTACCGCGCAACGATAATACCCCGATTACAAAAGCGGGAGCGCGGGGAACCTCTGTAACCTCGCGAGGTTTGATAATTTCCTTGATATCCAAGATATTGATGCCATAGAGTTCATCAAATACTCTGAAACAAAGAAGTTCCAGATTCTCAGTAGTATCGACTGTAATTTCCTCATCTGCAAGAGTAACCTCTTCGTCGCATCCGGAAGCACTTCTGCCGGACATGATAATTTCAATTGGATCTCGGGCTGTGATCAGATTTTCAGAATTATTGATAAAGGCGGCATGAGAATGCAATGTTTCAGTACCGGAAGCGGGTGCCGTAGTTATGTTTTGAAAATGATCATCAGGAAATGATGTATCTACAACATTTTGAAGCGGATCCGAAAATGCCACAACAGCCCATGGATCCTGCAACAAAGGATCCTTGGAAGGTTGTGTCGGACTCTGAAGGGATTTTTTTCTTATTTGTGCCAGATCCATACCTTACCGCCTAAATCATCAATTCGTCTTTAATTTCTTCAATAATATCTGAATCAATCAGTGCTGCATCTCTTCCAAATGCAACAAGCAGGGCATTGGTCGCCATGGTATTTATTTTACGTGGCACCCCTCCGGACAGTTCATGTATACGCTGAACTGCATCCGGCGTAAAAAGACCTGAAGAACCTCCAGCCGCTTCAAGCCGAAAATCCAGGTACTCCATAATTTCATCCAGTGCCAAAGAAGGAAGGTGATATTGCAGAGATATTCTCTGCCGGAGCGGTTCAAAACGGCTGGTTGACATGATTTGACGGAGTTCAGGCTGACCCATGATAACAACACCAAGCAGATTACGATCATCCAGTTGAAAGTTTGTCAGAAGCCTTATCTCATCAAAAACTTCGCCGTCTGTAATCATTTGAGCTTCATCTACAACCAATACAGGACAGACACCGCTCTGATTGGATGCATATACTGCCTTATGTATCTGGTCCATCAAAACATCTTTAGCTTCAGCAGGCTTTTCAACATTCATGATTCTTGCAAAAGTGCGTAAAAACTCCAAGGCATTAAGACGAGGATTCACGATATAGCAGAATCTGAAGTTTTCTCCAAGACGGTCCATCAGAGCACGGGACAGTGTTGTTTTACCGCAGCCTATTTCACCAGTTAATACGGCAATTTCCCGTTCCTGAACAACATACTCCAGTCTCGCAAGAGCCTCTTCATGAACCCGGCTCAGAAAAAGAAAACGCGGGTCCGGGGTCTTGCTGAAAGGTTTTTCCCTGAATCCGAAATAGCTCTTGTACATAAGTGTCAGTTTCCGGAACGCATGGTTTCGTTGACGATACCGCCGACGTCTAAAACCAGAATAGTGCGCTGGTCTCCAAGATCTGCAGCGCCTGATATACCTCTGAAACGTTTAAAAGCCTCGCCGAGGGTCTTGATAACAATGTCCTGCTGGCCGAGAAGATCATCGACCACGATACCAAGTCTTTTTTCCGCGACTCCTACAACAACTACGTAGAATTCTTTCGGGCTGTCAACGTTACGGCTGATGCCGAAATAGCGTTCAAGCCTCAAAAGCGGCAGGGTTGATTCGCGAAGCTGAATAACCTCTTTACGTTCTACCGTCTTTATTTCGCCCTCGGTCATAAGAAGCGATTCGAGAACCGATGTGATGGGCAAAGCATAAGTCCTGCCGCTACAGCTAATTATCAGCGCTTTTATTATTGCAAGGGTGATCGGCAAAGTAATAATAAAGCGGCTGCCTTTACCTTTGCGGGTTTCAATATCAACCATACCGGAAATCGCTGCAATGTTGTTCCTCACAACATCCATGCCGACTCCGCGACCAGAAACCTCACTTACCTTGTCAGCAGTAGAGAAGCCTGGGAGAAAAAGAAACTCGATGGCTTCACGATCGGAAACATTACTGATATCATTGACAAGACCTTTCTGCAGAGCCTTGTTCTTGACTTTTTCAACGTCAATGCCGTTGCCGTCATCTTCAACCTGGATAACAACATGGTTGCCTTTTTGGAAAGAAGAAATACGGATTGTACCCTTTTCATCTTTTCCACGTGCGACACGGGTTTCACGGGATTCAATTCCATGGTCAATTGCGTTGCGTATAATATGCATCATCGGGTCGGAAATATCTTCTACTATCAGTTTATCGAGTTCTGTGTCTGCTCCGAAAAACTTCAGTTCAACTTTTTTGCCCTGCTCTCTGGATATCTTTCGAACAATGCGCGACATTTTTTCGTATAACTGCCCGACCGGGATCATCCGTATCTCCATAACCCCTTTTTGGAGATCTGTCAGCTTTCGTTCCAGCCCTTTGGCAGCCTTCCCAAGCTCTATGGCCATGCGTGAGAAACCCTCGTTGCGCATTTTTGACGTGACACCAGCAATAGTTGAATGGGCCAGTACCAGCTCACCGACAATGTTCATCAGCTCATCCAGCTTGCCAATGTCCACACGTACTGTCCTGCTCATGCTCTTGGCACTCAATGCAGTTTCATCTACTGCAGACACTTGAGCTGGTTCGGGCAGTAGTTCAGGAGTAGATGTATTAACTGCTGGAGCCTGTATCGGAACAGCAGCCTCAGAGGTACGAGGAAGATCAGGAGATACGGTTTTTACCGGGACAATTTCCCCCCCAAGCTGTTTAACTGTTATGGATTCTCCCTCAATCAACTTTTTCAGGTCGCAGAGCTGACGCGTTGAACCGAAAAGTATTTCAAAATCTATATGTGTTTCGAGATTTCCGCCCACACTCGGCAAAGTACTGATAACCTCGCCACACGTCTTCAACAGATCAGTTACAACAGCAAGTTCCTGATCAAAAGTGCATAAATCAAATGAAGTGTGAACATTAAAAATTGAGCGTCCCTTTGAGATATTGTCCAGAAGACGATGTTCTTCGTACTCCGTAAGGGCTCCAAGCACCTGTTCTGACAAACCCAGTGTTTTCAGGGGGGATACTCCGGATTGCTTTTCAGGAGGAGCAAGACAGGTGTTAATCTTTGTTATGCATGCAGCGATTTCTTTTGACTTGCTGTGGTTCTCACCCATTGAAATAGTTCTTACAAGTGTTGTCAAAAGATCATGAGAATCAAACAGGACCGGCATGAGCTGTTGATTTAATGGTATTTTACCCAACCTCAACCAGTCAAGCAGGTTTTCCAGGTTGTGTGAAAGCTCTGAAATCTCGCTAAAACCAAACATCCCTGCCAAGCCCTTTAGGGAATGGGCGCCCCTGAATATTGAGTTCAGGACATCAGGATTAAAGTCACCGCCTTCAGCCATGTCGGAAAGGTCAGCCAATTCCGTTCCAAGCTGTTCAACAATTTCTTCGGCCTCTGCCAGAAAATCCTTGGTGGCCTTGTTATGTGCGGTTGTACCGGGATCGTTCATATGAAAATCCTGACAGGTGATTAAGTGGCTTTATGAAGATATAACCCTATCAACGCCTGAAGGTGTGACGGATCAAAGGGCTTTATCAGATATTCATTTGCTCCGAGCAGTTTCCCTTTTTCAATGTCTTTGACACTGCCTTCAGTTGAAATTATGAAGACCGGAATGTGGGCATAATTAGGGTTGTTTCTGAGATAGCTGATCAATTCCAGTCCATTGATATCCGGCATATTTATATCTGTAAGAATCAGGTCAACCGGTTCGCGAGGCAACAACCTGAGGGCCTCAAAACCGCTGGAAACCTCGACGATCCTGAAATCGTCAAGTGGCTCTATAGTTGCTATAAGCATTGCTCGCATAGCAGCCGAGTCATCTGCAATCATGATTGTCTTTTTACTCACGCGCCAGTCCCTTCATGCGTAATTCGTTCTAAAGTCTTTTCCATTGAAATGCCTGCCTGTGATAAGAAAATTGCAAGCGATTCAGTATCAATAATCGGATTTTTGCCCGGCAGATTGTCGCCGTAGAGGAAACCGATCAAACGCGAATGGCTTACTATCGGACCCACAAATATCTGATCCGGAATCCCTCCGCCCATTTGCTCGAATATTCTTCTGTCGACTGCGGTAAAAGGTGGTTTGAATGTGGCCGGCTGCCCTGTGACGTTTGCATTTTTAAACATTGAGTCCGCTTCCAGCGGGAAATGAATAGCCCTGACACGCTCATCGCCACTTATTTTGCCGCCGGTTATTCCAAATTGACCTGAACCGTAGACAATGTTGTTGTTCAGGGTGAATACTATCGCCCGATTAAAAAACTCGGATGCGAATCGTAGAACCAGCAACAGAACGCCCCCTTGCAGATCCGGATTATTAAGCTCTTCCAGCATGCCTCGCAATAACGACAAACTGCCGCCGTTTGTGGAGTTTTCAGAGGAAGACGGGACATCATCGTCATCACCCATCTCAATGCGAAGTTCATCACCAAGATTAAAACGCTCCTTGTGATCAAACGCACTAATGCCTTCTGTTGAATTTTGAATATTAAAGATCAGTTGAGAAGTGAAATTCTGCATTAATGCTGGAGTGTTAATTTCGACCCTACGCGGCTTCAGCAGAAACGGATAGCCGGCGTCATGAACTTTTGCTTCAGCTTCGGCATGATGATAATCCGATATTACTATAATTCTAAGATCCCTGAAATTGTCATGCAACAGTTCCAGCAGCTCGATCCCGCCCAATACGCCGGATCCGTCCATTTTGGGCATTATCAGGTCAACCACCACCACAGGTAATTCTCCGCAGCGATGAAGCGAATCCACCTTGATCAAAGTATCTTCGCTGCGTGTCATTGCATGAACCACAAAACCAAGCTTGATCAATCCATCTGTTATGGCACGTAATGTCGGTCCATCGTCATCCACAATGACAATCGGCTGTTTTACAGCTCCAGTCGGGGAAGATTCAGTTATAGATGCGTTTACAAGATCAAAATTCAGATCAAAATCATTTCCCTCAGTATCAGCTGCAGAATAACCGGTTTCTGCGGCATGACGTTTCTCATCAAGGATCCTGGTGCCTTCCATTGCAAGAAATTGAGGGTTGAGTCCCTGATCAAGCATAAACTGCATAGGATCCAACCTGGTGCCGTCGACAGTTTCTATGTCGTTTTGAACTACGAAATCAAATGATCCTTCAGCCCAAGCAAAAAGCGAGAAGACGACATTTTCGATCTGTTCGCGAACTACGTCCTCGATAATTTCCTGAGAGACACCGAAGTTTTTGACGAGGATTACGCCCAGACGATCCTGAAATCCCTGCTCCTGCTGAACAGAAAGTGCTTTACGAATTATGGCAAGATCAACAACACCTTTTTGGATCAATACCTCACCGAGACTCTGTTGAAAGGTACTGGAAGACGCCCTGACCACCTGCCCCTTACGGAAACAGATTGATCCGCTCCGCCCGCGACTGGTGATGGATAGAACTCCGGTCTTCCTGCTAAGACTTACTATCTGCAGAATTTCGCCAAGTCCGAGATCTTCGAGGTTACCTACCAGGCTCATTCAGAACGGTTCCTAAGCTGAAAGCGGATTAAAAACTGACAAATAGTACCGTAACAGTATCTACAAGTAAAGGCTTTATAGGCAGATCAAGTCTTGGGACGAGCTGATTTTGTGCGGGTGGAAGAGGATGTTTTATCCCTGCCCCGAAACATTATTCTCAATGGAACGCCGTCAAAACCAAAGGCCTCGCGGAATTTGTTGATCAAATATCTTTCGTAGGAATAATGGATGTTTTCCGGCTGGTTGGTAAAAATCACAAATGCGGGAGGACGTGTGGCAACCTGGGTTGCAAAATAGAATTTAACCCTGCGCCCGTGGGAGAGTGGAGCATGATGCGCATCGGTGGCTTCATTAAACACCTGTACCAGTTCGGAGGTAGAAACCCTCCTGCAGAACTGTTCCATTACTGCGTCCACAGTTGAAATGATCTTGCCGGTGCGCTGACCGGTTTTGGCTGAAACGCAGACAATCGGTGCGTAGGCAAGATACTTGAAGCCTGTCCTGATCTTTTCAATGTAGATGCCGAGCGTTGCATTGTCCTTTTCAAGCAGGTCCCACTTGTTTATGACAAAAACGCACCCCTTGCCGGCTTCATGAATATACCCGGCAATGCGCTCATCCTGTTCAGTGACCCCTTCTTCGGCATCAATCACCATCAGAACAACGTCAGATTTTTCAATACTGCGCAGTGCATCACATACGCTGTATTTTTCAAGTTTTTCAGTCGTTTTCCCTTTGCGGCGGATTCCGGCCGTATCAACCAGAACATAAGGCTTTTTGTTGCAGGTAAAGGGAGTGTCGACCGAATCGCGGGTCGTGCCGGCGGTCGGGTTGGCAACAACCCGCTCGTAACCGAGCAGCCGGTTGACCAGCGAAGACTTGCCTACATTTGGGCGACCAACGACAGAAATGCGTGTGACATTTTCCTCCCGATCAGCAGCGTCGGCAGGTGGAAAAACCTCCATGACATTTTCCACCAGGTCGACGACACCACGGTTATGTTCAGCCGATATTGTGTACAACTGGTCAACACCAAGCGAATAGAATTCCATTGAGTCATTTTCCAGCTTGTCGCCGTCAACCTTGTTAACAACATAAAATACCGGTTTTTTAACGCGCCGCAGCATCTCGGCAACCTCGGTATCAGCCGGAGTCAGGCCGCTTCTGGCGTCCATCATGAAAATGATGACATCCGCCTCTTCGATTGCCAGGCGCGATTGCTCTCGCATCTGCTGCAGCAGGCGGTTCTCGGTCACAGGCTCAAATCCGCCGGTATCAATCAGTATAAATGGCTTTTCGAAGCGTGTTATGTCGGCGTAATTGCGGTCGCGCGTAACTCCGGGTGTGTCGTCCACGATGGCGCGGCGATGTCCCAGGAGACGGTTGAAAAAAGTTGATTTGCCCACGTTTGGACGTCCTACTATTGCTACTATCGGTTTCATTCGTACCCCAGTTCTCTCAGCTTGGAGGGGCGCTCACTCCAGTTTTCAACCACTTTTACAAACAACTCCAGAAAAACCCGTGTATCCAGCAGTCGCTCGATATCCTGCCGGGCCTGGCTGCCGATTTTCTTCAGCATTTCACCCCGCTTGCCGATGATGATCCCTTTCTGGGTATCACGCTCCAGCATAATGGCGGCCGAAATGGCAATCACACCGTTTTCACGCTCGATGAAGCTCTCCACAACAACTGCCGTAGAATAGGGAACTTCGTCACGGGTCAGACGGAACACCTTCTCGCGGATCATCTCGGCCACAATGAATTTTTCAGGCATATCGGTCAGAATATCATCCGGAAACATGGCCGGACCTTCCGGCAGATAACCGGTGACAACGGAAACCAGATGTTCAACCCCATCGCCGCTGCCGGCTGATATCGGAATGATTTCCTTGAATGGGTGCAGAGCCGACCAGGCCGAAATTTTCTCCAGCATCAGGTTTTTGTCGGACAACAGATCAACCTTGTTCAGCACAAGAACTACCGGCGTTGTCACCTTTTTCAGTACATCTGCAACAAATGCCGCATCAGCCAGCCAGGTTGCATCAACCACCAAAAGCAGCAGATCAACCCCGCTGATGGCAGATCTGGCAACATCCACCATACTCCTGTTAAGACGCGAACGACCGGCATGGATCCCGGGAGTATCGATAAATACAATCTGACCTTCCGGAATGTTATGAATCCCCTGAATCCGGTTGCGGGTGGTCTGCGGTTTATCGGAGGTAATAACAATCTTTTCTCCGATAATGCGGTTCAGCAAGGTAGATTTACCCACATTGGGTCGACCGATAATAGATACAAACCCTGATGTACTCTTCTTGTTTTTCATTTAGTTGGATACCATTCTTTCATTTATTACTTTTTAGTCCAGGCATCCCGCAACGTTACAACCCGGTTAAATACCGGCTTGCCCGGAACGGAATCTTTAGAATCCTGGCGGAAATATCCAAGGCGCTCAAACTGATAACGGGTTTCCAGGTCCGCATCTGCCAGACTGGATTCCAGCTTGCAATCCGACAATGATTCAATCGATAACGGATTTAGGTACTGTTTGTAGTCGGCACCGCCGCGATCCGGGTTGGGATCACTAAAAAGCCGGTCAAACAGTCGCACTTCTGCACTTACGGCATGAGAATCAGAAACCCAATGGATGACACCCTTGACCTTACGGCCGTCCGAGGTGTGGATGCCTTCCCGCGAGCCGGGATCGTATTCGCCATGCAGTTCCAGAATACTCCCGTCTTCGCCCTTGACAACCCCGGTGCATTTGACGATGTAGCCGAAGCGAAGCTTGACCTCACCGCCGACCGTCAGGCGATGAAACCCCTTGGGCGGTTCCTCCATGAAATCATCGCCGTCAATCCAGATTTCACGGGAGAAATGGACCATGCGCGTACCCATTTCAGGTTTCTGGGGATGATTGGGGGCAGAAATCTCTTCCACTTCCTCTTCCGGCCAGTTGTCAATCACCAGCTTTATCGGTCGCAGAACCGCCATGGCACGCGGAGCCGTCTCATTCAGGTCGGCGCGAACACACTCTTCCAGCACTGACATGTCAATCCAGGAATCGCTGCGTCCGACACCGATCATTTCGCAGAAAGCGCGCACAGCAGCGGCTGTGTATCCACGACGTTTTATCCCCATCAGTGTCGGCATGCGAGGATCGTCCCAACCGCTGACAATGCCAAGATGAACCAGCTCCTGCAGCTTGCGCTTGCTCATTACAGTGTAGGTCAGGTTCAATCGGGCGAATTCGTACTGACGCGGCTTGGAAGGTACAGGAAGATTATCCAGGAACCATTCGTAAAGCGGCTTGTGGTCTTCAAATTCCAGTGTACAGATAGAGTGGGTGATCCCCTCGATAGCATCCGATTGGCCATGGGCAAAATCGTACATAGGATAGATTTTCCAGGCATCGCCCACATGCGGGTGAGTGGCGTGAATGATGCGGTACAGAACAGGATCCCGCAGGTTCATATTGGGCGCGGCCATATCGATCCTGGCACGCAGAACTCTGGAGCCGTCCGGGAATTCACCGGACTTCATGCGGCGGAACAGATCAAGATTCTCTTCGACAGAACGATTACGGTAAGGGCTTTCCTTGCCTGCCTCGGTCAAAGTACCGCGATAAGCCCTCATCTCCTCGGCACTCAAATCCTCGACGTAAGCCTTGCTTTCCAGAATAAGATATTCTGCCCACTGGTAGATCTGCTCAAAATAGTCCGAAGCGTAATAGAGATTTTCGCCCCAGTCAAAACCGAGCCAGCGCACGCTTTCCTTAATGGAATCAATGTATTCCTGTTCTTCTTTGGCCGGATTTGTGTCATCGAAACGCAGATGGCAGCGGCCGCCGAAATCACGAGCCAGGCCGAAATTGATGCAGATCGATTTGGCATGCCCGATGTGGAGATAGCCGTTCGGCTCGGGAGGGAAACGGGTCACAATGGTCTTGTGCCGACCGCTCTTCAGATCCTCGTCGATGATGGTACGCAGGAAGTTATTGGATGCGGGTGCGGCCTGTTCGATAGTGGACATGATAACCTCTCTGAAACTATTTAGGCAATTCGCCCAGCAGCGAATTCGGGTAGGCTTTGGCAATTCTGACATCAACAAAACTGCCGATCAGGGACTTTTCTCCGGAAAAATTGACGATACGCCCGTTTTCCGCCTTGCCGGAAATCTGGCCTGGAAGCTTCCCTTCTCCTTCGACCAAGACGGACTGCATGCCACCGACATATTCCTTGCAAATCTCGATATTAATGCGCTTCTGGAGAGTCATCAAGCGTTCAAGACGGGCCAGCTTCTGATTGCGGGTCAGTTCATCTGCCAGATCGGCAGCTTTGGTGCCGGGACGTGAAGAATAGACGAAAGTAAAAAGATCTATGTATCGTACCTCTTCGACCAGTGAAAGAGTCTGCTCAAAATCGTCGTCGGTTTCGCCGGGAAAACCGACAATGATATCGCCAGTAACAACAATACCGGGACGGATCGTCTTCAGTTTGCGGACCTTATCCAGATATGATTCGCGGCTGTAGACGCGCTTCATGCGCCGTAGAATCGCATCACTGCCAGACTGGGCAGGCAGGTGAATCTGGCCGCACAGCTTGGGCACTTCGCCGTAACAGGCTATCAGATCGTCCGACATATCCTTGGGATGCGATGTGGTAAAACGAATCCGTTCAATTCCTGAAACGTCAGCAACCTGTCGTATCAAATCTGAAAAAGACGGTTCGCTTTCTGCCTTGAGGCCGTAGGAATTGACATTCTGGCCCAGCAGCACGATCTCCCTGACCCCTTCATCAGCCAACTGACGGACTTCTGTCAGGATATCAGCAGAACGGCGACTGATCTCCCTACCCCGCACATAGGGGACAATGCAATAGGAACAAAAGTTATCGCATCCCTGCATGACGGTTACAAAACGTGAAAGGCGCGATTGCCCCTTGATAGTCGGAAAAAGGTCGAGACGTTGATCGTTGTCAATAAAAGCTGTCTCGGAACGACGCTCACCCTGCTCCGCTCCCCTTACCATATCCGGCAGCAGATGCAGGTTATGGGTACCGAACACCAGATCCAGAAAGGGGAATTTCTTAAGCAGTTCCTCCCCCTCCTGTTGGGCCACGCAACCACCGACACCTATAATTTGTGATTTCCCGTCACGCTTGTATATTTTAAGGTTCTGAAGGCGCTTGTAGACCTTCTCCTCGGCCCCACCGCGGACACTGCATGTGTTCAGCAGTATCATATCGGCCACGGACGGTTCGTTGGTCGGAGCATATCCCAGATCGGCCAGCATCGTGATGATCCTTTCCGAATCATTCACATTCATCTGACAGCCAAAGGTTTCCATGTAAATAAATTTATCAAGCATAAGAACTAATCTTTATACGTTATAACAGACTGTAAAGTCAATAAAATTGGGTTTTTAAGGCTAACCGTGCTGTTTTGCACCCTTGACAATTCAGTAGTCGGGGAAGTATTGTTTACTAATTTGAATAATAATTAATAGAGAGAAGCTGATGATAATTGACTGGAAGTGCATAGATACTGTGCTGCTTGACATGGATGGAACCATTCTCGACCGCCATTTTGACGACCACTTCTGGCTGGAACATGTACCAGGGCGCTGGGCTGCCCAAAACCGCACCACAGTTGAATATGCCAAAGAACACCTCTATGAATTATTTCGTTCACAGGAAAACACTCTCAACTGGACCGATCTTGATTACTGGTCCGATCGCCTTAAACTCGACATTCCCCTGCTGAAGCGGGAGATTGAGCATCTGATTGCCGTCCACCCGCACGTGGTCGAGTTTCTGCTGTTTCTGAAGCAGCACAATAAAACGGTATGGCTGGTAACCAACGCACATTCTAAGACGCTGGACCTGAAGATGCGCACAACCCGTATCGGGCCTTATTTCGACGGCATCATATCTGCTCACCAGGTAGGTCTCCCAAAAGAGGATGACCGTTTCTGGGGCAAACTTCAGAACTTCATCAAATATGACCCCGAACGGACAATGCTTGGAGAGGACAGCGAGACCAACCTCGCAACCGCCGATCGTTTCGGCATTCGCTATCTGATATACATCAGCCGTTACAGCTCCAGAATCATCCCGCAGCAATCGGAACGATTCCAAACCATCGAATACTTCAACAGACTCATTCCGGCACAAGGTACAGACTGCGTTTTGCTGGTTTCGAATAACATTGGACAAAATACGTGAAGACTTTCCTTATCTGCGGCGCCTTTCTCCTGCTTTCCTCCCTGTCATTTGCTACTCCTGCGGAAACTGAACTGCAAATCGGCAAGTTCAGCGCCGGTGAGCTTGCCGGATGGAAAGAACAGACCATCTGGAATTCCCCAAAAACCAGTTATTCTTTCGTTCCCAAAAACGGCCGGAACGTTTTAACGGCCAAAAGCACCAACTCAGCATCCGGCTTACTTCATAAGTTAGATCTTGATCCAAAATCATATCCAGTCATCAAATGGTCATGGAAAATAGATCATACCCTTAAGAAAGGAAATGAAAAGGCCAAGAATGGTAATGATTTTGCTGCCCGCCTGTATGTAGTTTTCCCCCGGGGTTTCTTTTCCCGCATGCGCGCAATAGAGTATGTATGGGGCAACGTAATGACCAAGGGGGAATCAGCGCGCAGTCCCTATTCAGGTAATATCGTCATGATTGCAGTGGATGCGGGTGAAGAACTGGCCGGACAATGGATTTCCCACAAACGGAACTATTATGAGGACTACCGAGCAGCATTCGGCGAAGAAGCACCCAGAGTTGGCGCAATAGCAATAATGACTGACAGCGACAATACCCACGAAAACGCAGTTGCATATTATGGTGATATCAGCCTTTTATCATCCGCCAGGGAGGATGAACAAAAAGCGAAGGAATACAAAAACAAAGAGGCTGCCCCGAAGGAACAGCCTCACAAGGACAAACACCCAAAAGATGTTGGGCCGAAAGAATTATCAAACGGCGTACCGGCAGTTGCGCCAACTGTTCCTGCACCGCCGGTTCAGAATCAGCTCTGAGTACGGGTTTACATCCTGCTCAGGATTGTCCTGAATTTTTCCAGTTTCGATGCACCTTCTTCAATCAGGCGAATCAGATCTTTGCGGGCGCTGCCGGCAGCTTCTTTTCCTTTTTCGACCAACTCCTCAGTTTTTTCACCGATGGTCTCGACCATATTGCTGACATTTGAAGCAAGATCATCAACCGTTTCATCGGCACGATTGCGGACCTTTTTCGTGTAACGCACAAGATCTTTTCTGGTTTTTTTGCCTGCCTGCGGAGCAAGCAGCAAGGCAATCCCCGCCCCGATCACACCACCCGCAACTATAAGCAATGCCGCCGCTGCCAATTTATTATCACGATCTTCCATGACATCCCCCTTAATTGATGTTTACTTACATTTAACTCTGACAGAATATTATCTCAAGTCAATTACTGCAAGCAAACTCTGCTGTTATTGAAAAAAAAACGGGGGGAGACTATTGCCTCACCCCGTTTCCATGACCTGTATAAAAATCAAGTGACTTAGTTAATTACCACCACCAACCATCAGCTTATCAAGAATTTCCTCAGCTTCTTTCAACTTAGCGGAAAGCTTTTTAATTTCATCAGGAGAATAAACCTTGTTGCCTTTTTTTACTTCTGCCTGGAGTTTCTTTATTTTCTGCTGGATGCTGTCAACTTCAGTTTTACACTCTTTCGAAGCTAGCAGACACTGATCCTTTTGCTCTTTGGTCATCTCGGCTGCAAACACAGGAACACTCATCGACATCACAAAAACTGACAGAATCAAAATCGAAACACGTTTCATCTGAAAATCCTCCTCTAGTGAAATGAGATTCTGTTTTATTTAAACAGTATTTTTAACGTCTGTCAAGAGGTCTTAAGTAATTTAAAATGAGGATTTAAATATTTTGAGTTTTTTATATTTGAAACAAAAAGTACGGACTTGAACTCATATTCATTGCAGAACGTGCCTATAAGCCTATTTTCCTTACCTTGTAGAAGCGCCCCTTGATCTTGTTCCTGCCAAGACAGGCCAACGCCTGCTCGACACTTGATCGCACGATCGCCACATAGGCATGGAACTCAAGTACTTCGATTTTACCGACCTCACTCCCCGTGATGCCATCCACTCCGGTCAATGCGCCCAGAATATCGCCTGGGCGCAGCTTGTTTTTACGGCCGCCGTCGATGCAGAGCGATACCATGGGAGCCACCAGGGGCCGACCCGTACCTGATACAAGCGAATCCAGCCCCCCCCTTGGAATGGTGCTGCCCAGACTCCCTTCAATAGCCTGCACACGCCGTGTTTCATGCGATGTCACCAGGCTTAAAGCCAAACCCTGCTCACCGGCACGTCCGGTACGCCCGATGCGGTGGATATAAATTTCCGGATCACGGGATAATTCATAATTTATCACCGCCGACAAATCCTTGATGTCCAGGCCGCGGGCGGCCACATCGGTGCCCACCAGCACAGAAACGCTCTTGTTGGCAAATCGCACCAGCACCTGATCTCGTTCACGCTGTTCCAGATCGCCATGTATGGGCAGTGCCGAGAAGCCGCGCCTGACCAGGTCATCTGCCACTTCCTGACATTCAATCTTCGTATTGCAGAAAACCAGCGTCGATTCCGGGCGATAGTGACAAAGAATCCGGACCACTGCTTCGGAGCGCTCCGAGCTGTCAACTTCAAACAGAAGCTGTTCTATGGCGCCTTCTTCATGGGTTTCATCGACACTGACCGCGACCGGTTCGCGCTGAATCATTGAGCTCATGGCTGCAATTGCCTCCGGGTAGGTGGCAGAAAAGAGCAGAGTCTGTTTCTTTTTCGGAGTAGCGGCAATCAACGCGCTGATATCGTCCTGAAACCCCATATCCAGCATGCGGTCGGCTTCGTCCAGCACCAGCGTCTGCAGGCTACCCAGATTCAGACTCCCCCGGCGCAGATGATCGAGCAGTCGACCGGGCGTGCCGACCACGACATGGGCACCATGTTCAAGCGAACTCAGCTGGGGGCCGAAGGGAACACCTCCGCAAAGAGTCAGAATTTTTATGTTATCGGTAAAGCGGGCCAACCGACGCAGCTCCTTGCCCACCTGGTCTGCCAGCTCGCGGGTGGGACAGAGCACCAGTGCCTGAACGCGCAGGCTGCTGACCCCCATGTTGGTCAGCAGGCCGATTCCGAAAGCAGCGGTCTTGCCGCTGCCGGTCTTGGCCTTGGCGATCACGTCCTTGCCGGACAGGATCAGAGGCAGACTGTGGGCCTGAATAGGTGTCATGGCGTCATAGCCAAGGGAAATCAGATTCTTGAGCATGGGGGGCTTGATGTGAAGTGTTGAAAAGGCTGTATTGGTCATTATCACTCTCTTTCTTGTTATCTACCGTACCCCAGACGGGATGATTCGTCCAGCTTTCAATAGATTATGCCCGTTTCAGACAACGGCATCAATAAACACCAATTGCCTTATAAAGTCCTTCTTAAAACCCGCAAATATTGCTTTGACGATGACTTGTTCGTGGTGCTATCTTGTGTTGCTAAAAACACAGTCCATATGATTCAGAGTCCTGCAGGAAAACGAATGCTTTAGAAAAAAATAGGGGGTTGTCATGAGATATTGTTTGACGTCGGTAATATTGTTGCTCACTGTCGTGCTTGCAGCATCTGGCTGTCTGGCTGAAGAGGCGGTCAATGAGACAGGAAAGAGCGACTGGGGATCCTCGGGAATATCATCCGACTGGAATGCCCAGCTTTCAATCCAACGATTACCCTCTTCCGACCTCCAGAATATACCTGCAGATGCCGGAATCACCGACTACCGCTTAAAAGCAGTCCGAAATATAAAGATTGATAACCGTCTGACAGTAAACGTGGGGGGAGGCTATGGCCTGAAAAACATAGATGCCTCCGCGTCAGCAGCCCTGCCGCAGGATCTGCATGCCCTGTTCATTGAGGCCGGGGCGAACTACCGCATCAATGACAGAGCCTTCGCCACTCTAAAGATGACCCCAGGTTTTTACAGCGATTTCAAGGATCTTGGTACTGATGATCTGCGCATGCCAATCCTGGCGCTGGGCAGCTACAGTTTTGAAAATGGCTTTACTGCTATAGGCGGCTTTATTTACCGCCTCGGATACCACTCCAACGCCTTCATACCGGCACTGGGGTTCAGCTACCAACCGAACCAATACTGGAGAATCGACCTGATAGCCCCCCGTCCCGCCGTAACATATTTTGCCTCACCCCAGATACAGTTATATGTGGCCGGCGACTTTGCCAGCGACGAGTATGAACTTAAGGATAAATCTCTTGGTGCCAAGGTCATCAAGTACCGGGATTACAAAGCCATGGCCGGACTGAATTATCTTCCGGTTCCGGCAATCAAACTCTCTACTTCCGTAGGTTACGCTTTTGAGCGGAAGTTTGAGTTTTATGATGCAATCCGTACTGACATGCGACTGGATGATGTGCCTTTTTTCAAGCTGTCACTTGATATCGGCTGGTAGATGCTGTTGACAAGTTATTTAGCAGACAAAAGGAGGAAGAGGATGAAACGAATCCGTTCATGTATCCAAGTTACTTTTATTGCGAGCATACTGCTGATGGCGGGCATGACATTGGCCATAGCCGCTACGCCGCAGCCTTTGAAGGTGGGAATGGAGCTGGCCTACCCGCCCTTTGAGATGACCGATACAGCCGGCAGACCGAGCGGGGTCAGTGTCGATCTGGCCAACGAACTGGGCAAGGCCCTGGGCCGGCCGGTGGAGATCCGGAACATGTCCTTCGACGGCCTGATCCCGGCGCTCAAGACCGGCAAGATCGATCTGATCATCTCTTCCATGACGGCCACTGCCGAGCGGGCAAAATCCATCGACTTCTCGGAACCGTACCTCAAGACCGGCCTCTGCCTGCTGCTGAAAAAGAATTCATCAGTCAAGACCATCAATGATCTGGACAAGGCCGGCAAAACCGTGGCGGTCAAAAAGGGAACCACCGGACACATCTATGCGACCAACAACCTGAAGTCAGCCCGTCTGCTGGTGCTGGACAAGGAAGCTGCCGCCGTGCTGGAAGTCGTGCAGGGCAAGGCCGACGCCTTCATCTATGACCAGATGTCCACCTATCAGAACTGGCAACGCAACCAGAGCGCCACACGGGCGATCCTGACCCCCTTCCAGCAGGAATCATGGGCCATCGGTATCCGCAAGGGGAACGACGAGTTGAAAGACAAAATCAACGTTTTTCTTAAAGAGTATCGGGTCAAAGGGGGCTTTGAAACCCTTGGCGACCGGTATCTGAAGGATATGAAGGGAGAATTCAAACGGCTGGGCTACCAGTTTTTCCTGTAGCGCAGACATCAGACGATGAGCTTTTTCATGAAACCCGATGACGGGCGGCCGGTATCCCTGGCCGCCCGCTGTATTTCCTGGGGGCTGGTACTGCTGCTGGTGGCGGGAGTATTCAGCTTCGCCTTTGCCCGTCTGCAATACGGCTGGAACTGGGATGCCATCTGGCAGTACCGGCTCAAATTCCTCCAGGGTTGGGGGATGACGGTGCTGATCTCGTCGGCTGCCCTGGCCCTTTCCCTGGCGATCGGTCTCTGCTTCGCCCTGGCCCAGCGCTCCCGCCTGCTGCCGGTCCGCTACCTGGGCAAGCTGTATGTGGAGTTGATCCGCGGCACGCCGCTGCTGGTGCAGATCCTGGTCTTTTTCTACGTGGTGGCGGATGCCTTCGGCATCAGCAACCGTTATCTGGTGGGGGTGCTGACCATGGCCTGCTTTGCCGGAGCCTATATCTGCGAAATCGTCCGGGCCGGAATTGAAAGCATCGGCAATTCCCAGCTGGAGTCGGCCCGCGCCATCGGCCTGACCCGCACGCAGATCTATCGCCACGTCATTTTCCCCCAGGTTGTCCGCCGGGTTCTGCCCCCCTTGACCGGTCAGTTTGCCTCCCTGATCAAAGATTCATCACTACTTTCCATTATTGCGGTCAGTGAGTTTACCCTGAATGCCCAGGAGGTGAACTCTTTCACCTACAGTACCCTTGAGAGTTATCTGCCGCTGGCGGTCGGCTATCTGCTGCTGACCCTGCCGATTTCGCTGGTTTCGCGCCATCTGGAGAAACGCTTCTACTATGCAACTTGAGCTGACCGACATCCACAAGACTTTTGCCGGTCAGCCGGCCCTGAACGGCGTCAGCATATCCATCCCCGAATTCCAGTCCCTGGCCCTGATCGGCCCGTCCGGCGGTGGTAAATCTACCCTGTTGCGGATCATCGCAGGGCTGGAAGTGCCCGACCAGGGTACGGTGATCATCAACGGCACGCCACTGCCCACCGGCGAGGAGGAACTGCGCCAGCACCGCTGCAGCATCGGCACCGTATTCCAGGCCTTCAACCTCTTTCCGCACCTGACAGCCGTTGAGAACATCGTCCTGCCGCTGGTGCTGGTTCACGGCTATGAACGGGAAGCGGCAGAGAATTATGCCGACCAGCTTCTGGATCGCTTCCAGCTGCAGGCCCACGGTCACAAACACCCCGCTCAACTTTCGGGCGGCCAGCAGCAGCGGGTTGCCATCGCCCGGGCGGTGGCGATCAAGCCGCGCTTCCTGCTGTTCGACGAGCCGACCTCGGCCCTGGACCCGGAGATGACCTCCGAAGTGCTGGATTTTATCGCCGAACTACGTGCCGAAGGGCGTGATCTGGTCATTGTCACCCACAACATGGGCTTTGCGCGCCAGGTGGCCGACCAGTGCCTGTTTCTGGCGGATGGCCGGGTGGTTGAAAGCGGCCCGGCGTCGGCTGTTTTTGCAGCTCCGCAAGATCAACAGGTGCGTAACTTCTTCGCCAAAGTATTGAGGTACTGATATGAACAACATGCCAACCGTATCGTTTCCGGACCTGCTGGCCGCCTCCCCTGTCATCCTTGGAGAAGGAGCGGTCATCGAGCGACTGCGCCGCAACCCCGCTATTGTTCTCGACCCCCATGTGGTCAACTCGGCACTGATCTATCAGCCGTACAGTTGCAAAGTTCTGGCTGACATCTGCCGGCAATATCTGGATATCGGCCGACAATTTGACCTGCCGCTGCTGCTATCCACCCCCACTTGGCGTGCAAGCCGGGAGCGGATTGCCGCCGCCGGGCTTTCAGGTCGAGACGTGAATGGCGACAACACCCGCTTTCTGGCCGATCTGCGCCGGGAGTACGGCGATTACGGACGCAAGGTTGTGATCTGCGGTCTGATGAGTTGTAAAGGCGACGCCTACAAGCCGGGCGAAGCACTCTCCACAAACGCCGCCAGGGAATTTCACCGCTGGCAGGCCGATGCCCTGGCGGCAAGCGGAGTCGATTTTCTGCTGGCGGCGACCCTGCCCGCACTCAGTGAAGCAACCGGCCTGGCCCAGGCGCTGGCCGCCACCGGTCTGCCCTACATCGTTAGCGTGCTGGCTCGCCCCGGCGGAACGCTGCTGGACGGCACGCCGCTATCCTCCGCCATTGCAGCAATTGATGCCGCCAGCTCCCCTCGCCCGCTGGCCTATCTGGTGAACTGCACCCATGCCTCGGTGTTTCGCCAGGCACTGCTGCAAGAAACCAATGCGGTGCCGCAGGTGCAGGAACGGGTCATCGGCCTGCTGGCCAACACTTCGCCACTCAGTCCGGAAGAACTGGACAACAGCACCGAGCTGGTGGAGGAAGATCCGGCGGTTTTCGGACGTAGCGTCGCCGCGCTTCATAAGGATTTCGGAGTGAAGCTTTTAGGGGGATGCTGCGGCACTGATGATCGGCATATCCGCTGCCTGGCCGAACAGTTGACAGGGTATGGTGGCGTGACTTTATGTAGATAAATGTTTCGAACATGCGTCCAAACCAGGTTAACTGATTGGCTCCAGATTCCTTTCTGACAGACTCCTTGAAAAAGGTGCTATTATGAAAAAGTACCGGATTATGTTTAACAAGGAGAATACAGCAGTGGAAAAAAGTATGACTCAAAAAGGTACTGAAACGGCAACAGCAAGCAGCACAAGTCTTGGAGGAGAAGCGTTTCGTGAACTTCCTTTTGACGAAAAGCGCCTCTATCTTGACAAGATTCTCCCCAGGGAGAAGATGGACCTGATTTTGGGAGACCCGGACAATAAAAAACTGACACGGTCCATGCAGCCCCAGGAGTTATATTGGCTGTTCAAGGAAACAGGCTCCCCCGATGCCATGGAATTGCTGGGAATGGCAAGCCCGAGGCAGTGCCTTTTTATCCTGGATATGGAACTTTGGAAGGGCTGGACGTTCTTGGAAGAGAAGGCGGTCGATTATCTAGGGTATATTATGATGGGGAGTGAGGAGCATTTCCTGGAATTACTTCCGCATCTGGATTTCAATCTCCTCTCCCTTTTCCTGGGAAGGGAGCTTATCGTAGCGGGGGGAATTGGCGATATCAACTCCGATGAAGAACGACAGACTGATTGGGACCACACCTTTGATGATGTGTTCCTGATAAAATTCAAAAACCCGAAACACTCACAGATAATCGGCTCTTTTCTGGAACTGGTCTGCCGATTGGATAATCCCCTTTACGCTGCGCTCATGGAAAGCGTCAGCGGTGAAATTGACATCGAATCCGAGGAGGAGTGTTATCGTATTAAATCCGGACGCCTTGCCGATCTGGGCTTTCCTCCCTATGACGAGGCGCTTGAAGTTTACTCACGTGTCAATCCGGACACTTTTACCCCCAGTCTCGGCACAGTGCTGCTGCAGACGGGTGAAGCAACCACTCTTCCCGGGATGTTTTTGACCGGAAAAACTTTCCTCGAAAAGGTTATTCTCCTCATGGATTCGGAACTCTTCCGAATGGAGTTGAATTATCTCATAAATACAGCACTTGTGGCCGACCAGGCGCATCTTGACGAAACGGAACAGATGAAGGCGGTGGTGGAAAGGGTTTACGGATATTTGAACATTGCCCTTGAACACTTGAGCCAGGGAGATGAAACAAAGGGGGCGGAGATTCTTACCGGCGAACGTCTGAAAAGCCTTTTCCAACTTGGGTTCAGCATCATACTCAAGCTGAAGTTCAAAGCGGATAAGCTTGCAGATACCAGCTATGCCACAGGTAAAGCCCTTTCAGGACTGAAGAGCGCCAGACCACGCTACTATCGCGGTCTTGACACCGACGGCATTGATGGCTACAGGGAATTCCTGGAGATGCAGGATGTGAAGAAAATGTCTGATTTTCTCACTAAGCTGAGTTAGTGACTAACGTGTTATTATACTTCATTTAAAATCCGTCGCAGACGGCGATACTCTTCATCAGTCAGGCGCCGGTCACGGTACAGAGCGCCGGAATATATAACGGCGAACTCCATGATCCGGCTGCTTCCTGTCTTTTCTGCAATTTCAAACAACCCCGACTGTCCCCGCCGGGTATCAAATGCGTATTCATTTTCTACCCGGCGCAGGAACTTTCGCAGAATCCGCTCTTCCCGCCTGCGGAACAGGGTGGTCCGGCGAGCAGCAAACCACAGAACAGCCAAAACGGCAGACAGAACAAAATACGGCAAGGCACCGCGCATAATCCCGGCCGGATCGATTCCCTGCAGCCGCTTTCCCGCCTTGCGGGCATACTCAAACTGCTGCTCGAAGTCATATACTATAACAGACCGATTCCACTCGTAATTCAAATAATCCATCGTCAAACGCAACTTCAGAATCAGAGAGCGGGATTTATCGGCCTTCCAGACTTCGCCGGCGTTTGTCGCAAAACTGCTCGGATCGATCCGCAGCCATCCACTCCCTTCGATGAAAACTTCCACCCAAACATGGGCCATATCATCGCTAATCAGATAATAACCGCCCAGCTGGTTATAGTCGCCGCCGACATAGCCCCCCACCAAGCGGCACGGCACACCGGCACTCCTCAGCAGAACGGCGAAGGCCGAAGCGAAAAACTCGCAATGTCCCTGCTTGCCCTCAAACAGAAACTGCTCCAGGGCACGCTCGCCGGTGGGCAGTCCGCGCATGGAATAGCGGTATCCGCCGTTTCTGAAATGTGTCTCCAGCAGTTCCAGGCGTTCACGATCGGTCCTGCCTTTCCTGGCAATCTCACCGGCCAACTTCGCTATCCGTGTAGAAATATCATCGGGCAGATGCAGATAAAAGCGCTTGTTGACTGCACCGCTGACGGCCACAATTCCATCCGAAATTGATTTAGCCCGATAGTTGAGGCGCTTACCTGATGTGCCTGAGTATTCGAAAACACCATCCGGTGACTTTTTCAGGCGGGTCAGGCTGATATTCGCAGGCCTGTCCAGCGCAATCAGAATCCGGGAAACAGCAGGCTCCGGATAGATTGACTGTTCTACCGGATTTCCCTTGAACAGCGGCTGTTCGGACGGTACGCCTTCCGCCCTGATCCAGCGACTCCCCTGCAGCCGGTTGAATACGGCCCCGCGCCAGTAGAGCCTCTGCTGCGGCTGGAGCGGCATTTCGGCTCTGAACGCCAGCGTACGGGATTCTCCGACGGCCGGCTGTGCTCCAGGCTCAACCTTGTCCGAGAAACCGGATGTACGGACCGCCGGCGCAGCCAGAAAATTCCAGAGCGGCATCTGTGTCCGAGGCAGAATTGGAAAGAATAACAACAGCAGCGGCAGCGACAATAGGGGCATCAGGCTACCGGCGATCAGCACCTTGCGCAGATCCGGCCTGGACAGCAGCATGTTGTTTTCCTGGTTCTGGAAGGTAAGCAGAACCAGTGCAATCGCAACCAGAAGCAGCATAAGCACAAGATAAAACAGAAATACGGGACTTAAATCGTAGAGCGAGGAGGAAGCCAGGCAGAAAAGGGACAATGCCTGAATCTGCAGACTGTGTCGGACTGTCTTTTCTCCGGCGAGACGGACCGCCAGCATGACGGCCAGTACACTTACGACCGGCTGAATCGGATTGGCCCGGCTGAACTGAAGCGCAAAGAAAAGAAAAACCGGGACAATGGCAACATTCTGAATCCAGGGTTTTACAGGCCATTTTCCACGGTAATCCTGCCAGACCCCGAAAATGAGCCCTAAAGCCAGCGCCAGTCGGGGAAAGGTAGTCAGCCAAGGAAAAAGCGGGAGCATGCCGCAAAAGCTGATAACGTATGTCAGGATGCCCGCCAGTGTTCTAATTGAGACCATATACCGCCAACTCCGCCAGCAGGGTACGACCATGATGGCTTCCGCATCCGGACGGAATTATCCGGTCGCCCAAAACAAGTCCGACCGGGCGCTCCCTCACCCAGCGCCGCACAAGCCAGGCCGCCCTTGACAGCCGTTCCTCCATTCCCCGACCCGGCAACGCTTCAATATCAATGGTAAGCGGTATTGACGGCTGGCGGCCAAAACCTTTCACCAGAAAGTCGGCGCTGCGGGCCGAAAGTTTCCAATGGATCATCCGCAGCGGTTCAGCCCCTGTGTAGGGATCGATCCGCTCCAGCTCACCATCCAGCCCCCGGTCTCTCATCAAACCGGAACCGGCACGCGGTGCGTGATCACCTGAATACGGGAAAGCACTCTCAAGCGGTTGCGGGAAAACCGTCAAAACGGTGTCGATTTCGAACGTCCAGTATCGGGTGAAAAATCCGACCGGATAGGAAGAGCTGACCGTGACCCGGCCGAACGGTACTTTTCCGCGCTGACTGAATGTCAGCATGACACTCCCATCACGGGATGCCTGTTTATCAATGACTGAAAAAATCTGTGATTGTCCTGATTGGCACTCAACACGGATCAGGAAGGAGGGGAGATGGCGTTTGCTGTTTTGCACACGCAGCCTGAATGGCGCCGAAGTTCCGGCAAAGATTTCATCGGGCGGCAGAATGAGCGGAACCAGCCCCTTGATGTTGGACATTCCGGCCAGTCCGGTCACACACATAAAGGCCAGAAGTCCGGAGACCACCAGATACAGCAGGTTGTTGCCGGTGTTGACAGCGGAGAAACCGAGCAGAAGGGTCAATGCAACAAAGAGCGCACCGGCCTTGCTGATCTTCAGACCAAAGGCAACGGTATGCGGTCGATGATTGTCCGTAGCACCCCTCCCCTGTCAGATATGGACATTTCGCCCCGCATAACCAGTCGATGGGCACAGACCGCCATGACGGTGTTGCGGACATCATCCGGAGCGACGTAGTCGCGACCAGCCAGAAACGCGGACGCCCTGGCAGTCTGGGCCAGGTTGATAGCCGCCCGCGTGGAAAGCCCGGTCAGAATCAGATCGTCCGAGCGGGTTGCAATGATAAGTGCATGGATATAGTCCAGCACCTTTTCGGAAAGGTACACCGATTGAACATCACGGCGGGCGGTCATGATTTCGTCCAGCGTCACAAGCGACGTCATGCCGCTGATCCGCTCGCGGATTCCGCCTTCGGCGATGATGCGTCTTTCAAGATCTTTCGGTGGGTAACCGATGTCGGTACAGATAAGGAAGCGATCCAGCTGCGATTCGGGAAGCGGAAATGTGCCGCTCTGGTCGGACGGATTCTGGGTGGCAAAGACCATGAACGGCTCAGGAAGATGATGTGTAACACCCTCCATCGTCACACGTCGTTCCTCCATCGCTTCCAGCATGGCACTCTGTGTGCGCGGCATGGCCCGGTTGATTTCATCCAGAAGAACAATGTTGTTGAATATCGGGCCCGGCTGAAAACTGAACTGCCCTTCGTCACGTTTGAATACCGACAAACCGGTAATATCGGAAGGAAGCAGGTCGCTGGTGCATTGAACCCTTCCGAACGAAAGTCCTGTAATCCCGGCCAGTGTCAAGGCAACCGTCGTCTTACCCAGGCCCGGCAGATCCTCGATCAGAATGTGTCCACCGCACAGCAGTGCAATCGCCGACAAACGCAGCACCTCTTCCTTGCCCTGCAGATAGTCGCGCGAGAGTGTTGCAAGCATGTTTGTAAAAACCTGATTTCGAGCTGTCATGATTCCGGAAGCCTCTCAAAAGTTCTTGCGTTTTAATAAGACAAAGGGTTAAGTATGCTAAGTATGATACACCAGCATACTACAGGAGAATTTGCGATGATATTCAAGCGAAATATTGTATCCAAGATCCTCTCAAACGGCTTGAAGGCTGATTTTGCTCTGGTGAAGGAAGAGGATGTTTTCCAGGCCGCACTTTATGTTGACGGCAGACATATCCCCGGACCTGCACTTCCGACTCCGCTTGACCCATGCAAAGGCGACGTGACCCACTGGATGGGAAATCGTCCCAGTGTCGGACTCACAAGCGAAGAGGCGGAAAAAATCACCCGTGAAGTCAACATGGAAAACAGTGTCCTGCAACATCGCAAGATTATAAATGAAACTTGATGTGTAATCGGAAACTACTGGCTTAAAACATTTTGCTGATCAAGACCGCGGGGTTTGATCGTCAATCCCCGCATAACTCCCTCAGAGCAACTGCAGCCATTCTCGCTAAGAGCTCCAATCACCTTACCGAATTATACCGCATGTTACCACAACCGCCCCCGGGCTCCAAGCCTATCAGCTTGATTTGACTCCGCCAATCAGGTATATCTGTTCACGACAAATGTATACACTATCCTGAGGCACAATGAACGACTTGTTAAAAACACTAAAAATGCGCGGCAAGCTGCTGGCGCTAGTTCTGCCGCTGGTGATCGGCCCGATTTTTATTGTCGCCGGCGTGATCGGCTATATTGCCAATCAGCAGGCCTATCGCGGAATAACCAAAACCAGCAAGGACGACCTTCAGCACATGTCATCCTTCACTATTGACCTGCTTAACTCCCATTATCAGCAGTTTCAGGTTTATAAACAGGACCGTTTGCGATATCTGAACCAGGAACTGGCAACCCTGGCGTCTCTCTCTTTCAATCTGGTGGAAAGCGAACACAACCAGCATATAAAGGGGCGGCTTGATCTGGACACAGCCAAGCGCGAAGCCCGCAAAGCTCTGAAAATGGTCAATGTCGGCGAAACCGGCTATATTTATGCCATGACCAGCAAAGGGGATCTGCAGGTCCATATTGCCAGAGAGGGCGAGAATGTTTTTGATGAACAAGATGAAAACGGGCGTTATTTCATTCGCGAAATATGCAGAACCGCAAAAGCTTCAAAACGAGGGGAAACACTCTTCATTACCTACCCCTGGCGCAATGCAGTGCTGGGCGACAAACGCCCGCGCAACAAGATAATTGCATATCGCTATTTTCGCGAATGGGACTGGATAATCGCCGCCGGAGGGTATCTGGACGAAACATCCGAAGATGCGGCCTTCGAGCGTAAATCATTTGCGGCACTGAAAGACAGCATAAAAAATAAAAAGGTCGGTGCAACCGGCTACATTTACTGTATGAACAGCAAGGGCACATTTACGATCCATCCGGACTCGGAGGGCAAAAACCTGATCGATGCCATAGATGAAAACGGCAATAAGTTCATTCTGGAAATGTGCACAAAAAAGAGCGGTTGGATTCGTTATCCGTGGAGAAATAAAGGCGATAAGGACGCACGTATGAAAATCGCGCGTTATGAGTATTTTGAACCATGGGACTGGATTATTGCGGTTGGATCATATGAAGATGAGTTTTACCTGGAAGCCAACAAAATCAAAACCCATATCATGTACAGCATGGTTCTTTTGATTCTGGTGGTCGGACTAACCTCAACACTTATGGTTTTTCGGGCCTCAACCATCATTACCAACCCGATCACGCATATGATCGAAGTCATCAGGCGGGTAAAACGCGGCAAACTGGATGAGCGTATGCAGGTTTCAGGCGAGGATGAGCTGGCTGAAATGGGTAGCGCGTTCAATCGCATGACCGAAATCATCCGACGCAACAGAGATATTGAAGCCAGCCTGGCCCAGCAGGGTAAAATGGCTTCTCTTGGGGTGCTGTCATCTGGAGTAGCGCATGAAATCAACAATCCATTGGGCGTAATCCTTGGCTACGCCGGCTACCTTGAGGGGAAGATGAGCGAGGAAGACCCCAACTACAAATATATCCACGAGATAAAAAGGGAAAGCAAACGCTGCAAAAAAATCGTTCAGGACCTGCTGTCATACGCCCGCACCCCCCGCCCGACCCTGGAAACAACCGATCTGAATGATCTGCTGCAGCAGATTGTGGATTTCGCCGCCAACCACACCGACATGCGCAATGTAACCATTACCACCGAATTTGCTGCCGATATCCCTAAGATTGAGCTGGACGGCGACCAGATGAGACAGGTTGCCATCAACCTGATTCTGAATGCCGGCGGTGCGATGCCTGAGGGTGGCAAGCTCAGCATAAAGACGGAAGCTGCTACAGATGAGCGTATCAGCATACTCTTCTGCGACAGCGGCTGCGGCATACCGGCTGAAAGTCTTGACAAGATATTTGAACCATTCTACACGACCAAGGAACGGGGTACCGGATTGGGTCTTGCCATCACGAAACAGATCATAGATCAGCATCATGGAGAGATCCGGATTGACAGCAGTATCGGAAAAGGCACCTGCGTTACAGTCACGCTGCCGATTTACCAGGAGGAACTGTAAATGACCAGCAAGAAACGCATCCTGTTGATTGACAACGAGGAAGGCCTCTGCCGGATGATGGAAAGTATTCTGATTGATAACGGCTATCTGGCCAAGGCTTATACCTCTCCACAGAAGGCGGTTGAAGAGTTCAAGGCCTTGGCCTGGGATCTTGTTATTAGCGACATCAAAATGCCTGGCATGAGCGGCCTGGAAGTACTGCAGTCTATCAAGGAAAAACAGAAAGATATACCGGTCATCATGATTACCGCCTACGCCACGGTCGACATGTCGATTCAGGCTCTGCGCAAAGGTGCCTATGACATGCTTACCAAGCCGTTCGAACCGGAGGAATTGATTTACAGGGTAAAGAACGCCCTGCAGCAATCCCAGCTGATCGAAGAAAACCGCGAGTTACGGGCCGAGCTGGAGGCAAAATTCTGTTTTGACAACATAATAGGTTCATGTGACGGTTTAAAGTCAATACTCGAACGTGTTGAAAAAGTTGCAGTCAGAGACACGTCTGTACTGATAACCGGCGAGTCCGGCACCGGCAAGGAGTTGATTGCTCAGGCAATACACTATAACTCTCCCCGCCGTGATAAAAAATTCATCGCCATCAATTGCGGCGCCCTCCCCGAAACACTGTTGGAAAGCGAGCTGTTCGGCTACAAAAAAGGTGCCTTCACCGGGGCCAAAGAGAGCCGTCAAGGCCTTCTGGAAGCGGCCAACGGCGGCACGCTGTTTCTGGACGAAGTCGGTAATCTGCCGATAAATGTCCAGAAAACCCTGCTGCGTTTTCTTCAGGAAAAAGAGTTCAATCGACTGGGTGACACAACTCCCACCAGGGTTGACGTGCGAATACTTTCCGCGACCAATTCAGATCTGAAAGAGGCCATCAAAAGCGGCATATTCAGGGAGGATCTTTATTACCGGCTGAATGTGGTCAACATCCACCTGCCGCCGCTCCGCGAGCGTCGCAACGACATCCCCCTGCTGGCCGCACATTTCATTCATCTGCAAAACCAGAAGTTCGGAACCTCAATTAAGGGCTTTGAAAGCGATGCGATCCACTCGTTATGCGATTTTGACTGGCCCGGCAATATCAGGCAGCTTAAAAATGTGATCGAAGCCTGTATGGCCATGGAAACCAACGATTACATTTCATGGGGAACACTGGTGCAGTTTGTGGAAGGCGGTTACGGCGATGCGCCTGCTGAAACAGATACCGCAGTTATGGGTGAACTCCCCTTTAATACGGCACTGGAGCGATTTGAAGCGGATTTGTTGAAAGGACTGCTTAAAAAACATCGTGGGATAATCGAAAATGCTTCAAAAGAAGCCGGCATGAATATGGTTACCATGTACCGTAAAATCAAGAAATACGGCATTAAAAAGGAAGATTACAGCTGAAAGACAGTGGGGTTCTACTCAGCAACCCCGCCAAACTTTCTGATCATTCGCCCCGATGAAACTTCCCATTCACGAATCCAGTTGTCGCCGCCGGTTGTGAACATTGTTTTCCCATCAGGAGCAAACCGGGCCAATAAGGCAGAATCTGCAAGTTCGTTTCGCCAAGCGGCTTTACTTTCGCGTAGATTCCAGAGAACCAGACTTTGATCCTCCTCGATCACTGCCAGCAGATCACCATCCGGCGATACCGCAATATTGTTAATCAGTCTGCCTTGAAATGATATGGTGCTGCGCAGAGTTCTCAAGTGGACATTCCACCCTTTTACTGTCTGGTTGTCCGAAGAGGCATACAAAACAGACCCGTTAGCCGAAACCGTCAGTGAAGTCACCAAATCTTCGGATGGTTTCAACAGAGCGGCAAGAGCAGTATTACTCTCAATGTTCCACAAATAAAGCGCGCCATCCGTTCCAGAGCTGGCAAATTCATTTCCACCCGGGATGAAGGCGATTTGTTTCACTTCTCCGGCATGGGCCTTAATTCTGCGAACTACCGATCTGTCTTTCATATTCCAGACCACTATCATGCCCTGCATATCACCGCTGGCAACATAGCCTCCGTCATCAGAAAACGCCAGCGAGACGACCTCGGCTTTGTGACCGTTTTCAGTAGATGCCAGCACGCCAAGTCTTTTCCCGCTTTTTACGTCCCACAATACCGGCATATGCTTGCGAAAACGCGCCCAGACCAGCGTGGCAGCGTCGGGCGAAAATGCCGCAGAAACAACCCAGAGCCGAACAGGGTCCGGTTTTCCGTTTTCCCTGATCAACCTGCCTGACTTCACATCCCAGAGGAAATTATTTTCATCCTCGTCACCCGTCAGCGCGTAGCGACCGTCTTTGCTAAGTGCGAATACGGATATTTCCTTACGATGCCCGGCCGGCTGTTCACTTGCAACCGGTTTAACCGGTTCTCCCAAAGCCGGCTTTGGAGCTGCCAAAGGAGATAATTCAGCTGCAGGCAGTTCAGAAAGAGGATACATTGTGAGCGTCAGCAGCACACAAACAGTTGTTTTAATGATTCGGCTCATCAAATGCACCCCACTTGGATCAATTCATTACGTTTATCAGTTAACACCATCTGGACATATTACACCAGTTACGCCAGCAAAGTCTGCATCAGCGCATGTCCTTCCATTGTCAACCCGGTGGATTTTGCCTGGAGTTCGTCATACGAAACCGCACCATTTCCAGCTCCGGTACCACCGCGATATATCACGAACGGAACCGGATCGGATGTATGAGTCATCAACTTTACCGGCGTCGGATGATCAGGCGTGCAGAGTATCGCGTATTCTCCGAATTTCTTCATCCCCTCCAGCACAGTTCCCACCACCTGACTGTCAAAATCCTCGATAGACTGGATTTTGTGATCCATCCTGCCGGCATGAGAAGCCTCATCCGGCGCTTCCACATGGACATATACAAAATCGTGATCTTCCAATGCCGCCAGAGCCGCCTGTGCCTTACCCAGATAGTTGGTGTCAATATAGCCGGTGGCCCCTTCAACGTTAATGATATCCAGGCCGGCACAGATTCCGATGCCCTTAATAAGGTCGACAGCCGATATAACTGCGCCGGTCAGTCCGTATTTTTCCTTATAGGAAGCGATTCGTGGAGTTTTTCCATGTCCCCAGAGCCAGATCGAGTTGGCCGGCAGCTTATCTTCGTTTTTGCGTTTCTTGTTAACCGGATGATTGTGAAGCAGCATCTGGGCATGGTTCATTAAATTGATCAGTGTTTCGGAGCCGTCCCCCTTGGGCAGATAATCAATTATAGCCTTGCCGGTGATATCGTGCGGCGGAGTCCCCTTCATGCCGTCCTTGCCGCCGCGCCAAACCATCAGATGACGATACCCGACACCGGGATGGAACTCAATCTCAGAACTGCCCAAACCCTGCTGCAGTGCTTCGACCAACTCACGAGCCTCTTCGGTGGAGATGTGTCCGGCAGAAAAATCCTGCATATAAATCGAGCTGCCGTGCGGCTTGAGGGTAACCAGATTCATCCGGAATGCAACATCATCAGGACCGAGTATAACTCCCATGCTGACAGCCTCCAGCGGTGAGCGACCGGTGTAACAGTTGCGGGGATCATAGCCGAAGACCGAGAGATTGGCCACGTCGCTGCCGGGAGGAAGACCTGCCGGAACTGTGTTGGCCAGACCGGTCTGGCCATGCTGCGCCATGAAATCCATATTCGGAGTTGCAGCTGACTGAAGAGGAGACTTATTGCCTAGTTCACTGTAGAGTTCGTCCGACATTCCGTCGCCAAGGAGGATAATAACCTTCATACAAGCCTTTCAGAGTGTAATTTTTATATATTAGATTTCGAATGCACTGTTGTCAATGAAACAAGACACGAACGCCCTTCCGGATGATTCGGAAGGGCGTTGATATTTGATCGCTGCCGTACAGGTGCATGCGATTATTTTGCCGCTACGGACTTTTCTGTATTGCGATGCAGCAATGAGGCTCCGATAAAGGCTTTAAAGAGCGGATGGGGAACCAGTGGCTTGGATTTGAACTCGGGATGGAACTGGCAGGCCAGAAACCATGGGTGGTCGGCGATCTCCACCACTTCAACCAGATCTTTTTCCTTGTACACTCCGGACAGGATCAGTCCGTTGGCTGTCAAGGTTTCCCGGTAAGCATTGTTGAATTCATAGCGGTGACGGTGGCGCTCGGATATTTCCATCTGATTGTAGGCCTGATGTGCGACAGTACCTTTGGAGATGGTGCAGGGATAGGCACCCAGTCGCATCGTTCCGCCTTTTTTGCTGACACTTTTCTGTTCTTCCATCAGATGTATGACCGGCTGGCCTCCGTCATGGCGGAATTCGCTGGAACAGGCATCTTCCAGGCCGCAGACATTGCGTGCATATTCAACCACTGCCATCTGCATTCCCAGACAGATGCCGAAAAACGGAATTTTATTGGTACGGGCATACTCGATAGCCATGACCTTGCCTTCGGTACCACGCTCACCGAAGCCGCCAGGCACCAGTATGCCGTCAACATCGTCAAGGTGCCCTTCAACTCCGTCACACTCGATTTTTTCGGAATCCAGGTATTTCAGATAAACACGGCAGTCGTTGGCAATGCCGCCGTGGGTAAGAGCTTCAGCCAGCGATTTATATGATTCTGTCAGGTTGACATATTTGCCGACAATCGCAATACGCACCTCGCCGTGACTTGGGTGGCGCAGTTTTTCCACAACATCCTGCCAGTGGGTAAGATCGGGGGCTTTTGTCCAGATATTAAGTTTTTCCACAACCTGATCATCAAGATGCTCTTTGTTAAGAGCCTGGGGAACAGCATAAATGTGTTCAGAATCAACAACCTGGATAACATCTTTTTCAGCGACGTTACAAAACAGACCGATTTTCTTTTTCATATCCGTAGGCAGATCACGTTCGCAGCGACAGAGCAGAATATCCGGTTGAATACCGATCTTGCGTAGTTCCATAACAGAATGCTGAGTCGGCTTGGTCTTCAATTCGCCGGCTGTACGGATATAAGGGACCAGCGTAACATGAACATACAAAGCGTTGCCGTGGCCGCGGTCAAAACGGAACTGGCGGATTGCCTCAAGGAAAGGAAGTGACTCGATATCGCCGACTGTGCCGCCAACCTCAACAATAGCAACATCGGCACCCTTGGCGTTTTCAATAATTTTATGTTTTATCTCATCAGTGATATGAGGGATAACCTGGACAGTCCCGCCCAGATAGTCCCCGCGTCTTTCCTTTGTGATGACCGAAAAATAGACCTGTCCTGTTGTAAAATTACTTTTTTTGGAAAGCACTGCACTGGTATAGCGTTCATAATGTCCCAGGTCCAGATCGGTTTCAGCGCCGTCATCAGTAACAAAAACCTCACCGTGCTGAAATGGCGACATTGTTCCCGGATCGACGTTTATGTACGGATCAAGTTTCTGCATGGTGACCCTCAAACCGCGGGCTTCCAGTAATGCGCCAAGAGATGCGGCTGCAAGGCCTTTACCGATGGAGGAAACAACACCGCCAGTAATAAAAATAAACTTCGTTTTCATATCAATCGGCTCCTGTATATAAAACAATTTTTAAAATACCAGTAAAATGCCGAACAAGCTCACACGAAGACGCAAACAGCGCAATCAAGTCAGCGAGGTTCAACAAGATCTGATTATATCGATGTGCCGGTTCTTATATTGACAAAATATTGTTCAGACCGCTTGTTGACGGTAACGTTCCTGAGCCTTGGCCAGGTCGTCCGGTGTGTCCACACCGAGCGACTCGAATTCAGTTTCTATCACACGAATTCTAACGCCGTTTTCAACGGCCCGCAACTGTTCAAGCTTTTCAGATATTTCCAGAAACGTCGGCGGCATTGATGCAAATTTAAGCAGAAAATCACGACGATATACGTATAAGCCGACATGCTTGTAACAAAGCAGCTTGCCGCAGCAGAAAGACTCATCCTTCAGATCCTTCCATTTGTCGCGAAAAAACGGCAGAGGAGAGCGGGAGAAATAAAGTGCGTAACCCTGATTATCTGTCACAACCTTGACCACATTGGGAGAAAGAAAATCGTGCAGACACTTTATGCGCGTCTTCAGAGTTCCCATCTGCAAAATGGCATCCTCCAGAAACGGTTGAATGGCCTGATCGATCATATCCTGACAGATCAAGGGCTCATCTCCCTGGACATTGACGATGACATCCGAATCGAGACCCAGCGCGACCTCTGCCAGACGATCTGTTCCGGTTTCATGGTTTGCGGATGTCATGATAACTTCACCGCCGATCAGTTTGACCGCATCGGCAATACGCGGGTCATCGGTCGCCACAATGGTACGTGAAACCAGTTTTGCCCGGGAAGTACGCTCATAAACGTGCTGGATCATCGGCTTGCCGCCGATTTCAGCCAATGCTTTGCCGGGAAAACGTGTCGAGGCAAAACGGGCGGGTATTACCGCTGTAATTTTCATGCCGATCAACCTTGTTTAACGGGGATAATTGATGTGTCTGATGTCCTGTGGTAGGACGTGATAAGCTACCTTAAAAGCTTCGGGGTGTCAAGGCACGAACTGTCTGTACCTTCTTCAGACGACTCTGCTGAAAATCTTGAATATGGTTTCTGTCGTACTGCTGTCATTCGGAGAAGTGTCTTTTCGCTGACTGCTGCAGGTTACCGCTTTAAGGATCTTTGAATGGGCAAAATCAAGTTCTACTTTGGCGTTTTCAAGTTCTGTGGTTCTGGCAGCAAGTGCCTCTTCCAATCCGGCACTACGACTTTTCTCCATTCGCTGCTGTTTGCTATGACAGACCGCTTTATCCACAACACTTCTCAGCAGGTCCATATCGAACGGCTTCTGAATAAAATCGAAAGCACCGTTTTTAATTGCATCTATCGCCATCTGAAGCTGAGCGTAAGCAGTCATCAACACCACCGGTGTTTCAGGATACTCCTGATGGATCATTGTCAAAAGACTGATACCATCTTCTCCGGGCATCTTTACGTCAGTGACAACGGCATCATAATGCTCTTTTTTAAGTAAAATTCGGGCAGATTCCGTGCTATCGGCGGAATTGACAACATAGCCTGCGTCCTGAAGGACCAAAGTCACTACCTGACGGATGTCTGCTTCGTCATCAACAATCAATATACGCGGTTTGGCATTAAGTGCAGACTTTGTAGTAGTTTGCATGTTTTTATTTGTATCAGTGTTTGAAATCATTTATTGTCGATATGACATAATCCTTCTGGGCTGCGTCTTTTAGATGACACTCAAAGCAGTTTTTTACCGGATCTATTCCGCTTGGTTTGCCATCAGCGCCATAACCTGCAAAAAGCCACCCGCCGGTTTCTGTCCGCCGTTTATCCTTCTGCATCAGAACAACCATATTCTTGGGGCCGTCAACGGCAGGGTTTTCCTTTATGTTGAAAAACTCGACCACGATCCGGCTTCCTTCGGGAAATCTGTTACCGGCTTTGTAACCCTGCATGGCCTTTTTGTCGGCATAAATGTAATGAATGCCGTAAAAGAGCGATTTCTTATCAGTAACGACCTTCCTGTCACTTTTCTGCCAACTATTATAGCCTTTTGGCACTGTTGGTGATGCGGCAAATACAGCCACTGATTTAAACGAAATCAAAACTGCCAGACACAACAAAGCTGCTCTCATGTATAACCTCACTCTGTATTTTTGGATACTATAGCAACACTTTTATTCCTTGTCACTACTAGCCGTTCGATAAAATACCCCAGTTAAGCACTTCGGTACAAACATGTATACGTACAAACAGGTAATTATTGACCTTGGAGCACCAAGTAGAGTAGTTTGTCGGCTGTAACTGAAAATAAGAGGTGAAACTTACTATGCAGCGCCCATCCTGGGATCAGTATTTCATGGACATCACCCGATTGGTGGCAAACCGTACTACCTGCCTGCGCAGACAAGTCGGTGCGATTCTGGTCAAAGACCGCAATATTTTGGCCACCGGTTACAATGGCGTACCTTCGGGAATCAGCCACTGCGATGTCGCCGGTTGCCTGCGAGAAAAACTCAAGGTTCCTTCCGGCGAGCGCCATGAACTGTGTCGCGGACTGCATGCCGAACAGAACGCCATCATCCAGGCTGCCCGACACGGGGTCAACATAGACGGTTCAACACTGTACTGCACGACAATGCCCTGCATCATCTGCACAAAAATGCTGATCAATGCCGGCATCACCAGAGTTGTTTACGGCGAAGGGTATGCCGACGACCTGGCCCGCGAGATGATCAGTGAAACCGGCATAAAAGTCATCCACTTCACTCCCGACACACCGGGGCAGACTGAATGAAATGCCCCTTCTGCAATAATCTGGACAGCAAGGTTGTTGACTCGCGCCCCGACAAAGGCGGTTCCGCAATCAGACGTCGCCGCGAATGTGAACAGTGCTCCAAGCGTTTCACTACTCATGAACGTATCGAAGAGATGCTCCCGCAGGTTTGCAAGAAGGACGGGCGACGGGAGCCTTTCGACCGAATCAAGATCATCAACGGGATAGTCAAGGCCTGTGAAAAGCGTCCTATTTCCAAAACGGACATCGAACTGGTGGTCGACCGCCTCGAAGCAAGGCTTCAGGAGTCAACCGAACGTGAAATTTCAACCACTACCATTGGTGAATGGGTAATGAAAGAACTTCATGGCATGGACGAGGTTGCCTATGTCAGATTCGCGTCAGTTTATCGCTCTTTCAGAGACATCAGTGAATTTATGCAGGAATTACAGGAACTGCTGAAGAAATGATTTCCAGCGATTTTAAATATATGAAGCGTGCATTGACTCTGGCCCGCAAGGGGGTCGGAAAAACGTCCCCAAATCCTGCAGTCGGATGCGTTATAGTGAATAATGGAGTTGTAGTCGGTGAAGGATGGCACAAACGAGCCGGCGGACATCACGCTGAAGTTCATGCCCTGCTGATGGCCGGCGATTCGGCCCGTGGTGCGGATGTGTACGTCACTCTGGAGCCATGCAGCCATACCGGCAAAACCCCTCCCTGCTGCGACGCCCTTATCAAAGCCGGTGTAAAACGTGTGGTAGCTGGTATGAGTGACCCAAACCCCTTTGTCAACGGCAAAGGATTCAAGTCGCTTGAACTGGCCGGCATCCAGACATCCTGCGGAGTACAGGAAGACGAGTGTCGTTCTCTGAATCGATTTTTCATAAAACATGTAACCACCGGACTGCCGTTTGTCACCTTCAAATGCGCAATGACCTTGGATGGGAAAATTGCCTCCGCAACCGGAGAATCCAGGTGGATAAGCGGAGAGAAGTCACGGCTTTTTGTTCACAAAATGCGTGCTGAAAATGATGCCATAATGGTTGGTGTCGACACAGTCATTGCAGACAATCCGCTGCTGACAGTCCGTCACGTCAAAGGAAAGAATCCGCTCCGGATCATCGTCGACACACATTTGAGGACTCCGGAAAGTGCAGCTGTACTTGAATGCGGAACAGCATTGAATACCTTTATCGCTACCACCGAGAGCGACATTTTATCACACCAGCGCTATACCAGGATGGGAGCAAACATTATCGTCTGCGAAGAATATGATGGTCGGGTGTCCATGCCTGATCTGCTCGGAAAACTTGGCGGCATGGGTGTACAATCGATCCTGATTGAAGGCGGCAGCCGTCTGGCCGGTGACATGCTCACTAAAGGGTTGATAGATGAATTTGCTGTTTTTATTGCCCCCAAAATCATTGGAAGCGACGGTCTTTCACCGTTTACCATGACCGGTATCACCAGTATGGACAAAGCGGTTAGACTTAAATTCGGCCATATCACTCAAATAGGGCAGGACGTATTAGTCCATGCCTATCCGGAAAGAACCGCATGTTCACAGGTCTGATAGAAAACACAGGACGGGTCGGCGCTTTTATCCGTCGCGGTGAAGCCGGTCTGCTGACCGTTGAGAGTCAGCTACCAACGGCTGAGATTGCCATAGGGGACTCAGTATCGGTCAACGGCGCCTGCCTGACTGTCACTGAAAAAGGCAGCAGTACCCTGACTTTTGACGTGTCTCCCGAAAGCATCACCCGCACTACTATCGGAAAACTGCGCAGCGGAAGCCGGGTCAATCTGGAGCGCGCCCTGAAGCTGGGAGACCGGCTTGGCGGTCACATCGTCAGTGGTCACATCGACTGCTGCGGTCAATTGTCCAGAAGCGAAGTTCGCTCAGGCAACCAACTTCTGCAATTCACGCTGCCTGCCGAACATGTTCGCTATCTGGTGGAGAAAGGCTCTGTCGCGATTGACGGAATCAGCCTTACTGTCAACTCGGTTACACGTGACGGATTTTCAGTTAATATCATCCCGCACACTATGGTCAGTACGACTCTTGAGCATATACGCACCGGCGATGCGGTTAACATCGAGACTGATATTATTGGTAAATATGTAGAGAAACTGACTGTTCCCTGGAAAACCGGTGGGAATTTAAGCATGAAAACACTGGCTGAGAATGGATTTCTATAAAATGAAAGGTACCCCATGTCCGTATCAACGATAGAAGAAGCAATTGAGGATATCCGCCAGGGAAAAATGGTCATCCTGGTAGATGATGAAGACCGTGAGAATGAGGGCGATCTGACCCTGGCAGCCGAAGCTGCGACACCAGAAAACATCAACTTCATGGCCAAGCATGGACGCGGACTGATCTGTCTGACACTGACCGCTGACAGGTGTGACGAACTGGGGCTGCGGCCGATGGTGAGAGACAACACCTCCCCTTTCGAAACCGCCTTCACGATCTCGATCGAAGCCAAACATGGCGTTACAACCGGAATTTCTGCCGCTGACCGTGCACACACGATCGTAACAGCAGTTGCCGACGGCGCCAGCGCAAATGATCTGGTCAGTCCCGGCCACATTTTCCCTTTGCGGGCCAGAAAAGGCGGCGTCCTGGTTCGCTCAGGCCAGACCGAAGGTTCGGTTGACCTGGCACGACTGGCCGGACTTAAACCGGCCGGTGTGATCTGCGAAATAATGAACGATGACGGCAGCATGGCACGCATGCCTGAATTGAAGATTTTTGCCAAAAAGCATGGCATCAAGATCTGCACAATTGCAGACCTGGTAGCCTACAGACTTAAAAACGAGCGCCTGGTACGTACTGTAGCAGAAGCCCACCTCCCCTCTACTTTCGGCGGAGATTGGCGTGCGATCGCGTTCGAAAACGACATCGACAAGCTGGAGCATATTGCACTGGTTAAGGGCGATATTAAAAAGGGTGAGCCTGTGCTGGTGAGGGTTCATTCAGAATGCTTGACCGGAGACGTACTAGGGAGTCAGCGCTGTGACTGCGGAGAACAGCTGCACCGCGCCATGGAGCAGATTGCAGCAGCAGGGTCCGGCGTAATCCTGTACATGCGCCAGGAAGGTCGCGGAATCGGCCTGATCAACAAGCTGAAAGCTTATGAGCTGCAGGACAAGGGTCGCGACACGGTCGAAGCCAACCTTGAGCTGGGCTTCAAAGCCGACCTTCGTGATTACGGCATCGGCGCCCAGATACTGCTGGCCCTTGGAATAACGAAGATGCGGCTGCTGACCAACAACCCCAAAAAATTGGTCGGCCTGCAGGGTTATGGAATCGATATTGTGGAACGCCTGGCGATTGAAGCAGAGGCTACTGACAGAAACCGTGATTACCTGGCGACCAAACGTGAAAAAATGGGGCATCTTTTAGAGAACCTGTGATGCGTATTCTCCTTCATACCTGTTGCGGCCCCTGCGCCCTTTATCCCCTGAGAACCCTTCGAACAGCCGGTCACGACGTGACCGGCTTCTTTTACAACCACAACATTCACCCCAGCCAGGAGTATCTTAGACGCCGCGATACCGTTCTGCAGATGGCCGAACTGGAAGCACTGCCGATGATCATGCGCGACGAATATGATCTGGAACGATTCCTGGCCAACGTCGCCCAGCAGCCGGACAAACGTTGCAGCTACTGTTACTCATCGCGCCTTCGCGCTACAGCAGAGGTTGCAGCAGCAGAAGGGTTCGAAGCCTTCAGTGCCTCCCTGCTCTACAGCAGGTACCAAAAGCACGATGAGATCAGAGAGTTGGGCGAACAGATCGGCAGAGAGTATGGAGTGGATTTTTATTATCAGGACTTCCGCCCCGGATGGCAGGAAGGCATCAGGCTTTCCAAGGAGCTAGGACTGTACCGGCAGCAGTACTGCGGCTGCATCTATAGCGAAAAGGAACGCTACCTTCCGAAAGCGGAAAAATCATGAACGGATTGGGGCGACCGCTGATCATTCTAGGGCTGCTGCTGGTCGCTATCGGCCTGATGATCTCTTTAGCCCCCAAACTCCCAACCTGGCTCGGCAGGCTGCCAGGCGACATCTCCATCAAACGCGAAAACTTCAGCTTTCACTTCCCGGTTGTAACCTGCCTGATCATATCGGCCATCCTATCGTTCATTTTGTGGCTGTTTAAAAAATAATATTCCTGCAAAACCATTCTTTATAAAACAAGCAGAAACGTAAAAAGCCCGTGTCTCCACGGGCTTTTCATTTCCAGTTTGCATCAATGCTTATTAGGCATGAATTGCATTTACGGGACAGGTATCTACGCATGCGCCACAGTCGATGCAGGTATCGGCGTCGATAACACGCTTGCCACCCTGCTCGCTGATGGAGTTAACAGGACAGGAATCCTCACATGCTGCACAGTTTGTGCAATCGTCAGTAATTGTATGGGCCACAGTTTCACCTCCTTATAAGATTAGCTAACCTGAGCGGAAAGCGAATCTGATGTACCATACTGATTTTCAAATGTCCAGCAAAGAAATCAGCGTTCGCCAAAACTGTTTACACTAAATTTTGTTGAATTCATTTCATGTCTCGTGTATATATCAAAAACAGTTCTATTTTAGATGTTTATTTTAGTCTGGATGTTTCATTTTTATTGATATTATAACTAAATCTCTGTTTATTTGGAGGAATCACAATGATTATTATGGCATTAAACTGCGGCAGTTCATCAGTTAAATACCAGCTGTTCAATTGGGAGACAAAAACTGTCGTAGCCAAGGGAATGGTTGAACGGGTTATAATCGGCGATTCATTTATCATGCACGAAGTACCGGGTAAGGAAACGTATCACCTCCAGCAGGACTGTGCCAACCATCAGGCCGCAATAGATCTGCTTATCAAAACAGTTACAGACCCGGTGCATGGTGTACTGAAAAATGTTGATGAGATTTCTGCTGTCGGACACCGGGTGGTGCACGGCGGTGAAAAGTTCACCTGTTCAGTTATGATCGACGATCATGTTCTGAATGCGGTGAAAGAAGTTCAGCACCTGGCACCGCTTCATAATCCTCCAAACATTGAAGGAATAGAAGCCGCACAAACTCTGATGCCCACAATCCCGCATGTGGCCATATTTGACACGGCGTTCCACCAGACCATGCCAGAGCACGCCTATATCTATCCCCTGCCCTACGAATGGTATGAGAACCACCAGGTAAGACGATACGGTTTTCACGGCACCTCGCATCTGTACGTTTCCAAACGTGCCGCCGCCATTCTCGGCAAAAGCTCTAAAGACACCAATATAATCACGATGCACATAGGAAACGGTGTATCTCACTGTGCGATCAAAAACGGCATTTCAGTTGACACCACGATGGGCTTGACGCCTCTGGAAGGCGCTGTAATGGGAACCCGCTGCGGAGATATCGATCCAGCCATCCCCGCCTTCATGATGCAGAAGGAAAACCTTTCCGCCAAGGAAATTGACAGCATCCTCAACAAGAAGAGCGGTGTTCTGGGGGTAACCGGTCGCTTCACCGACCGTCGCGACGTTATAGAAAATGCCGTGGCCGGCGACAAACGCTGCCAGCTTTCACTTGAAATAGAAGCATATCGCCTGAAGAAATATATCGGTGCCTTCATGGCAGCGGTAGGCAAGCTGGATGCGGTTGTCTTCACCGCCGGCGTGGGTGAAATGGGGGCACTGATCCGCGAGAAGGCCATTGAGGGGCTTGATCACATAGGCATAGTACTTGATCGCGAACGCAACAACAAGGCCATGACCCGCAAGCGTGAAAGCCTTATCACCACCGACGACTCACCGGTGAAGGTTTATGTCATTCCGACCGACGAAGAACTGGTTTTCACAGAAGACGTGGTTGCCATACTGAACGGCACCTATACCGATCATATGCAATTTGAATACTCATTTGCCAGACCCGATTTCGTACGATCATAGACCGCTTTATTCAAACTATCCTACAAAAAAGCCGACATTGCTGTGTCGGCTTTTTTGTAGGATAAATGCTAAAAGTATTTTGTAATCTCCCTTAAAACCGAAGTGGCATAACCGCCTTTCGGCAGCGAAAACTCCAATCGCAGACAATCACCTTCCAGCGACCAGGCATACTCACCCAGTGGAACCCGCAAGGGACGACGTTCACCTTCCATGCGCAGGCCTCCCGGCAGATCGAAATTTTCAAGATGTATCCGGGCATTGTCCAGAACCAGCTGTTCCAGATTCAGCGGCTCATTTTGCGGCTGTTTCATACGACAGCCGAACAGTGGGCCGCTGGCCGAGATTTCAAATGACCGGGCACGCTCCATCTCCTCATCGGCATCTTCTACCAGAAAACAGGCACCGTTGACATGCTTGCAGGCAAGATCACCCGTCAGCAGTTCATCAATATGATGAATCCGTTGTGCGACCACCTGGTCGAATAGAAATGACTGACAGGCAGATAAATAAAGCTTCTTCAGTCGTGGGTGTACCGTCGAAAAAGCCTTCTCAAAAGCTTCCGGACGACTTACCAGACGCTGCAGCAGGTCGCGTTCGCTGCGGCAATGGTGAGGGAACAACTGCAGAGACCTGACCAGATCTCCCTGCTGATATGCAACTATGGCGGCTCGCCACTGTTCGTCCCTCAGTGAATCCGGTTCCCCGATCAGATGCCCCACAGCCCCCTGCCAATCGCCCCGCAAGATGGCCGCTCCGATCAGGTGCGAGTTGCCCTGGGCACCATAGCGCTGGGGTCCGAAGTAATTCGGAACACCTCGTCTCTGCAGCAGTTCCAGAATAGCAGGGACATTCTGCGCGGCATCATCGGACACACCACGAACCGCTATCTGGAAACGATTTCCCTTCAGATGACCCAGTTTGAGCTTGTTGGTATGTCTGCTGGCGGAAACGACTTTAACTCCATCCAGTTCCAGAGCACAGGTCTTCTCCGGTGAGACACGTTGGACCGATATCGTCTGACGGGTAATGCCGACAGCATCCTTCATGCCGGCATAGCCGATTTCCCGCTCCGGCACCTTCAGACTCTGGGCAATCCGGCGAACGGCTTCAAGAGTAGTGATGCCGCGCTTCTCGATCGTCAGGTAACAGTGCTCGCCGGAACCGCAGGGGAGATATGACGGTATTTCCTCCACCAGGAAGTCCTCGGGCGATTCCTTGATTGTTCCTCCGCAGCCGGGAATTGCTGATGTCAGGTATGGATGAAAGTTATTAGTATCGAGATTCTTCTTTGTACTCATACAATCATCCCGCACTGCCGCAACGCCTCATACAGCACGATTCCGGCCGAGGTGGAAAGATTAAGACTGCGCACAGATTCGGCGGGCATAGGAATCGTGATCGACGTATCCGGATTTGCAGCAAGCAGATCCTCCGGAAGGCCTTTGGTCTCTTTGCCGAAAACAATGAAGTCACCCGGCTGGAAACCGGCCTGCAGATAACTTCGTGCAACCTTGGTGCTGAGATAGAAGAAGCGCCCATCGGGTACTGATGCCTGCAGAGCCGCCAGATCAGGCCATTGCTTAAGTGATACAAACTCCCAGTAGTCAAGCCCGGCCCTTTTCAGATAACGGTCGTCAATGGAAAAGCCCAGCTTGCCCACCAGATGCAGAACAGCACCGGTAGCGGCGCAGAGACGGGCAATATTGCCGGTATTAGGCGGAATTTCTGGTTCGATCAAAACTATATTGAATGGTTTCATAGGGCGAATGTATACCATTATTCACCTCTGCGATGCTTGCTTTTTTTTTATGTCGGGGCTACTATGCCGAGATTAAATCCATTGAAACTGGAGATTTGCAATGAAGATAATCGTAACTGATGAAGTATCTGCGGAAGGTCTGGCGCTGTTAACCCAGGAACCGCGCATCCAGTTGGATGTTAAACTCGGATTAAAAAAAGAAGAATTGCTGGCTGTCATTGGCGACTATGAAGCAATCATCACACGCAGCGGCACCACTGTTGACCGGGCCCTGCTGGATGCTGCCACGAATCTTAAGATCGTAGCCCGTGCCGGAGTCGGCATCGATAATGTTGATGTGGACTACGCCAGCTCCAAAGGGGTCATAGTAGTCAACGCCCCCTTCGGGAACACCAACAGCGCCGCCGAGCACACCATGGCCCTCCTGCTCTCATTCTGTCGAAATGTAACAACCGCCAACGCCAGTCTCAAAGCCGGCGAATGGAAGCGTGCCCCGTTTACGGGCCATGAGCTGAAAGGTAAGATCGCCGGCGTGATCGGCATCGGCAAGGTTGGCGGCCGCGTGGCTACCCGCCTGAAGGCTTTTGAATGTGAAGTTATGGCCTGTGACCCGTATATTTCCGTCAAACGAGCCCATGATCTGGGAGTCAAACTGGTTTCACACGACGAAATATACAAGAACTGCGATATAATTACTGTACATACACCTCTGAACGAAGAAACAAGGGGCATGATCGGACCTCGTGAATTCGGTCTGATGAAAAGCGGCGTGATCATCCTGAACGTGGCCCGCGGCGGAATCATTGACGAACAGGCCATGCTCGAAAACCTGAACTCAGGCAAAGTAATCGGAGCAGCCTTCGATGTCTGGAGCGAAGAGCCTCCAGCCACCGAGACCCTCAAGCAGCTGATCGCACACAAGAACCTGGTGGTGACACCGCATCTTGGTGCCAATACTTTCGAAGCCCAGGTCAATGTGGCCATTGACGTTTCAAAGGAAATATTGAACTACCTGGACGACAAGCCTATGGAGAATGCAGTCAACATTCCGCGCTTTGACCTGGCTCTGATGGACCAGATGCGTCCATTCCTGAACCTGATGAGCGTAATGTGCGACTTCGGCATCCAACTGGTTGAAGACAACCTGGAAAAAGTTACTTTCGGATTTGCAGGCAGCATCGCCCATTACGACTGTTCGCCTCTTACAGTTTGCGGACTCAGCGCGCTTCTTAACCGGATGGTTGACCAGGATGTCAATATGGTAAATGCGTCCCTGATCGCCGAGCAGATGGGCATCGTGGTCGAAGAAAACAAAACGACCCACGCCGATGCTTTTTCCAACGTAATAACTCTGATTATCGAAGCCGGCGGCAAAAAGCGCACCATCTCCGGCACGCTCTTCGAGGGAGCTCCCCGCATTGTGAGACTTCGCGATTACACCATGGACTTCAGCCCCGAAGAGCACATGCTGATGCTGCACTATGGCGACCGTCCGGGCATGATCGGCAAAATCGGCACAATCATGGGACAGCATGACATCAACATTGCCTCCATGAATCTGGGACGCAGTCAGCAAAAAGGTGAAGCTATGGTCATCCTCTCGCTTGACTCTGCAGTACCGGACAACGTTGTTGAAGAAATCAAGGCTGCCACAGAGGCCACCTTCATCAAGGCCGTACACATGAGGGTCGGAGCCTGCACCCGCAGCTGCGGCTGTGGGGCCTGAGGTAATATCAGCACAATGCAGATGCCTAATATCGACCCTGTTTTCATGACCATTGGCCCGCTCCAGTTTCGCTGGTACGGGCTGATGTACGTTATGGCCTTTGTAGCCACCTACTTCATTATCCGCTCCGAAGTCAAACGCAAGAAACTACCTTTGACGACCGACGATATCTCCGATCTGGTATTTTACGGAGCTCTGGGCGTCGTACTGGGCGGCAGGCTCGGCTACATACTGTTCTACAACCTTGGATTCTATCTGGAAAACCCTCTTAAACTTCTGGCGGTCTGGGAAGGCGGCATGTCGTTTCACGGCGGTTTTCTGGGCGTTGTACTGGTTATGGTATTGTATGCCCGCCGCAAAAAGCTGTCGTTTCTGACACTTATGGACATGGTCGCACTCTGCTCACCGGTCGGCCTGGGATTAGGCCGGATCGGCAACTTTATCAATGCCGAACTGTACGGACGTCATACTGATGTGCCGTGGGGCATGATATTCCCGGGCAGCGACGGACAGCCACGACACCCTTCACAGCTTTATGAAGCCTTTCTTGAAGGATTGGTGCTTTACTTTATCGTACGTTTTGCTTCAAGAAAATCTGATGCCGCAGGAGTTGCTGCCTGGACCTTTGTAGCCGGCTACGGGCTTTTCCGTTTCTTTGTAGAGTTCTTCCGCCAGCCCGACGCCCAGATCGGTTTCTTTTTTAATTGGTTCTCCATGGGTCAGTTCCTGAGCCTGCCTATGTTCCTGCTGGGAATCTATATGGTCTTCAGGCTTTCGCACCGTTCTAAGCCGCTTTGATCGAAATAAATTCAAAACAATACTCATTCAGGATTGATTAAGTCTTATTTTAAGTTATAATGCACTAAAATCCAAGGAGGTCTACCAATGATAAGCAAACAGATGTCGGATGCACTCAACAAACATATGAATCTGGAACTTTATTCAGCCCACCTGTATCTAGCCATGTCCTCCTGCTCCAACGACCTGGGCCTGAAGGGCGCAGCCAACTGGTTCTTCGTACAGTACCGTGAAGAGATGATCCACTTCATGAAGTTTTACACATATCTAACAGACCAGGGCGTGGTCATTTCCCTGCTGGCAAGCGAAAATGTACCAAACGAATACAAATCACTGTTGGAAATGATGCAGAAGACACTGGTGCATGAGCAGCTTATCACATCATGCATCAACGACTTGAGCGAACAGGCAGTAACAGAAAAAGACCACGCAACCCAGATTTTCCTGCAGTGGTTCGTAACAGAGCAGATCGAAGAGGAAAACAACGACCGCGACCTGATAGCAAAACTCAAACTGGTTGGCGACAACGGACACGGCATCCTGATGATCGATGGAGAAATGGGTCAGCGGGTTTTTGTAGCTCCGACCGGTTCACCTCTGGCTGTTTAGCAAACTGACGCTCACCCGTTTAAGGAATTAGGTGAACTGAATGAAGATCCGTTTCTGCGAACACAACAAAGGCAAAGGCAAGATTTTCCGGCGCCTGACGGAAGAGTTCCCTGAGCTGAACATTAAAGTAAAAGACTGCGTCAAACAGTGCGGCGCCTGCCGCGACATGCCGGTTGCTGTTGTGGACAAAAAAAAGGTAACCGGCAAGGACGGGGATGACCTGTACAAAAAGATCGTTGAACTTATTCAAAAAGTTGATGCATCAAAAGATTAAAACTGAAGTCTGAAATACGGCAACTTGAAAAATGATTTACAAAAAACCCTCTAACTGCAAGTCATTTCAGTTAGAGGGTTTGTATTTTGGCGGAGCAGCTAATATTTGTTATTTCAGTATGCCGGCTTTGACTTCGTCATCAATAAAACTTTCTTCAATCGCTTCTCTTGCCCACGACTCTTTGCACTGCGCCAATACAGTTGCCGCACCTTCCGCTATGGCAGGGACATCACTCCAAAGGGCATTGCGGATCGATCGCAGCTCATCCGGAGCGGCCTTCCTGCCCTCACCCCACCCTCGGCAGCGTTGACACAACAGGGCCAGCGACTCCGGAGTTGGCGGCGTATCAGGCAGATAATCCCATATCCGGAGGTCATCTTTGCTACCGCACCATTCACACTTGAAACCGGCCCGCTTACCAATGGTTTTACCGAGGTTACTGATATCGTCCAGACGTTCTTTGTTGGCCAGATAACCTTTTGACATTCCGATACCTTTCTGAGTCTGTAAATACTGAACCGGCTCTCTAATCAATACATGTCATTTTGTTCACAACTTTTTCTTTGATAAGACTTGAGACAGCATTGACATAATTCTTGTAATGATCAGTGTTCATATGGTCTTGCAGACAAGCTGCGCTCTCCCAGGTTTCGTAAAAGACAAACACCGCCGGATCTTCATTGTCCTGGTGCAGGGTATATTTAATGCAGCCATTTTCCTTCCTGGTTGGCGTGATGAGTTTCAACAACTCGTTTTTGACTGATTCAACGGAATCCGGTCTGGCCACAATCTTGGCAACTACATTTAGATCAGACATAATCATCCTCATTTCTGAAATTTTTGATTTTTTCGTATTGAAGTTTATCAGCAGAAACAGGTTTTTTCTTCTCGTCAGGATGTCCGATGCCCAATATGGATAAAACTTTTATCTGTTCCGGCAGGCCCAGCAGTTCCTGTACATAACTTTCAGCTGACTTTTCGTCATCGTGCTGCCGGTTTCTTATTTGAGCCCAGCAGCTGCCGAGTCCCAAAGACAATGCCGTGAGTTGAATGATTATGGCCGCAATGGAACAATCTTCGATCCAGACGTCTGATTTTGTACTGTCAGCGCAGACAACTATTCCAAGAGGTGCGTTTTTGAGAAATTCCGCTCCATGAAGTTTGGATTTCGAAAGTTTAAGCAGTATCCGGGGGTCCTCCACCAGAATAAATGCCCAGGGATTTATGCCCCGCGATGACGGGGCCCTTAGCGCAGCTTCAATGATTGTCTGAATGTTTTCGGGAGCTATTTTTTCAGAAGTGAATTTTCGTATGCTTCGGCGTTTGCGTAATAATTCAATCATTATTTCTCCTGTCGCAGCTTCATTTTTTCCTGCCGATATTGCAGGAACCTTTGTCACAGTCAGTTTTTTTCGGCTGATAAGGGCGGATTCTGGCGAACCCCTTGTACAACAAATGTGCAACTGGATTCACTAACGGCAGGCTTATAACGGTGCACAGAACTCTATACAGTGTAGAATCCGGGAATGCCTGCCAAATAGCCCAGAATGCATCAACTCCACGGTATATCAAACCCCTCCGGTCGATTACATGCAGTTCGTACATGAACGATTTCAGCGAGATACGGTATAACTCCGGTTTAAAGTCAAAATTGCTGATGTCCATAGCAAGAAGCTTGCCGCCATGATCCTGATGCAGATAGTGCTCAATTTCCGTAGCACAGACTGAACATGACCCATCGTAGAACACCCGGATCGGAAATTCAGGCTTAATCAACATGGTATTTATTCCGGCATCCTGATTTGAATGTTTTTATAATGATCATATTATAACAACACTGAAAATACATGCTATTCACTGAAACCGCCGGCAAAATCTATAACACACACGCTTCCGAATCCGGGATGTATGCCACATGCGACGCCGGCAGCTTTGAATGCTTTGCCGAAGGTATTTTTCCGATGCCCCCGGTTCGATACTCCATCGTCGATAATCAGCTGCATGACCATGTTCCTGGCATCCTTTGGACCATAGCCGATATTTTCAGCGATCTGACTTTCCCATTTACCGTGCCGCTCGATCCGTTCCTGCATCCCGTGAGTCCGCCTGCCGTTATGTCCTATATCGCCGGAACTGCCCTGTTCCTCAGCCAGTTCGGCCGCTGCGGCAGCAAGCCCGTCCGACCAGGAGAGTGGTGGCAGGGGTTTCAGGCGGGAAAGAAATTTAATCGCCTCATCTACGGCTTTAACACCTTCGTTTGTTTGATTGCGAACGGGACTGCCAGGAAGAACGAAATACTTGCCACGGAATAGACTGCGGAATTCGCGAATAAAGCCGGCATAAGTCTTTGGTTCGGTTCGTGCCAGATTTATCTCCTCCAGAACTTGCCTGGACATGTTTTGATCAATGGCAGTTGCTGGTGCAGCTAATGACAGCAGTAAACCAACCAATAAAAATAGTTTCATTTTATATATCCTCAACATAGCACCTACAACACGGCTTTCTTTATCTGCTGCACGCTTTAAAAAAGACGGGACAGCAGTTTTGATATTTCTGACACATATCAAAACATATCGACACATATTGACACACCTTGATGCAACCGCAAATTAACTGTAATCACACTCTGCCCTGCAACCTGTCCTGCATTTAACAGCCAACTTTATTACTTTTTCTGCTGTTCAAGCAAGGATATAAGTTTTTGGCGGTAGGCAGTAACGCTGATCTGGGCGGTCGTGTATTGCAGAAGCGCATCGAGATAATGGAGAGACGGGGATGAGGCGGGCTTTGATCCGAAATCCGCATAGATGAAGGCCACAACAGTATTTGCTCGTACCAGGGGGAAAAGCAGAACTTCCGGACTCTCCAGCCTGCCTATCATACGGTAAAGCTGATGAGGCCATATTGAATCGCTATGAAATCCATAGTACATCTGGCCGGTTTTTACGACATCCTCAAAAATGGGCTGGTCATCGAACGGAATACGCATATTTGAAATGGATACTACTCCTTCACTCTTTTCTCCTTTGATTCCGAAAGAGTGCTCCGCCACCAGCTCGGATTCAGTCACCAAAAATACAATGGCTCGCTCGAATACTTCGATCAGGTAAGCAAGAACGGCATCTGTTATTTCCGTACGCGTCTTGCAGCCCCGCAACCGGGTGATACAGGTAAAGAAACGCTGCTCATCGCTGCCGCTGTACTCAGTCGACATGGTCCGGAGAAAGGCTCCCAGCCCGGAACAGAAAAGCAATGCCTGCTGTGCGGAGGACTTTCCTGAACAGTCTCTGCATGGTCTCGGAATAATTGAACGTATTCCTGAACTTAACGCCTGCAGTCCCAGCGTATCCCAGAAATGCGAACAGGCTGCCAGAACAACAGACGCCTGGGGATACTTCTTCAGATCCCTGCAGATCTGTATGGTATCCTGAACGGAATCGTCATGAGGCACATCAAGTATGATAACAAGGTGCAAAGTCTGGCACAGCAAAAGCCTGATATTTATATCAAGAGAATTTATGTTGTCTGACGAGACCACATAGACACCCTCCTGGAAACAGATCGATCTGACCATTGTGGACAGCAGAGTGGACCTTGTAATCACAATCACAGCGATTTCCGGAGGAGCTTCAGATACGGCGCTATCCGATGCGGAACCCGACAGCAGAGCCAGCAATTGCCGTTTCAGCTCTTTTGCGGCAGTGGGGAATTCTTCAACGATCAGTTTCTTGAGCGCATCAATCGACCGATAGCTTTGGTCGCTGCTGCGCTGAATCATGTCCCTTTTTTCCGCCAGCATTTTCTGGAGCATTGACGGGCCTGGTACCGGACCGCTGCCGTCAGAGGTTATAACCGGAGCGTTGACGCCGGGCTGTTCTGCATCCAGATCCAGATTATCGACTCCGGCAATACTCAGGATCTCATCCATGGTGCCGTCACGCACCTTTTCATCAAAGATACGCAATGACTCCATCAGAATGCCCTGGGAGTTCAAAATGATTCGTTGAGGGAACTTTGTTCTTGAGAAATGATATTTGTCAGCGTTTTCGGTGTTGGCAATATCCAGAGAAAAACGCCCTTCCTTCCAGGTAAGAACTTCGACAATTGTCATCTCTATCAGCAGCTCAATACCGTTATATGCCGCTGTTTCATCGACCATGTTGTGTTCGAGGAGGGTTATGACCAGGGGCCTGCGATCGCTTCCGGCATTATTCTGTATCTCCAGCGCCCGGACCAGCTGATCTTCCGTTATGGCGCCCGAACTCACAAGAACCTGGCCGATCCGCACACGACTGTTCAGGAAATTGGCGCTGACCAGATCACCTTCATGGAAAACCAGCTGACTCTCACCTTTTTCGCTGTAGAGCCGGAATACTCCGGTTTTCCTGGATCCGTGCAGCAGCTGAATGACATCGATTATCGGAAAGTGTTCCAGATCCCCATTAAGTGACATATTCTCAGATCTCCATGAGACATTAGATCAGGGTATAAGATACTCTAGAATTTTGGCAGAAAAATGAAAAGCGAAACAGAAAGCAGCGCCAGTACCCACATACCGGTCTTGACCTCTGCTCCCCTGCCGGTGCAAACCTTTAACAGAACATAGGTAATCATGCCGGAGGTCATCCCCACCCCGATATTGTAGGTGAATATCATCAGCACAATAGTCAGAAAGGCCGGTATCAGCTCTGTCAGATCATCAAAATCAATCTGGATAATCGGTTTAATCATGAAGGAACCTATAACGATCAGGGCAATGCCGTAGGCGTGGGGCGGTACAATGGTAAAGAGCGGTGCAAAAAAGAGCGACAAGGCGAAAAGGGCAGCCACCACCAGCGCCGAAAAACCGGTACGACCGCCTTCTTCGATGCCGGCAGCCGATTCGATATAAGCACCGGTTGTGCTTGTGCCCAGAAGAGGCGCAGCCATGGTAGCCAGGGCATCGGCCAGCATGGGGCGTTCGATTTCCGGAAGATTGCCGTTTTCATCCAGCAGATCGGCCCTCATGGAAAGACCAATCAGTGTGCCGATCGTATCCAGAAAAGCCATGATAAAAATAACCATCACAACAGGAAAGAATTGAGGGGTAAGGGCGCCCGCAATATCCAGCTTGAACAGGATCGGTTCCAGGGATGGCGGCAGACTGACAATGCTGGTCGGGAGCGGAGTAATGCCGATAAATATCGAGCCGATTGTGGTGGCAACAATGCCGATCATCATGGCCCCGTGCACCCGGCGGGCCATCAGTATGACCACAAGCATGAAACCGGCAACAGCCAAAAGGACGGATGGCTGGGAGATGTTTCCCAGTCGTACCGGAGCCCCCTGCACGCCCAGCACCACCAGTCCGGTCTCGTTCAGGCCAATGAAGGTAAGAAACAATCCGATCCCCACCGCAAAGCTGGCCTTGAGCGACATGGGAATAGACTCGGCCAGCCAGCTGCGGATTTTGAAGATCGTCAGCAGCGTAAAAAGCGCTCCTGCTATGAATACAGCTCCCAGAGCCACCTGCCAACTGTAGCCCATGACCTTGACCACCACGAAGGCGATAAAGGCATTCTCGCTCATATAGGGAGCAATCGCGAAGGGGCGCCGCGCCCAAAGGGCCATGATGGTTGTGCCGATCACAGCCGCCAGAATTGTGGCCGTTATTGAAGGCCCCCGTGGAATGCCGGCGTTCTCAAGAATAGCCGGGTTGACGATTATGATATATGCCATAGTCAGAAATGTAGTCACCCCGGCCAGGGTTTCCTGTCGATAGCCGGTTTTGTAGCGCTTGAACTCGAAAAAACTATGCATCCGCCATATTCCTTTTCAGCAAAGATTCGCGCGTACGGCGCCGGTTCCCAATGTCAGAGATGACTGTTTTTACTACAGGGGGGAGTTGAGGGCAATTCATTTCAGGAACATACGGAGATTTTAGAGCGTTGTGACAAGCACTCTTCGTAAATAAATCTGGACAGGCAGAGCTGTATTAGGCAGGTTTAGAAAGGTGGACATGCATTGCACTTTCTGATAATGAGGACATCAGATATTCAAGCGGCTTTTTTTAGACCAGCCCGTTAAACTGCATAATGACCGCCTATTATCAAACTCAGGTGACTGTGAATGAAATATACCGACCTTTTCAACACACGCATTAAAAAATCCACTATCGAAGACAACTCGGAGATAATGGCAGTCTTTGTCAATGCACTCAAAAACAACCCGAATCTGGAAGTTCAGCTTATCAATTACTACAAAGGGCTGCCGCTTTCATTTAATGCCAAAATTACCAACATACATAATGGAGTTCTGGATTTACAAGTATATCCACAGCAGGCTGTTGCCATTTCAGATGACAATTACACTTTCATCCGCAGCAATCTGTTCGAGCACGATATTGTTGCCAGAGCTGTTGATGTGGATATCAGGCAAAAAACGGTATCATTGAACCGTCTATGCTATGTGGAAATATGTGCTGAACGGAGAAACCATATACGGCTGAAGGTAAATCCGCCGATAGACGCCCTCTATGTAACATCGCAGGGGACAGTAAGGGGCGAGATTGTTGAACTATCCACCGCAGGAACCATAATGGTCGTGGACTACTCCGTAGATATAGATATTGTGGAAGGTGGAAAGCTGCTTTTCAAACTGCCTGATGTAAACAACTCAACGTTCACTCACATAAAAGTACCGGCCAGAATAATAACGGTCCTGGACAAAACCATGCCCTTAAACTTCATTTTCGGTATTGCATCTGACAGCACAAACGAAAAGATTATTGCAAAATACCTCTTCAATCGCCAGATAGAAATAATTCGCATGCTCAAGGATGGATGCGATATCGGATGACCGTTAAGGATTGGTTAAAGTTAGCCCGCCTTTATCAACTACCCCAATTATTCAATCCGGATTTCTCCTGCGGCACCATCTTTATCTATCAAAGCTGTTGATCTTAATTAGACAATGGGGTCATGGATTGTGATTCTAGGGGTAAATAACACTCTCCACAAAGACTGTGAATAACCTGTTGACAGATAGAACAAGCATCAAAAAATATCCCGTATTATCGAGGTTTTCATCGGTTTGCACAACTAATAAGCACCGCCCGTAACCACCTGAAATAGAGTGTCAATAGTTATTTTTGACTGTATACAATCCTTATCGCAAATCTTCTGAAGAGCTTAAGACGCTGAAGTCGTAACAGTGTGGATAACTGAAGAAAAAATGATGGTTATTACTCACCTCGGGAAACCTGACGTTCCAGTCGTTGCAATTTACACAGCTTAAAATGATCAGAGTTGTAGGAAATTATTTCCAAATGAAGCGGCCCGTGAGATCAAAATCACGGGCCGCTTAAATTCAGATATTGCTGAATTACTCAGTACAATTTAATCAGAAATTTAGCGAGGTTCTCGCCGATGCTCTTGGCCTGGTGCGGGAACAAATCAGTGTAGGACATAAGCGACATCGACCCCAGATAACCGGTCTCGCGGTCCTCAAATGTGGCCAGTTCCTTGCCGGTTGCGTCCACAAAACGCCCCTTGAACTTCAGATAAGCCTTGCCGGCGCCAAATCCAACGAACATTTTCAGGGCCTTGCTGCCGGCATTGAATTCGCTGATTTTACCTTCCAGAATAATCTGCCTGCCGCCGGGGGCAGTATTTCTTGAGATATTTTTGAACACGCCTTTGGCTTTGAGTTCAGCTGTCAGCGCGTCGGCAATATTGTTCATCAGCATCGGCATCATTTTGATGATACCCGCCTTTTCTTCATCATCAACCCGCGAATATTCGGCACCTTCAGCTGAAAAATCCTTGATAACCAGCGTGTCGTAGTTGGCGGATATTTTTTCTGTCAGGAAGATCGTTTCTTCACTAAGCGCTTCCGGCTTCGGAAGTGTGTCTGCTGCCATTACCATGTTGGATGTAACAAAAACAAGGAACAGGGCTAACAATGTCTTTCTCATAAATCCTCCTCAAGTGTTGTATTTGCCTAACAATAAACAAATGACAGCCGGATTGTCAATTAATCAGTCATCATCCAGCATGCGGTGCTTGGGCTTTTCCACGTCCTCGAACTGCCCCTTTTTTACCGCCCAGATGAAAACCAGCCAGCAGGCCGCCCCCAGGCAGAGCGAAAGGACAATCAATATAATCAGGCTTTCATCCATGATGTTTGAACCTCATCAGGCGCAGGGAATTGAGGGAGACCAGCAGCGAACTGGCGGTCATGGCCACGGCCGCATAGACCGGAGTTAACTGGCCTGTCATCGCAATCGGGATACCGATCAGGTTATACAGAAAAGCCCAGGCCAGATTCTGTTTTATAATTCTGATAGTAGCACGGCTTAAGTGCCAGGCTGTCGAAATTCTGGAAAGATCATCTCCGGTAATGATGATATCGGCGTTTTCCAGAGCGATATCGCTGGAACCGGTCAAGGAACAGCTGACGGTAGCGGCAGCCAGGGCCGGGGCGTCATTGACGCCGTCGCCGGCCATCAGTACAGAATAGCCTTTTCCCTGCAGCGTTTTGATACAGGAGAGTTTCTGGTCGGGTGTCATGTCGCCGCTGGCTGATAGAACACCGATCTCTGCGGCGATACGATCAACGGTTTTCTGATGATCTCCGCTGATCAGCCGCATATCCATACCGACTGCCGACAGATCGGCCGCCATCTCTACGGCCCCTTTTCTCAAACAGTCAACCAGCTGATAACGCCCCGCCAATTGACCATCAATGGCAATGAGAACCGGGGTGGCGGAACTGTCAATCGACTCTCGAAGTCTTTCAAACACCACATTGTTATCACTCAGGAACAGCCCGCTTCCGCATAACACCCGACGACCATCCGGCAGAATTCCGGAAACACCTCGCCCCGGAACACTAAGGAATTCCCGGCACACTTCGGGAAGATGCCCCAAATCTGCCGCATGCCGGACAATCGCCCTGGCCAGCGGATGGGCGGCCGGTTCCTCAAGCGTGGCAGCAGACTGTATGACGTCTGATTCAATATGATCACCGAAGGTTTCAAAACCAACGACATGCGGCTGCCCGAGAGTAATGGTGCCGGTCTTGTCAAACAGGGCAATCCTGATTGTAGCCAGACGTTCGATGACATCGCCGCCCCGCAGGATAATTCCCATTGATGCTGCACGGCTGCAGGCCGCCAGAACCGCCGCAGGTACGGCCAATCCCATGGCACAGGGGCAGGCGATCAACACGACAGCCAGGGCCGACATGACGGCAGCGCCAGGCCCCTCCCCTGCCAGGATAAATCTGCCTGTTCCGACCAGAACCGCCAGCAGTATCACAAACGGTACAAACCAGCCTGAAACGCGGTCTGCCAGCAGCTGCAGATGCGGTTTCCCGGCCTGGGCCATCTGCACCAGTGATGCAACCCGCATCAGGTAGCTCTGTCCCACCGGCCTGAGAGCCTGGACAGTGACCGGGGAGGCCACATTAACGCAGCCGGAGCGAACTTCCTGACCGACCTGCAGCAGCACCGGCAGGCTCTCGCCGGTGGCCAGCGACTGGTCAACCTCGGTTTCACCGTCAACAATCAGACAATCCACCGGAAAGCGTTCACCCTGGCGGACCAGCAGCAGGTCTCCCGGACGAACGGCGTCAACATCGATCTGCCGGTTGTGTCCACCTTCAACCAGTGTTGCCCGCTGGGGAGCAGAAGCATACAGCGTGCTGATGCCGGACATGGCGCGGCGGCGCACCGATAACTCCAGCAGGCGCCCTGTCAGAACAAAGGTGACAATCATCGCGGCGCTTTCAAAATAGGTTTCCTGCCCTGCCAGGAGCGCCCACAGGCTGTAGATCCAGGCTGACAAGGCCCCGACCGCAATCAGCAGATCCATCCCGGGCACCCTGGTCTTCAGCGAGCGCCAGGCGCCCGACAGAAAGGGCCAGCCGGAGTAGAACACCACCGGAGTGGTAACCGCCAGCGAGACATACTGCAGGAACTGCTTCATGCCGCCAGCCATTCCCTGGAAGTAGCCGGCATAAAGGGCGTAGGAGTAGGCCATCAGCTGCATCGTCAGAAAGAGCGCCGTTCCGAAACGGAGCAGCACGTCGTCCCGCTCCCGCCGCGCATCCCTGTCGGACTGTTCCGGGGAGTATGGGCGGGGGGTATAGCCGAGCCGGCAGATGACGTCGAAAATTTCCAGCGGGGCAATTTGCATTGAGTCGAAACGGATCGAGGCGATGCATCCGCTGTAGGAAAGACTTACATGCTGCACCCCCGGAATGCCGGAGATCATCTTTTCCAGCAGCCAGACACAGGAGGGACAGGATATACCGCCGATCAGAATGTCCAGCCGGCAGAAATCACCTTCCGGGATCAGGTGACGCGCAAGATCGGCCTCGTTGAATAATGTCGCGGCTGATTCCGTAACGGTCGGTGTGAGTCGGTCGCTGCGCTGATAAAAGCTGCCCATTCCGGCGCCGCAAATCAATTGCCACGCGCCCTGGCAGCCGCGGCAGCAGAAGCGGGAGAGACTGCCGTCATCTGCCCTTGATTCCAGTGCCTTCCAGCGAAAGCTTATGCCGCAGTGACTGCAGACCGATTCCGTAGGATTATTCACGGTTTGATCGACACCGATGCGACCAGCCTGTCGCTGTTGTAAAGTTGAAGTTCAATCATTTTGGTGGGGTTTCCAAACGGCTTATGGCGGATTGTAAAAGTAAGTTCTCGATGTTCATTGGGTGCAATCAGAATGTCATTGACCGGTCCCAGCAGCGTGACGTTCCCGGCCGAAACCGGTGATACGCGGATGCTGTAGGTGGCAGGAGTTTCCGATCGGTTGCCGATAACGGCCCGCCAGGGCTGGAGCTGGAATCCATCCAGCATGCGGGGTTCAACCGTCGCAATTCGCTGCAACGCGAATGCGGACTGTTTTCTGGCAGCCAGCCCCCAGACCAGAAGCACTCCCAGCAGCAGCGTCAGGACCAGCAGGACGGCCGCCTTGCTACCTAGCCTGAAACGCCCCCCCTTCACGACACCGAAACGGTAATCGATCAGCCCGTGGCCATGCGGCCGGCGCTCCATGACGCCCCGGCAGGCATCGATGCAGCGGCCGCAGTTGATGCATTCGATCTGGTACCCTTCCCTGATATCGATCCCCATCGGGCAAATTCGCTGACAGGCATTGCAGCGAAGACAATAAGAGCGGGTTTCCTCCAGAAAAGCCAGGTTGAGGGTTCCCCGGTCCGTCAGGGCCGCCTGGAACCTGCCGTAGGGGCAGTAACTGCGGCAGAAGCTGCGCTTGACCAGAATCAGATTTATGTAGCCAAGCAGGGTCACCAGCAGAAAACAGCCGAACAGCAGCGGATGGGAATTGAAATCCAGCAGACGGGATACAACAACTCCGGGAACCATAAACCAGCACAGCAGATTGAACGTGATCAGCATGGCAATGACCAGGGCGGTGATATGCTCGATCGCCAAAGCAGCAAACGGTGAAACTTTTTTCTGGAAACGGCTGCCGATCAGTTCCGCCAGATCGTTGAAAACGGTCTGGGGACAGAGCCAGCCGCACCAGACCCGACCGAGAACAACAGTTATCAGCAGAAAAACAGCCAGAACAAAAAGTGTCGCCAGCAGCACCAGATAAAACTGATCTACCCTGACCGGGATACCTGCCAGAAAGAGCGTCCGCAACCCGATATCCATGCGCAGGAAAGGGTTACCTGCCACATTCAGAAAAGGCAGCAGCAGGGCCATCGCTATCAAAAGCGCCTGAACCAGCCGTCGCTTGTCGGTTATGCGGGGAAGAGGCATTATCGTCATTCCGACATTTTCTGTCGAAATATGTAAACCGCAACGACAAACAAGAAAACAGCGGATATTGATACATGCAGAACCTGTACAAAAGACATGTCGCCGGAAACCAGAGCACGCCTGGCACCCTCGAATAGAGCTGTTGTGGGCATCGCACGGACCCAGGAGATTATATTGTCCGGGTAGGAGGAGAGCGGAAAGAACAGTCCCGACATGAAGATCAGCGGCATGACCAGCACCGCTTCAACCTTGCCGATAGTTTCCGGCTTGTCCATGACCGTCCCACTGATGACTCCAGCGCAGGAAAAGAGCGCCGAACCTGGAATTAAAAACAACAGGTAGTTAAAGAGGTGTTCCAGCGGAAAACGAAATGGTGTGATGGCAAAAATCACCAAGCCGACCGCGCAGCCCTTGATGATGCCGTGGGTAAAACCGGTGCAGATCTTGGCGATGATGATTTCGGAAACCGATATGGGCGTCACCCGATATGACTCGACCGTGAACTGCACCCGGCGATGGAACCAGAGACTCCAGACACTTTCGTTATAGGCGGCGTTGACCGCGGTCATGGTTATCAGGCCGGGGGCGATGAACAGGCTGTAGGGTGATCCCTCCACACTACCGATATAACCCTGCATGCCGATGCCGAATGCCAGATAGATAGTCAGCGGATAAGCCACCACCGCCACCAGTTCTGAGAATATTGCGCGTCTCAGAACCTGCATGTCGCGCAGCCAGATCGCCAGGGAACCATGCAGAATCATTCACGCACCCCCGCTCCGGTCAGACTGATAAAAACTTCTTCAAGTGTCCGCTCCTTGAGCGATATCCGGCGAACCGGAGCGCCGTTAAGGGCCGTGACAATCTCGGAAAGGCACTCCCAGCATTCAAGTGTTACCTGAAGTTTGTTTCCTGAACCATCTATACTGCAGACACATTTCATGGAATCGAGCATAGCTGAGTAGCTAGCCACATCCCGCTCAAACTCTATCTCGTAGACGGTCGCGCCGCTCAGCTTGTCCTTCAGCTGCTGGGTCGTGCCCTGTGCGATCAGCCGACCGTGGTCCATGATCGCAATACGGTCGCAGAGCTGTTCAGCCTCTTCCAGATAGTGGGTCGTAAGGAAAATCGTCATGCTGCCGGCCAGAGAACGGACATAATCCCAGACCGCCCGCCGCGATTGGGGATCCAGTCCGGTGGTAGGCTCATCCAGAAAGAGCAGCTGGGGTTGATGCACCAGCGCCCGGGCCACTACCAGGCGGCGCTGCATGCCGCCCGAAAAGGTATCCGGAAAATCCTTCTGGCGGCCGGCCAGCCCCATCAGTTCCAGCAGTTCATCGATGCGGGGATTATAGATTTTCTTGTCCATGCCGTGAAGACGAGCGTGCAGCACCAGGTTTTCCCGTGCGGTCAGATAGCGGTCAAGGCTGTTTTCCTGAGAGACCACACCGATCATGCTGCGGATCTGCCGGCCGTTTGTGCGGATGTCCAGTCCTTCGATAAAGACCTCTCCGGAACTCTGGCGCATGAGGGTCGTCAGGATACGGATCAAGGTTGTTTTTCCGGCGCCGTTCGGACCCAGCAGACCGAAGATAGAGCCCTGCGCCACCTCAAGATCAAACGAATTCAGGGCGGTCAGGTTTGCATATTGTTTTGTCAGGGAACGGGTGACTATTGAAGAAACAGGCATATCAGATGATCCCATGCAGCGGACCGCCTTTGGCTCCAAGCGCATCGACACGGCGCTCCACTTCCGGATCGCCTTCAAGTCCGGGGGCGTGGAACGGCTTGATACGGGCATCTATCACCAGCGGACCGCGACAGCCCCAGTGATGTCCGCGACTCTCTGATTTAACGCCATATACATCGGTAGAAGGGTTGGAGCGTGTGAAGGTCACCCACAGGAAGTTGTTCAGCGTTGCGGCTGTGAATGGGCTGTCGTCACATATAACTATCAGCGACAGCCCTTCAAAGCAGTCTCTGCTGTCATAGAAACGGCAGAAAAACTCGATCTCCGGATCGCACTCCCCCCTGCCCTGCATTGACGGCGGTCCCTGGATCGCCAGCACACCCGGCAGACAGACAGTAGCCGGGCCAAAACCGGCCGGCAGATCGAGCCCGGCAGGAACCTGAGTTGCAAGCTTGCGGATGACAGGACCGGCAGCGGCTATCACCAGCTTCGAGCCTTCATTCAAGCCTGTACCGCTGTAGTCGAGAGTATCAATGGTCGTGGCGGTCTGGAAATGGAGATTGCTACGCCAGTCGGCCCGCTCCAGAACATGCCCCAGAAAAGCGGCGATGTCATGGGTATACAGGGCCGGTGCATCCTCATGGGCAGCGATGAAGAGATATTTGGCCAGTGAAAGCTGTCCCTGGCCAAGAATGGCGTTGGCAACCGTCAGCAGTTCCTGCGGCTGGCGAACGGCGGCATAGGGTACATAGCGCTCGCTGGCGATGGCCAGCAGCAGCGGATGTACGCCGGCAGCATCGACGGCATGCACTTCCTTGACCCCGCTGACAACGGTCGGAATCAGAGGGCCGGTCAGCTCGTGGATAAAGGCGCCGAAACTGGTGTCTTCCTGAGGCGGTCGTCCGACGGTGGTAAAGGGGAAGATCGCATCCCTTCGATGATAGACCGCTTCAACTTCGATATAGGGAAATTCGTGGGTCAGGCTGTAATAGCCGAGATGGTCGCCGAAAGGGCCTTCCGGCAGGGTTTTTCCGGGGTGTACGACACCGCAGATGCAGAAATCAGCCTCGGCAGAAAGCGGGGCATGCCCCGGCAGGCGCGTCATTGGAATGCGCTGACCGGCCAGCAGTCCGGCAAAAGAGAGTTCCGGCATCCCTTCCGGCAGCGGCATGACCGCCGCCACAGTCATGGACGGCGCACCGCCGATAAAGACATTCACGCGCAAAAGATCACCGCGGGCAATAGCTTCGGCATGGTGCGCGCCGATGCCGCGATGGATCTGGTAATGCAGGCCTGCCTGTTTGTCGGCCTGATAATGGTTGCCGGAGATCTGCACCCGGTACATCCCAAGGTTGGACTTGCCGAAACCGGGTTGGGACGGGCTTTCGGAATAGACTTGCGGGAGGGTGATGAAAGCTCCGCCGTCTTTCGGCCAGGAAACGATCTGCGGCAGATTGGAAAGCGTTGTGCGGCATTCCAGCACCGGCGCGGACGAGGTCGTCCGAGGCAGCAGATTGTAGGCGGCAAAGGGTGCTTTAACAGCATCGAGAGGATTTTTCAGCGCGGAAAACGGGTTGATTTTCAGGTCCACCAGTCGCCGGATATCGTCCAGTGTATCGCGGAAAATAAAGCGGGTGCGCTCCAGAGTGCCGAACAGGTTACCAAGCAGGGGAAACTTGCAGCCGGCGGCATTTGTAAACAGCAAAGCCGGACCGCCGGCCTGATATACCCGGCGCTGGATAGCGCCAACTTCGAGATAAGGGTCACAGGGTACATTTATACGAAGAAGCATGCCGTGCCGTTCCAGATCGGCGACACACTGTTGAAGATTGCTATAACCCATCCTATCCACCATTCCTGCGAATTTTATTGAGTATCATTTCTGTAAGTCTCAGCTTTTCACGGGCTGCACTTATTTCCGAGCGGGCCGGTTCATTTTTGAAGCGCTCAAGCGCTTTTTTCAAAATTGAATCCGCTTCACCGTAATATCCGGATTTGTGTCGCCAACGGGCAAGAGCAATCGGATACTGCGCCGTATCAGGATCCAGGCTGATTGCCTTTAAGAGTGAGGCTTCAGCTTGTGCGGATCTGCCTTCCCTGTCATCTTTTCTGGCTTTCTGGAATTGCATCAGGGCAATTGCACCGCGCACATCACGACGATCCGGCTCGCTTCCGAGTCTGTTTTCAGTTTGTTCAAGAAATGCAATCGCCTCGTCATGCTGTCCGCTTCTTGCATATGCCGACATGATTGCAGCTATTGTTTCCCTGTTTTTACCGTTGATTGCAAGCGCTTTTCTGAAATGCTCAAGTGCAGAAGAATACTCTTCCCGTCCCATAGCCGAACGTCCAAGATGAAGATGCGACTTTATCAGATAATCGTTGAAAATCATTTTTACAGCTTCATCTTTAATTCCGGGAAAACGTTCCGCATAAAAGCTTACAAGATCGGCAAATCGTCCCAGACGCATATAACAGTTTGCCAGACCGGTCAGATAAGGTGCCAGCTTGGAGGGATTCTGAGAATAAGCTATATCGGCCAGGGGCAGGGATTTTTCGTAACTTTGCACAGCTTCACTTAACGCCCCAGACCGCATAAATGAAATTGCTGTGGAACGGGCCAGTTGTGCATCATATTGGGCTGACATTTTTTGAAAAACAGACAGTGCTTCTTCGTCCTGTTGCAACTGCCTCAATGTAAGTCTGGCGAGATCAAAATTGCAGTCGTCCTCTGAGGCATCAATATGCCTGTCGTGCAGCTCTCCGGCAAGCGCGACTCCGTCAATGGAGAGCTTCATGGAATGGCCTTCGGCAAGCTTGGGATCCGAATAGGGGTAGCGTACAGAAAGCCGGTCCAGAGAAGAACCGGACAACCTGCCGACGGTTACACTTTCGCCTCCCACCAGTCCAGTAATAGTTTTAAGTTCATCATCGACACTCAAAACCAAAAAAACCTTGTGCTGACCACGAACGCCGTCACAAGCCTTTCCGGAGGTTGTAACAACAGCAAGGTTTCCGACATAAAGCCGCAGATCAGCCCTGACAGTCGCGGGCAGTAGTAAACCAGCAATAATTATTGCAGAAAGAATGAAGGAATATGGTCGCATGAAATCGCTCACAAAGTGGTATTTTCAAAATTTAACGCCGGCTGACACCGGACGAACCTGTTTTTTTAACATTCTTTTTGGGGGAATCTTTGACAACGATCAACCGGTCACCCAGCATGGCTCCATTCAGAAGATCAACCGCTTCTCTGGCCTCCTCTTCGGTCGACATCCTGACATACCCGCACCCCCTGAAATCACCTGAACCGGAATCAACGACAAGATGGACGGACGAAACCGTTCCCGCCACGGAGAACAGCTTTCGCACTTCATCCTCCGTGACTGTACCGGAGATTTGGCCGACATATATTTCCACTCCCATCAAGAACTTTCCTTTCAATCAGTTATTTGAATATTTCCGCAAAAAATGTCTTCATCGCTTCCCAAGAACGCCGGTCCGCTTTCTCGTTATAGGCAGCCCCCTTGCTGTTGTCTGTGCCGGCAGCCTTATTGGTGAAACTGTGAACGGCATTGCTGTAGCTGATAAACTGCCAGTCAACTCCGCCATTCCTCATTTCGTCCTGAAAAGCGGCCACCTCATCAGCTTTTACAAAAGGGTCGTCAGCGCCGTGCAGCACCAGCACTTTAGCTGTGATGTTTTTGGCATCCAGTGGTGTGGGAGTGGACAGTCCGCCATGGAAACTTACGACCCCCTTGACATCAGCAGCGTCACGAGCAAGCTCCAGAACGGTTGTGCCGCCGAAACAATATCCGATGGCGGCAATACGCTGCGGATCGGCAAGCTTTTGTTTTTTAAGTTCTTCCAGCCCGGCTCTGACCCTGGCCCGCATCAGGGGGCGATCATTTTTGTAGACGCCGGCTGTTTTAGCGGCTTCCGGCTGGGCGGAGGGACGGATACCCTTGCCGTAAATATCTGCGGCAAAGGCAACGTAACCAAGCTTGGCCAGCATTTCGGCCCGTTGTTTCATATGTTCGTTGATACCGGTCCACTCATGCACGATCAGGACTCCGGGGCGTTTGGCGCTTTTGGCGTCATCCCAGGCCATGTACCCTTCAAGGATCGTATCGCCTTGTTTGTATTCGACAACTTTTGTTTTTACGGAAGCTTCAGCATTTATGGAAAATAACAGCAGCGCCAGTATTATCAGTATGCTTTTCATGACAGACCCCCTTTTAAAACTGACCAACCAAATGGTCTTAACAGCTTAGTACATTGAAATTATAAACTATTTTTGTGCGACATATAAGCTATTTATCGACGGTTTATGTAACCCGTGAAAAAGGTCTTTTGCAATGGTGTCATTCTTCCAGCAATTCAACGGAATCATCCTTGAGCGGAACCCCGGAAATGCCGCGCCGAATGGCTTCCCCGGTAAGATAGAGCAGTTTTGCGGCGGCAGCCTCGTAGCCCATACCATCCGGCGGGCGGATGTTGGAAATGCAGTTCCGTTGTGCATCGCAGTTGCCAGGCTGCGGCGCATAGGTCAGGTACATACCGAGACTGTCGGCTGAACTGAGGCCGGGACGCTCGCCGACGATGATCACCGCTACCCGCGCGGCAAGAAGGCTGCCGATCTCGTCCGATAATGCGACGCGACCATTGGCGACCAGGCAAACCGGGGCAATGCTGATCTGACTCGTCCGATAGCCTTTCAATATTGACTGCAGCAGCGGAATACCATGGCGTTCGACAGCAGTGGATGACAAACCGTTAGTAACAATCAGCGCCACATCCGCCTGACCGGACTCGGAATTTCTCAGACGGGATCCTGATTCTTCGGTGAGAACCCGGCCCAGGTCGGGGCGACGGAGATACTCGCTGCGGCTGCCGACGGGCGAATCCAGGACCAGAACATTTTCACCAAGATTCCTCACTTGCGCGGCAAAGGCGTTCATATTCCAGGAAAAATGCACCGCATCCCGCGCCCGGGCATGGGCCAGCTGTAAATCCAGCAGTACCCTGGTCGGAACGGCGTGCCCGGACCGTCCAAGGGCGATACGCGCCTGGGTAAACCTGCGCAGGGCAACCCACGAATCGGTCATACAGATCCCCCCGTCAGCTCGTTGACGGCTTTTATCAGTTTTGGAGATAATGTACCCCGGCACAAGCCGTTGCGCCCGTCGAAGATCCCCATGCGTTTCAGCCAATCCTCAAATTCAGGCGCGGGCCGCAGCCCCAGAACACGGCGGAGATAAAGTGCGTCGTGGAACGAACTGCTCTGATAGGCCAGCATGACGTCGTCGGATCCGGGAACGCCCATGATGTAACTGCAGCCGGCCACGCCCAGCAGGGTCATCAGGTTGTCCATATCGTTCTGGTCGGCCTCGGCGTGATTGGTGTAGCAGACGTCGCAGCCCATGGGCAGGCCCAGCAGTTTGCCGCAGAAATGGTCCTCCAGTCCGGCACGGATAATCTGTTTGCCATCATACAGATATTCCGGCCCGATGAAACCGACCACGGTATTGACCAGCAGCGGCGAAAAAGCCCGGGCAACGGCATAAGCTCGAGCCTCGCAGGTCTGGGCATCGATGCCGTGATTTGCATTGGCCGACAGTGCGCTCCCCTGCCCGGTTTCAAAGTACATCAGGTTATCGCCAAGGGTTCCGCGCCCCAGGGCAAGCGCCGTTTCGCGGGCTTCTGCCAGCAGGGCCAGGTTTATTCCAAAGCTTTTATTGGCCGCTTCGGTCCCGGCGATGGACTGGAACACCAAATCCACCGGAGCGCCGCGACGCATCAGTTCCAGTGTGGTGGTAACATGGGACAGCACACTGGATTGGGTCGGGATTTCATGGCGCTGGATGATGTCGTCCAGCAGGTGCAGCAGCTGTTCCACGTTCTTCGGGCTGTCCGTGGCAGGATTAATGCCGATGACCGCATCGCCGTTGCCGTACAGCAATCCGTCCAGCACGCTGGCGGCAATGCCGCGGGGATCGTCGGTGGGATGGTTGGGCTGCAGCCGCGTGGAAAGACAGCCCGGAAGTCCGATGGTATTGCGGAAGCGGGTGGTCACCTTACAGCGCCCGGCCACCGAGATCAAGTCCTGGTTGCGCATGATCTTGGAAACCGCCGCGGCCATTTCCGGAGTAATTCCCATTCGAATCGAGGCGATTTCTTCGTCGGAAGTGAAGTCGCTCAACAGCCATTCGCGAAATTCTCCGACACTCAAAGACGAGATCAGGGTGAAGGCGGCCCGGTCATGGGATTCTACAATCAGACGGCTGACTTCGTCTTCCTCCGGCGGAATCAAGGGTTCCGCGAGAAACGTCGTCAATGGCAGATCGGCCAGCAGCCATTGGGCAACGGCCCGCTCTTCCTCCGAGGCAGCGGCAATCCCGGCCAGTTCGTCCGCCGACCGCAGCGGCGAAGCCTTGGCCAACAGGGCTTTAAGATCCGCAAAGCCGTAGGATCTGCCTTTAATGTTCTGGGTGTATTTCATGCCGATCAAGTTCCTGGAGTGTCAAAAGGATGAATAGAGATGATTATCATTTCTACCGGATGGACTTACTTGCAAATTTCTGCTCGGGTTGAATCAAACACTGCCCAGCTTCTTTTCGATCCTTTCGATAACCTCGAAAACGGTCCCTTCCATGTCATCCCCATAGACGGTAAAATACAGATATTGACCGGTGTGGTCTGACCAGTCCAGGTTCTCGACCTGAAGTGGAGAAAGCAGCGATTCCATTTTCTCATAAGAGATGAATGGGTCTCCGTCAGGCCACTTTCTGTCAAGCCTTGCCTGCTGGGCATCCGTCAGGCGTATCCTGTATGTTATTGAATAAACTTCAGCTTTCATAGCATACCTAACCGCCTATTTATCGATTGTTTTAATAAATAAATCACATGACAACGGTAAAAAACACAAAAAAACAGGTCAATGTCAGTCGGCTGTGGTGGGTGAGGTGTTGCCTCCTAGCACACTTCATCACTGCTATTAATTTCATCTCCAAGCGTCAGTGTTTCCATGGTGTGTGTTATCTTTCGAATCTCTGACCTGGAGTAACCTTCTGCGACTAATGCCTTTATAAACATATTTGCCACTGCTGAAGGTTTGCAATGCCTGCTTAAGGCTTCTCTTAAAGTCTGAATGGCTTTCTCTTCCACCTTGTCCCCCTTTTTAAATGTTAAAGCTGACTCCTATGTTTTCTGAATCAAACCTAACTATTTTGACAGGTCGTTTTATTGGGAATGAGGACGATTTATCAGTAAACATCATGTCACATGAATCACCAATGTGCAGGTGATTTTCGCCGCTCACCTTAACTAATGCCCCGCCCTTGGATATATTGCCCAATAACCCCTCGTAGGTATCCCCATCTCGACACATCAAGATGCAGTAAGTGTAACAATTGATTCTTGTGTGCCTTCTGTTTTCCAAGGTGCCCATAATATTTCCCTCTCTCAAGCACGCTAATATAAGATTCTCAAAAACTTTATCAGACAATGAAATATACCTCATATCGAAGGAAGTTCAACTCTCAGCCTTGAGCTTCTAGAAACCAATATTAAAATCCATATAAAATAGATTGTGAGGTATAAGGTATTGCGACTGCTCAAGTCTTGAGTATTCTGTTGAGCGATCATTGCGTTTCTCAGGTTTGGAAAAGTTACTGGACAACTATGGAGAGCGTTAAGAAGGAAAACTTAACAAGTAAGGCGTTCCTTCTTTTAACAAGTCAGAACTCCTTAAGCTTGTGTTTGGATAAGTTGTTGAGCGGCCTTGGGGAAAAGCGCGTGGAATCGCCAAGCAGATTGATACTGTTTGTCAAATCTGTCACTGTGAGTATAAAAAAAGAGGTCAGCATTTCCGCTGACCTCTTGAGTTATTTTTGGTGGAGGTTAACGGGATCGAACCGATGACCTCGTCGCTGCCAGCGACGCGCTCTCCCAGCTGAGCTAAACCCCCACAAAGTGAAACGTGTATTTATCAAACAATAATGAGCCTGTCAATGAATTTATATCAGGTACGAATTTAAATCATAAATTTCATAAAAATGAAACCCGCAATCAAAATTACCTTGACTTGAAAGGAGGTTTTAGTTTATCTATTCTGTCTCTTTATGGTGGCTATGGTGAAGCGGTCAACACTTACGACTGTGACTCGTACATTCGAGGGTTCAAATCCCTCTAGCCACCCCAAATATTCAAAGGCCGCGTCGAAATGACGCGGCCTTTTTTCGTAACAACCCAACATATCAGAACTCGGCCAGCGCCGATTCCAGCCAGCCGAAACCGATCCTCTCCTGCTCAAGCCGCAGATTCCTGCGAATGCGGTTATCCCGCAGATCATCGTAGAGTGCCCTTTCCTCCCGGTTAAGCCTGTGCAGGTCGTGCAGCGCCTGCTTCTCTTCCACACCCCATTGTGATTCGAACGCCAGCAGAGTGCCCCGATCCATCAATAACGATTCCACCTGCTCGAAGCGGCTACGGAGCTGATCCAGAATCGCGAAGCCATGGGTGTCAATATCGCCCCAATAATGAATGCGGCAACTTGCAAGCCATGCGGCCCCACTCAACATCTCGAAGCCGTATCCGGCTCCGAAGATCACCAGGCTGTCCTTTAGCTGCGGAAAGGCCAGGAAGTTGATCTCGTTCTCGGTGATGAAAACCCGCGAGACTTTCGGCTCAAGTCGGGCAAAGCTCTCGGCGTCCAGGGTAATGTCCTGAGGGGAGACGCCCGGCAGAACGTCACGCTCGGGATCCAACATTCGGAAGCGGATGCGAACCGGCTTGTCGCGAAACCCGTAGCGGCTTGCAAAGCGGCTTACTCCCGCGGCCGAGGAATCGATCGCCTCGGACGGCAGAACGATGTCCAGCAATTCGGACAGCACCCCGCGCTGGGCTTCGATGAATTTGGTATGTACCCCTGGAATATCCACCTGCCGCAGATACACGCCGGGGCGCGGATGTTTCTGAAGCCAGGAAACGATTTCCAGCAGCCGGCTCCATTCGTCAAAAAGCTCCAACGCACGCAGTGGCCGTTTGGCCAGCCAGTCCAGCAATTTCGGCTGCCGCCTGAGCGTTATCCCGATCAAATCTGTGAAGCGGGCGGCGTCCCGCTGCTTGCCGAGCAGCGCCAAGGCATCCTGGGCAGAATCGATCCACACCTCCTGGGGCACGGCATTTTCGCCGAACTGGCGGTGCCTGAACTCCCGCATCTCCACCCGGCAGTGAGACATCGCCCGAAGTTCAATGATCCAGGCTCGTACCTCGTCAAAGCGGTCGGCCATCTCGGCCGAGGTAGGCACCTTGAGCAGCAACCGCTTCGGGAACAGCGACTCGCCGGTGACAAGGGCGGACAGTATTTCGCCCTTATCCCACAGCTTTTGCAGCTGGGCCCGCAGATCTACCGGCCTGGTACACTTCATCCGGCCATCCTGGCCTTCTCGGCGTGATACTCTTCAATCGTCAGATTTCGCAGCTTGGAGGCCCGCCCTTCCTCGTTGTGGACAAAACCCACGCTGGAGACGAAAGGCTCGATGATGTGGATCTTCTGCAGAGGCGTGACGATCAGCAGCTGCAGATTGAGCTGGGCAAACAGCCGCAGACCGTACTGCGCTGATTCGTCCGAACCACGCCCGAAGGCCTCGTCGATCACCACAAAACGGAATGTTCGCGAACGGACCGCCCCCCATTCCAGCCCGAACTGATAAGCCAGACTGGCCGCCAGAATAGTGTAGGCCAGCTTCTCCTTTTGACCGCCCGACTTGCCGCCCGAATCGGAATAATGCTCATGCTCGCTGTCGTCCTCGCGCCAGCGCTCGCTGGCGGCGAACACGAACCAGTTGCGCACATCGGTGACCTTGGCGGCCCAGCGCCGATCCTGTTCGGATAGCCCCTCCCGGCCGCGAAAGCGCTCGATGATGCGTCTGACCTGCAGGAACTTGGCCTCGGAATACTGGTTGTCATCCGATCCGGTCAAGGCACCTTCGGTACAGGCGCGCAACTCGGTCTGGAAATCGCGGATGTCGGCATCCGGTGTCGGCTGCGCCTCCAGCACGATGTAGCGCCCGGGGTTGTAGTCGATCTGGGTCAGCGACTCGTTGATGCGGGTGATCCGTTCCTTGATCGTTTCCCGCTCGCGCGCCAGCTGCGACTGGAAGTTGGCCACCTCGCGAATGGTGTTCTCGTTCAACAGCTCCTTGAAACGCAATTCGAAGCGCGGCAGATCGTCGGCCTGCAGGGAATCGAGCATGTTTCGGTATTCGAAACCGGCTTCGATGCCGGCATCAACCTCGGCGGTCTCCAGCCTGAACTCTTCCTTGTAGGCCGACATGGCCTGGATGATCCTGTCACGCAGGCGCTTGAGCTTATGATCCTCGTTATCGATCCTGGCCTGCAGCCAGTCACGCATGTCGCGCTCGCGGTTGTCACAGGATTCGACCGTCAGTTGATGCTCTCCCAGGGCCTCGCTCCGCATGACAGCCAGTCTGTCGAAGCAGGCCGAGTGAATGGAGTAGGCCGGATCAAGCAGCACCGCCTGCGTCTGCTGACGCAAGGCTTCGGCATCACTCCTCTTCTGCTCGGCCTTGGAACGCTTGTCCCTGTGCTCATCCAGTTGTCCCTCTGTGGTTTTCAATGCGACAACCACCTCGTTCAGCCGTTCGGCCAACTGTTTCAACACATCGGAGGCCGATTCCAGTCTCTGTTTCTCGTCAGAAAGCTGGGCCACCTCCACGGTCAGCGACTGCCAGTCCAGCTCGCTGAAATCGCTGTACTCGTCCAGCTTTGACAGGGCTGTGATATGTTCCCTGAAGGTATTCTGCTCGGCCAGAATCCTGGAAATCAGGCTGCTGAGTTCGCCCAGACGGCTCTCCAGCTTCCTGGCCTTGACTTCCAGCGCGGTGATCTTCTCGGCATTGGTCCATCCCAAAACAAAGCGGCTGCGGTCATCCAGCCGGTGACGATCATCCTTCTCGTGCCGCTCGCCGGGCGCCTTGATCTGTCCGGCGCGGGTGATGGCACGGATCTCGCGACGGAACTGCTCCTGTGTTGCGCAGCAGGCCACATCGAAACGGTGAGCCAATTCCCGTTCCAGCCAATCGTAAAAAGGGGTGTCAGGTTTGATGGCCAGCTTGAGCACCAGGGAATCCCTATGCAGGACGGGCAGATCACCACGAGAGCCCTGACGAACCCTGAAATAGACCAGACGTCCCCGCAGCTGCGTCCTGTCAACCCACTCCGCCACCTTGGCGTAACTCTCATCCGGTACCAGCAGTGACAAGCCGAAGTTGCGTAGGAGCCGTTCGACGCCACCCTCCCAATCGCGCTGATCGTCACGCACCTGCAGAAGTTCGCCGGCAAAAGGCATATCCGCCTCCGGCAGTCCCAGAGCCTTGCACAAGGCGGTGCGCATGGCCACCTGTTCGGCGGGAATGTTGCTGCGGCGGGCCTTCAGGCTGATGATTTCCGTCGACAGTTCGTCATGTTCCTGTTTGCCCTGACGCAAACTGACCCCGTGCTCGGTCAGATCGTTCTGCAAGGAGGCCTCGCGCGACCGAGCCGCTTCGGCCAAGTCGATAAAGTGCTGTCGCTGGGCACGAAATCCGGACTCATCTTCGGAGGGTCGCTCTCCGACCACCCGTACGAGCTCGGCATAACGCTGGGCCTTGCGCTCGCGCGTCTGTTGTTCCTGTACCTTCTTGCGGATCTCGACCGCCAGTCGTTCCAGTCGGTCGCCGCCGTTATCGGCAATACTGCGCTTGAGTTCGTCCTGCTCGGCCCGCTGCGCGTCACGCAGTTTTTCAAGACGCCTGACGTGCGCGTCCTGCCGCTCCCACTCCTCCATCAGTCCCGCGATACGCTTGTCCAGCAGGCCGACTTTCAGCCCAGCGTAGCAGGATTTGAGCGCTTCGCGGCAGGCTCGAAGCTCTTCCACCTGATCAACGAGGAGCGAATGGCGGTCGCAGTCGCTGACCAGCGGCACAAGCAGTTCCACCTGCCGCTTGGCCTTCAGTACGGCCTCGTGCGCCCGGTTCAGGTCATCAAAATGGCTGATCAGGGCCGTGATACGAGGCGCCACGTCAAAAGGCTCCAGCATGTGGCTGCGTACAAAGTCGGTCAGATTGCCAACCGATTTTAACGACACGGTCTGATGGAACAGCTCCAGGGCCTGTTCATTCTCGATACCGAAGCGGCGACGGAACCAGGCTCCGTAGGGTGGAAAGCTGTCGAACAGCTCGGCACCCTGTCCCCGCAGTCGTTTTCGAAGCTGAGCGATGTCAGTGCCGAAGCTGGCGAAATCCTTGGCAATCGACAGGGCCCGCTCGGACGCGACAAAGAAGCGGGCCGGCTGCGATACGGCATCCTTCATCCAGAAGACCTGTGCCAGGGTCACCGTCTGGAGATAGCCGGCGTTATGAAAAACGCCCAGAATCACGGAATAGTTGTTGTGGTCACGCAGTGCGACCGGCTTGGCGGTACCGCTCACCTCATTGCGCTCGGACTTGTAATGCCCGAGCACATAGGAGCGCAGCGTTCGCTCCTTGCTGTCGGCGCCGGCGGCCTTGTTGTAGGCGATGCGCTGCGCCGGCACCAGCAGGGTCGTGACCGCATCCACCAGTGTCGATTTGCCTGAGCCGATGTCGCCGGTCAGCAGGGAGTTCTGGCCACCGGGATTCAGAGTCCAGACACGGCCGTCAAAGGTGCCCCAGTTGAACAGTTCCAGACGCTGCAGCCGAAAACCGGAAAGCGCATCGTCAGCCACGAAATCCAGGCTCATGGCTTGTGAATCATTCATCGGCGGCACCTCCCGAGATCACGGCAAGCTGGGACTGATATGCCGCCAGGCGGGTATCGAAATCCGCCAGCCACTGGGCATCTACGAATGCCTTGAGAATCCTTCGCACCTCGAATACCGCGGCCTGGCCACCGGAAGGCGCTGTACTTGTTTTCAAGCGGCGCAGGAAACCCAGATCAACGATCCGGTTTAGGTGGGTTTCGATCTGGTCGATCAGTTTGGCCTCGTTGCTGCTTTCGGGCAGAAAGACACGAACCAGCTCGACGATTTCGTCCCGGCTGAGGACCAGGCGCGTATCCCCGCCGCTGGCATCGAACTCGGCCAGTTTCTTGCGCAAAAGCGCCAGCAGCAGACTGACCGAAAACGACAGCGGACGCCGCGCTATCAGGCGCGGCAGTTTTGGCGCCGGGTCATCATCCGCCTCCGGGCGCGAGCGCAGAAAAGCATACCCTTCCGCTTCGTCCAGCACCAGTTCCAGACCCAACACGGCCACATAGTCGCGCACGCCGGACTGCAGTTTCAGCAATGCTCCCCACAGGCTCACATCACTCTCCTGATAGATCACCCCTTTCAGCAGGGGGATGACCAGGGCCGAAAGGTCAACTGTTACCGGGGCGTTTTCTCGCTCTTGTTCCGTCATCTCTACCTCACAAAAATAACGCGCGGCAAACGCGCCTGTTTTTCCTGTTCCAGACCGTTTGAACCGCTGCCCCGCCAGACAATGACATCGGTCGTATCTTCATCCACCACGCTCCTGAAAGCGTCGCCCGCCAGCTGCAGGTAGGCCACCAGTTCAGCCAGACCGTGCTGCAGCGGCTGTATTTCGCACAGCTCGGACAGGGTGATCTGCTGACGATCCTGCAATGTGTGGCGTATATGCCGCGCCAGCCGCATTTTATCGATCACTACCTGCGAATACAGCACGGACGCATCCACGTCGGAATCGCCAGATTCCAGCGCGATATCGGCAAATACCGGTTTAATCGCCGGGGTATGCAGCGGACGTTCCATCGGCAGCTCGATATCGGCGGCGGTGTCCGCAATCGTCATCACCTCACCCGCCGGCGGCGTTTCCCGGACTGCCAGCGCCTTGGCTTCGATGCCGTGCAGTATGTCCATGATGCGGCGGTTTTCCAGCCAGGCCTGATCATCCAGAAAACGGCGCAACTGCTGCGAGAGCAGCGCCACCGTGCGCTGAGTATGCTCGCCGGCCTCCAGCCAGTCGTAATGCACACGGCGTGTTCTGGCGTCCGGCTTGAGCTCGGCCACCACCGGCAGAGCCAGTACGCGCTCCAGCAAGGCAGACAACTCATCCTGGCGGCGGCTCGACATCAAAAAATCCCAGAATGCGCGGAAGCTGCGCCCCTGGTCGGTATCGGCAATGGCATCGCGCTCGCCCATGATCTCTTCCAGCAGAGCTCCTTTGGCCCCCTCCCAAAGCGCGATGCGTTCGCGCACGCGCCGGTCCAGCCCGCGAAAGTTATGCTCCACCTCGCGGAAATCGCTCAACAGCTCACGCGCCATGGAGATAAACTGCTGGAAGCGCTCCTTCAGCGCCGTATCATCCAGCATCGGTATATCGCCAGACAGAACCCGGGCAATTTCGGCGTCTATATCATCGCGCCGCTTGTGAAGTTCCGCCAGGCGGGTCTGGGGGTCGGTCTCGCTCCCCTCGCTCATCTGCTTGAGTAGCTCAAACAGTGTCAGCAGGCGCGATTCGGTCCCGACGAAACTGCGCTCGGTGAGCGTCCCCAGCCAGGCAATCGCCTTCTCGGTAGCCGGTACCAGGTCGAAATGCGGTTCATCCGAACCCTGGCGGTAGAACTTGCGCAGCCAGCCGCGCTCGGCGGCTGCCCAGTCATTCAGGTACTCAAGGGCGGACTTGGGAAAGGCGCCCGCCCCCTGCCGCTCGCGCAGGGCAAACAGCTCGTCTTCCAGCGCTTCCGCCAGATCCGCCTGCGCCATTACCCGCACATTTGGCACAATGAAAACGCGGTGCAGAAAACTAGCCACCAGCGGAGCGTGGTCAGAACGCAAAAAGCGCCAGGCCGGGTGGCTTTGGCGCAACAGATCAAGGGTGGCGTAGTCGAAGCTCAATTTTTACTCCACAATCAGGCATGTACTTTAACATCAACCGGAAATATCCGATACAAACAGAAACATATTGGCACAACCTGACACACCATGACGCATGCATTACGGCTATCAAAAAAGCGGCATATTCCCCCTACCCCACCTCGGCATACTCACGCACGCGAAACTCGGCGCCCAATGATTCCGCCAGCCTGCGGCAGGCATCGACATCCGTTCCCGGCACTGTCACGGCGCTGGCCACCACCTGCGGAATGTGTTTTTTGGCCTCGCGGATAAAGTTGCAGACACCGTCAAAACCTTTCGCGCCAAACGGGGTATTGCAGAGATGATCATACGCGGCCGCATCAGAGGCATTCAGGCTGACCGATATGCTGTCAACCAGTCCCGCCAGTTCCGGCAGGATATTGCGGCCATGGACAAGATTGGCCTGACCGTCGGTGTTGATGCGAATGCAGCAGCCGCGCTGTTTAAGCTCACTCGCCACCTGTTTTACCAGCTCAAGCCGGATCAACGGTTCGCCGTAGCCGCAGAAAACAACTTCATCATACCCTTCTGTCGTGCCGACCGCCGCCATAACTTCATCGAATGAGGGTTCTCCGTCCAGCAGCAGATTGTGCCCCTTTACAGTGAAATCGTCGAATTTAGCGCAGAAGCTGCAGCGGTTTGAACAGCGGTTAGTTATGTTGAGATACAGAGAGTTGCGGATGCGGTATGCAATCTTGGTGGATTGGTCCCACAGGCGGATGCCAAACAGGTCGCGCACATTTTTGGTAGTGATACGCGCGACATCATCCAGGGTCAAGCCCTTCAGTTCGGCGATTTTTTCTGCTGCCATCCGCACATAGGCCGGCTCATTGCGCTTGCCGCGATACGGGACCGGAGTCAGATAAGGGCAGTCGGTCTCAACCATCATGCGGTCGATACTGACGGCTCGCACCACATCCTGCAGAGCCTGATTGGACGGATAGGTTATCGTTCCGGGAATCGAGATATAGAATCCCATCCCGATCGCCCGGGCAGCCATTTCCGCATCCCCGGAAAAACAGTGCAGAACGCCGCGCCTGACAGTCTCTTTACACAGAATGTCCATTACCTTGTCATGGGCATCGCGATCGTGTATGATGACCGGCATTTCCAACTCTCCCGCCATCTGCAGAAACCGGCGAAATACGGTTTCCTGGGCATCACGCGGAGAACGGTCACGATAAAAATCCAGACCGATTTCACCGATCGCAACTATCTTGGAGCTGGACTGCGCCAGGTTCCGGATGACGTCATAGCACTTTTCGGTCACGCGACCGGCATCGTGCGGATGTATGCCTACCGAAGCGTACAGTTGCGGATATTTTTCAGCCAACTCGACCGATTCCCGGCTGGATTCGAGGTCTGTGCCCACCACCAGCATGGCCCCCACGCCGGCATCCACAGCGCGTGCAAGCATTTCTTCAAAATCGCCGGCATAATCGCGATAATAGATATGGGCGTGAGAATCGATCAGTACCGGTTTGATCTCGTTCATTGGTTAACCTTTCAGCTCTTCTTTGAGACCTTCAACGACCGCCTTGACTTCGGCAATCATATCGGCCGCCTGTGTTGATGTTTCATATTTCAGATATTTTTCAAAGAAAGCGATCGCATCGGCGGTACGATCCTGATCCATGCAGATTCCTCCCAGGGTCAGGTAGGCCATACCGTAAGCCGGATCCAGGCGTACCGCCTCCAGACATTCTTCCTCGGCTTCTTCCAGTTCTTCCAGATCATAGTACAGTTCTCCAAGATTGAAGTGAGCTACCGGATCCTCAGGGTCTATTTCTACACCTTTTTCAAAGGCCTTGATCGCTCCCTCCACATCCCCCTTGCCGTAAAGAGCATCACCCAGCGCATTCCAGGCGAATACATTATCGGACTCAAGCTCTAGAGCCTGCTCAAAGGCCCGGATGGCTTCTTCACTGCGATCCTGGCTGTTGTGCACTAAACCTATGCTGACCAGTGCATCGGCATCTTCAGGATCGATCTCCAGCACCTTTTTATAGCAGACAAGGGCGTCCTTGTGCTTTCCGGCTTCAAACAGCATATCACCCAGCGTAGTCAAAGCCTCTGCGTCTTCAGGGGCCAGCTTGAGACCTTCGCGGTAGCGCTCGATAGCTTCGTCCAGCTGACCGTTTTCAGCCAGCGCATCCCCGAGATAGAACCAGCTTTCAGGCTCGCTTTTGTGGTCGGCCCAATACCCTTCCAATACCGAGATGGCCTCGGTAAGCTTGCCCGAATCGAGCAGATCAAGACCGTTTTTAACAGTCTCATTAATAATTGTATCATTCATAGTGGTTCCCCTGTTGTTGATTGTGAATTAATTGTCAGCACTTAAATAAAGATAGCAGACACGCCCTTACATTTCCAGCGTATATCAGCCATCAGTATTTTACATTCCATTAAAAACCCTCTATACTCGCCGAAAATATAGTGCAACGGGGCATTTAAATGAAAGAAACCCAGCAATCTCTCAGCCTGCGTACTTTAGAAGATATAAGCACAATTATTTTACATTCACATGATCTTCAGGAAACACTCGACAATATAGTCGCTTTGGTCGCCAAGCGTATGTCCAGCGACGTCTGTTCAATCTATCTGCTGGAAGCTGACGGTGAAACCCTTGTGCTGAAGGCGACCAAAGGCTTATCAAAGGCCTCCGTAAACCGGGTCTCGATGAAAGTCCACGAAGGCCTCACCGGCCTGGCGGTCGAAAATCGTGACATGGTCATGACCGATAACGCCCCGTCACATCCACGTTTCAAGTATTTCAAAGAGGCCAGGGAAGAAAAGTTCCTCTCGTTTCTCGGTCTGCCGCTGTTTGAACATAAGGCGCCGATCGGCGCGATTGTCATCCAGACCCGTGAGGCGCGCAGCTTCAGTAATGACGAGATCAGCGCCCTGCGCACGATCACCTTCCAGATCGGCAGCATTATCCACAATGCCCGCCTGCTTGACTCCATCCAGAACAAGGAACAGGAGCGTGCCTGGTTTGAGCAGGAACTCGCCAAGGTCAAAAACGGTTCACCAAGCGAGTCAACTCCGTCAAAAAAGACCGGCAAACGGGCCGCAACTTCAATAATGCTTGGCGGTACGGCTGTGTCGGGTGGTTTCAGTCGCGGAAAAGTGTACATCCTCGACCGTTTTAACGACAAAGTGATCAAACTGGCAAGAGTCGGCAGTAAATCTGAGGAGCTGGAAAAGTTCAATATTGCTCTTGAGAAGACCAAGATCCAGACCATTTACATGGAAAAACGGGTCAGCGAAACACTTTCTGCCGATGATGCCGCCATTTTCCATACCCACCTGATGATTTTGGAAGATCGCGGTTTTTCTACCAAAGTAATCGATCTGATTGATCAGGGCCTGGGTGCCAGCCGTGCCGTTCACGATGTAGTTCAGCACTACATTCACGCATTTTCCGAAATGGCCGACCCATATCTCCGTGAGCGCTCAGCTGACATGGATGACATCGGACGACGCATAATAGATGTCATTGTCGGAAACAACTCCATCGACATAATGCTGAAGGAAAAAAGAGTCATCGTTGCCGAAGAGATATTTCCTTCCAACCTGGCCATGCTTGATCATGACAAAATTCTGGGTATCGTTACCGAGAAGGGCAATGCCTACTCCCACGCCGCCATCATGGCAAAGTCTCTTGGGATTCCTGCTGTACTAGGCGTCGAGGGATTGATGTCGGCCGCCAACGTCAAGGATGAAATAATTGTGGACGGCACATCGGGGCACATTTTCTTAAATCCCGACGCCGCTGTAAAAAAAGAGTATGTACGCCTGGAGCAGGACCATGCCGGGCGCATGAAGGAGCTGGAGGGTCTGCGCGATCTTCCGGCTGTTACAACCGATGGAATTTCGTTCACTTTGAGCGCCAATATCGGTCTTATTTCAGACGTTAAAGTTGCCAACCTGCACGGCGCAGAAGGGGTCGGACTTTATCGAACCGAATTCCCCTATATGGCCCGCTCCGCCTTCCCCGACCGCGAAGAACAGGCCAACATTTACCGCAAAATCCTGGAAGGATTTCCGGGACAGGCAGTCAACATCCGCACACTCGACATCGGCGGCGACAAAGGCCTGCCCTATTTTTCATACCCCGCCGAAGACAATCCCTTTCTTGGTTGGCGCTCAATCCGCGTATCACTCGAACGCCAGGATATTTTCAAAGAACAGCTGGCCGGAATTCTGCTGGCTTCACATGCCGGTAACCCTACAGTCATGTTCCCGCTTATCAGCAGTCTGGACGAAATCCGCCAGATCAGGGAAATACTGACACTGGTCAGAAACGAACTTTTGCGCGAAGGGCACAATGTCCCCGGTTACATCCCGTTCGGAATCATGGTCGAGATACCTGCGGCTGTCCAGATTATCGAATATCTGGTGCGGGAAGTGGATTATGTCAGCATCGGCACCAACGACCTGATCCAGTACACACTGGCAGTAGACCGCAACAATTCCCGTGTCCGGCAATATTATGATCCGCACCACCCGGCCATACTGCATTCGATCAAACGCGTTGCTGATGCGGCCGCCAAGGCCGGCAAAAAGGCATCCGTCTGCGGAGAAATGGCGGCTGATCCGCTGAATGCGCTGCTGCTGGCCGGCATGGGCATCCGCGAATTCAGCCTTTCAGCCCCCAGCATTCCGGTCATTAAACAGGCCATACGCAATCACAGCATCGAAACATGCCGCAAGCTGGCGCGCTCTGTTCTGGCCTGCCGCAGCAGTGCCGATATCCGCCGCTGTCTGACAGACGCACGCAAAAAGCTGTCCCTGTAAATATCGCATGTTCCGATCAGCTTTACAGTGGATTCACGGCATGATATTTAATTAAAAGCGGGACGTTATTCCTATTAACTTCAGCAGAGCATAAAACCATTTCAAGAGGTATCAGTTTTGTACGACGGCCGCCCTACTTTTGCCGAAATAGATCTTTCGGCACTTAACTACAACTTCCAGATGATCCGTTCGTCTATTCCTAGACGTACCGAGATTCTGGCGGTAGTTAAAGCCGACGCCTACGGGCATGGTTTCATGGATATCAGCAGGGAATTGGAAAAGCTGGGGGTCAATGCCTTTGGTGTGGCCTTTCTGGCTGAAGGCATCCAGCTTCGCAAAAGCGGCATCGACAAGCCGATCCTGCTTCTCGGGGGCGTCTATCCCGGTCAGGAGCGAAAATGCGTCGGTTACAATATCTCCACAACAGTTTTCACTCTGGAGCAGGCCCTGGCATTAAACCAGGCGGCAGGAAAACTCTTTCGCAAAGCGCAGCTGCATCTCAAGGTTGATACCGGCATGGGACGTCTGGGAGTTCCTTATTCAAATGTTCCCGAGTTTCTTGGCGAACTCAGAAAACTGCCCAACGTTGCTCTGGAGGGTCTTTTCTCACATTTCGCCAGCGCCGACGAACTGGATGAATCCGGCCAGTATTTCACCCGTCTGCAGGCCGAACGTTTCAACTGGTCAGTGGCCGAGGCCCGCAAAGCGGGATTTTCTCCCCGCTACATTCACATTGCCAACAGCGCCGCATCTCTGCTGCGGGAAATTCCGGGATGCAATCTGATTCGGCCCGGAATAACTCTTTACGGCGCACTGCCGTCAGCCGACTTTCAAGGCAAGCTGGATATAAAACCGGTCATGGGTCTTAAAAGCCGGATTGCAATGCTGAAATGGGTAGAATCCGGAACCACTATCAGCTATGCCAGACGCTTTACCGCCGAAACAAAAACCTTGATAGCAAGCGTTCCGGTTGGATACGCCGACGGTTATCCACGTTCACTCACGAATAAAGGAGAAGTCCTGATCCGTGGCCGGCGGTCAAAAGTTGCCGGAACTGTCTGCATGGACTGGATCATGCTGAATGTAACAAACATACCGGGTGTTACGGTCGGTGACGAAGTCATATTACTGGGACCAGATAATAGCGGCAATTCCATACAGGCTGAAGAGTTGGCGAACTGGGCCGGCACGATTCCTTACGAGATTTTCTGCGGCATCAGCAAGCGTGTTCCGAGGGTGTATTTGAAGTAAATGAAAATGGGGAGCAACAGTACAAATGATCAAACTTACGCAGATGGTAAAAGCAGCCGGTTGAGCCGCTAAACTGGGCCCTTCAAGCCTGGCGAAGGCCCTGGACGGGCTTTTCACATTCGACGACGCAAACCTGCTGGTAGGGCCGGAGACCTGCGATGATGCCGGGGTCTACCTGATTTCGCAGGAGTTCGCCCTGGTGGAAACAGCCGATATTATTACTCCTCTGGTTGACGATCCGTTCACTTTCGGCCGGATTGCCGCAGCCAATTCCATTTCAGATGTTTATGCCATGGGCGGCCGTCCTGTAACTGCCATGAATCTGGTGTTCTTTCCGGTCTGTGCACTGCCCGGGGAAGTGTTGCGCGAAATCCTGGCCGGCGGGCAGAGTGTTCTGCAGGAAGCGGGTGTCAGCCTGGTGGGTGGTCATACGGTTGAGGATGACGAGCTGAAATACGGACTGTCTGTAACCGGTTTGGTGCACCCAGACCGCATCATCCGTAACTCCACGGCGCGACCGGGCGATGAGCTGATCCTGACCAAGCCGCTCGGCAGCGGCATCATCTCCACCGCCATCAAGGGGGAGATGGCTTCACCTGAAATAATTCAGGAAGCTGTCACATGGATGACGACCCTCAACCGGGAAGCGGCACAGTTGATGAGTGAATGTCGAACCAGTGCCGCGACCGATGTTACCGGCTTCGGCCTGATCGGCCATGCCTGCGAGATGGCACGCGGCGCAGATTTGACCTTCAGGCTGGAGGCCGAATCAATACCCCTGATGAACGGAGTCGCCGGACTTGTTGCCGACGGCATGGTTCCGGCCGGTTGTTACCGCAATAGAGATCATTATCAACCGTTTGTAAACAGTTCTGCACTAGTCAACGAAACAACTCTTTTACCACTTTTCGATCCGCAAACATCAGGCGGCCTGATGATCTCGCTTACTCCGGAGGATGCCGTACGTTTCATGTCAGAAGCATCCGACAAAGGCATTTTCGCCCGAAGAATAGGTTCGGTAGTTCTCTCAAAATCTCATTTGATAGAGATTGTCTGAAATGTCATCTTTTGCTATCGCCATCGACCTTGGAACAACCACCCTGGCCGCCTCGCTCGTGGATTGCAGCACCGGCCGACGCATCGCAATGATCGGCGCCATGAATCCGCAACGACTTTTCGGCGCCGATGTGGTAACCCGTCTGGATGCAGCGGTCAATTCAGAATCAGTGCAACAGGAAATGACTTCCCTTATTCGTGAAGAACTTTTACGGATGGCACATCAACTCTATCAACAGAGCGGTATCGCATGGAGTGATATCCGTCAGGTTGCTATTGCCGGCAATCCGGCAATGCAGCATATCCTGCTGGGACTGCCGCTTAAGTCTCTGGCATATCCACCATACCGTCCGCTTTACACCGCCGGCACAAATATCAAGGCTGCCGATCTGGATTGGGACGGCAATGCCGATATATATGTTTTTCCAATGCCGGGGGGATTCGTAGGGGGGGACACGGTTGCGTTCATCTACGGCGCTATGCCGGATGATTTGACACTCTGTCTTGATATGGGCACCAACGGGGAAATTGCATTGATTTGCGGTGACAGGATATGGGCGACCTCGGCAGCCGCCGGACCGGCCTTCGAGGGTGGCAACCTTTCCTGCGGCATGGTTGCACTGCCCGGGGCTGTCAACTCGGTAAGGGTTGAAGGTGACCGTATCAGAATGCAGGTTATCGGTAACGGACAGCCACTCGGAATTTGCGGTTCTGCGGCAATCGAAGCAATCAGTGAACTTCTTGTATGCGGAATAATAGAACCGAACGGAAGATTGCGCGACGCTGGCGAGATACAGTCGAATCTGGCATCACGGATAATTATCCATAACGGTGCCAACGCTTTTGTTCTTCACCGCGATGCGCGGCATCAGATCATGATCACTCAGGACGATATCCGTCAGGTGCAGCTTGCCAAAAGCGCCATCAGATCAGGAATTGAAGTTCTTGCGGAGAGATCGTGTATACATTGTCAGGCCTTGAATAATGTGACTCTGACCGGTTCATTCGGAGCGGTTTTGCATGCAGACTGGCTGAAAACGATTGGAATTTTTGACGAAAGTATGATACACATCACCCGCTTTACGCCCGAGGGGGCGCTGGCCGGCGCTGAAAGGGCTCTGACTCTGGGTGACGGCTTCAGCTCAGCAGAAAAACTCAGTCGAAGTTTCCAGGTTGTGCCTCTTTCCGGAACACCAATATTTGAAACTAAGTTTATTAATAATATCAACTTCCCGCGTTCCTGATCCGAACAACCCGACAATAGAACATTCACAGCAAAAGCATTAAGGAGTTCATCATGGCAAAGATTACCCGGGCACTGATCAGTGTATCCTACAAGCGTGGCATCATCGAGTTTTCAAAAGTTCTGGCCGGCTATGGAGTGGAAATACTTTCCACCGGCGGCACAGCCAAGCTTCTGCGCGAGGCCGGGCTTACCATCAAGGATGTCTCTGATTTCACAGGATTTCCAGAAATGCTTGATGGCCGCGTCAAAACCCTGCATCCCAAGGTGCATGGCGGTCTTCTGGGCATGCGTTCCAATCCGGAGCATGTTGCTAAAATGAAGGAACACGGCATCGAGAACATCGATATGGTGGTGGTCAACCTGTATCCCTTTGAAGCCACTGTTGCCAAGGAAGGGTGCCAGCTGGATGATGCCATAGAAAATATTGACATCGGCGGACCGACAATGCTTCGCTCGGCAGCCAAGAACTATCCAGACGTAACCGTTCTGGTGGACTCCTCCGACTATGCTTCAGTGCTTGACGAGATGCGTGACAATGACGGCGCCGTTTCAGCAGAGACCAACTTCGGCCTGGCGGTCAAAGTTTTTCAGCATACTGCGGCCTATGACGGAGCCATTTCCAATTATCTGGGCTCACGCCTTACCAGGGAGATTCAGGAGTATCCGCCTACTTATACTCTTCAAGTCAAAAAGGCCCAGGATCTGCGTTACGGCGAGAACCCCCACCAGACCGCAGCCTTCTATGTGGAAAGCGGCATCACTGAACCCTGTGTCTCCAATGCACAGCAACTGCAGGGCAAGGAACTTTCATTCAACAATATAATCGACCTGGACGCCGCCATCGAGACGGTCAAAGAATTCGAACAGAGTGCTGCCGTCATCATCAAACATACCAATCCCTGCGGAGCCGCATTAGCGGATTCACCTTTGACAGCCTATCTCAAAGCCCGCGAATGCGATCCGGTTTCGGCATTTGGCGGCATCGTTGGATTTAACCGCACAGTTGACGCCGACACGGCCAGAGAGCTGACTTCAACCTTCCTGGAAGCAGTCATTGCGCCGGGCTACACCGATGAAGCTCTGGATATCTTCACCGCAAAGAAAAATGTACGTGTTATGCAGGTGCCGCTTCTGGACAGCTATACACCAAAAGGTTATGACCTTAAGCGTGTCACCGGCGGACTGATGATACAGGGTCGGGATCTGGGCATGATCAATGCGCTTGACTGTCGCGTGGTTACGGAACGAACCCCGTCACAGTCGGAGTATGAAGCGCTAGATTTCGCCTGGCGAGTCTGCAAGCATGTCAAATCCAACGCAATAGTTTTTACCAACCGCGATCAGACCGTCGGAATTGGCGCAGGACAGATGTCGCGGGTAGATTCGTCAAAAATTGCGGTACAGAAATCACTGCTGCCTACCCATGGCACGGTTCTGGCCTCAGATGCCTTCTTCCCTTTCCGCGACGGAGTTGATGCAGCAGCTGAAGCCGGAGTCACCGCCATCATCCAACCGGGCGGCAGTGTACGTGATGAAGAAGTCATAAAAGCAGCCAATGAACATGGTATTGCGATGATTTTCACTAACATGCGACACTTCCGTCACTAAATAAACTTGAGCTGAAAACAGGAACCTGACAATGAAAATACTCGTTATCGGCGGCGGCGGCCGCGAACATGCTCTTGTATGGAAGATTGCCCAGTCTCCGCTGGTTGACAAGGTTTACTGCGCACCGGGTAATCCGGGCACGGCAACGCTGGCTGAAAACGTATCCATCCGTGTGGATGAGCTTGACAAACTACTTTTGTTCGCCCGGACCAACGCTATTGACCTGACAGTAGTCGGCCCTGAGCAGCCTTTATCCCTGGGAATTGTAGATCTGTTTGAAGCAAACGGTCTTAAAGTCTTCGGCCCGTCCAAAGACGCTGCCTACATCGAAGGAAGCAAGGCTTTTTCCAAGGACCTGATGCATAAATACAACCTGCCGACAGCCGCATACGGTGTTTTTACCGATCTTACTGCAGCGGAAGAATTCATTGACCGTACCGGTGCACCCATCGTCGTCAAGGCTGACGGACTGGCAGCCGGCAAGGGTGTAATTATCGCACAGACAAAAAGTGAAGCATTGGATGCAGTTCGAGACATGCTCTGCGGCAACACCTTCGGAGATGCCGGATCTCGGGTAGTCATTGAAGAGTTTTTGACCGGCGAAGAGGCATCTTTTCTGGTTATCACTGACGGCAGGAATATTATCCCGCTGGCAAGTGCTCAGGACCATAAAGCGGTTTTCGACGGCGACCTGGGCCCCAACACCGGCGGAATGGGAGCCTACTCCCCCGCTCCGGTTGTAACGGCAGATATACATGAAAAAGCCATGGCGCAGGTTCTTAGACCAGCAATCGACGGCATGGCTGCCGAAGGACGTCCATATCGTGGAGTTTTATATGCCGGTTTAATGGTCAAGGACGGTGAGGTTAAAACTCTCGAATTCAATGCCCGTTTCGGGGATCCGGAATGTCAGCCGCTCTTGATGCGAATGAAATCAGATATTGTACCGATTCTACTGGCTGTGGCCAACGACGACCTGTCGAACATGGACATTGAGTGGCATGACAAGGCGGCTGTCTGTGTAGTCATGGCTGCGGAGGGATATCCTGGCGACTACCGCAAGGGCGATATCATAGAGGGTCTTGACCTGGCTGCAAAACTGGATGAATTGTATGTCTTTCATGCAGGAACAACAACCAAAGACGGTAGTTGTGTCACAAACGGCGGACGCGTTCTGGGAGTTACGGCATTGGGAAGTACTGTGAAAGAAGCTATCGCATCGGCCTACAAAGGGGTCGCCTGCATCAGGTGGTCAGGTGTCCAGTTCCGCAGTGACATTGGCCGCAAAGCCCTCGACCGTTCTAAATAGTTTCATCTGCTATTATTCTAGGATACAGTCAATGAAGTTGAACAGAATGACAGTGCTGAACAGATTGGAAGGTTGATTTGTTAAACTTAGGCCGTTCTGAATACGCGCTTGAGAGTTATTTTAGGCTGCAGGTCAAACCCTTTCTGATATTCAGCAACAGCAACAAGCTCATGGCCACGGGACAATCTGACAAGAGTAGGATTTGTCCCGGGTTTTGACTCTTCAAACCCGTTTCCACTCCACTCCGGTGGCCTGCCATGAAGTACCCTTGCCAATCCGGCATCACTCAACTGCAAGTCAGGTAAATGTGCCAGGGCGGCATGGGACGCAACAAAATAATCGTTTTGACACCCCTCTTTGAAGACGCTTTCCAGCTTCTCCAGCGTCAGAGCACTCTGCAGCTGAAAAGGTCCGCTGGCTGTTCTGCGCAGTTCCTTCAGACAGGCACCGCATCCCAGCATGGCGCCGATATCGTCTGCCAGAGTACGAACGTAGGTACCTCGAGAGCATTTCACCCGGAAAGATATGAAAGGTAAGTTATACGAAAGCAGTTCAAGGGATTGAATTTCAATCTGACGCGAAGCCCGCTCAACCTGCTGACCCTGACGAGCCAGTTTATAGAGCGGTTGGCCATTCTGTTTTATGGCAGAATACATGGGTGGGATTTGACTGATGGATCCTGTAAATTTTGCAAATACTTCCGCCAGTAATTCAGGGGTAACGGATGAATAGTCGTTTTCGGACACGACCTGTCCTGTAATATCCAGTGTATCGGTGGCGATGCCTAACTGCATCAGCGCCTCGTAGCACTTGAGTCCCTCGTCAAGAAAAGGGATCGCTTTTGTACCGTCATTGACGGCTATCGGCAGAACACCGGTCGCAAATGGATCAAGAGTTCCGGTATGACCAACCTTCCGGGTACTCGCTATCCGGCGCACCCGACTGACAACGTCATGCGAAGTGATGCCGGCCGGCTTGTCAATTATTATAAATCCATCAATCAAAGATTTGCTTCCACAACTTTGTAGACAATGGCCTTCACTTCATCCAGTGTCCCATCCAGAGTACATCCGGCGGCGTTATGGTGACCTCCGCCACCCATGGCAGCGGAAAATGCAGCTACATTGACCTTACCCTTTGATCTGAAACCAATCTTGAATTTCCGTTCTTCAAGCTGCCGGAAAAAGATTGCAACTTCAACACCACGGATTGACCTTGGATAATTAACAAAGCCATCAGTCAGTTCAGCACCGGCATTGGTATATGCATACATATCCAGCGTCACAGTAACCGAAGCAGCCAGACCGTCTTTGATGACCTCAAGGGTCGGCAGACAACAGCCCAGAAGCTCCAGACGTTTTTGCGGCTGATTTTCATAGAGCTGTTCTGCAACATCCCAGGCATTGACTCCACACTCAATCATCTCTCCAGCAATTGTAAACGCTTCACGATTGGCATTAGAATAACGGAATGAGCCGGTATCAGTAATTATCGAAACATAAAGGCATATGGCTGTTTCCAGATCCATTGAATATCCGAAAGCGCTTGCTATCCGGTAAACAAGAATGCCTGTTGCTGCGGCTGTAGAATCAATCAGATTATGGGTTCCGAAATCATCGCAGGAAAGATGATGGTCAAGATTAATAAGGGTATCGACACGTTTAAAGTTGCAGAATTCGCTTCCGGCCCGACGTAACTCTCCGATATCAAGTACAAAAGCAACATCAAATGAGCGATCGGGAATATGCGCAAGCACAGTGTCGCAACCCGGCAAAAATGCATACAGATCCGGAACCTGGTCTTTGAAGTGAACGGTTACATCCTTGCCGATTTTACGAAGGAAAGATGCCAGCGCCAGGGTAGAGCCGACAGCATCTCCGTCAGGTCCTTCATGGCTTGTCAATAGAAAGGAAGAGTTGCTGCGGATGGTCTCAATGATCTTCTGAATTGTTTCCGTCATGCTCTGTATGTATCTCCTTGAGCAGAGATTCGATTCGCCTTCCGTAATCCAGAGAGTTATCGTACTTGAAGATAATTTCCGGAGTATGACGAATAGTTAGATGTTTGCCGATTTCGCGGCGTATGAAACCTTTGGCGCTGTTAAGTCCGGCCTCGGAATCCTTTTTTGCCTTCTCTTCGCCGATGACAGTGAAGAAAATTTTAGCAATACTAAGATCGTCGGTAACCTCTACTCCGGTAATGGTTACGAAACCTATTCTCGGGTCATTAAGTCCCCTGGAAAGTATCGAACATATCAATTCATGGATGGTCTCTGCGACCTTGTCGGAACGTTTGTGCATAACAAGTCCAAGCATTGTTGAAGAATGGGTACAGGATAATCATAAAACGGGTTATGCCTGTACCCATATCACTTAATGCCTCTATAATTTGGTGGCAATCTTTTCCATTTCAAAAGCTTCTATAATGTCGTTCAGTTTGATATCATTGTAGTTATCAAGCCCAATACCGCATTCATAGCCGCTGGCAACTTCTTTTACGTCATCCTTGAATCGACGCAGTGATGACATTTTACCTTCATAGACGACAACATTATCACGAAGCAGACGCACCTGGGCGTTGCGCAACATTTTTCCATCCTGAACGTAGCAACCGGCAACGGTGCCGACTTTTGGCACAGAGAATACTTCACGTACTTCAACCCGACCGAGGAATTTCTCCTTGAATGTCGGTTCAAGCAGACCTTCCATCGCTTTCTTAACATCCTCGACAGCATCATAAATGATACTGTAAAGACGGATGTCAACCCCTTCCCTTTCAGCATGAGCCGCTGCTTTGACTTCTGGGCGGACGTTGAAGCCTATTACAATTGCGTTGGATGCAGCTGCCAGATTGACGTCTGTCTCAGTTACCGCACCTACAGCTGAATGGATCACGTTGAGGCGGACCGCATCAGTGGAAAGCTTACGCAGAGATTCTGAAACCGCCTCTGCCGAACCCTGTACATCAGCCTTGACAATGACATTAAGATCCTTGACTTCGCCGCTCTGAATGCGTTTGTACAGGTCTTCCAGCGATAGTTTGGTATGCTTGGCAAAAATGACTTCACGTTGTTTGATCTGACGAAGCGTAGCGATCTCTTTAGCCTGCTTTTCATCCTTCATGGATACGAAGATATCACCCGCATCCGGCACACCGGAGAGGCCTATCAGTTCGACCGGCATTGAAGGACCTGCTTCAAGAACCTTCTCGCCACGATCATTCTGCATGGCGCGGACACGACCGGAATGAACCCCAACCACACAGTAATCACCGGCCTTGAGGGTTCCTTCCTGCACCAGAACGGTTGCAACCGGGCCGCGTCCTTTATCGAGTTTGCCCTCAACAATCGTGCCTTTGGCCTGTTTGTTGGGATTGGCTGTAAGTTCCATTAGGTCGGCCTGCAGAAGAACCATTTCTAGCAGTCCTTCGAGGTTAAGACGTTTTTTGGCTGACACTTCAACCATTGTCACATCTCCGCCCCACTCTGAGCACACCAGCCCCTGCTCGGTCAGTTCCTGCTTGACCCGTTCAGGCTTGGAGTCAGGCTTGTCTATCTTGTTAATTGCAACAATAATCGGAACGCCGGCGGCCTTGGAATGATTAATGGCCTCACGGGTCTGGGGCATGACACCATCGTCGGCAGCAACGACAAGAATAACTATGTCGGTTACTTTTGCACCACGTGCTCGCATGGCAGTAAATGCTTCATGGCCGGGAGTATCAAGGAAGGTTATCTTGCGCCCGTTCAGCTCAACATCGTATGCGCCGATGTGTTGTGTAATTCCGCCGGCCTCGCCGGCAATAACATTAGCTTCGCGAATTGCATCGAGAAGTGATGTTTTACCGTGGTCGACATGGCCCATGATTGTTACGACCGGAGGACGTTTTTCAAGGGTCTCGGGAGAATCTGGCACGGATTCAAGAATTTCATCAAGATCGACTGCAACGTTTTCCACTTCGTAATCGTATTCTGAAGCCAGAATAACTGCCGTATCGAAATCCAACGGATGATTGATCGTAACCATCATACCCATCTTCATGAGTGATTTAATCAAATCGTTAGCCTTTATACCAAGTCTTTTGGCTAACTCACCTACAGTAATACTCTCTGAGATTTTAATAATACGCTTGATTGCTTTGGGAACAGTAATCTCGGTTTTCTTTGTATCGGGAGCGCGCTCTTTGCCGCCTTTTTTCTTTGAGCCTTTATAGACTGGATCAAAAGTGCGCTCACGCTTTTCAATAATTTCATTTTTACGCGGTTGCTCTTTCTTTTTGGCAGGAGCGCCTTTTTTAGCTCCTTTGCCTGCGTCGCCATAACCGGGACCGTCTTTTTTAACACCTCTCCGATTGTCACCGCCAGGAGGAGCAGCAGGTGCAAGCTGAACCTGCTTCATGCGAGAGCGATCAAGCTCTGTTGCAGGGGCCGATGGTGTTGGAGATGCAGGCCTTCTCTGTTCATAAGCAGCTGCCGGCTTTCTCTGATCAGCAGCAGGCACCGGCCTTCTTTGAGTGGTATCGGTTGATGGTCTGGGAGGAGCGGTTCGCTGCTGAACTGGTGACTCCTTGGTAACAACTCTCGTCGGCCTGTTTGTAACTCCCGGAATCTCAATCATTCCAAGAATTCTGGCCTGGTTGGGCCCGGCTTTTTGAGGTTCAGCAACGGCAGGCTTGGCAACGACAACCGGCTTCTCAATTGGTTCTTTCTCGACTGGTTTCTGTACTTCAATTTTAAGATCCGGTGATGGTGCAGCGATTACATCCGGAACTGCAACAGCAGTAGCAGCTACAGGAGCTGGTTCAGAAACAATTACACGAACCGGGATCACTTCCGTCTTTACTGTTGGTACAGCTTCCGCAGCCGGTTCAGGAGCGATTTCATGAACGTCCGATAAGGGAACTATTTTAGCTCGTCGACGAATTATATTTGATGCAACCCTGACCTCATCAGTGCCATTTTCCTTGGGCTGAGGAACCGTCAGGCGAGCCGCCACATCCTCATCCACCTGTGAAGTAGCCGTCTTTGCGTCAATACCAATTTCTTTGAGTTTGGCAATGGCATCTTTGGGCTCTACACCCAGTTTCTTAGCCAAAGCACCCACACTAATCTTACCCATACTATTTATACCTCCCCCAGGAAGTTTCTATACCGATCAACTGCTTTAATTAACGAAGCGACAAAGCCGCCTGATTTTATGGCAACAGCGCTTCGCGGAGCCTTGCCAAGAATTGCTCCGAAATCTTCTTTCGTTACTACCGTTCGGTGTAACACTTTATTCAGATTGGCGGCACCTACTATTTTTATTCCGATAGCCTCGGAAACATCTGTTGCTACAAGTACGAGTCCAGGCTTTACTTTACTGCGAAGAGCTTCTATCACCATCGAACCACCGCCAATGACACTGCCAGCCTTGTTGGCAAGTCCAATCAGGCATATTATGCGATCAAACAACTGTTGACGGATGTGCTCAGCCATTTGCTCAGACGGCATAATTGTTACATCTTGCTTGAATGAACGCTTGAACTGATTTTGTGTGACTGTCTTTATGAGACAGTTCCGGTTCAAACAGGTGTAAGCTCCACGTCCTGGCAGTCTTGCGTCAAGATCCGGCAAAACTTCCATATCAGGTGACAGAACAAAACGAATCAGAAGATCCTTGTTTTTGGCTGTTCTGCAGCCGAGACAACTACGCTGCGGCTGTTCTGCATCACCATGACGGGCCATAGCAGGTGTTACTCTGCCGGTTCTTCAGTTACAGTTTCAACTGAAGCGGCTTCAGCTTCCTGTACTTCCTGAATCGGCTCTTCCACGGCGTCAGTGGCATCATACGAAGCAAACTCCTGCAGCTCTGCCTCGGCAACCTTCGATTCACTCTTGATATCTATGCGGCAGCCGGTCAAACGGGCTGCAAGACTTACATTCTGGCCACGTTTACCGATGGCAAGTGACAGTTGGTCGTCCGGCACAATGATTTCAAGAACGCGTTTTTCCTCATCCACAAAAACTTTTGAAACCTGAGCAGGAGAGAGAGAGTTGCATGCAAAACGCGCTATATCTTCAGACCAGGGGATAATATCAATTTTTTCGCCGCGTAGTTCCGAAACCACATTTTGAACACGAGCTCCTCGCATGCCGACACAAGCTCCGACCGGATCAACATCCCGGTCATTGGATGAAACCGCTATCTTTGCACGGCTTCCGGGGTCACGGACAATAGCGTTTATCTCAACAATACCTTCTGCTATTTCAGGAACTTCAGCCTCAAATAGTTTTGCAAGCATGCTGGGATGTGTTCGGGAAAGCATGATTTGCGGCCCTTTGGTAGTCATGCGAATTTCCGTAATGATAGCACGAATGCGATCGCCCGGACGATATACTTCCCTTGGCATCTGCTCCTTGGCCGGCAATACTGCCTCGGCACGACCCAAGTCGATCAGCAGCTCACCCTTTTCAAAACGGCGAACCATACCGGTAATAATTTCCCAGACACGATCGCTGTATTCGTTATAAATTGTTTCACGCTCAGCATCACGCACTTTCTGTATTATGACCTGTTTTGCCGTCTGAGCTGCGATGCGGCTGAATCCGCTTGAATCCAGTTTTTCGCCTAAAGAATCTCCAACCTCGGCTTCAGGATCAATTTCGTGTGCTTCTTCAATACAGATTTCCTTATATGAATCCTGCACTTCTTCAACAACGGTAACAAACTCAAACAGCTCTACCTCGCCCGTCTCATGATTGTAGTGAGCTTCCAGGTCGCGGGTATTGCGGTATTTCTTGTTTGCCGCTGTCAAGACGGCCTGCTCCATTGCCTCCAGCACCACTTGACGATCGATACCCTTCTCTTTGACAAGTTGTTCAATGGCGTGCTTGAGATTTATAGTTGTATCCACGGTTGCATCTCCTTGCTGGCATGTTTAAAAATCAAATCAGAGCTCAAATTCAAGATTGGCTTTCGCAACCCGCTCTAACGGGATAGAAGCGGTTTGACCCTCCGTCAGTGTCATCTTGATTACACCGTCAGTAAGTCCATCAAGCTTTCCCAGAAATGTTTTGCGTTTATTGCCTTTATCATCCTGCAGCGGTTCGTAAGTGCGGACTTTGATCAGTCGGCCTGAAAAACGCTCATAGTCTGATGGCTTTTTCAAAGGACGATCGAGGCCGGGAGACGAGACCTCCAAAGTATAATTAGACGCAATCACGTCTTCTACGTCCAGTATCATCGACAATTCACGGCTCACGTTCGCACAGTCATCAAGAACAACGCCTCCATCCTTGTCTATAAACAGACGAAGAACAGCATCTCTACCGATCTTGCCAAACTCGATATCGACCAGCTCAAGCCCCATGGACTCCAGGATCGGCAGCGCAATATTACGAACGTATGTGCAGGTATCTTCCTTAGGTGCAGCCATACCAAACCCCACAAAATAAAAAAAGTGAGCTTTGCGAGCTCACTTTCGAGTGAACATAAATTTTCACATCTTTACCATGCTATACCTTGAAATGCAAGCATATATTCAAAGGCATGCCGGTTATTTTATGCATACCCGGCGCACTTCATGAATATCAGTCAGCCCCTGCAGGACTTTAATAATCCCGTCCTGCTTGAGAGTTGTCATTCCATCAAGAGCAGCGACCTGTCGAACATCATCTGTATCAGCACGACGCTTTATCAATCCTTTCATCTTTGAAGTACACTCCAACACCTCATGAATACCTAACCGTCCACGATATCCGCTATTACTGCAACGACTACAACCAACCGCTTTGAATAAATTGATATTGTCAACAGTGAATCCTGTATCCGCAAATTCAGCATGGCCGTATTCATCCACAAGCTCATTAAACTCAATTTCGGAAGGCTGGTAACTTTCCTTACAGTCCTTACAAAGACGGCGCGCCAGGCGCTGGGCCAGTACACAGATAAGAGAATCAGAAAAGCTGTAAGGATCTAGCCCCATATCCAGAAGACGAGTTACTGTTTCCGGTGCGGAGTTTGTATGCAGTGTGGAAAAGACGAGATGACCTGTCAAAGAGGCTTCAACGGCAGTGCTGGCTGTTTCCTCGTCACGCATCTCACCTACCATTATCACATCAGGATCCAGTCGCAAAAATGAGCGTAAAGCAGCTGCAAAGGTAAAACCGATTCGCGGATTGATCTGGACCTGACGCAACCCTTGCTGGGTGATTTCAACTGGATCCTCGGCGGTCCATATTTTACGGCTCGCATGATTTATCACAGCAAGTCCCGAATGCAGTGTAGTCGTTTTACCAGAACCGGTCGGCCCAACCACAAGTATCAATCCATACGGAGTGCTGAGTGCCTCCCTGAAAACACGATTGTTACGCTCGGTCAATCCAAGGTCATCAAAACCGATCGGGTCTCCACTGGCAAGAAGTCGTATAACCACGTCTTCAAGACCGCCTACGGTCGGCATGGTTGCAACACGCAATTCAACATTCAGGGGACCGAACTTTTTAAAATCTATTTTGCCGTCCTGAGGTTTCCTCTTTTCCGCAATATCCAGATTGGCCATTATTTTAATGCGTGATGGTATTGCAAATTTATATTTATACGGGATCTTCTGGTAAACAGAACACTGGCCGTCAACCCGCGTACGGACAACAACATCTTTTTTCCCTGGATAAGGCTCTATATGAATATCCGACGCTTTGTCCATGTATGCATCATAGACAATTTTATTTACCAGTTTGACGATAACACTGTCTTTTTCAGTAACTTTTTTTGTTTCTTCTTCAATTTCCGGTTCATCTGCCGAAGTTTTGCTCAACAGCTCGATGATACTGTCCGGCACAATATCAAGATTAACTTCATCATCAGCATTGGCAGTACTTGCTATATCTATATTGTAAAGTCGCTTAAGAGCCTTGGATATGCCGGCCTCAGTTGCAATTGCAGATATGATTTTAAGCCGGATGCTGTCTTCAAGCTCACGAATGTCATGAGGTTTAAGCGGCTTAGCCATCGCCAGTGTAATGGTATTTCCAATTTTTGATATAGGAACTATGCACTGTTTTTGTGCGTATACGGCACTGATATAGCGTGAAAGAGACAAATCCAGATCGGCGGCATTGATAAGTATGTAAGGCATGTCATACTGAGTGGAAACGGCCTTGGCGAGGACTTCCTCGTCTACATGGTGTAGCTTCAACAAAGCTTTTTCAATGGACATGTTATTCTGCTTGGCAAGATCACGGGCCTGAGCAATCTTCTGCTGATCGAGTATGCCGTCTGCGAGGAGTATGTCTGTCAATTTGAGGCGTTTATTCTTCTGATCCAGAACAAAGCTCAGATCACTCTCTTTGATAAAGCCCAGCTTGCATAACAACTGTCCGACCGGTTGTTCCGGAAAAAGCTTCTGCAGCTCAAGAGCCTCTTTCAGCTGTTCTTCAGTTATAAGCTGCTGTTCAACCAGCAGTTCGCCGACTTTTTTAATATTCATTTGCAGCAGACTCCCAATGTAAAAAGAAAACGCTCGTCCTTTTGCAAGGCACGAGCGTTATAACAGAAAAAACAGTAAAGTGAAATCGTTTCAACGGTTGTTGATGCGATATCCATTCTCGGTCAGCAGTTCACGGATTATTCGATCCATTGTCAAATCTGTCAAAAAAACCCCGCCTCCAGGGAGAGTATTGTCGTCAAGCTTGATACCTGACATCTGTAGCGAATACCCCAAAGACATTCCCTGAAGCAGGTTATGTTGAGCATAAGTGCCCTGCATCTTCATTCGGGAAACTAATTTTTCAGAGACTTTCCGGAAATCATCCTTTGGCTCGAGAATTACTACCCGATATCCTTTTGTCTCCAATATCCTGAACAATGTATAGTTGATCGGGTCTCCGTCAAAGCGGGTTACAACATAGCGGTGACCAGCTCGTTCAAAGTATCTTTCAGCTTTGACAGCCAGAGATATTCCGTTATTATCGGCCGCAAAGACATCAAGACTGCGATCACGGTCGGATGATACCGAAATTGCAGAAAGAATTGCATCTACCATTTCAGGTTGGCTTTTGGCAGTTATTACTTGAATCGGGCGCGATTCCAGGTTTGAATTGTTTTTTAGAGAAGCAAAAGGTTCATACAATGCGAAGCCTTCCTTCTTTAGAAAATCAATCAGAACAGGAGGCACCGCCAACCGCCCGCTGTTCATCAGAACGACATCGTGTTTAATAAGACTTTCCGGAGTCTTTTCAATTTTGAAATCAGAATGGACTGTCAGCTTGGGGTCGTTTCCAAAATCCATACTGAAATTTTCTTCAACCGAATAAAACCCCCCAGACTCAAGCATTGCCGACATAAACTGCTTCGTACCGGCATCAGAATAGTTAATTATCCGTATCTTGGAATCCTTTTCTTCAATTAAGGATTTAACTAGTGGCGGAATACTGGAATTTTGATCCAGCAGGATTCGTGCACCATCCATGGCCGCAATCATTGGATATCGCTGGGGATCAAGTGTCAGAGAAAAGTTAGATGTCTGCAATGAAAGCGGTTTCTGATCAGCCCTTTGAGGTACAATCCTGTCCCAGGCCTCACGAACCCTACCCAATGCCTCATGTGAATCAAGCTGGGCAGTCGGTGATTCAAGTACGAATGATTGACGTACGGATAAATCATCAGCAGATTTGTATGCTGTCGAATTTAATGGCTGAATAAGCTTAAGAGAACCATCAGCGCGTCTACGAACGGGTGGAATAATGATTTTTTGACCAATTTTCAGGCGCTTTATATCGTATATGTTGTTTTCTCGCTTGATCTCTTCAATAAATGATTCCGCCTCATTATTACTGAGCCCATAATCTCGCATCAATATTTTAAAGAGGTGGTCTCCGGGCTTGACGGTATATGCAGTACCTTTAACAGCGGCAGAGGCCATTACCGTGTTTACATGAGATGTTCTTTTGACAGTTTTTCCTGATGTTTTTACTGGGGATGAAGATACAGCAAGGGAATGCGGATCAATCTCAAAGCGAGGATCCATAGCTGCGTCTACGCTGGAAACAAAGCATAGGGCAACCAGACATGAAACTGGAACAATATTTAGTACGTTAAAAACAGTTTTCTGAGTTTTTTCAGAAATTATCTTTGATAACGATCTAATGTCGCTAACCGGGACTAAGCTGTATTCAGATAAAAATGGCATCACATCTCCACATGTGGCTTGGTTTCGAGCATCACACAAAGTTAGCGTTTATACGCACCAGATGAGAAGTCTAATTACAAAGTTATTAATTAAGTGACACGACAAATGCACGTATTGATTCGTTGCGTTTATAGACAACTATATCAGCCTTCTGACCTACAATTCCCCTCATCTCAGTCAGCCCTGACCTTATCTTGCTGGATTCCAGTTTGTAATCAGCGCTTCCAGCCAATTCCGAGAGAACAGATTTCAAGAACGGCTCCGTCAGGACTTTACCGTTAACGGAAAGAACCTGTACTGCTTTAATGGCAGCTCCGTCATAAAACACCCTGAATTCGGCATTACTAGCAACATAGCGCTCCCAACCGGGTTTTTTTGCGGAGTATGCCTTGTCGTGGCCCTGCATCGGTATAAATTTCGGCAATGAGGTTTTAGCAATCGGATTTGGTTCTTGCCTTTCCTGTCCTAGCTTTTCATCTTGAGAAACCGCAGAAGGCGGTTTAGCGGCGTCCAAAATCTGGGCAGGCAACATTCGCTGCTTCATGGAATCCATGAAAAGAGGTTTTTGTATCAGAAAATACGTTCCGCCGGCTACTGCTGCAATTAATATTGCTGATAAAACCAGAACATTTCGCTTCGAATGTGCTGATTCTGTACGGTAGTTTTCTTCAAAAGCTATTAAAAGCTCTTCCGGAATCAGTTCTTCAGTAGAGTCCTTTTTGTTTCTTATTTTAAAATCAGCTGCAACAGTAGAATATGAAGGGGCAACACCGGCAGCAACGGCTGAAGACTTAGAAGTTTCAACACGGACTTTATCAGGGTGCCTGTCCTCGAAAACGGTTCCAGTTGTATCCTTAGGTTCAGCTGTGTCCAACTGACTGCCTGATGATGACTTTTTCAAAGAAGATGTTGAAGAGACCTTACTACTCACTACCGGTGTAACTAACGGCACTGTATCATTTACCGCGTGATTTGGTTTTTGCTCCACGATACTGGCTACTGGAGTTTCGTCAAACATAACTACTGATTTGTCGAAAACAATATCACTATTTTTTGCTTGTGCCGACTGCGCCAAAAGCATTTCAGCAATTTCGTCCGTACTGCTTAATACGGTCAGTTCCTGATCCAAAGGGTCTGTATCAGCACTTATCACTACTGTTGAAGAATTATTTGCATCAAGGTCAGACAAGAAATCTTCAACCAACTTGTCAGCATCCATCTGTGAACTTTCTGGAGCAGAATCAAATGGCCGGAGAGATTTCGCAACCTTTACAGGGGGATTATATATCTTGACCCATTGTTCACCGAGCAGGGATTCCAGTGTATCCTGAAAACTTTTTGACAGATTTTCATCAGATTGATTCAGATCAATAACATGCTCGAAAAGCCCCTTGATTGACTTGGCCTTGCTGCTTCCCTCATGCATTAGAATAAATTTCGGAGAACCGGTTCCAAGAAGCATTTGAATATGACGGGCAACACTTTCTCCGGTCACTCCTGCAATCTGCTCCTGAATACAGACGGTAGATGGACGCTTTTCAAACACATCCTTCAAGCCATGATCGAAGTCCGGTACTACATCAATAATAACTTTCAACACGGGATGCAGCACACTTTTTATGTACTGGACCTTAGGACTGTTCGATATAAAAAGCAGATTGAGCATGAATAACCTTTTAATCCAAATTCGCTGATATGTACACGGCTTAACCTTACTTGTCAATACCAATGACTTTTAACTTAAACACCACAAACTGCCGCACCTAAACACCAAAAGCCCTATTCAGAATTTCTGCCTGTTGTTGTAGGTGAAGATGGTGAGATCCTACAGCGGGACATGAATCTTCCAGCCTGCCAATATAACTGATTGCAATTGACATTATTTCAAACTGATGCCGCATATACTGCCATGGTCCCATATTTTCAGGCTCTTCCTGGACCCAATAAAAACGGCAATTAGTTGAGCACCGTTTAACAAGTACGGTTATTGCTTCACTGTCAAGCGGATAGAGCTGTTCAATCCTGACAATAGCAACGTCAGTCTTTTCCAAACGTTCCCGTTCTTCAACCAGTTCATAATACAACTTGCCGCTGCAGAACAATAATCGTTCAGCCGAATACAGATCAATACCATCCTCTATAATATTATGAAATACGCCATTGACTAGATCATCAAGCGATGAAACACAGCGCGGATGTCGCAGCAGGCTTTTTGGAGTAAACACTACCAGCGGTTTTCTGAAAGATCGCAGCATTTGACGTCGTAAAAGGTGAAATAGCTGGGACGGCGTAGACGGGTATACCACAACCATATTCTCACGGGCACAGAGTTGCAAGAAACGCTCAATGCGGGCGCTGGAATGCTCGCCGCCCTGCCCTTCATATCCGTGTGGAAGCAGTAATACAAGACCGCTTGCCCGGTTCCACTTGGTTTCGCCAGCCGCAATAAACTGATCTATGATAACCTGGGCTCCATTGGCGAAATCACCAAACTGAGCTTCCCATATTGTCAGGGCTTGAGGTGTTTCCAGAGAATATCCATATTCAAACCCAAGAACACCAAACTCTGACAACAGGCTGTTCCAAGCCTGAAAATCGGCAGTGTTACCTGCAACTGATTTCAAAGGTGAATATGAGCATTCATCATTATTATCAATCAGAACACAATGGCGGTGATTAAAAGTTCCACGGCGGGAATCCTGTCCCGATATGCGAACAGAAACCCCTTGGTCCAGCAATGTAGCACAGGCAAGGGCTTCGGCATTACCCCAATCTATGCCCTGCCCTTTCAACACTGATTCAAAACGTTTTTGTATTACATTAAGTATTTTGGGGTGCGGCATAAATCCGGGCGGTAATTCTGCCAGCTTCCTGGCAAGCGTCAAGAGTGTTTCAGCTGTGACTCCGGTTGCTACAGGCACAGCACTGTAGGCACTGCTGATATTCTGCCACTTATCCGAGAATCCGACTTTGTATTCTTCTGGTTGCATGCCGAAGGTACATTCCATTGTCTGTGAAACTTTCTGTTCAACTACTACGAGTTTCTCTTGGGAAACTATTCCTTCCTGAAGCAATTGCTCCGAGTAAATTTGGTTAATAGGAGGTCTGACCGATATTTGCTTATACATGATTGGTTGGGTAAAGGCCGGTTCATCACCCTCGTTGTGACCATGACGGCGATAACAAATCAGCTCGACAACCACGTCCCTTTGATACAACTTACGGTATTTTATTGCCAAGTCGACAACATGCAACGCTGCCTCAGGAGCTTCCCCCTGAACATGAAATATCGGACAAGCCAGCATTTTCGCGATATCAGTCGCATAGCGGGTTGACCGTGAATCTCTGGGAATCGTTGTAAAACCTATCTGGTTGTTCAAAACGATATGGATTGTTCCACCGGTCCCATATCCTTCTAACTGGGACATATTAAGAACTTCCATAACACTGCCCTGTCCTGCAAATGCGGCGTCGCCATGTACAAGTACCGGCAGCACTTTAGACACTCCATTCGTTCCATAGCTATTCTGACGCGCACGACATTTACCTTCAACCACAGCATTAACTGCTTCAAGATGGCTGGGATTCGCGGAAAGAGTCAAGTGAAGACAATGTCCATCTACTTCAATTTCGGTGGAATGTCCTTTGTGGTATTTAACATCACCATCTCCAACAAAACCGAAAGCGAGTGTATCCTGAAATTCAGCAAATATTGATTTGTAGGGTTTATTAAATATATGAGCCAACACGTTCAAGCGACCGCGATGCGACATTCCCATTACCAGATCACTTATACCAACCCCGGGACAGCTCCTTACGATCCGGTCCAGCACCGGCACCAGGACTTCGCCACCTTCCAGAGAAAAACGTTTCTGGCCGATAAATCTGCGATGCAAAAACGACTCAAACAAAGCTGTCTGTGTCAGCTTCTCAAGAATATGAAGTTTATCAGATTCAGTCAACTCCGGTCTATTGCAGCAAGGCTCCATATTATCGATCAGCCACTGTCGCTCGGTAGGATCCTGAATGTGCATGAATTCAACACCAATTTCACGACAATATGTTGCATTCATTACATCAAGAATTTCGCGCAATGTGGCCACTGACTTTAAGTATCTGCGACAGGCAAACAGGGTATCAAGATCTTTTTCATCAAGCCCGAAACAGGATAACTCAAGAAGTGGATGTCTCAACAGACAAGGAGAGAGAGGGTCCGTACAGGCCAGCAAATGACCTATATTTCGATAACTATAAATTAATGACTGCACTCCGGACTGTTTCAAGGCATGATCTGCACTTTCAGCAACCACTTCGGCAGACCCTTTAGAAGCAAATTCAACTCCTTTGAAAAAAGCACGCCACTCTTCAGGAATTGAATCTGAATTACGTTTCCAATCCTCATACAGTGCTTCAAGCCATTCACCTGAAATATTTGACAACAGGCTTGTTTCCATCAGAGTCCCCATCAGTAAAAAAGTATTTAAATGTTTGCGAAGATTAGCATAAAACCGATCCAGGAGGAAAAGAAATGTATTTGATTCAGTTTCTGGATCAGTGTTCACAACAACATCTGATTTAAACTGGCAATTTCCACAAACACATTTTAAAACAGAATAGATGGCACCCGACGACATGTTTTAACTCACCGTAGCCACGTGTTTTTTATCTTTACATCCTGTATTTTTATACAATAATATTCTTCAAACAACACGACAGGTTGACATTCCTTAAAAAGACGTGCTATAAAGTTTCTTTACACAGCACTGACTAGCTTTCTATGCTAACGCAACATCAACAATCTTATCTCAGCGAGAGTGGCGGAATTGGCAGACGCACCAGACTTAGGATCTGGCACCGTAAGGTATAGGAGTTCAAGTCTCCTCTCTCGCACCACACCATTTCAAAATGTTTGTTCCATTGTTCTTCAAATAACAAACATTATATTTCATACCAAAAGAGGACAGTCACCATGCAGGTAAACGTTGAAGAGCTCAGCCCTGTTCAAAAAAAAATTAACATTGAAATCCCGGCTGAACGGGTAAACGAAGAAATAGAGCGTGCATACTCTGCTATTCAGAAAAAAGCTAAAATCCAGGGTTTCCGCCCAGGCAAGGCACCGATGAACCTTATCAAACGCACCTACAGCGATGCAATGCGTGACGATGTCATGCGTCGACTGTACGAGCAGACCCTGTACAAAGCACTTGATGATCACAAGATCGAACCGCTTGACTCACCTACGATTGAGAGCGACATCCTTGAGCATGGTACAACGTTCAAATACAGTGCCCTTGTTGAAGTAATGCCCCAGATACTATTAAATGACTACACCGGTCTTGAAGTCAAGAAAGAGAAGTACACTGCCAATCCTGAAAGCATCGACGGGGAGCTTGCCCGCATGCGTGAGAACATGGCCCAACTGATCCCGGCAGATGAAAATGACTCCATCGAATTGGGTAATTCTGTTACAATAGATTACTCATTTTCAGTCGAGGGGTTCCCTGAAGAAAACTCCGTTGCAGAAGACGCCGTAGTAGAGGTCGGTCAAAATCGATTGATACCGGGTTTTGAAGAGCAACTGATAGGCCTTAAGTCTGGTGATACTAAAGAATTCAGCCTGATTCTGCCGGAGGGATATCGCAATTCTGAAGCAACTGGCAAAGAAGGACTTTTTAAAGTTAAGGTCAAGGAAATAAAACGTAAGGAATTGCCTGAGCTGGATGATGAATTCGCACAGCAATTCGGTGACTACGATACTATCGCTGACCTGAAGTCAAAGATGGTTGAATATCACGAAAAGCATGAAACTGAACGAATTGAAAACGAACTTAAAGATCGGGTAATACAAGCGCTTATAATAAAGAATCCTCTTGATGTTCCAGAGTCAATGGTAAAGCGCCAACTAGATTACATGCTTGAAAACCTAAAGAACAGACTCAAAAGCCAACAAATGTCACTGGACATGATGGGCCTTGACGAAGCTGGATTTCGGGTTCGCTTCCATGACGATGCAGCCGACAAGGTCAGGGGTGGATTACTCCTTATGGCTCTTGTTGAAAAAGAGAATATTACGATATCCGATGATGATCTTAATAATCACTACGAAAAAATTGCAGCCGGCAATACTGACATGCTCAATCGCATCAAGGATTATTACGGCGCAAATAAAAATGCAAAGAACGCCATCATATCCGAGATAAAGGAAGACAAAGCTATCTCAATATTGATCAATAATGCTGTAATCACCGAAGTTGATGGCGCTGAACTGAAAGCGGCCTAAGGAGAACAGAATACATGTACATCCCGATGGTTGTGGAGCAAAGCGGACGTGGCGAGCGCGCATACGACATATATTCACGCCTGCTGAAGGAAAGAATAATTTTCCTTGGAGGCGGTATTGATGACAATGTAGCCAACCTCGTAATTGCTCAGCTTTTATTTCTTGAAGCAGAAGATCCGGATAAGGATATCCACCTTTACATCAATTCTCCAGGCGGTGTAGTTACAGCCGGCATGGCTATTTACGATACGATGCGATACATCAAGGCTCCTGTATCAACCATTTGTGTGGGACAGGCCGCTTCAATGGGTGCAATTTTATTGACTGCCGGAGAAAAGGGAAAACGTTACAGCCTTGAACATTCCAGAATCATGATCCACCAACCTCTTGGCGGATTCCAGGGACAGGCGACTGATATAAGCATACACGCAAAAGAGATTCTGCGCATGAAGGACGAGCTCAATGGTATCCTGGCAGATCTTTCCGGACAGAATAAAGAAAAAGTCGAATCCGATACGGACAGAGACTTCTTCATGTCGGCAGAGGATGCCAAGGAATATGGACTTATTGACGCTGTTTTCTCAAGGAAGCCGGCAACAGGGGGTACTCAATGAGCCGAAGAGACACGCCTCAGGAACATCTGACTTGCTCTTTTTGCGGTAAAAGCCAGGAAGACGTAAAGAAACTCATTGCCGGTCCCGCAGTCTACATATGCGACGAATGCATCGAACTTTGCAATGACATAATTGCAGAAGAAATGAAGATGGAAGAAACGCTTGGCCCGGATTTGAAGAAGCTTCCTAAGCCGCGTGAAATAAAAGAGATACTTGATGAATATGTAATCGGTCAGGAAAAAGCCAAAAAGGTTCTTTCTGTGGCAGTTTACAACCACTATAAGCGTATTGATTCTGGCAGTAAGCCGGGTGATGTAGAAATGCAGAAAAGCAATATTCTGCTGCTTGGACCGACCGGGTCGGGCAAGACCTTACTTGCTCAGACATTGGCACGTATTCTCAAAGTGCCCTTTGCCATGGCTGACGCTACAAACCTTACCGAAGCCGGTTACGTGGGTGAAGATGTTGAAAACATCATCCTTAGCCTGCTGCAGGCTGCAGATTATGATGTGGAACGTGCACAGAAAGGTATCGTATACATAGACGAGATCGACAAAATCGCCCGCAAGACCGATTCACCTTCGATAACACGCGATGTATCAGGCGAAGGTGTTCAGCAGGCTCTGCTAAAGATTATTGAAGGCACAGTCGCTAGCATCCCACCGAAAGGTGGACGCAAGCATCCGCAACAGGAATTTATGAAGGTAGATACAACTAATATTCTCTTTATTTGCGGCGGAGCATTTGCTGGACTTGAAACAGTCATCCAGCAAAGAATTGGCAAAAAGACACTCGGCTTCGGTGCGGACGTCAAGAAACGGGAAGAAAAGAAACTTGGTGAACTGCTTAACAATCTGACTCCAGAAGATCTTCTCAAATATGGCTATATTCCTGAGTTTATTGGCCGCCTACCAATGCTCGCAACCCTGACAGAACTTGATGAAGAAGCAATGGTGCAAATACTGAAAGAGCCTAAAAACTCACTTGTAAAACAATATCAGAAACTTTTTGACCTTGAAAATGTCCGCTTGCGTTTCACAGATGGTTCTTTGATAGCGATAGCCAAAGAAGCCCTTAAAAGAAATACAGGTGCACGAGGTTTGAGAGCAATACTTGAAAACTCCATGTTAGATATAATGTATGATGTACCATCTCAACCAAATGTCCAGGAAGTTGTAATAAATGAAGATGTTATTTACCATAAAGAAAAGCCGATCGTTGTTTATGATCAAGAATTGAAAGACGCTGCCTGATAATTTCTCATAGATTTTAAGCAGGTTACAGAGTCGAAATACCTTAAAGGCCGGTATTTACTCACTTGTAATATAAAAAAACGCTCCATGGCCCTGAAACTGTAGCTTTGCACGAATTTGTTCTTGACAGTATCAACTCATATCTGATAAACACTGTGTCGCTTTGTTATCACAATTAAAAATCATTTGGAGGTGTAACGTGACAAAAGCAGAATTGATCAGTTCAGTAGCGGAACAGGCCGGCCTGAAAAAAGTGGAAGCAGAAAAAGCTGTCGCCGCATTTATCGCCAGCGTTACATCTGCTCTGAAAAGTGGCGACAAAATAAGCCTGGTCGGCTTTGGCACATTCTCCACCTCCAAGCGAGCAGCTCGTAAAGGCCAGAACCCACAGACCGGCAAAAAGATTGATATTCCTGCTGCTACAGTTCCTAAGTTTAAGCCGGGCAAGACACTGAAAGAAGCAGTAAATGTTGTTGCAGCAAAGAAGAAGAAGTAGCAATCAACTTATTAAGGGGTTGTAGCTCAGTTGGTTAGAGTGCCAGCCTGTCACGCTGGAAGTCGCGGG
>CAYQTC010000008.1:0-151872 GCA_964420435.1 uncultured Geobacter sp.
ACGCCACCATCGGCGACTTTGTCTGGGAAGACAAGAACAACAACGGCATCCAGGATGCCGGCGAAATGCCGGTGGCCAATGTCCGGGTCGAACTGTACGACTGTAACGGCAACTACCTTAACCGATTCACCACAACGGACGTCAACGGACTCTACAAATTCGATAACCTGGTTCCTGGCAGCTACAAAGTCAAGTTCATCCTCCCTTCCGGCTATACATTCAGTATGCCGTATCAGGGCGGCAATACCGCACTTGACAGCAACGCCAACCAGACAACCGGCATGAGTGAATGCGTGACCGTTGCCTCCGGCGAAACCAACAATACTATCGACGCCGGTCTGTACAAAAAGGCTGCTATCGGCAACTTTGTCTGGGAAGACAAGAACAACAATGGCATCCAGGATGCGGGTGAGCCTGGCATCGCCGGCGTGACTGTAAACCTGTTCAAATGCGATAACACACCAGTCGGAACAGCCACAACGGATATCAACGGTTTCTACAAATTCGACAACCTGATGCCTGGCTGCTACTACGTAAAATTCACCACCCCTGCCGGATACAGCGCAAGCCCTGCCAACCAGGGTAACGATGATACCAAGGACAGCGATTCAGTCGGCGGCATGACCGACAACTACACCCTTGTCTCCGGCGAATACAACGACACCGTTGATGCCGGCTTCTACAAGCCTTTCGTCTGCATCCCCTGCAAGGACGGGGTCAAGCAGATGACTCTCAAGCTGAACTACAGAACCTTATCGGGTGACCCCAATGAGATGATCAGGGTACGTGCAGATGGTCTCAACGGTCAGTTGCTCTTTGAAAGAAGTGGCATTGCAGTCGGCGATACCTTCACGTTTGACGTGCCTCTGGCAGCCAAAAGCGTTGTGGTAACAGTGCAGGGCAAAAACCACTACAGCGAAACCGTGAAAGCAACCTTCTCGGCTGAATGCGACCTGACAACGGGTCAGGTCAACGGCAATTCCTACATCACCTTCAAGGTGGAAGCTGCCGAGTTCGATGGTGACAAAACCTGCACTCCAGTATGTATCCCCTGCAAGGATGGGGTCAAAGAGATGACTCTCATGCTCAACTGGCGAACTGCAACTGGCGACCCCAATGAGCGAATCAGGGTGCGAGCTGACGGTATCAGCGGTCAGGTGCTCTTCGACAGCTGGAGCGACAGCGACACAAGTAATAAAGGCATCCCGGTTGGCGCGTCCTTCACGTTCAGCGTGCCTCTGGCAGCCAAGAGTGTTGTGGTGACAGTTCAGGGCATAAACCATTCCAGTGAAACCCTGAAAGCCACTTTCTCTGCCGAGTGTGACCTGGCCAAAGGTCAGATTAACGGCAACAGCTACATAACCTTCAAGGTTGTGGATGCCATGTTCGATGGAGATGCATACTGTGGAAAAGCAAGCATAGGTGACTATGTCTGGAAAGACCTGAACAAGAACGGAATTCAGGAATACAATGAATTCGGTTACTCAGGTGTTACGGTAAAACTGTTTACATGTGGCGGTACTACCCCGCTGGCATCCACCACCACCGATGCAACCGGAAACTACCTGTTTGGTAACCTGGTCCCCGGCAGTTACAGCCTCCAGTTTGTCCTGCCATCGGGGTACGCCTTCTCTCCGATGGATCAGGGTATGATCGACACGGTAGACAGTGATGCCAATACCACAACCGGAGCCACCGTATGTACCACACTTGCAGCTGGTGAAAACGACCTCTCCTGGGATGCTGGTATTTACAAGAAGGTTGTTGGCTGCACCTACACCATCGGCTATTGGAAAAACCATGCCGGTTTCGGGCCGCAGGCTGACGTGGTGACTCCGCTTCTGCCGGTTTATCTCGGCACTGCAGGAGGATCAAAAACCATCAAGGTTACCACCGCCCTGATGGCCTATGATCTGCTCAGTCAAAACAAGTATGGAACCGCTACCAACGGAATTACCAAGCTGTACGCCCAGTTGCTGGCAGCCAAGCTGAGCATTAAAGCCGGGGCTGACTCATCCGCAGTGGCAAGTACAATTGCGGCAGTTGACAGTTTCCTTGCCTCGTACAACTATAGCAACTGGACCACCATTGGCAGCACAAACCAGAGCAAGGTAAATGCCTGGCATGCGACTCTGGACAGCTACAATAATGGTATTACCGGCCCCGGCCACTGCGGCAGTCAGGAAGATGTGGCCTGTGTTGATATTTCAAAAATGATTAGTGTCGACAGCGGTAAAACATGGCTTATGGCAGACACTGAAGCAACCGCTGCGGTAAGGTCATCTTCCGGCACGGTCATGTACAAATTTATTGTTAACAACTGTGGCCTTGTCAAGCTCACTAATATCGACATTGACGATTCGGCCCTGGGCATCAGCAATTACATTGTTGCTTCACTGGATGCGGGCGCTTCGGCAACACTCACCTCTTCCCAGATCCCTAAGCTGACTGCCGCCAGTCAGTGTGCAACCTCGGGAGTGTTTGAAAATGTTGCATCAGCTACAGCTGTATATAATGGAAGCACCTATACGGACAGTGACTCTGCATGGCTGAAGTGCAACATCACCACCACCTGCATCGATGTAACAAAGGAAATCAGTGTTGACGGCGGTAAAACATGGAAACCAGCTGACACGTCTGCTGCAGCACCGTCGGTTGTTGCGCCGGGTGCAGCCAATTACCGCATAACCGTCAAAAACTGCGGTACGGCAAAGCTGAGTGATGTAACCATGAATGATCCCGAGTTGGGTATTTCAGGCTACATCGTCGGTACACTTTCCGGCGGAGCTTCAAAAACATACACTTCAGCACAGATCAGCACGCTGTATGACCCAAAAGCCTGTACAGCAGCCGGGGCTGTCCTCAACACAGCCACTGCTTCGGGAACCTACAGCGGTAAAACCGTCACAGACTCGGATCCGGCCTGGTTGGTCTGTACCGGTACTGTCGGCGGCGGATGTACTAAAACATATGGCTACTGGAAAACCCACACCATCTATGATGGTGTGAAAAAACAGGATAAAACCTGGACACAAGCCGGTGGAGAAAACCAGTTGTTCTTTAAAACCGGACAAAGCTGGTACGATGTGCTGATGACTACACCTTCAGGCGGGAATGCTTATTACATCCTGGCGCACCAGTACATTGCGGCAATTCTCAACAAAGCAGCCGGTGCCAATACATCCGTAGTTGATGCACACATTGCTCATGCAGCTGAATTGCTTGATCAGTATGATGGCTACCCAATTAAGATGACAGAGATGTCAGGTAGTGTTCGTAACGATTTTGTTGATACAGCAGCATTGTTGGATCAGTACAACAATGGTGTTACCGGTCCGGGGCACTGCAAATAAAACCGGACATATGTTCCTTCTGAAAATAAAAGCCCCCTCGCTATTGTCGAGGGGGCTTTTATTTGCGCCAAAAGGCGTGATGAAGTTAACGTATATGGATTAAATCAGTTTTTGGTGATTTTACTTGTCCTTCCTCGGTACAACAACAATTCCCGACTCAGTTACAGTATAGCCATTGCGCCGGTCATCGTCATGATTGTAGCCGATGACCGAGCCGTCAGTAATGACGACCCCTTTGTCTATGATCGCACGCTTGATTTTGACGTGCCGCCCTACTGTAACTCCCTCGAAGAAAATTGAGTCTTCCACCAGGCTGTAACTGTTTATCTTGCAGATTGGTCCGATTATTGACCGTTTTACCGTGCTGCCGCTGGTTATGCAGCCCGCGCAGACATAGGAGTCGATATTCATGCCGCGGCGGTCATCATCATCAAAAACCGTCTTTGCCGGAGGCAGATTGCCCTGGTTGGTGAGTATCGGCCATTTGTAGTTGTAGAGGTTTAATTGAGGGGAAACATTGATCAGATCCATGTTGGCTTCGTAATACGAATCAATTGTTCCCACATCCTTCCAGTAGCCGCGTTCCTCGGCTTTCATTCCCGGAATCAGGTTGTCGTTGAAGTTGTAGGCAAATACACGATCACCGCTTGCCAGCATCATCGGGATAACATGCTTGCCGAAATCCAGGTCTTCATACTGTTTTTTGCCTTCCAGAAGCACTTCAATCAGCTTCTTGGTCGAAAAAATGTAATTGCCCATGGAGGCAAAGCAGGTCTCACGTCCCGGAATGGGTTCAGGCACATCAGGTTTCTCTGTAAATGCTGTCACTCTGGCATCATCATCTACAGAAAACACTCCGAAGCGTTTTGCTTCCTCTGCAGGCACCTCCAGCGCGGCAATGGTGATGTCGGCCCTGTTCATGCGATGGGAATTGATCATCTGGGTAATGTCCATCTTGTAGATATGGTCACCGCCGAAAATTGCTACGTAATCCGCATCGGACGACTCAACGAAACGCAGGTACTGGAGAATGGCATCGGCAGTTCCTTTGAACCATTCCTCGCTTTCACTGCTGGTTTCCGGGGAAATGGCAACGTAGAACTCGCCCAGGCCGGTCCATTTGCCCCAGGATTCCCGGATGTGCTTGTTCAGGGAATAGGCCCGGTACTGGGTCAGAATGTAGACCTTTTTGATGCCTGAGTTGAACATGTTGCTCAGAACGAAATCGATGATTTTGTACTTGCCGCCAAATGCGACGCTGGGCTTGGCCCGCCGAATGGTGAGGGGACTCAGTCTTTCGCCTTTCCCTCCGGCTAGAACCATAGCGATGGTGTTTCTGCCAACATTGTCCATGGAATACATTTGTGTTTCCCCCCTGTTGTTGATGTTGAGCGATAAGCGGTATTGCTTTGCAATGATTGCTGCGATTGATCCGGAAAACCAGATTGAGTCCAATCTAAGGAAGTATTGTGTTGATGGATTCTGTAGTCAATAAAATGATTTCATGTATAGCAGTTTATTGGTCTGAAAAATATGCAATTTTAATCGTTACGTCAAGCGGTATGAACCGGTATGGCATATTGCTGTCATAATCAAGTTAATGGCTTGCCTGATTAACAAATAAAAGTATATAATTCACGATTTGAAACGCAAAATTACTGTAGAGGTTGTGTGATTGTGACATGGCGGTCGATAGGCATATTTGATTCCGGGGTAGGGGGGCTCACAGTTCTTCGTGAGATCATAAGAGTGCTTCCCCAGGAGGATACAGTTTACTTCGGCGATACAGCACGTGTTCCCTATGGCACAAAGTCTCCCGAAACGGTGACACGTTATGCCGGCGAGATTGCGTCTTTTCTTCTGAAGCGTGACATAAAACTGCTGGTGGTGGCCTGCAATACGGCTTCGGCAGTTGCGCTTCCGAGTCTCAAACGAATGCTTTCCATACCGGTGGTCGGTGTCATAGAGCCGGGCGCCAGGCGTGCGGCAGAGGTCACACGCTCCGGGCGTATCGGCGTTATTGGTACTGCCGGAACAATCCGCAGCAGTGCTTATACCCGGGCCATAAAACGCCTTAAGCCGGATGCCGAGGTTCTTACCCGCGCCTGTCCGCTTTTTGTTTCTCTGGCCGAAGAAGGTTGGGTAGATAATCAGGTGGCGCGGCTGACTGCTCAGACTTATCTGCAGGAATTAAAAGATGCCGCCGTGGATACTCTGGTGCTGGGATGCACCCATTATCCGTTGTTGAAACCATTGATAGCAGAAGTCATGGGGCCGGAGGTGGCGCTGGTGGATTCTGCTGAAGAAACAGCCCGCACCGTTGCTGCCATTCTGTCTGATAAGAAGCTGCTCAGGCCTGAGGCGGAAAAAGGGAATCACCATTTTTATGTCAGCGATATTCCGGCCGGTTTCATTCGCGCCGGCAATCGTTTTCTTGGCGGCCGCCTGGGAGATGTCTATCAGGTCAATCTGGACGAAGATAAAGGGGATTGTTGAGCAATGGCGCCGCAACAGCGAAAACGAATCAACATAAGTCTGCTGATACCGTTTCTGGTCATTGCAGTGGTTTTTGGAACCATGATCTGGCAGAAGTATCGTGACAGCCGACAGATGCCGGTTACGCCTCAGGTACAGCCGTCAGTCGGTAAAAGGACGGCTGTATTGTTTTTTGTGGCGGACGGAGTCAGGCTGGCGCGCGAGGCCCGTGAGCTGGACCCGTGCGAAGATGCTGCCGCATGTCTCAGTGATGTGCTTGAAGAATTGCTGAACGGTCCGGTAGGAGAGTTTGACGAATCATTGCCGGAAGGGACCGTTGTAAACTTGGTCCGCATTGACGGTGATCTGGCCGGTGTCGACCTTAATCGTGCCTTTGTTGATATACTCCCTTCCGGCAGTTCCGCAGAGATGCTGGCGGTCTACTCGATTGTAAATACGGTAACTGTTAACTTCCCGCAGATCACTAAAGTAAAGCTGACAGTGGACGGTGAGCAATCTCCGCTTTTAAAGCACCTTGACCTGTCCGATCCCCTGACTCCCGATTTCTCATTGGAACAAACTCCGCAGGCTGATTCAGCAACCGCTTCAAAACCAATAAAATTAAATAAAGGAAAACCATGAAACCATTTCTTGATGCCATAAAGGAAAATGTGCTGATACTGGACGGCGCCATGGGCACCATGCTTCAGGAACGAGGTCTAAAGCCGGGGCAGTCACCGGAAGAACTCAACCTGACCATGCCGGAAGTCGTTGCTTCGGTTCACCGTGATTACATCAATGCCGGCGCTGATATTATCATCACCAACACTTTTGGCGGTACGCGCTTCAAGCTGTCGCATTACGGTCTGGAAGACCGGTTGTATGAAATCAACGCCAGTGCCGTTGAAATAGCCCGAAAGGAAGCTGCCGGCAGGGCCTATGTCGGGGCATCGATCGGGCCGACCGGTCAGTTTGTTGAACCTCTGGGAGAGGTCTCGTTCGATGACATGAAGGCTGCTTTTCGTGAACAGGCCCAGGCACTGGTGTCTGCCGGTGCGGATCTGATCAGTCTTGAAACCTTTCTGGATATCAAGGAATGCCGTGCTGCTGTAATTGCCATACGGGAGGTGTCTCCCGTAATACCTATCATTGCCATGCTTACTTTTGACGACAACGGCCGCTCCGTTCTGGGAACTCCTCCCGAATCCGCCGCCATAACCCTGACCGCTGCCGGCGCGGATATTGTAGGATCCAACTGCGGGCTTGGAGTGGACGGTATTTATGACATTCTTTGCCGTATGCGCCAAGTGACCAATCTTCCCCTGATATCCCAGGCCAATGCCGGACTGCCGCAACTTGTCGGCGATAAGACGATCTTTCCGGGCACGCCCGAGGAGATGACTGTTTACCACCAGCGCATGATAGATCTGGGTGTCCGGATTATCGGCGGCTGCTGCGGCACAACGCCGGACCATATCCGCGCCATGAAAGCTGCTCTGGCTGGTGTCCGGCAGAGCTGGAATTCACCTGTTTCAACTGTCGGAGCAACACTGCTCTCCAGCCGTTCAGGATGGACATCGGTAGGAAACGGAGCCCTGACGGCTATCATCGGCGAACGGATAAATCCAACCGGCAAGAAAATGTATTCCCAGGAATTGCAGGAAGGAAAGGTATCTTACATTCGTCGTGAGGCTATCGAGCAGGTCCAAGCTGGAGCAACGCTGTTGGACGTAAATGTTGGCGCACCGGGAATTGACGAAATCTCCGCCATGGAGCGAGCTGTGTTTTGTGCATCAGGAGCGACCGCTGTTCCGCTGGTGCTTGACTCCTCCAGCCCAGCCGCACTTGAGGCAGGTCTCAAGGCCGCTGACGGCAAGGTGCTGATAAACTCGGTTTCGGGCGAATCCAAAAGTCTGAAACGGGTTCTGCCGCTGGCAAAAAAGTACGGCGCCGCAGTCATTGGCCTGGCGCTGGACAAAAAAGGCATTCCGGACACCGCCGAAGGGCGCCTGGCTATTGCCCGCCGTATACGCAATGCTGCCCGCCGCCTGGGCATTCCGGATTCTGACATAATTATTGACTGCCTGACTCTGACTGTCAGCGCCGAGCAGAAGCGCGCCGCAGAAACGCTCCGCGCCATCCGCATGGTCAAGCAGAAACTGGGTCTTTCAACCGTTCTGGGGGTCAGCAACATCTCTTTCGGATTGCCGCAGCGTCCGCTGATATCTTCTGCTTTTTTTGCCATGGCAATGGAGGCAGGCCTGGATGCGGCCATTATAAATCCAAAAGACAAGCCTATGATGGATGCCTGGCGCTCTGCAATGGTGCTGCTTAATCGCGACCACCAGGCAACCGCCTATATCGAGGCTTACCGGGGTGAGCAGGCTTCATCTTCCGTGCAGACATCCGCATCCGATGCCCCGCTTACGATTCGTGAGCGTCTGACCCAGGCGGTCATCAGTGGAGATCGTGACGGCATTGTAGCCCTGGTTGAAGAGGCTCTAAAGGATGGCATGGCTCCGCTTCAGATCAGTAATGAAGGCTTTCTGCCGGGTCTGGAGGAGGTCGGTCGCCGTTTTGACAAAAATATTTACTTTCTGCCGCAGGTCATGCAGTCGGCTGATACGATGCAGGCCGGATTTGCGCGTCTAAAGATAGAGATGAAGGGTCAGAAGTTCGAAAGCCTTGGCCGCATACTGATGGCTACAGTAGAAGGGGATATTCACGACATAGGCAAGAATATCGTCTGTACTCTGCTTGAAAACCATGGTTTTGAAGTCTTTGATATCGGCAAGAATGTTTCGGCTGCCACAATTATTACAAAGGCCAAAGAACATGCCGTGGATGCAGTGGGACTCTCGGCACTGATGACAACCACCATGTCCGAGATGGATAACGTCATCAAAAAACTTAAGTCTGCCGGCATAACCACATTTACAATGGTCGGTGGTGCGGTGGTGACTCAGGAATATGCCGATCGTATCGGCGCCGACCTGTATGCCCGGGATGCCATGGAAGCGGTTGCCAAGATCAAACATCTGCTTGGACTTAAGTCCTGATTACGGTAAATAACCGTATCACACGCGAAAATATGTATCGGCGCCAGATTGTTATTGTTAAGTACGTCCTTTTAACCCAACGTTGTTATAACGTGTTGCTATAATTAGAAAGTATGTGATACCGTTAAATAGCGTATATCTGATACTGGTTGGTGTTTATGGTTTTAGGGTTTAATCATAATCTCATGTACAAGGGTGAAGTCTTTCACGTCCAGACCGAGGACAGTGGTGTTGCCAACCCTCACATTATCACCCTGCTCTATCGTGGCGGTGTAATTATCAGTTCCAAAAAAACCAGTTATTCAGACATTCTCAAGATGGACAGCCTGGATGTTGTGGTTGAAGAGCTGATGAAGGAACAGCATAAGGAGATGATGCGACGCCTCAAAGCCGGAGATTTTGATGAAAAAGCATTCGCATTTAAAGCCCAGCTTATTGAAAACTACGAAATACCCTCTCCAAAGCCGAAGTCTGATCCGATAGCCGACATGTTTGCTAAATCATCTGCTCCCGACTCCTCCAAATCCGGAGATATCTCCAGGCTGTTTGAAATGCCGGTGAAGACAACAGGGCAGGATGCTGCCCTGCCGGCAGATAAACCCGAACATGACAGAGCACAGAAGGTTATCAACCTTGACGATGTCATCCTCTCTTTTTTTGGAAACCATGATAAAAAATCTTGATTTTCAGCTGCTAAGTCAGAATTCATAGTCGGAATATCCAAGCCGTCGCGAGAGAGAATGTTTATATTCCGCAGTCTGACAACCCGCATTATTGTAACAACCATCACATTGCTGGTTGCAGGCATTTTTGCTTATGCGACATTCAATGTGCGTCATCAGCAGGATATGCTGATTGAATCAGCGCGGGAAAGCACCGAGCTGCTACTGCATACGGTGGAAAGCAGCATCTATAACACCATGCATATCGGAAATGTTCAGGATGTAGGTTCAATTCTGTCCATGGTCGGTCAGCATAACCAGCTGGTAGGTGTGCGGATTTTCCACCCGCATGGTGTCATATTGCGATCTTCCGTGCCGAATGAAGTCGGGCGAACTGTCAACGTAAAAGATTACAACATTTACCAGACTCCAAAACATTACGGAATCTTCGACCTGCCGCCACATGGAGAGGTTCTGGCCATGGTCAAGCCGATCTATAACGAGGCCGCCTGCCATGCCTGTCATGGTACAAAAGCTCGTGTTATCGGTGTCCTTAATATCAATTATTCGTTGAACCGAACCAAGATGCAGATGTTGGATGCCTCCCGGATATTCATATTTTCATCGATTGCGATCACAGTCTTTCTTGCGCTTACAATCTCCCTCATCCTTTTGAAATTTGTCAAAAAACCGCTCGACAACATGATAAATACAATGTCCAGGGTCGAGAATGGCGATTTCGCTGTTCGTATCGTTCACAAGGGCAAAGACGAAATCGGGCGTCTGATAGTAAGTTTCAATTCCATGGTGGACAGGCTTGATGTTGCCAAACACGAACTGGAAAAACTGCACTTCCAACAGTTGGAGCGGGCTGACCGTCTTGCATCGATCGGTGAAATGGCGGCAGGAATTGCCCATGAAATCAAAAATCCGCTGGCCGGCATTTCTGCAGCAATCACAATTATCAAAGATGATCTGGAAGCCGGAGATCCAAGGGAAGAGATACTTGGTGAGGTGATTCAGCAGGTAAAGAGACTGGACAAGACGGTTAACGACCTGCTCTTTTTTGGAAAGCCATCTCTGCCGGAACTGTCCTGCATTGATATAAATGCAGTCCTCACGACAACCTTGAAGTTTGCTTCCCAGCACCGCGGCGGAATAAATATTGAGAAAAAGGTGGAATTGGAGCCCGGGTTGCCGCCTGTCTACGCGGATGATAAACAGATGCAGCAGGTTTTTCTGAATATTTTACTTAATGCATGCCAGGCAATGCCTGGCGGCGGTACTCTGACGGTCAAATCTTATCGTTCACTCCGTAACGAACTGGAGTTTGTGCGTGTTGATGTTTCCGACACCGGTCCCGGAATACCGCCCCAGATACTGGAAAAAATATTCACGCCTTTTTTTACAACTAAAGCTCAGGGAACCGGATTGGGACTTCCAATCTGCAACAAACTGGTGAAATTACACGATGGTGATATCCGTGTCACCAGTGACAACAATACTGGAACGACTTTTACTATTGAATTACCGGCCTGCCATGTAGGCAACAACGATGATAGCGAGGTAAAAAATGAAACGTAACAAGCTGCTGGTGGTGGATGATGAGCATCTGATTCGATGGTCTCTGGAACAGAACCTCAAAAAACAGGGCTATGAAGTGGTGACTGCGGCAACGGGTGAGGATGCGCTCAGGCTGGTGCGGGAAGAACAGCCTGACCTGGTTCTTCTGGATATTCAGCTGCCGGGCATCAGCGGTATCGATGTGCTTGAAAAGATCAAGGAGCATGATGAAGACATAGTCGTAATCATGGTTACCGCTCATGGTGGTCTGGAAACCGCTGTCAATGCCATGCGCCTTGGCGCCTTTGATTATGTCAGTAAGCCGTTCAATCTTGATGAACTGTCAATGGCTGTAAAAAAAGCACTTGAAACTTCTGAGCTTAAACAGGAAGTTGTTCGGCTGCGTACAGAAACAAAAAAAAATGTCCCCCCTAACATTATCGGTGACAGCAGGCAAATGAAGTATCTGATGGAAGTCCTGGAAAAGGTTTCCAAGAGCGAGGCGTCAACCGTGCTCGTTCAGGGAGAGTCTGGTACTGGCAAGGAACTGGTCGCTAAATGGATTCACTGCAGCTCCAGTCGTGCCGAAAAACCATTCATAGCGATCAACTGTGCCGCGGTACCGGCAACACTGCTGGAGAGTGAGCTGTTCGGTCATGAAAAAGGCGCCTTTACAGATGCCAAGGCGACTAAAAAAGGACTGTTTGAATTGGCGGACGGAGGCACTGTCTTTCTGGACGAGATAGGCGATATGGAAATGGGGATGCAGGCGAAGCTGCTTCGCTTCCTTGAAGATCGTTCATTCAGAAGGATCGGCGGTGGACGGGTCTTTACGGTTGATGTCAGGATTATCTCCGCAACAAACAAAGAGTTACAGAAATCCATAGAGGAAAAAACTTTCCGAAATGATCTCTATTACAGGCTGCAGGTCATACCGATATTTCTACCGTCACTTCGTGAGCGAAAAGAGGACATCATACCTCTGGCAACGCATTTTATAAATCTGTACAACAAGGATTTTAACAAAAAAGTACAGGGCATTGCCGGTATGGCCGAAAGAATTATGGTTGACTACTCCTGGCCGGGTAATGTCAGGGAGTTAAAAAATGTCATAGAACGGGCAATCATCCTGGGAAACGACGATACGCTGCTTCTTGAACATCTGCCTTTGGAAATTGTTGCCAAGTCCTCCATTCAGGGTGGTGCGCCGGCTTCTTCTTTCCGGCTGCCGCCGGAAGGAATTGACATTGAAGAAGTTGAAAAGGAATTGATCCGACAGGCTTTGGAGATGGCAGACTGGAATCAGTCAAAAGCCGCGAAAAAGCTTAGCCTGGGCATCGACGCCTTCAGATACCGGATGAAGAAGTTCGGTTATCTTAAGTAGTTAAAAAAAGGTGTTTTTCGTGTGGAGTGTTGGCACTTAGTTTGCTGTACTAATATCGTAAGGTCTGGAAAAGACTGCGACAGTACAGGGTGAATTGACAATAAACTCCACAAAAACGGAGGCATAGAATGATAACTTGCCATAGAAACAATAAAATCAGCCTGGTAATTATAGTTGCCATTGCCGTTATTTCGCTGGCAATCAGTGCTGCTGCGGCGACAATGCCTTCGGTATCGGTCCTTGATTCACTAGACAAAGGTCTCCAGACTCCGCTTAGAATGGCAATTGATCAGAACGGGGATATATATGTTGCTGATCCGCGTTCTGGCGGCATTGTTGTGCTGGATCAGTACGGAGTCGTTTCAAAAATCATTTCTACATCAAAAACAGTCAACGCGCTGGCCATGCTTAATCCACTGACCAGTAATATTCCCGGCGGCAAGATTCTGGCTGCGCATTCCGACGAGGTGGTGGTTCTTGATCAGGCCGGAGTGGAGGTGGCCAAGCTTGGTTCGGGAGCAGGCCAGTTCAAAAGGGCGGCTGGTGTAGCAGTTGATGCCTCTGGCAAAATATTCGTAACTGACTCCGGTTCCTATTCCGTTAAGATGTTCGGCACCGCCGGCGATCTGATCGGTGCATTTGGCGTGTTCGGCGCGCCTCCAGCAACCGGGGTTTTCAAGCAACCCACAGCGGTGTCAGTTGTTACAACTGCCTCCGGTCAGCAGGTCGCAGTAGTTGACACAGTCAACGGCAATGTTCAGTTTTTCACTACAAGCGGCGTATTTGTAAGTAGTGTCGGTGCAAGTGGCACAGCATCAAGCCCCCTTAGCTTCAGTTATCCGGTCGGGGTCGCTTTTGACTCGGTGTCGGGTGTGGCTGATCGCATGTATGTGCTGGATTCCTATCAGGGTAACGTACAGGTTATTGATTTGTCTGTAACTCCGCCCAGCTTCCTGAGCTATATCGGCCGCTATGGTTTCGGGACCGGCCAGATGTCGACACCAAGCGACCTGGTCTATGACCAGGTTAACCGCAGGCTGCTCGTTTCCAACGGCATGAGCAATATCGTCAGCTTCGGGATCGACGGCGGTTCAAATCCGTTTAACTCGACTCCCCCTGCTTTGACGTTGGCCCAGTCTGCTGTTTCCGTAGATGTCCCTTCTGTAAATCTTTCCGGAACGGTTGAAGTCGGCTGTACTCTGTCAGCTTTCGCCAATACTGCTGCACAAGCCTCTGCGGCCAGTTTTCCGTCATCATCTGCATGGATGATTGAAGTGACCGGACTGGTTCCCGGTCTTAACACAGTTTCTGTAACTGCCAAAAACCAGTACGGAGCTACTGCCACCAAGACGGTAGCCGTAACATACCTGCCCCCGACACTTCAGTTGACGGTCGGTACATACCCGTCGTTAACAACTCAGGCCGCCTTGACATTGACCGGAACTACCGAGCCGGGTTCTGACGTATCTGTCTCCAACGCCGCAACAAGCATAACAGGTCAGGCCAGTGTAATTGGAAATGTATGGATTTATGTTGTGTCCCTTGTGGAAGGTCCCAATGCTATTTCAATTACTTCCTCAAAAAGCGGATCTACTTCAGCCCGACAGGATATCTCGATTTCACTTGATACCAAGTCACCTGTAATAGTTGAATCACTGTTAAGCGAAGGAAGTAAAACCGCTAATCAGGTGTTGAGCGTATCGGGAACCGTGAGTGACCAGAATCCCGCGACCCTGACAGTCAACGGAAACCCGGTCGAACTGGTAAACGGACAGTTTAATACGGCAATAACCCTGAACTACGGCCCTAATGAAGTGTCAATAACTGCAGTAGACCCACTTGGCAACGCTTCTTCTGTAGCAAGAACAATAGTCTTTGATCCGGCCATGCAGACAGTTGCCATAACTTCTCCGGTGGACGGCTCATATACAAATCTTCAGGACGTCTCAGTAGCTGTCTCTGCACCTGATGCAACCGGAGTTAACATAAGCGGTATACCCGCTCTGTCCGGTGCGGATGCCGGCCAATGGACTGCAACCGTCAAGCTTGCCGCCGGTATAAACACGATACTGGTCGATGCAATGGATAAATACGGAAGAACCGTGCAGGAAAAACGCACTGTCTACTACGACAACGTTGCGCCAGTTATTACTATTGCAACGCCTTCGCAAGATTTAGCAGTAAAAATACCAGGCCTGACTATTAAGGGCACAATCAGCGACAACACCGAGATCAAGAGTATAACTGCCAGCGTAAACAATATCGATGCACAGCTCACACTTATTAACGGTGAGTTTGCAATGTTTGCAGAATTCGTGCAGGAAGGCGTCAACAGCGTTGTCGTAACTGTAACGGACATGGCAAACAACAAATCAACCGCCCTCCGAACTGTCATATATGACGTGACTGCACCGGTTGTTTCGGTCAATCCTGTTCTGGTCCCAGCTCCGGTCAAGCTTGAAGGTACTGTGGAAGCCGGTGCAACTGTTGTAATTGCCGATGCTGCCGGTGTCACCGCTCCGGTTGTCATGACCGGTGATCGTTGGTCAGCCGATCTGACAGCAGCGGTATTTGAGTATTCAAGCCTGAAAGTTACAGCCACCGATGCCGCTGGTAATACATCAGTCAAGTCAATAGCCGTGACTGTGCCCGATGGCGATGTCGACGGAGATGGCCAGCTAACGATCCAGGATGCCCTGAGAGTAATCAAGATTGTAGTTTCAAATATTCAGCCTTCTGCAAATGAACTTTTGCATGGCGATGTTGGGCCGTTGCTGAACGGCAAGCGTAATCCGAACGGTAAGCTGGATGTCTTTGACGGAATCCTGTTGCTCAGGAAGGCGCTCGGCCAGGCCGCATGGCTCTAGTAGCACTTAATCTAATGAACAAGATAATTTGAGGTGAGCTCAATGATATCAGGAAAAATCAACATACTTTCGGCCCTTGCAGCAGTTGTGCTGACATCAAGCATCGTTTTTGCGCGGCCGGATTCAAATACCGTCACAGATGTGCGCTATACTGTTCACAACCTGGCATACAATGATAATCTCGACAATGGTCTGGCAGGTTTGGGCAGAAACTACATCGCAAGTGAACCCGGCGCAGACCAAGTCTGTGTGTTTTGTCACACCCCTCACAATGCTTCACCGGCAGTTCCACTATGGAACAAAGTCTATACTCCGGGCGTTGAGAACAGTTACCGTATGTATACATCTTCCGCTACCCTGACTGCTACTGCCAAGGCTGCCAAAATTACCGCTAACAGCGAGTCATTGCTCTGTCTGAGCTGTCATGACGGAAAGACAGCCATAAATGTTCTCCACAATTCAAGCTATCGCGACAACTCCATCGGTACTGATGCCGTTATTAATATTGACAGCCAAGTTGGTGGAATTGGCGCTATATCACTTGGTGATCAATTCTCAGGCGGCTTTGGAAGTATCAACAGACCAAACCTGGGGGCAGTCAGATCGGCCAACGGTACTATCCCCGACATCACTGCATCTAGAGATGGTACCAATTTGACTGATGACCATCCGATAGGTTTTTCATATACCGACGCATGGGGACAGGACAAGGTCGGGCTAAAGGAATTCCCCGATTCCGGGATTCGGCTGTTCGGGCCGACCAAGCGCCTGGAATGTTCCAGTTGCCACAATCCTCATGTTTATTATGGGTTCGGATTAGGTGGCAGCAACAGGGTTAATCTCAACACGCAGCTCGGGTTGGTTGTGACGCAAGCACAAAAGGAAAGAACTCCTTTTTTGAATGTATCTAATGCTGGGAGCAAGCTGTGTTTGAGCTGTCATATAAAGTAGCACACATGATGACGTACCGGGAGCGAGCCATGAAAAAAAATATCAGTTTTATACTCTCGTCATTAGCCTTGTTGATGCTCTTGCCACTCTCGGCACATGCAATTTTAGCCCCACATACAAAGACAAACCAGGTTGGCTGCTCCAGTTGTCACAACGCAACTGTAACTGCGACTACTTCATTCAATAATATGTGTGTGACCTGCCATAAGCCTGGATCTGCAAACGTAAACGTCACTTCAGTTTTTTACCAGTCAGATGCGGCCAACATCTATAACCGGTTCAACGGTTTCTCAAGCGGTATCGCTCCCGCTAAACTTAAATTTACATCACACAACTGGGCCGGTTCCGAAGTCGCTCCCGAAGCAGGCGCCAGTAGCCCTACGAATGCATTAATGAATCCAGCGACTCTTGGTACAAATCTTTCTTGCGCCCGTTGCCACAATATCCATGTTGCAAGATCGTCTATCGAAAACTCTGCACCTTTTTTACGTTCTTTAAATGATAATGACGAAATGTGCCGCGACTGCCACCGTACGCGTGACACGTCAAGTCATCTGCTAGGTTCACACCCGGTCAACTTCAGATACACATCTGCCACATCAAAAGCTGTTACAAACCCGGCTGACTATTTTGTTCCACCCAGAAGCGCCAATCCGGGCAATCCCAGTGCCGCCATGAAAATGGTCAATGGTAAAATCCAGTGTACTTCATGCCACGCGGTTCATTACGCCGACTCAAACAGCGGCACCGTCGACAGTCGCAGCAGCTGGGCCAACCTTTCATCTTCACGCGGTATGCTGCTGCGTACGGATACATTCGGGAAAACGGCAGAAGCCACTTCAGTAAATATCTGTACAAACTGCCATAACAAGCCGAATCATCAGGTTTATCCCGGATCAAAGACCGCTACAAAGATGATTCAGTGCGTGGATTGCCACTCCGGTCACGTTGAATATCTTAAGCCTGCAGATGTGGCTCTGGGCGGCGACAATGCCAAGCCGAACATTTACATGCTTCGGCGCTATGTAAACTATTCTGCCGGCGTCAAGCTGGATTCTTATCGTCGTAAAGCGTTTATGACAAGCACTTCAAGTACTGCACCATTATTAAATGCAAGTGGTACCGGTATTTGTCAGGCTTGTCATAACCCGCCCGCTAATGTGAGAGATCATTTAACCGAAACCGACAAAAATAAATGCATTGTTTGTCACGGTGGTTCCTTGCATTCAGATAGAGCCCCGATAGGCTGCAATGATTGTCATGGTACGCCTCCTCAGCATACCGTTGCAGGTACTGTTAATTATGGAACTGAGCAGAATAAAATAATGTCCAAAGGTTATGCTGTTTACAGCTCACGTTTGGGTGTTCCTCAAAAAAGCTATTCGCTAGTTACTCCCAGCATCTACAAGAACGAATCTACAGCCGGTCACCCGACCCATGCTGCTGCGAAACCCTATTCATTTAGCTGCGACCAGTGTCATTTAGGTAACAATCACTTGACTCAGACTTATCAAGAAGTGTTCAAGACTAAAACCGGTATCCTTGCAGGAACCTCGGCAGTCTTTGTTGCAGGAGATGCATCTTCCACCTGTTCCAATATGTACTGCCACAGCTACGGAACAGCAACTTTGAAAGGCGCCAAGTCAATCAACTGGGCATCCGGTGTGCGCGGGTCGATTATTAATGCCGGTGATGGTCGTTGTGTGTCCTGTCATAATGGAGTCAACACAACCTATTCCAACCTCTCTACCAACTCTCATTTCCGCCATGTCGACAGAAACGGAAAATTCATTAACTGCAACGTCTGCCATAATGCGACTGTTAGTGCTAATGACACCATTTCCAATTACGCGAATCACGTCAACGGCGTACGTAACGTATCTTTCAGCGGGACTCCGGCATCCGGTACGACCTGGAACGGTACAACCTGTACGACATCCGCCTGTCACTCCAACGGCAGAGGCGCTCCTGCTCTAGTGACCCCGACCTGGTCGGACCGCAACAGCGGCAAGTGCGGAACCTGTCACCTGACCGCCGTGGATACCGGCTTTGGTATCATGTCCAGCGGCACACACTTTGCTCATATTTCAAGCAGTTACGGGCCGAAGCGCAATACTAACAACCTGTGTGGCGCCTGCCATGTATTTACCGGAGAGCTTGCCGGAACACATGTCGATGGCTCAATTTCCAAAAACGAAGGTGGAAATGGTGCAACCTACTGCAAAAACTGCCATGCGCAGTCAACGCCGAACTGGACAACACCGGTTCGCCAGACCTGTCAGTCCTGCCACAGCGGCATGGGCAGCGGCAGTACCGAATCGGCTGCGAACCGTTCCTGGTCCAATTACGATGCAACCGGTGTCCAGGCGCCATTCAAGCATTATTCCACATTCAGGAAGGTTGGTCATGGCGCTTACGTTTCTATCGTCTGCAGCGACTGCCATAATGCCAACAGCAAGCATATCGACGGCAGCCTGACCGCCACAGGTTCGTATCGCGGAGCACGTGTCTTCTCCAACATGTCAGGTCTGAATGCTACATACAGCGCAGATAAACTCTGTATCGACTGTCACAACGATGTGGCCAACGGCGGCCGGAACATTGTCACCGATCCTAACAAGATGAACTTTCTGTCGCATGTTTCCGAAAGATCTGTTCCGACCATATCGCAGTGTGTTACCTGCCACGATGTTCACGGCACTGCCAACAAGGCCATGATCAATACAACCTTTAAAGTCTACACCGGCAACGGACGCGGTGCAGCGGTAAAGACGGTCAACTTCAGCAATATGACGACCGGGTTTGTCAATGCCAGCCGTACCGGCATCTGCCAGGTTTGTCATACCAATACCAGGTATTACCGAAACTACACCTCCACAACCGGCGTGTATGTTTCATCGGATTCCGGAAATTATAAGGGCAGCTGGGGACATATGGGTAACAGCAAGCGCTGCCTGAACTGCCATAAACACAATGCAGGGGGCTTCGCCTTCAAAGTCGGCGGAAACGGCACCTGCAACGGTTGCCACGGCTATCCTCCGAAAACCAATGCACATGTGTTCCATATCATGTCAGCATCTCTCAAGCCGGTTGCAGACGAGTTCATGGGAACCTCAAACAACACCATGTCTTGCGGTACCTGCCATTTTAATGGCGTTCAGGCGACATTTGACGCCGGTCACACATCACCACCAAACGCCAGCATTGACGTACAGGATTCACTCAAGTTCAACAATGCCGGTTCGCTTAACAACAGCAATTATAATCCGACATTCAGCTGCTCGAATGTAAGTTGCCACTTCAAGGCATCGCCAACTTGGAAGTAGCATTTGGTGCATTAAAGATATAAAGATGACTGTATCTGCATTCGGAGCCCACGTGTCGCATTTTAAGAAGTTAAATGATATTGAACTACACTGCAGCTTGCTGCGGTGTAGTTCAATTTAACAATAAGTGCTCTGTACAAAGGAGTTTGTTATGAAATTGCACACCAGATCGGGAATTATTGCAGTCGCAATTCCGTTAGTGCTGATGCTGATTGCCTTGATATTGCCCGGCAAGGTCTCGGCAGTTACCGGCAGTATCAACAGTTGTAATGCCTGCCACAATTATCCGCCGGATGACTCTGCAACAAGAGACTCGGTAACCGGCGCATTTCCCGGGAACCATGGCACTCACTTCAGTTCTAATAACTGCCAGGCCTGCCATAATTCTGTCGGTGCTTCCGAGTACAATCACAGCATCAAATCATCGGCTGCCGGAGTAAACTACATCAATATGACCGGTACTATTCACCGTTCAAGGATGGGAACTGCTGCCAAGTACAACAAAGGTGTGAAGTTTGCTCAGTCTTCTACTCCCACTCTATCTAACTGTTCCAATGTAAATTGCCACTTTGAATCAGCTACTCCCACATGGGGTCAGGCAACGCCCTGGTCCAGCACTAAAACAGCCAACAATAATGATGCCAACTGCGCACAGTGCCATGCTTCCACAGGCCTGTCGTCCGGCAAGCACGCCAAGCATATCGCTGCCGGCGGCGGTACGCAGACAACCTGTGCTAAATGTCATCCAGACTACAATGCACTGGCCGGAGCAGCCGCCTTTACGCATACGACAAGCGTCGATTCACCGATTACCATCAACTTCTCAGCCGCGCCTAACCTGGGCGGTTCCTATGCCGGCGGCCGCACCGGCAGTGATTATCTGCCAAGCGCTGCAGTAGCCGCAACCGGTACCTGTACCGCTCTCTACTGTCACAGTCCCGGCAACAAGGCCAGCAGCTACGATCCTCCCAACACATCACCGGTTGCCTGGAACGGGAGTCTGAGTTGTAAAGGGTGTCACAAGTCTGATTTTGCCTCCGCTGACAACATGATGTCCGGCAGCCATGAGCGTCATGTCGGAAGTGCAGGCAAGCCATGGTATAAATATGATTGTGTTCGCTGTCATGCAGCAACCGTCAACGCTGGATTGTCCATCAAAAATGTTGCAAAACATGTCAATGCCGGTGTCGATCTGGCCTTTGACTCCAGCAGCTCGGCTGTAAACGGAACTTATAAGTTGTCTCCGGTACCATTGGCAATTACGCCCGGGACATTACCATATGGTGCCTGCGGTAATGTATATTGTCATTCCAACGGCCAAAACAATTCAGGAACCGGAATCACTTACAAAAATCCGGTTTGGGGCACTTCCTCTACAGGCAGCTGCGGCACCTGCCATGATGTTAATGCCGGTTTCGGTCACGGTACTGCGCAAATAGCCTCCGGAAAACATACACTGCATCTCTCGTATGGTTTTGGTCTGTCCAGCGCAGGTGATCGCTGTACTGCCTGCCATGATATCGGCAACAGTTTCACTGTTGCAGGTTGCAGCAACTCCTGCCACAGCGGCACTTCCAAGCATGTCAACAATCAGATTGATATCATCATCCCGTCATATTTTGGAGCATCTGCCAACTACTCAGGCACTCCCAAGCCTGGCGACGGCTACGGTTCCTGTAGTTCCGTCTACTGTCACAGCGATGGCCAGGCAACGCCGGCCTTTGCACCCGCAATAAGCTGGTCGGCCGCCGGGCCGCTAGCCTGTACCGCATGTCACGGAAGCGCCACCGTTAACAGCCCCGGCGGCACCGTTCTTTCCGGCAAACATGCCGCCCATGTCAATCCTGCCGTCAATGCCCAGCTTGGCATCGGCAATGGATTCGGCTGCGTTGAGTGCCACATGAGGACAGTGGCCAGCAATACAACACTGAACCCGACCACCGGCACCACCCTTCACGTCAATAAATTTGTAGAGTACTCGGGCCTGAGAGCCGGCGGACCAACACGCTACAACAGCGCAACAAAGCAATGCAGCAACTTCTACTGCCACAGTAACGCTAAAGCCGGCACTGCGGTTGCGGAATTCAAGAATCCGCCGGTCTGGAGCAGCGCTTCAACCCTGAGCTGCAACGGCTGTCACGGTAATAATACTGTTTCACCTGATGCCGCCAACCCGACCAACGCCAACCTCGGCCAGCCTAACTATACTAATGGCGGAGCCGGTCTTGCCAGTGCCAACAGCCACAAAAAACATGTCATCGATGCCGGAATATCTAATTCAACCGGCTGTTATAACTGCCACGCCAAAACTGTTGACAAATACGTGGCCAGCAGATTCCGCCCATATTCCACTACCCACGTCAGTGGTGGATTTAACATCGTCTTTGCTCCTTCAATCGGCGGCACATATACACCAGGTGTCGGCAGTAAAACCTGTGCTTCCACCGCATGTCACGGCGCCGGAACGCCACAGTGGGGCGGCGCTTCTCTAGCCTGTAACGCCTGCCATAGTGCCAATAACAGCGGCTACTGGGCAGCCAACAGCTCACATCGCCAGCACTGGGAAGATGCGGCTGTCCTGCCGACCAGCTACACCGCCGCTCCCGGCAATACCGGAACAGCAACCACCTATATGTTCCAGTGTTCATCCTGCCACGCTACAACGGCAGCCCACTCAAACCTGACGAACGCCGCCAGTACTTTCGGTTCGGCTGAGGTGTTCTTCGGTTACACCTCTTCCAATCGTAAGGGTTCATACAGTTACGGAGGTGTCACCGCAGGTACCGAAGGCACCATCAAATGGACAGCGGGCAGCAACTGCAACACTACCTACTGCCACAGTAACGGTAACGGCGGAAACCCGGTTATCACATCCTTTACCTGGAATTCTGCCAACGGCACCCTGGACTGCGGCGGCTGCCACGACAAGGCCGGCGATGTTGGCTGGTCCGGAAGCGCGACGCACCTGAAGCACGTTACAGGTTACGTTGCAAATAGCAACATTACCTGCAATGCATGTCATGCACTGACCGCCTCCAGCAACACGGCAATCAGCGACAAGACGAAGCATGTAGACAAAACAAAAAACATCAGCTTCAACGCATTTGCCAACAGCGCGGCAACCCACAACCTGACCACCAGCCAGTGCCAGAATGTTTATTGCCACGGTAACGGCACCACAGCCACCCCGACGGTAACCGTCTCCTGGTCCGGCACGCTCGGCTGCACCGGATGTCACCCGACCGCTGCGCTCTCCACCGGTTCGCATAACAAGCACATTCTGGCATCGGCCACCTGCAACAACTGCCACAATGTGACTGCTGCCTCCAGCATTGCCCTCAATGCCACCACCGGAACTGCAAACCATGTTAACAAAAATGTGACCATCAACCTTGACGGAGCCTCGGCTACTGCAGCTGCTCAATACAACGGAACCAACGCCGGCGGCGCAAATATCTATCAGAAGGCCGTCGCCTCGGCTGCGGGAACCTGCTCCAATATCTATTGCCACAACAACGGCACCGGTATCTGGACCGGCACAGCCGGAACCGGCAGCACTCCGACCTGGGGTACCACCGGCGGATGCAACTCCTGTCACGGAAACGCTACCTATGCCAACTACCGTAAAGCCGGCCCGACCTACGTGTCTGCATCTCCCAAACCGAACGCTCATCCCGAGCACATTGATCTAACCGATGCCACAGCGGATGGTACCGGCGGAACCGGTACCCAGTGCAAGCACTGCCACTACACTATCACCACAGATAACACCACCATCAATGGTACCGCTGCTGCATCGCATGCTGCCGGTTCCTACACCGTGGCAGCGTCCGGCGCCAGCGCCACCTATAAAGATGGCGATAACGTCGGCGGGGCGAATGTCAACGTGACTTCGACCTACACCTACAATGCGACGCCAACCTCCAGCACCTGCTCCAATGTTTCCTGTCACCCGACCGGACTGGGTCAGGCGAGCAAGGCAACAACAGTTACCACCTGGGACGACAATTACAAATGTACCGACTGTCACAAGATCGATATGAACAACACCACCGGTTACCACCATGCCATGGATTCCACGGCCATGGGTAATCGGACCTATCCGACTACCGCGCCTGGTTCCACTGCCACCGATGCCAGCCGCAAGTGTACCATGTGTCATGTGGATCACAATATTTTCAGCCCCAAGCTGAATACTAACGTCACTGACCGCTCGAAAAATCTGCGTACAGCTATCGGCACAACCCCCAACGCTACGACTGGCTACACCAACAGCGACTACGTCAGCGGTGCCGGAAGCACCGGAGGTATCTGCATCAGCTGCCATACAAACGAGCTGACCAAAAATACCACCGCCAGAATGGACGATACCACCACCAAAACACCGGTTGTTTCTTTTCTTGGCTATTCCGGTTCTGCCCACCAGTACGGGATTAACTCCGCCATGAGAAACGGCGGTGGTTCTTTCGTCTCCGACTGTACCAAGTGTCATAACGGCCGTAATGGTGAAAATGCCGTATTCTCGCAAATGACTACTGGTCTGCATGATAACAGTCGCCGTCGTAACTACGCCAACCTGGGCGCCAACCTGACTGACGGCAATGATTCCAATTTCTGCTATCGTTGCCACAGCAAAACAACCGATACCACTCCTGGCGGTGGTCCGGCCAAAACGGTTGCAGACCGTGATTACTACAATGCGATCGCCATGAACACGGCTTCGCAGGATATCTTCACAACCATTAATAATGCCGGAGTAGCCTCCTATACAACAACTGCATCGTCAACGCTCTATTTGCGTAATACAGCTGCGATTAATACCGTTCCACCAACTACTCGACCACTTGCATATAATTATTCCTCTGGAACGTATGTTGGAACAACATTCACTGACCGCGATATGGCGCCGACATCCGGAACTACCAACGGTGGTACGGCGATAACTGTGCCAACAACAATAGCAAGATATACACGAGGATATCAGTTTGTTTCCCCTCAATTAAGCAACGCAGTTACCATTGCTTCCGGCTCCACGTTTTCATTGACAATCAGAGAAGTGCAGTCCGCAAGTGCAGGCACAAATAATACCCGATTTACAGTCTATAAATGGGATGGTGTCACGGCTACTCCTTTCAATACAAGCGCCGCACCGAATATGTATACCCAGAATACGACGGCAGTTACAACGACAGCTAACAACAGGACTTCCAATCCGGTGTTTACTTCAAACCAAAGTGTGACACTCAATCCTGGCGACGTTATCGTTTGTGACGTTGAATTCTACCATTCAGCCGGTACTACAGCCACCCAGACAGTTACGTATGCATTTGGCAATTTCGCTACCGACGCTGCCGCCCTGGCCTTGCCTGCCGGTACTTACAACTGGCGGACTGCCGGCCCTACGATTACTAAGTATGGTCATGGCGTGGACAATAGCGCCTACAATGGCAAACACAAGCCGTCACCAACCGATGAGACCCTGGCTTACATAAGTGCCAACAAGCACGTTTCATGCAACGACTGCCATGATCCGCACGAGGCGCGGCAGGGGAATCATACCTTCAATGCGTCACAACAAGTCCAAATGGCCAAAGTATTAAAGGGAGCAACCGGGGTCGCGGTGACCTGGAACGCAACCAACTGGACGGCGCCAACTTACACCGCCTCCGGCGCTGCGCTGCCGGCGGCAACCGCCGAATACCAGATCTGTTTCAAGTGCCATTCAGGCGCCAATACCAGTTACAGCACCTGGGGCGGCAGCGGTGCGGCGGCCTGGACCGATATCGGGCTGGAGTTCAGCCCCAAGAACAAATCGAGCCATCCGATCGTAGTATCTACAAATGATGCATCAAGGACCAACGCTGCTGCTCCGAAGGCGTTGCTCGGGACAAGAATGGTGGCGCCGTGGGCCGCCAACGTGGGAACCCAGGTCATGACCTGTTCCGATTGCCACGCCACCAACTCCACAGCCTCCAAGGGACCGCACGGTTCAGGCGTTAAATGGATGCTGGCCGGAACCCGCAAAGCCTGGCCGTATACTCTTGCTTCCCAGAACGGCGGCAGTACCGGCACACTCTGGACTTACAACACAGCCGCGGGAAGCGGTGACGATCAGCTTTTCTGCCTGAACTGTCACGTTATTAACAATTCTCCGCATACCGCTACGACTGATCACCAAAGTACGGCATGTGTTACCTGCCATATCCGCGTACCGCATGGCGGCAAGGTTTCGAGATTGATCGCCACCAGGAACGGTAATCCAGGAACATCACTGCCGGCCAGATACCACCCCAACGGTGCTGGCGGCGGCGGTGCGGTGTATATAACCACCTTTACTAAAGGCAACCCCAATTACGGCACCGGCAATTGTCAAGTGACCGGTTGCAGCAGTCATACCGGCGCAGCTTCTGAGTCCTGGTAAGGGTGAATCATATTAGTAAAAAGCCGGGGTTGTCTTAACCCCGGCTTTTTTTATTCGGTATGGGAAGATTTCACTTCACGGGTCCGGCGGGCCTCATGTAACATAAGGCTGGAAACAAACAAAAGGCAGATTGATTTGAATATCGCGTTTATCATCCCTCCTTCACCGAGAAATAGAAAAATTATTCGATTGATTGATTGCAGTCACGAAGCCAAGGCGGATTATTTGTGGCAGCCCAATGACTTCATGGTTATTTCCTCTCTGCTTGGAGCCGTGGATAATGCGGTGCTTGTTGACGGAACTGCGGATAAGATGAGTGAAGGTGCCTTTTTTGAATCACTGCAGGGGCTTGAACCGGATCTTGTTTTTTTCGCTCTCTCTGGTGTCTGTTGGGAATCCGATTACCAGTTTTTTTTGCAAACAAGTCAGATTCTTAATTTATGTCCGTTGTACGTTATCGGTGATATTTTTCAGGAGCAAGAGTATCTGGAGTGTATCCTGCGCGCATGTGACGGGGTGGTTTTTAATCCATTTCTGCTCAATCTGAATGAAATGGCAAAGATGCGGGGTGCCAGAGATGCAATTCTTCCCGGCGTCCGGCTAAAACCCGATGCAGATTGGAAAGGCACAGAAAAAAAGATTGTCACTTCCAGCTTCCCCCGCCACGAAATGTTTCTGAAAAAGGGCTACATTTTTCCCTTTGCCCGGCATTACAGGTTTGCCACTGTCACGACACTGTGGGGGTGCCCTTTTTCCTGTTCCTATTGTCCTGATTCCCGTTTTTCGCCTGTGGTGCGTTGTTGGAATGAAGTGGTAAAAGAGTTGGAACACCTGGAAATGTTGGGGGTCAGGGAAATCTTCTTTGCCGATAAGACCTTCGGTTACCCTGCCGGCAACATTATCCCGCTTCTGGAGGTGATGGCGACAAAGTTCAATTTCTCATGGACATGTTATTTTCACCCTCAGATGTATGATGGAACATTGCTGGAGATGATGAGAAAATCCGGATGCCACACTCTCATAATCGGAATAGAATCGGCTGATCTGGACGGACTCAGCAGATACAATCGTAAAGTGGACAAGGGCATGGTTGAAAAACTGACAAGCCATGCTGCCCGCCTCGGCATGGATGTTTGCGGTGATTTTATCATCGGTCTCGAACATGAGACGGAAGAGGATATTCGAAAGACTCTCAGCTATGCCCTGAGCCTTCCGCTGGACTTTGCCTCCTTCAATATCGCGGCTCCATTTCCCGGAACGGATATCAGGAAAAAAGCGGTAACTTCAGGAAAAATTACCTTCGGCAGAGAGGGTTACGACACACTTGCGCATGCCGGAGAACTTGGCATCAGCACAGTCAGCTATGAAAAAATCAGACGTCTTCGGAACAAGGCGGTAATGAGGTTTTATCTGAGGCCATCATATCTGTTGAGAAGGGTTAGTAAAACCGCTTCATTGGAACATTTGCTGATTCAATGCCGGCAGATGCTGGCAATGTGCAAAAACATATGGTAACCAGGCGCAAGGAGATAGTGTATGTCGGGCAGACATAACATGTCGAGCATATTTAAAAGTCCATTTGCCCATGTTTTCCTCGTGCTTGCACTTGGCGTCCTGGCCTATTCAAATACCTTTCAGGTACCTTTTTTTCTGGATGAGTACTTCATCACTGACAACCCCTTTGTCAAAGATATACGCTATCCCTTGGAACTCATCAAAAACATCAATATTGATATCTACAACAACATACACCACCGCTATGTCGCTTTTCTCACATTTGCTCTCAATTACAGTCTGCACGGCCTGGATGTTTTTGGCTATCACCTGGTTAATGTTTCACTCCATCTGGTGAATGCCCTGCTGGTGTATGCCCTTGTCGCACTGACACTACGAACACCGTTGTTGGAAAGTTCCTCGCTGAATGAGAAAAGATTCCGGTTGGCACTGTTAACGGCAATGTTATTTGTCGTACATCCGGTATTAACAGAGGCTGTAACCTGGATCTGGCAGCGGGTGGCGGTTTTAGTGGCGACATTCTACCTGGCATCCGTGATTGTTTATATCCGGGCGCGACTGGAAACAGGGAATAAATGGAAAAGGAATGTATTCTTCGGCATATCCATCTGCTTTTCGGTACTGGCCATGAAGACCAAGCAGAACGCCTTTACCCTGCCATTCATGATAGCCATCTATGAATTTACTTTTTTCCACGACAGCATTGCGTCCCGTTTAAAAAGGTTGCTCCCTTTCGCCCTTACCCTTCTCATAATTCCCTATACCTATTTTATCGAGATGGGCTTTTCTCCATCGCAGGCCACGAGGGGGATAGGAACCGCCGCACAGATTGATATATCTCGATTGGATTATGTGCTGACCCAGTTCAGCGTACTGCTCACATATATCAGGGTGCTGCTCGTGCCGGTCAATCTCCCCGTGTATCACGCCTATTCCATCAGCCATACCTTTTTTGATGCTAGAGTGCTTCTGTCTTTTTCCCTGCTGGCAATGATTCTCGGTGTTTCTGTTTACGTACTTCTCCGCAGAGACAAGCAATGCGAACTGACTTTGATAGCGTTTGGTGTAATATGGTTTTTTACTGCACATCTGGTTGAATCAGGCCTGATACCGTTGAACGTGGTAATAGCAAAGCACAGGAATTACCTCCCCTCGGTGGGATTCTTCATCGCCGTTGTTTCAGCTCTTTCCCTGTTGTCTGACAGGATTAAGAATACCAAGGTCGTGCCGGCGCTCTCTTTTCTGATTGTCATAATTCTTGCGGTTTCCTGTTATGCCCGGAACGCGGTCTGGAGAACCGCAGTCACGCTGGGGGAGGATGTTGTCAAAAATGCACCCGACAATTCCCAGGCGCACCTGATCCTGGGCAGGGCGTTCAAGCGTGAAGGCCGACTGGCGGAGGCGCAGCTGGAGTTTGAGGAATCCTTTCGGCTCGACGCGGAAAAGAACAGCTCTTCGTCAGGCAGCGTATCCGGCGGTATGCCATCCACCCAGCACAGGATAATCAAGCCGCAAGACGTGGATGTACATTTCAATCTTGCTGTAGGGCATTATCAGAACAAGCGCTTTGATGATGCGATGAGCGAACTGGAGTCCGTGCTGACTGCCGCCCCACACCATGCCGGAGCACACTATTTTAAGGGACTTATCCATCACGAAAATGGAAGATATGAAGAGGCCGTCAAAGCCTATCGTGAAGCGATAAGATTGCATCCCGATAATGTGGAGGCCCGCACGAATCTGGGTGGTGTCTACGCCCAGACGGGAAGGTTTAAAGAAGCTGCGGAGGAAATCAAATCCGCTTTACGGATAAGACCGGATAACGCAGAGTCGCACAAGTTTCTGGGCCTGATATACCAGGACATCGGACAACTTAACGAGTCGGTACAGGAATTGAGAACCGCCATTAAGTTGAAGCCAGATTATGCCGAGGCGCACAATAACCTTGGTGAAGTTTACGCACAGATGGGAAGAATTAATGATGCTGTCGGGGAATTCAAAATTGCATTGAAATTGAAACCAGACCTGGCGGTTGCCAGAATGAATCTGGAAAAAATCAATGGTAAACCTTAACTGCCTCTCTTGAATCACACTGAAAATCCTGGAACGCGAAAAATGCATAGCAGACGTGAGTTGCCGATGGATATTAGTCAGAAAAAGTTGAATATCCATCATATAGGAGGCCGGTTTGGCAACGGCGGATTCCCTCATCTCGCCAGATTTGAAAAGGATATGGTCAGGGCGTTCTATGATGCGGATACAGATTGTCTTGAACAGATCGGGGAGAAACAGAAATCTCAGGCGGAGGTTCACATTTTTCCCCATTGTGTGGGATCCAACAAGGGAAGCAACCGCGGGACTTTCAATGTGAATTATGACCCGACATCAAGTTCCCTTTACAGTTATGACCCTGCCTATGGATCTTTCTATTTCTTCTGCTATAATCACGACTTTGTCGTTTCCGAAACCATGAGAACCATGGAAAAAAGAGAGTTGGATATTGTAACTCTCGACCATCTTTTCAGCACAAGCAGCATCCCGGTTTCTCCCCCGGACTTTCTTTCAATGGATGTTCAGGGGGCTGAGTATGATATTCTGCAAGGGGCAGAGAGCCTTCTGGAAAAAAATGTGTTGGGGCTTGTGCTGGAGACCTGGTTTCATCCCGTTTATCAAGGCCAGAAAGTTTTTGGCGATATATGCAGTTATTTATCGGATAGGGGTTTTTACTTTGTTAAATTTCTGAAGACGACCGAATACTCGCCGTACCGCTCGCCGGTCGGGTTAAGAGGGGAGGGGTTTCAGGTCTTTTCAGATGCCCTTTTCATGCGGCGGATTGACAGTCTGGAAGCGCTGGATGGAGACCGTTTAAAGATAGATAATATGTTGAAAAAGCTTGCATTCATTGCAATTGTCCATGGCCAGTTCGAATATGGCATGGAGTGCCTGCGACGCATCAATAGAGAGGGTGACAACCGTTATGCACCGGATGATAGCGTTTGCGGTCAATTCCTCAATGATTTATACAATAGTGCGGCGTTGATGAAACCATGGTATCCGAAAACTTTTGCGGAGAAATACAGTTTTGAGGTCAGCAAGCAGCGCTTTGCCGGTCAGGAAACCCTGAAGAAGGATGCTGCCGGCGGCGGGCAAAAACAGGCGCTGCAGGTGCGACTCTGGTTAAGATATATCTACCCGCATATCTACTCAATTGCCGAACTATACGATTTTGTGCTGTACAGGTTATGGGCGCCGATTGCGTCGCTAGTCTTTTTTTGCTCACCGATTGAACGTGTATTGAAAAGATATGGATTGAAAAATCAGGCCAGACAGCTCAAAAAAGCGAGAATGGTCCAGTCATTTTTTTGTATAGGGACGAATAAGTAGATATGTCAGTCATCAGGAATTTCATCATTTCCCGCAGAACGGTTATATTCCTATTTATCTCCATTTTATTGGCGATTGTAGCGAGTTTCGTATTTCCGCAACGATTCATCACGCCTCCCATAAAGATGGATAACTGGCTGCTAGTCCATCCTTATTTGGGCTCGTTGATGAATTATCTGGGATTGGATCATCTCTACACCACGGCCTGGTTTGCGCTAATTATCGGTCTGTTCACCCTGTCACTTGCTGTTTCCTGTTATGACCAGTTTATGGTTGCATATGGAAAAACGTTTGGTATGCCGGCAGGGACAGGCAAAGCTGCCTTTGATCTGGACCGGATATCTGATGAACGGTTGGATAAAATCCTGAGAGGGCATGGCTATCTTTCCGTTTTTCGAAACCCGGAGCTGTCTAGGTTTGTCAAAAATCCCTGGGGGTACTGGGGTAAGTTTCTTCTGCATGGCGGTATGGTTCTTGTCATAGCGGCGTCACTACTGATATTGCTTACCCAGAAAAAGGGTACTATGTATCTTTACGAAGGAGAATCCCATGCCACCGGCGATAAATGGCTGGTTGAGGAAAAGGGCCTTCTGGTTGACAGTCTCCGCCTGCCGATGACGGTTCGGCTTGAAGAGGTTAAGCCTGAATACTGGGAAAATGACGATCTGAAACTTCTTTCCACCAAAGTTGTTTTTGTCCGGTCTGATGGGAAAGAAAGCGGGCATAAACTTGCCATAAACCAGACAAGAATCTTTGACGGTCTAAAGGTCTATCAGAGTCCGGAGCACGGAGCTGCGTTCTTTCTCGAATTTTACGATGACAAGGGAACCCGGCAGGGAGTAATTCTGCAAATACCTCATCCGCAACGCCGCGATGTGGCAGGTTATCAGGATTTCAAATTTGATTGGCTGCCTTATACTTTGAAAACCAAATATTTTGCAGATTCTGAAAAAAGGAGCATGGACAGTGTTTCTCCTCAACTAATCCTGAGGCTTGTCACGGGAACACGAATCGCCGGCGAACTTTCCCTGAAACCCGAAGAAACCGGGGCACTGGGGGAGTACAAGGTAAAACTTGTAAGTGTGAAAAAGTGGGCCGGCATAATCTTTGTCGACATATCAGGGATGGCCGGCATTTTTGCGGGATTCTTCATTATCATACTCGGGGGTGGACTTATATATTTTACTCCTCCTCGGGAAATCGTGGTTCGAACGGCAGAGAGTGGTCGCTTACTTTTCTGGCGGGCAACAAATTTTGTGGAATGTTATGAAGAAGAAATTGCAGAGATTAAATCCTCATTGACCAAATAATTAATTAAAGGAAACAAAAGCCGATATGGATAACCCCTTGTTAATTGACGCAGCAATCCACTGGGTTGCCATAATAGTTTATGTAATAGCAACGATTTCGAATGTATATGGACTTTTATTTAATAATGAAAAGGCTGAACGCATCAGTTATCTGATTGTCATGGTTGGTTTGGTTATACACGGCTCCGTGCTTTTGTATCGGTGGCAGTATTCCGGACATGGACCATACATGACGCGCTACGAAATCTTTTCGGCAAATGGATGGGTTGTATTGGCTTCATTTCTTGTGTTTGTAAAATTTTTCCCAAGGATAAAGACAAGCAGCATTGTGGTATTTCCGGCCTCGTTCCTGTTAATCGCATTGAGTCAGTTCTGTAATCCCGGGATACAGAAACTGCCGCCAAGCCTGCGGAGCATCTGGCTGGTACTGCACGTGCTTTTTTACAAAATTGCACTTGGAACCCTTATTATCGCGCTAGCTTTTTCCATTTTGTTCATCATTAAAAAGAGGAAAAGCAGCAGCTGGTTGCAAAAGTTTCCTGAGAAGGAAATCCTTGATTTGTTTGCCTACCGGTTTGCCGGATTTGGTTTCGTGTTCTGGGCAATCGGAATGTTGGCCGGCTCAATCTGGGCCTACCAGTCCTGGGGAAGGTTTTGGGGCTGGGATCCGGTGGAGATCTGGTCACTTGTCACCTGGGGACTTTTCGGGATTTATCTCCACTTGCGGCGTTTTTTCGCCTGGCGTGGTGATAAAGCAGCCTATTTCTTTGTCCTGTGTTTTTTGGTTTCAATTGCCGCCATTTTTTTCACTCCTCTACTTGAGTCGTCAATCCATGTGGAGTATTTCAAGTGAAAGTTGAAATATGGCTAAAGTATTAATTCTAAAACTTGGATATTCAGAAACCATCGATTCGGGAATAAGCAAGGTCACCAGTCTTGGGGATGTGCTGCGAACCACGGTTATTCTCTATCAATTTGCCGATGATCACGTCACCTGGCTGGTGGACGAGGCGGCCTATCCGCTTCTGGAAAATAACCCGTACATCAATCGCATTCTTCCCTACAATCTTGACTCAATTCTTCAATTACAGCGAGAGCGCTTCGATACGGTCATCAATCTGGAAAAAGTACCCGGCATCTGTGCCCTGGCGGATTCTATTACGGCATGGAGACGCTACGGTTTCCGTTTCGATGAGGTAAAGGGTGAGGCAGAGGCGTATGATGGTTGCGAGAAGGTATTCTCACTCTGCAAATCTATGGATTTGAAACGCGCCCATATGAAGAGCTGGCAGGAGTCTTTGCTGCAGGTAGTGGGCGCCAAGTGGGAGGGGCAGGAATATATCCTCGGCTATCAACCGAGGACCACTGAGCGGTATGATGTTGGCCTGAATTGGGCGGTAGGCTCCAAGTGGCCTAACAAGGCATGGCCCGCTGAGCGGTGGGATGAGCTTAAAGGCTTGCTTGCGGAAAATTACAGCTGCTGCATGCAGCAGGGAATGGGCAATCTGTATGAATACATGGACTGGATCAACTCTTGCCGGCTGATTGTTACGAACGACAGCCTGGGGTTGCATATTGCCGTTGCCTTGCGGAAAAAGGTGGTTGTATTGTACGGTCCCACAAATCCCAATGAGACGTTTTTCTATAACCGGGCCGAGGTGCTCTATCCCGAAGTTGACTATAGCTGTATTCCTTGTCTTTCCCCATCCTGCAGTCAGGCAAGGCGCTGCATGGAATATATTACGGCTTCAGATGTGATCAAGCGGATTGAAACAATATTGCAGGGAAGTGCTGGACAATAATATGGGTACGATTGACAAATTTAGAATAGACTCCCACAAGCTGATGTTTCATCCCCGCCGGGTTGCTCAATGGCTGGCCGGGGAAAACGTTTATCCGCTTTATGTGGAAATCTCTCCGACGGGGGCCTGCAACCAGCGCTGTGTGTTCTGCGCACTGGATTATGTCGGCTACCCGTTACGTTCGCTCGACACGACGCTTCTCATGGAACGGCTTTCAGAGATGGGGGGGCTGAGGGTGAAAAGTGTCATGTTCGGTGGGGAGGGAGAACCGCTTCTTCACCCCGATCTGGTGCATATCGTGAACCATGCCAAGCAGGCCGGTCTTGACGCGGCACTGACAACCAACGGGACGCTTCTGCAAGGCGACCTGTTCCGGGAGATGGCCGACAGCCTGAGTTGGATCAAGGTGAGTATCAACGCGGGAACTGCTGATACATATGCGAAGCTGCACCGGACCTCTGCCCAACAGTTTGATACCGTACTCGACAACCTTGCCAAGGCAGTGGCAATAAGGAAGGATCTGGGGAGTTCCTGCGCCATTGGCGCACAGTTGATTCTGCTGCCGGAAAATGCGGCCGAGATGGAAATTCTAGCCAGGCGGGTCAGGGCAATCGGCATCGACTATCTGGTGGTAAAACCCTATTCGCAGCATCACAGAAGCATCTCAAGGGAGTATGAGTTGTTCGACTCCTCCCCGTATCTGGCCAGTGCCGACCGATTGCAGCGCCTGAATGACGACCGTTTCAGATTTATTTTTCGGAGCAACGCCTTCCGAAAGGCAGACCGGCCTCAAGACGGTTATGAAATCTGCCGGGCGCTCCCTTTCTGGTCGTATATTGACTCAGGCGGAAGTGTCTGGGGATGCAGCTCCCACATGGGTGACCAACTGTTCTGTTTTGGCACTCTCGGGGAGCAAAGCTTCGAGCAGATCTGGAATGGCGCCCGTAGAAGCAGCTTGATGTCGGCCATGTCCGATGGCTTCGACCTTGCCGGCTGCCGAACCAACTGCCGGATGGACGAAAGCAACCGTTACCTCTGTGAGTTGGTCCATCCGGCTCCCCATGTGAATTTCATATGACAAATGCCAACGGTCCATATCAGTACCAGCTGACTTTTGTCATGCCGGCTCTCAACGAGGAGGGAAACCTTCCAGGCAGCGTTGCCAATGTACTGGAAGCTTTTGCGCTATACCAGGTGGCCGGCGAGCTTATTATCGTAAATGACGGCAGCAGCGACCGGACCGGAGTGCTGGCAGAACAGTTCAGTACGGACCATGGAAACATATCGGTCATCCATCATGGGAAAAGTCAGGGAATCGGCGGCTCGTTCTGGGCCGGGGCCCAGCGGGCCAGTGGCGGAATTGTGGTGATGATTCCAGGAGACGGCGAGAACGATGCCGGGGAGATTCTTCGCTATCTGCCGCTTCTGGAAGAGGTGGATCTGGTGGTCCCTTTCGTCTCCAATCCCTGGGTGCGCAGTTGGCGCCGCCGTCTCCTTTCCCGGATTTACCAGCGAATCATAACGGCAACCTTCCGCTTGCAGCTGAATTACCTGAACGGCACGGTGATGTACCGCCGGTCGGCACTGGAAGGTATCACCCTGAGGAATAACGGCTTTTTCTATCAGGCCGAACTGCTGATCAAGACAATACGGAGCGGATGCCGTTTCGCCGAGGTTCCATATCTGCTGAACAGGCGCAGCGATGGGGTGTCGAAGGCGACCAATATGGGGGCGCTCGGTAAGGTGGTCCAAGGTTATCTGGCAACTATTGCCGAGATTTATCTGGTAAAGGCAGGCGACTGATGGGGGACCGTGTTGATGGCTGATCTCATGAAAATCGCGAGGGAAGTGCGGCGCGGCATCATCGAGATGGCTAACCGTTCCGGCAGCCCCCATGTGGGCTCTGCACTCTCCTGTGCGGATCTGCTGACGGTACTCTATTTCGGAACTCTGCGTCTGGATCCGTGGGAAGAGCGGGACATCTTCATTATGAGCAAAGCGCATGCGGCCATGGCTCTATACAGCGTACTGGCACAGCGTGGGGTCATCAGCAGAAAAATGTTGGATGGATATTATCTGGATGGCGGCACATTGCCGGCCCATCTGGATCAGTTCTCCTCCCGGGGGATAGAGGTGTCGGCAGGTTCCCTGGGACACGGTTTCAATATCGGTCTGGGCATGGCGAGCGGTTTCAAACGCAGGGGGAGCGACCGACGGGTGGTTGCCCTGATCGGCGATGGCGAAGCACAGGAAGGGTCGATATGGGAAGGGGCGTTGTTTGCACCCACCCTGGGTCTCGACAACTTCACGGCGATCATGGATTGCAACAACCTGCAGGGGTACGGTCGCCCTTCTGAATTGTGCGCTTTCGAACCGATGCAGGCAAAATGGAAGGCTTTCGGCTGGAATGCCCTGGAGATTGACGGACATGATCATGAGGCCATCAAATCTGCCTTGCAGGCAGACTCACAGGGGAAACCCAAGATGATTCTTGCCCGGACCGTGAAGGGGAAAGGAGTCTCTTTCATGGAAAATGAACTGGTCTGGCATTATTATATCGTTACGGACCAGCACCGGGAAAATGCCTTACAGGAACTACAGTGAGAAAAAGTTTCATTTCAACAATCATAAACGAATGCGAAAGACGGGATGACATCATCATTATCAGCGGTGATGCGGGACTCGGCGTCTTTGACCAGTTCCGGGTAGATTACCCGCAGCATTTCATTAATCTGGGCATTGCCGAACAGAATATGGCCGGTTTTGCCGCCGGCCTGGCAATGACCGGTTTCAAGGTTTATCTCTACAATATCATCCCCTTTCTCCTCTACCGCTGTTACGAACAGGTACGAAATGACATATGCTATCAGAACCTGCCGATTGTTCTGGTGGGCACGGGCAGCGGCGCAACCTATGCCCCGGCCGGAATCTCCCACTATGCCGTGGAAGATATCGGCCTGGCCAGAACGCTCCCCAACCTGACGGTTCTTTCTCCGTGTGACCCTGCCGAGGCTGCGGCTGCGGCGCTGTATTCCCTCGAAGCCGCAGGACCTGTTTATGTGCGGATTGCCAAGCAGGGAGAACCGCTGGCCAATCACGGAGCTGAAATAAACCTCAGTGTTCCCCAGGTTGTCAGGGAAGGGAAGCAGGTGGCCATCATTTTTCATGGTTCTATCGTAGAAGAGGTGTTGGCCGCCTGCGATGACCTGGCCAGTGCAGGTATTCATCCCCGTTTGGTGTCGATGCCCATGCTGCAGCCGTTTGACGGGAAGGGGCTCTGTGCTGCGCTGGATGGTGTTACGGCGGTCCTTGGTGTGGAAGAACATTTTGCGAATACCGGACTTGGTTCCATTTTAGAGGGTGTTTATGCAAAACAGCAACCGGCCTGGCGGTTAAAAACGCTCGGAATCGACGGTGAACAGCTGCGTCAGGTACAAGGCACCCGGGGACTGCGTGCGCAGTCGGGGATATCAGCTGCCCATATTGGCAAAGCGGTGCGGGAATTGTTGGGAGAACTGTGATGCGGCCGAAAATACTGCTGCTGGGAAGTACCGGAAAGATGGGGAGTGCCTTGCGGGAGGTTTTTTCATCCGGTTATACGGTCGTTGGCACCAGCAGTGCCGATTTAGATGCAACTGATTTCCCCCAGCTTCTTGCGATAATTGATGAGCACAAGCCGGATATCGTTATCAACTCCATTGCTTTTCTTGGGATCGATGCCTGTGAGTATGAGCCTCAAAAAGCATTTTGTCTGAACACACTCTACCCAAAATATCTGGCGGAACTTTCGGATGATAATGGGTTTTTACTAGTCCATTTCAGTACCGATGCCGTATTTAACAACGATAAACAGGATTTTCTTCTGGAGAGCGATCCAGTGTCACCACTGAATGTGTATGGCATGTCAAAATACGGTGGAGACTGTTTTATCAAGGCAATTGCCGAGAGATATTATATTATCCGCGTTTCCCTGCTGTTCGGCCAATCCACGAATAGCTTGCAGTTTGTCGAAAAGATGCTGACAAGAATACGGCAGGGGGCGGATGTCCTGCATATTGCCGACGACATCGTGCTTTCGCCATCTTATACGGTCGATGTGGCGCTTGAGGTGAAAAGGCTGCTGGAAGGTTCCTTGCCATATGGCCTGTATCATGTCGTCAATGAAGGAAAAGCCTCGCTTTTTGAATTCATGACGGAGCTTGTCGGCAGGCTGCATCCCGACGTTTGCATAGAAAGGGTTTCGAGCAGAGAGTTTCCAACACTAGGGATAAAAAACAGCTTTACCCCCCTCGCCTCGGAAAAGATTTCGCCGCTGCGCCCTTGGACCGAGGCGGTGAAAGCATACTGTGCTGCCTTGTCCGGAATGGAGCGGCCATGACCGACAAATACCTTATGGATGGTCATAAGCTTTGGTGGCATCTGGATCGGGTGAATGACTGGCTTGGCGGCGCGAGAATCGCACCGCTCCACATCGATGTCGGTCTGAGCAAGGGGTGCAATATCCGTTGTGGCTACTGTTTCGGGGCAATGCAGGGGAATCTGTTCGAACGGGGCACCGGTATCTATTTCCCCCGCGAACCGCTGCTGCGCTATGTGCAGGATGCGGGAGCGTCCGGCGTCCGGTCCATGGCCTTTATCGGCGAAGCGGAACCGCTGGTCAATCCCCATGCCTATGAAGCTATTGTCTGCGGCAAAAAGGCCGGAGTGGACATGGCTTTGGGGACAAACGGCATCCTCTTTGTCACTGACAAGCGCGGCGAAGCCGCCCTCGAACATCTGAGCTGGATCCGCTTCAATATCAGTGCAGCATCGGCAGCTGTGTATCAGAAAATTCACGGCAGCATGGAGTTTACAACTGCGCTGGAAAAAATAAGGTTCTGCGTTGCCGAAAAAAAACGAAAAAATCTGGCAGTCACCATCGGTCTGCAGATGGTGCTGACACCTGACACGGCTGATCAAGTAATTCCGTTGGCGCGTCTCGGAAGTGAGTTGGGGGTGGATTATCTGGTCATCAAACAGTGCAGCGATACTGTGCATAGCAGCCTCGGCGTTTTCAACCGGTTCTCCGAATACGACGCTTTCTCCGATTCTCTTTCAATCGCGGAAAAGATGAGTTCGCCTGACTACCGGGTCATTGTGAAGTGGAAGAAGGTCACAAACCGGGGCGAACGGAACTATGACCGCTGTTTGGGGGTTCCTTTCCTGCTCTACTCCAGCGGGGAAGGAAAGCTGTATCCGTGTGGCGCCTTTTTTGACGGCAACCATGAAGACTTCTGTCTGGGTGATCTGACCAGACAGTCATTCCGGGAGATACTGGAAAGCAGCCATTACGGTGAGGTGGTAGCCCGGGTTCAGCAGATCGAGGTGCAATCCTCCTGTTATTCCAATTGCAGGACACATGCAATTAATGAGTTTGTCTGGACGCTGACCCATCCTCCGGAACATGTGAATTTTATCTAAAAAACACTGATATGGAATCATTCATGAAGCCGATCGCACTGCCTGAAACGGTGAATTACATAGCAGCGTTCCTAACGTTGGAGTGCAACCTCAGCTGCAGTTATTGCATCAACCGGTTTGGTGCTTTTGCGCCGGAGCAGGGGCAGCTGTCAGGTGAAGAGTGGGTAACGGCACTGAACCGGATCATCCCCGGGGTTGACCTGCCTATTACACTGCAGGGAGGAGAGCCTGCCCTGCACCCGGATTTCAGTTTCATTATCAATAATCTTAGGGCTGATGCACCAGTAGATCTGTTGACAAATTTAGAGTTTGATGTCGAAAACTTCATGGATGAAGTCGAGCCATGGAGGATGAAGAGGGACGCGCCTTATGCCTCGATTCGTGTCAGTTATCATCCCGAGTCGATGCGGTTGGTTGCCTTCACTGAAAAAGTGATGGCATTGCAAAATGCCGGCTATAGTGTCGGTGTCTGGAGTGTTCTTCATCCCAGTTATGAGCAGCAAGTTTGCCAGGCGGCGGAATATTGCAAAGAGCGTGGTATTGATTTCAGAGTCAAGGAGTTTCTGGGGGAACATGATGGTAAGTTTTTTGGAACCATCCGCTATCCCGGTTCTTGCGGCGAGCAGGGGGGGAGAGAGGTCGTCTGCAGGTCGACGGAGTTGATCATCGGCCCGAATGGCGGAGTATACCGATGTCACAGTGATTTGTATGGCGGCAGAACCCCTGTCGGCAACATTCTTGATCCTGATTTTGTGTTTGAATCAAAGTTTCGCAGTTGCAAATCGTATGGATTTTGTAATCCGTGTGATGTGAAGGCAAAAACGGACCGTTTTCAAGTGTTAGGCCATACGGCGGTAGAAATTCGAGGGATCGATTGATTTATAAATATTGTAGCTATCGAATGGTACTTTCCAGATATGCATAAAATATACTGCTGCAATGAGGAGATTGGTAAATGAAGCACGGTGTGGTCTTGATGTTGGTTTTATTGCTGATGGTTTTTGGATGCAGAAAAAATTCTGCCGATCCTGCTGATTCGAACGCTTCGGAAACACAGAAACTTAAGGGGACCATCGAAAAATATAATCAACTCCTTAGTGAAGGATATAAAAACATGAATATGAATCCCCTCCAAGAGGCAGCAACGAAGCGACAGGCTGAGACCCTCTACACCCATATGGCTGCCTTGGGAGAGGGGCAGGTAAGGATGGAATCGACTCTGAAAAAAATACAATTTTCCGAAGTTCAAATTCAACAGGAAAATAAGGCAACGATAAAAACCAAGGAAGTCTGGGATTTTAAACATACCACCATTGATAAGAATAAAGTGGTTCTGGATGAAAAGGATTACGAATATTTAATTACATACGAGCTTGTTAAGGAAGGTTCACGCTGGCTTGTCTCCAAAGTTGTCGCGAAGGAGGAGGACAGCCCATACAGAAGTAAACCCGAGAAGGTCTTGCAAGGTAGGTTCACCTCGATGCTAAGAGAGAAATCAAAAAGTTATTCTTCTACTGGAAATCACTTTAAATAGTTTTTAACGTCTGTTTTGGTCCCTTTCGGAGCGTTTGTGTATTTGTCCCAGTCGCTAAATCATTTACACTGTGAAAGCTTGTACAGATGTGAATTGAAAAATCATTTCAGATTAGTTGATATTGGTCACACCGCAACACATGTGCCTGCGGATGTCGGATAGTGTTTAAGTCAAATGGCGAAACAAGGACGCGGAATAACACTATTGACAATTGATGGTATTGCTGTAATATCTCGATTTGTATGCTGTTTCTGCTTACTAAATATTTAATTACAAGGGGGGATGGAAATGAAATTAAGAAGCAATAAAGGCTTTACACTTATTGAGGTTATTGTTGTTGCAGCCATTATTGCCATCTTGGCAGGGATACTGGTGCCGATGATTTTCAGCCAGATTGATGAGTCGAAAAAAACACGTGCACAAGGTGATGCCAAATCCATTCAGACCTCGGTGCTTACATTCCGAAAGGATACCGGTCAGTGGCCGAATCAGCAGAATGGGGCTTGTGCCACTCTCTCATCGCTGCTGCAGACAAACGGGAATATTCCTAACGCACTCCCTGCAGGGTGGTTAGTTGCAACTCAAGACAATATTTTCAATTATACCGGTACTGCCAATGCTTGCTATTCAAACTGGAAAGGGCCGTACATGACGTCATTTGATGCTGACCCGTGGGGCAATGCCTACATGATAAACTCCAGTGATTTTGGCACTGCAAACCCTGTATGGGTTATATCTGCTGGACCGAATGGTCTTTTGGAAACAGCGGCTACCGACATCGCTCTGGGTAATGATGATATTGGGATGAGAATTCAGTAGTTGACACGTTAGCTGACAAGCATTTGAGTGGAATTGCATAGCCCGGAGTAAGACGACTCCGGGTTTTTGCTTTTGAGGTGCTAAATAAATCCCATGAAGCTTGCCATAATATCCCCCCGTTTCCCTCATTCCGGCCGTGTTCCGCTGGTGCCGCCGATCCTCGAATATCTGGCCGCACTGACCCTGCGGGAATCACCCGCAACAGCGATAGAGCTTTTTGATGCCAACCAGCAGGAAATTTCACCTGGTGATCTGTCCGCCGATCTGGTGGCAATAAGTGCCATGACGGCGACTGCACCCTGGGCTTACCGCTTTGCCGATGCCTGTCGGGCTGCTGGCAAGCGTGTGGTGTTGGGTGGTATTCATCCGACGGCGCTTCCGGAAGAAGCTGTCCTGCATGCCGATGCCGTGGTGGTGGGAGAGGCTGAGTCGGTATGGGGTGAGTTGGTGCGTGATGCCGCGGTTGGTGCGCTGAAACCCTTTTATCAAGGCCGGCGTTTGTCTTTGGACAATCTTCCGATGCCGATTGATGGAGGACTTAAAGGTAACTACCGTTTTCGGGCGTTCTTCACAATGCGCGGTTGCCCCTATCGCTGCACTTTTTGTTCGGTGCGGCGTTTCTTTGGTGACACGATCCGCTATCGTCCCATCCCGGAAGTGTTTGCTGAAATCGAAACCAGGGCAGGTAAAGTCTGGTTCAACGGTGATGACAATATCTGGGGCGGTGACGTTCATCGCAGCATCGCCCTGTTTGACGAACTTGCCAAAGGGAAAAAACGTCATTGGTATGGTTTTGGCGATCTGCATGCTATCCAGGGGCGCGATGGCGAGCGGATGTTGAAGGCGGCTCGAGCCAGCGGTCTTTTTTCGGTCTGGGTGGGTTGGGAGAGCGAGGATCAGCTCTCACTGGATACCTTCAAAGCTTCCGGCAAGCAGGGCGGCGACCGGATCGCAGCTGTAAAACAGATGCAGGACGCCGGCATCGATGTAGTTCTCTTCGTGGTACTCGGTGGCAGGCAGGATTCCATTGATTCTTTCAGGCGGACGCTGGATTTGTCGGAACGGTTGGGAGTCGGCATTCATCCTGTTCTGCTGACACCTTTACCCGGCACGGAGTTGTACGAAGAATACCGCCAGTTTCTTCTGCCAGACATGGGATGGGATTGCTTTACCGGCGTGCGAGCGGTGTTTGAACACCCCGATCCATTGATGACACCCCGTAGTCGTGAACAGCAGTATCACAAGCTATGTCAGGATCTGTTTCGCTTTAATCGAATTGTCAGGCGTACAGCACGGATACCTTTTGCCGGGTTTCCTATGACTCATCTGTTGTCGTTCATGAAGCAGATGCCGATGAAGCGGGCGCTGCACCGGGCATATCAGGATTGGCTCCAGGAGGAAAAATATGGAATTTAAGAAAACCGCTATTATCATCAACGGCTTTATCCACGACTTTGCCGCCGGCATATGGCTTGCGTGCATCGTCACCATTGCCTGGCTGCACGGGGCACATAGTGACGAGCCATCCACCATATCCGTGCTGAACATGCTGGAGCGGAGGCTGTTCTGGGCCAGTGTGGCAGCCGCGGTGCTGATCATGGCTACCGGTGCCGGGCGTACCTTTACCTATGTGGACAATTGGTACGGAGAGGATGCTGAACGGGCACGACGACGTGCGCTGATTGTCAAACATGTTATTCTGTTTTCCGCTTACGCTCTTGGATACCTATGGGTCTGGGGCAAAGTGTTTCATTAGGCAGATGTACGTATCGGTAAGAATTTTGCAGACAAAATAAAAACAATCGGATAAGATTTATCTTGTTGCACTTGTTTGTGTACCATAATCACGAGGATATCAATGACCATAAAGCGTGTAGCATTGATTACCCCCCCATATCATTCAGGCGTTGTTGAGTCTGCCGGCACCTGGTTGAATGTGGGGTTTGTCTATATCGCCGGTTCACTGCGTGCAGCCGGATATGAGGTTGATTATTACGATGCCATGTCCCTGTGGCACAAATGGCCTGACATAAAAAAACGCATTGAGGATTTTAAACCTGATGTGATCGCCACTACCTCTTTTACCGCATCGATCGTAAAGGCGCTTGAACTCTGCAATCTGGCCAAGCAGATCAACCCCTCTGTGATAACGGTGCTGGGCAATGTGCATGCCGCTTTTTGTTACGACGAGATTCTCAAGGAAGAGCATGAAGTCCTTGATTACATTGTTCGCGGCGAAGGAGAGGTAACGCTGGTTGAACTGCTGGACTGTATAAACTCCAGTGGTGATCCTGCTACAGTTGACGGCCTCGCCTTTTGGCGGAATGATGACGTAGTAGTTACGCCGAAAGCCCCATATATCCATGACCTGGACAGCCTACCCACGGCCTGGGATCTGGTTGAGTGGCCTATATATTCCTACCGGGCCAAGAATAATGCACGTTTGGCCATTATTTCCACCTCTCGCGGCTGCAAATCGCAATGCTCTTTCTGTTCGCAGCAGCTGTTCTGGGCGCAATCATGGCGTGCCCGCTCAGCCGAGAATGTCGTTGACGAGATTGAAATGCTGTCCAGAACTTATGGTGTACAGGTTGCCATGCTTTCCGATGAGCTGCCAACATATGACCGGGTTCGTTGGGAAAAGATTCTGGATCTGATGATTGAACGTCAGGTCCCGGTCAAACTCCTGATGGAAACCAGGGTTGACGATATTCTCAGAGATGCCGATATCATGTGGAAGTATCGCAAGGCCGGCGTCGAGCATATCTATGTCGGTGTCGAGGCCGGTTCCCAGGAAACTCTGGATCTGTTCAAGAAAGATACGGAAGTCGCCCAGTCGAAGCAGGCAATTGATATTATCAATAATGCCGACATAGTCTCAGAAACCTCATTTGTTCTCGGAATGCCGGACGATACACCTGAGTCGATCGCACATACCATCGAACTGGCAAAGCATTATAACCCCGACATGGCTTTCTTTCTCGCTATTGCTCCCTGGCCTTACGCCGAGCTGTATCCTCAGCTGGAAGAGTTCGTTTTTACCAAAGATTACAGCAAGTACAATCTGGTGGAACCGGTCATCAAGCCTAAAAACATGACCATGGAAGAGTTGGAACTTGAACTGGGCAGGGCGTCGCAGAAGTTTTTCATGCACAAATTCCAGAACCTGCATCAGCTTACGCCATGGAAACAGGAGTTCATGATTTCTGTGCTGGATATTCTGATCAACCACTCGTATCTGGCTGGACAGATGAAGGCCGCCATGAGGGAGGGCAAGCAGATGCCGGAAGAAGTCAAAGCGCTGATGCGTTCGGTAAAAGAGCACTCAACAGGCGGGCACATGGATCGCCACCCTGCAGTGGCACCTATTCCATAAATTCACGGCAGCCCTGAAACACAAATCCCCCGACTGCACAATGCGGTCGGGGGATTTTCTGTTTGAAAACTGTATCGGTAGGCAGCCTGCTGTCAACGCTGCAGGCGCAGCATTCCGAAGATGGCCCCACTGGCAAAGGCTATCAGCCAGCAGGTGTATATTGTCATGCTGATTCGATGAAAGATCCGGTTAACAACCTCGGCCCTGCCGGTGAGTGAGGCAAACAAGGCTAATAAAAAGTGGAAAGCCATGCCCGCCAGAGAACCGATTCCTGTTATATTGTGCCACTGGGGCGCCTTTCCGTGCGCCAGTGCAAAAAGGCTCATTTCTTGGGTGCCGAGATAGTCGCATGTCAATCCGATGCCGAATACAATCAGATGGCGTGTATGCAGACCATGTTTTCTGCCGCTGAACACGGCCCAGGTATAAAATATCAGCGCCAGGTTCATCCAAATAACGGCTTTTAGAAGCATCAGGTCACTCCAGCGTCAATCTGATCACATCAAATAAAACCAAAAACATGTTATTCCCGGTGAAAATAGTTTATTATCTGCTCGTCTTCAGCACATTCACGGGGAGTAGGATATGGGAAACACAGTCAGATTCGGTATTTCGCTTGATGAAAAACTGCTGCAGAGTTTTGACCAGCTGATTGATCAGAAAAGCTATATGAACCGCTCGGAGGCCATTCGTGATTTGATCAGAGCGTCGCTGGTTGAAGAAAAATGCGGATTTGAAGATCAGGAAGCGGTTGGAACTGTCACCCTGATCTATAATCACCATGTACGGGACCTGTCTGACAAGCTGACAGAACATCAGCATTCCCATCATGATCAAATAATATCCGCCCTTCATGTACACCTGGATGCCCATAACTGTCTGGAAGTCCTTGTTATCCGCGGCACAGTCAAAAAAATCAAGCAGATAGCCAACGAGCTGATCGGCGTCAAGGGCGTCAAGCATGGCAAGCTGGTGATGAGTACTACTGGAGAGGAACTGTAAACTTCAAAATCAGTATATTACAAGTCGGAAGGGCCGAAAATTATCAGTTGTGCCGCTGTCGGAAAAAAATGCTAGCTGAAGCGACCAGAACAAACCCGATCAGTATCGATACCTTGCCATAGAGAGAAACACCGGCTGCCGTTGCTGCGATACCCCAGGACTGTGCCAGTGCGCCGCCGATGAACATTCCCACCACAACCAGACCTGCATCCGCATCGCCCTCTCCGGCCTTTATAAGCTGACGGAAGGGACAACCTCCGATGATGACTGATATCCAGCCGACCAACCCCATGCCGAGAAAGCTCCAGATGTAATCCAGGTGAGCACCCGGCTGTCCGTACAAACCGGCGTGGAAACGGCCTGTTATCACACTCAATACTAACGAGACGGTGATGAAGGCCAACAGGCCCCAGACTGCAGATATTCTGAAACCCATCAATAAAGTATCGCGGATGCTGCCGGTGATGCAGAATCTGCTGCGCTGAGCGAGTATTCCCAGTACAGTGCCGACTGCCAGGGCAATCAGCCAGGGGGCATGCTGAGTGGCGCTTCCTTTGCTGGAAAACAGCAGAAAACCTGGGCGGACCATGAAGAAAATCAGCAGCAGCATGAAAAGTGCCGGTATCAAATGACCGCCGCTTCCCGCCACGGCTTTGGGCGGAACCAGTTCCACTCCGTTGGCTAAACCTTTAAGCCCCGCCCATACACCGGCTAAAAGTCCTATTACTCCGGCGACGGCAGTGAGGTCACCTGCTGAAAGGCGCAGGAACAGTTTGATTGGGCAGCCGATAAATACGGCACAGCCGAAAATCATAAAAATGCCGAGAAATAGCCGTGACAGCGGTGCACTGCCGCCCCTGGAGCGGAACTCTTGAGAAAACAAGGCGCTGGCGGTTGATCCCAGCACAAAACCCATCAGTTCCGGCCGCAGGTACTGCATGTTGGGGTTATCATGAAGTCCCAGTGCCCCGGCGCTGTTTTCGATGAAACATGAAACGCAGATGCCGGAATTTTCCGGGTTGCCCATCACGGACAACATCACACCCAGACCTCCAAGAAGTCCGCCAACAAAGACAACAGTCCAAAAATCCCGGCTGCGCAGCATTTATTCGCATCCTCCAGCCAGTCGGCTCTTGAGGTAGTTCACTTTTCTCATTGAAGCGGCAATGCTTTTATTGTCAGGATTTGCCCCGGCACGCGCGCTGATGCTCTTAGATCCTTCATCCACCACTCTCTGAATCACAGGCCTGCGTGAAAGAGGACTTTTGTTGTCGATATAATCGCCGTTCAGCTTGATACCTTCATAAAAGGAGGACAGCGCTTCCTCCAGAACCCCCATCTCAAGTAAAATCTGCCCCTGTAGAATGTGCCCGTGCGCTTCGCCCGGATAGGTTCTGTTGAGCTCGTCCAGTTTCAGGAGAGCCTGCTGCTTGCTGCCGGCTTTGTGCAGAGCTTCCACCGGTCCGTAGAGCTTGTTGATCAGTTCAACCCGGGCGCGGTAAGCCATGTCGCGTTCCAATGCTTTGCCAAGCCCGTTGTCCGCTTTTCCTTCCGGTTTGTTACTGCCTGCAACCAGCACGGCAATCAGTGATATCAGTACAGTTGCAAGAAGTACCCAACAGATTTTATCGAAACCGTCTTTGAACATTATTTGGTTGCTTCCTTGTAAACTGCCAGAAACTAGTACTTCTGATACGGCGGCATGTTGACTCGTTTGGCCATTTCGCGGATCGTGTTGTAATCGCTGTCGAGAAGATCCTCGTAACCATCAATCCAGGCTGCTTTCAAGACTTTAAGGCGTTCGCCGTCCACTTCGGCGGTATCTGACGGCATTAATGCCATAAGAGCATCCTTAACCTTTTTAACCAATGCAGGATCAGTGCCTTTTGCCGTTGCAAACGTGCAATAAGGGATCGGAATGCTCTGGGCAAGTATGACAAAATCATCCGCGGAAATCTTTCCTTCGCGGGTCATGTTTTCAATGTCGAGGATAGGTGCAGCTGCCACGTCGTATTGGCCGTATAAAACCCCGTAAATCAATTTTTCATGCTTGAAAGAGCCGGATGGAATCGTGTAATGGCCAAGATCGTTTTCCGGATTTATCCCGGCAGCAAGCATCAGGTCATACTCTGCCATATAACCGGTCGGAGCCAGCATCGGTCCGAATGCCATGCGCTTGCCCTTTATATCAGCCAGTTTTTCAATTCCGCTTCCCTTGCGGGCAATGATTGTACCGGCTGTCCGTGCGCCGAATTTGCCACGTTTCTCTGATGCGACCAGTTCGGCACCATGATTTTCGCGAAGGATCACGTACAGAATCGAGTTTGTATGGGTAAATGAGAATTCGCCGCTTTTGAAGCGTTTTTCAAAGTCGTTTGTGTCAACCGGTACCATTACGAATTCTACACCGACTTTGTCCGACAGATAACGGGTCAGGGGGAGAAAACGATGGGTTGTCTCCTGCTCGCTGTTGCAGAGCATGTATCCTATTTTTACGACCTGACGTTTTCCTTCAGTTTTACAGCCGGTCGCCGTCAGCAACAGTGCCAATATACACAAGAGATGAAATATTTTTTTTGTTGTCATGAGACATTTCCCTGTTCTGATTTTATTTATACGATTCTAAGCGTGTGACTCTGCACACGGTATGCAGACCGTTTGCCCGTCAATATTCCGTAATCTGGTATCCATTACTGTTTCGCTGCATATTTGACAGGAAACAGAATTGCGGATTCTGGCCGGCTCTGGGGGAGTTTCTGTCGTTTCTGTAATAGTCAGAATCACACTGTCCGGGCATTCCTGCAGAAATTTGATGAAAGCAGGTCTGTCCTTGCGAATCCCGGTCGGCAGATCCTGTTCGTGGAATACGACTCTTACTCCCTTTTCAGACGAACGGGAATAAAGCGTATAGACGTTCTTGCCGAAGTCTCGAAACAGCAGGTTGCCTTTGCCGAAGGTGCAGCCGGACACGCACTGCAGCGCGTCAACTCCGCAGGCATCATTTTCAACAACCGCAACAAGCTCCTCATCACCGGAGCGGGTAACACCCAGAGCTGCCATGGCTGCAACTGACATGCGGTAGCCTATGGCAAGGCCAGGACATGTGTGCCCATGGAACTCGACTATTTCGGAATAATTCATTTCATTTCCTTTGATATTCATAGGCAGGCCTTGTCGATTCCATTCAGAGACCCTTCCAGCACCAATCCTCTGCCCCGGCAACCGCCGCGACATATAGAAACTTCACCGCAATTGCCGCAGTCGTCCGGAGGAGTGAGAAGTCTGCGTCGAAACTCCTTTTTGTCAGTTGAGAGAATAATCTCTTTCAGCGATTTCTGACCAATGGTTGCAAGCCTGACCGGCAGGGTAGGGCATGGATATACTCCGCCATCGGGTGCGATGGCGATCATTGTGTTTGCTGCCTGGCAGCCTGCCTGCGGAAACGGAATGTCCGGGTTGAAGGCCCTCCAGAGGAAAGGGTCGTGAATGGTAAGGTTCAAATCATTTACGCCGCCGGCATTGGACAGATGGTCTGCCAGTTCCTGTTGCTCCGGTCTGGTTATGAAAAACGGTTCTTCATTGTTGTAAAGGCGCTGCATCGGGAGGACGAGCCTTTTGATTCCCTCTCTTCGGCAAAGTTTAACCAGTTCGGGGAGCTGTCGCCAGTTCTCGCGAGTTACCGAAAACGATATGCCCGTTACAGTGGCTGATAATGTTTTAGCTGAGAATAGTGCAGCAATAAGAACATTAAGACTGTCACTGTTAAGAAGTAGCTCTTTGAGTTTGATACCCTGCAGATAATCGCGAGGTGCGGTTTCAAGTGCAGTTGCGGGGATGGTCAGGGATACAGCAATCCGGGAACTTATGAACTGATCAAGTATAATTGAAAGCCCGTCTCCTGACAGAACAGTGGAGCTGCAGTACAGCTGAAGCATGAGCGGGCTGCAGTCCCTGATATCGGAGCATATCCGTTGTATGGCCTCTGTATTCAGTGAATCTGTCGGAATGTCCCAGTAGATGGTTATCGGTGTTGCCAGTTCCATTCAATGCCCTTAAATAATAACAGTCAGCCGTTTGGTTTCAGTGTCCGGGCTCATCTCCCCAACAGTGGGGGTCCGGGCTGTTCATGTCGCCGGTCAGGGCCAGGGCCCTCGCTGTGCAGCCGCCGAGGCAGTCTTCATATTTGCTGCAGCCGGAACATTTGCCGGTAGGCGTCTTGTTGCGCATCTTTTCAAGAACAGTGGATTCCCGCCAGACCTTGCGCAGGTCGTCCCTGACAATGTTTCCGATTACGACCGGGATGAAACCGCAGGGAGTCATGTCGCCATTGGACTTTATGTTCAGGGAAAGCTTTCCGCAAACACTCCCTTTGACCATGCTGGCTGTATCTCTGGCGCCCAGAAGTGCGATGATCGGATCGTCGAGGGATATGTCGAGTGCTTTTTCACGCTCTTTGGCAGCCAGGGCGCTTCGGTAGAATACTTTCCACTCCTCCGGCGATAGATCAAGTTCGTCCTTGTTTGCAAGTCCGAGTCCGGAACATTTGAAGTTGTGGAAATTCAGCTGGCCGGCCTTGTGATGCAGGGCAAAGGCTGTCAGCTCTTCTATAGCGGTGTTGTTGATACGGCAGATAACGGTGGAGATGGAAGTGGCGATGCCGGCCGAGGCCAGGTGTCCGAGAGCGGAAGCAGCCCTGGCGTGGCTTCCCTGTATGCCCCTGAACTGGTCATGTATTTCCGGCAGATGGCTGTCAATGCTGATGCCGACTTTAGTGAAGCCGGCATTCTTCAGTGTGACAGCCATCTGCTCGTCAATCAGCCAGCCGTTGCTGTTCATGGAAACGCGCAGCCCCAAACCCTTTGCAAAGGAAGCTGTTTCCAGCAAATATGGATGCAGTAAAGGTTCCCCACCGCCAAAATTAACGGAAAGAACGCCGGCCTTGGCAACCTTTTCAAGGCATGTGAAAAGCACGTCACGGGACAGTTCGTCGTTGGTGTCATTTCTGCTGTAGCAGTGACGACAGGCAAAGTTGCAGCTGTTGTTGATAGCCCAGTTGATCGTCAGCGGAGCTTCCAGAACGATTTCATTCTGCATTGGTCACAAATCCCTTTTTGACTAGTTCGTCAATAAATGTCTGCACATCAGCATGCAGTTCATCCCTTTCTACTTCGAACTGTTCCAGCAACTCTGAAACAATGCTGTCAATATTGCGGCCATCGCACAGCTTCCAGATTTCAGTGCCGAGAAAATTGATCGATAACATGGCGCCGCCGGAAAAAAGCACCGCCGTGCCGATATCGCCTACATCGTCTCCACGCTCGATTCCGCTCTGTACCTTAAGCATGGCATCGAGCTCCTCGCGCCACATGACATCTGGGTTGCGCATAATTCCGTGCATCTTTTTTACCTCGTCACGATCCGGCAAAACCTGATCAGTGTGTTAGGGACCTAATAATATAGCAGTTTACTAATCGCCCTGCCCGGTAATTGATGCGATTACCAGATTTTCGGTCGATGAATTTCTGATGCCGTGATCCTCAAAAGCTGGTACTACAACAATCTGACCCGTCGTGATGGTACGGGACTGCTTGCCGGATAACATTTCACCGGTCCCTTCCATGACGGTCCAGATGTGACTGCCATGGTGTGTGTGGGTGATGATCTCCTGGCCCGGTTTCATACAGATCAGGCTGATCTTGGCATGGTCGTCCGACCAGATGATTTCGTGGTGGCGCTTTGCATCATCGAACTTTTTGAGGTCCTTCACTTCAAATACCTGTGTTTTCATAATATCCTCCCGATTAGTGTGGCACTGCATTGAAACGTTTATATCAGAAATGTTTGTCAGGCTTTGTTAACCATTTTAAGAAATGTGCCCAGAAGTTCCGAAGTACGGCCTAACAGGCTGGATGCGACTGAAACTCCCATTTTATTGCTGTTTTCAACTATACCGCTGAAACGAACTCCGTAGCGTGATGTCAGGCTGTTTGCCGACTGTTCAGCTGAATTTCCGGACGTTGCTGTAGAGGCAACAACCAGCATTCCTTTGCTTTTGTCATTACTATTTGTTACCAGCTTTATCTCATCTTCGCTCAAACCAACCGGATTGTTATCATCAAAGAACAGCCACAGCTGGCTGCAGTCAGCCAGCATTCGTTCTGTTATTCGGGGAGTCTCTTTCCGGTTGGAGATTGTGACCGCAAAGCCCTCTTTTGCAAGTTCTGCCAGTGCATTGTTTTCCAGGGCGGGGGCACCGGCCATGCTGTAAATCAGGATACGCTTTTGCGGCTGTGAGTTGACATTCTGCTCCAGCCACTCGGCAATGTTGAGGATGTATTTGCGGTTATCATTGCCGCTCCCCGCTACGCTCCTGAAACGGGCGGAAGACGCATCGAATACTATGGCGCCGTGCCCGTCAACATCGTTGGTGTACGTGGCAATTATTCCTTTGCCGGCCGGGTCCATGACCATTTTAGTATTTGGGCCGCTCTTCTGGATGATTGCCGAAGAACCACCCGAAATGGAGCTGACGCCTTTCATAAGCGGATTGCCAAGGTCTACGCCGGGCACGAAGATTAAAAGCTGAAACGTGTAGGCGATCAGCATTGTCCCGGAAAGGCAGACAAACATGTAAAGTGCAAACACCCGCTTTCTGAAAAACGTCCAGAAAAGCACCATGGTGGGTACAGCTGTTACCGGGCCGCCGATCATGAACGCCAGTGCTGCTCCGCCGTCCAGAGTTCCGTCGAGGGCGCTTTTTATATGTGACAGGATGCTGGATGCGCTGACCTGATGAAGAAACATGGGCACTGACGCAAGGGTTATCCAGACGATACTCAGAGGATCCTTCCGGCCAAAAAAATTGTATATCCAGGATGTGGGCATGTAGCGTTCTACTACTGCGCCGATAATGACTCCAACCAGGATGTACTTGCCGACCGTCCAGAGCATTTCCGACGATTTTGCGAGAAAAACAAGGAACTTGTTACCGGTGCTGACGGCTACGCGGTTACCGAAGTTTCTTCTGCAGTTGCATCTCAAGCGCTCATCCGGGTAATCGTCATCATGGAAATCGCCCCTGATGATTGCCCCTTCAATGAAAATATCGTTCTTCTGGAAGCCGGGACGTTTGCTCATGTAATATGTGACCAGTCCGGCAAAAACACCCATCAAATAAGCGGATAAAGTCCTGATAACGGTCCACTCCGGACCAAGGTCGTTCAGGGTGATCAGATAGGTTGAGGGACTCAGCAGCGGAGACGTGACCATCAGAGACATAACCGGAGCCAAAGGTATTCCGGCAATCAGAAGGCTAAGGGCCGTTGTCACGGTACCGCAGGCACATAGTGGAGTGATTATTCCCACAAATGAAGCCAGGAATACGCTTGCTATTCCGTATTTCCTGAGGGTTGCCTGGAGTTTTACAGCTACCTTGTAAGTTCGCAGGTAACCTGCGATCAGAACGCCTGCAAGGAAGTATGGCAGTACGTCCCTGAGTTCGGAAAGGATGCCGTGCTTGTTGAAAAGCAAGTCCCAAACCTCTTTCCCAAAAAGTGTCGGGAATGAATCCGAACTATCAACAGAGGTGTTTCCGTGACCGCTTGGGCCGTATACTTTAACATGCCACACCATCAGTGCGATGGACGCCAGGGTCATGCCGATCAGCATCCAGTTTCCGTGACTTCCATTGCTCCCGTGAATCTGGCAGGAGTCTTTAGGTTTTTTATTAAATAAATTCAAAAACATTTGATCTCGCTATTCCCGTATTCCTGAATAAAAGACAGCCGCGACAGGTTTAACTGTGTATTTCTGTGTTCTGAAGATAACTTTAGTGTTCTTGTCTGTCACTTGGTTTTCTTTGAAAAGCGCCGTCTGAATGCCAATACTGATCCCAGTCCCATTACTGCGAAGCCGGCGAATACAACCGGACGTCCCGGATCACGCACAATCTGAATGCCGGCATATGGCGTTCCATTGGGGTCCCTGGAGATTTCTGTATTATAAAAATAATGACCTCCCCATTGGAAAGGGCCGTTTACCTCAGAGGTTCCACTGGCAATATTTGATGAATTCCGGTTTATGTCCAGATCCACCCATAATCTCTTCAATCGGGGATTTTGAAAAGCCACCAATGCAAATGCGTACGGGAAACCGGGGGGGAGATCTGATTCGCCGGAAGTGTAATAGGTACCTATTTTGCGGTTTTGCTCATAAACAGAAAGTTTTAAATGCTCTGTAACCGGCTCAAATGATTCGACTGTGATCCTGTATCCGTTGAAATCGAAGCTCTCGCCGGTTTTCAGCTCAAACAGTTTTTCTTTCTGTTGTCCTTTTAGAACGCCCACCTTGACAGGTATCGGATAGTAAACAGTATTTATCTTTTTCACGAGCAGTTCGAAGCCCAGGTCAACATCTTCGTTTATGTTCCATTGGTAAAACCTGTTTACCGAGGTGCCTTCATAGATATTAACAGTTGCCACATAACCAAAGGAGGTGGTGATGCACCCGGCCAGGGTTAGTAGTACACCGGAATGCAGTACCAGGACAGATTTCGACAGGCTGTTGCGTCTTTTTAAAGTGCAAAGAAGCAGATTCAGCCCGAATGCACCCAAAAGAATCAGAAAAGGAGGGCTGGAATAAATGCTTCTGTTTTCTGTAAATGTACCGGGAATTGCGATAGCCGCTATTGCCAGAAACAGTACTACAGCACATTCCGTTGAAGCCGACCACGTCAGCAGTTGTTTGAATTTATCAGTTATCCCCATCAACTATATCAGTTTCTTGCCCTTCAGAAAATCCTTTGCCACTTTCCTGGTTTTATCAGATGAGTCCACTGACTTCAGAAGTTTTGCATAGGTGTCACTGGGTAATGCGCCGGATAGTTTGTTCAACAGTTTTGGCAGGGCAGGATAATTGGATAGCGTCTCGACTGTGAGAACTGAAGCGTACTGCTGGCTGCCGCCAATCGGTTCCAACCAGACCATATTCAGGTTTTTACGATATTCGCTTTTTACATAATCAAAAGATGAAGATGTGCCGGTTGCTTTCTGTTTCCCTAGTACTTCTAACGCACGTCCGGTGTTTTCGAAGATGACATTTACATTGCCCTGCTTGACGGCGTTATAAAGCTCCTTCGAGTCCTTGTAGACGTCAACCTTTACAGAAGAACCGGTTCGCTCACTAATCAGCAGAGATGCCATTTCAGCCAGCAGGCTTTCGTTGGCAACATTGGATATGCCCAGATGAATTGTTTTTCCGACACAGGCCGACGAGATGTGTACAGCGGCCAGTACTGTAACTGCAACACACAACAGAACAATTTTATTCATGTTTTAGTCTCCCAACGTTTGTAACAGCCTTGATAAGCAACTGTTTGAGCAATGACACAGTAAATTAATATACAATTAACTGAAGATCTGTAGCAATATCTAATTTCATGGTTTCCGGGGTAAACTCCTTAAGTCGTGCAGGCGCAGTTGGCGGAGGGAACTGCCGGGTGCTGCCTACAAAAAAGCTGTTTCCGGAGGGCAGGTACAGAGTGTAGCTGCCGTTGTCATCGGTCCAGGCTGACAGGTACTCCGGGATGAATTCAATCTCTTTTGTGCTGTGCGCGAAGGCATATGCCTTTGCTACGGGGTTGCCGTCCTTGTCCAAAACCCGTCCCCGCAGTTTAACAGTATCGGAATTGCCTGTTCGCTTCTTCTGTCCAACCTCCAGAATGTCGGCTACAACAAATTCAATCTCCGTATCAGTCGTACCGGAAAAGTCGATTTCAAACGGTTCTCCGGAATGTTTGTCGCCCGGCATCAATGGACCATAAAGCGAATCCTTCTTCAGTCTGGCCACTGCCCAGTATTTAGCTTTTGGGGCGGAAATGGACGTTCTGCCAAGTTCATCGGACTGCACAGAAATAAAATCGGCCGGCTTGCGTACATTTGTGCTTTCGTACAGGAATAATTTTACCCCTGCAACCGGCTTGCCATTGATATCCCTGATTTTGGCTTTGATGACTGCATTCTCGGCGATCGCCTCGGAACAGCAGAAAAGGGCCATTGCCGCCATAAACGCGATACTGATCATTTTCATGGGGTTGCACCAGTGACGAACCTGAATGGTTCTCTGCGAAACGGCTCATAGAGAATATTTCCAATGCCGGGTTCGCTTCTTCCGTCAAACAGGGTTGTTAGTGGCTCAGCACTTCCCCACCAGTTGTCCTGCGCCGGCACGTCTTCGTTATTGAAATCGCCAACCCTGATGTTGTAGCTGCTGTTGTCGAAAATGTTGTTGCGGGTGATTGACAGCCCGCCCCCCTTTTCACGGACGAAGATGCCGGTTTCATTTCTGGTAATTATATTTTCCTTGATAGCCGCATTGCCTATATATGATCTGATACCGATGGAATTCTGCTCAAAGACGGATCGTTTAATCTCAACAGGACCGCTCCTGAATCTCATGCCGCCAAAGTTTTTGGTGAAGAGGCTGTCGGAGATGGAAAGGTTGGTAAAGTGGCTGTGAAGACCCCAGGTTGCATATTCGAATACACAGTTGGAAATAACGCTCCCTGTAGCATATTCAAGCTGTATTTCTTCCCAATCCGAAGCCGCTTTTTTATCAATTGATGTGAAGACTATCTTCTCGTCAGGTTTTCCCATTGCAAGCATCCTGCCTTTAATCAGAAGACCGGTGTTTCGCGCGAACTGAATCGTGGCAGCAGGTGCGATATTCAGTGTCGCATTGGCCATGACAGAAGTATTTTTGTTGATTATGATATTGCCGCGCCAGATCGTGTCTGAAGATATCGTCTGCAATGGCCAGTTGAATGGGAACGGATTGTTATTGACTTTATCGTGAAGAACCCGGCCCCTGGAAGAGTCAGCTCTATTGTCAAAAATAACCATTGCCGGCTCACTGACTCCCCACCAGTTGCCGGGGGCTGCCACATCAGCGGTTCCGTCAAGATCAATGGCATACATGCCGTTGGCAGAAAAGTTATTTCCCGTAATCAGGCCGTTAAATGACTGCACGCCGATGCCGCGTTCCGCGTTATCCGTGATCTGATTGCCTTTAACAAGAAACCTGGAATCCTGAACGTTAAGTCCGTTGATACCGTTTGACGCAATGACGTTTTCTGAAACTTCAATATTGTCGGCATTTTTTACCGCTAATCCGGTTTCCAGGTTGTTGGTGAAGCTGTTGTGGTTATAGGAGCCGTAAAACATGTCGGCCAGCATTAATCCCTGACGGTTGCTGTCGATCAGGTTCTCCTGCACAGTCGCAACGCCCTCGCGTATCCGCAAACCCTCTTTCCAGTTGCCTACAATCCTGTTGCCGATTGCGGTCATGGTTGTTCGATAGAAATTTGCGCCCACATAATTATTCTGCAGAGTATTACCCGAAAAAGTCAGATCGGAATCACGTCCCTGGACTCCGCTTTTATTACCATAAAGATAGTTACCCTTCAAATCTACCAGCGACTCCTGAAATTGTATTCCCCGGTAGTTATCAGAAATAACTGAATTGTGTACTGCGACGTTTGAAAAATGGAAATGAAGCCCCCGATAGGCGTTTTCAATGCGGCAGTTTTCAATCAGATTCTGTCCGGTGCTGCTGTCCATAATGTTTATGGAGTCCCAGTCCCCCATTTTCTTTTCTTTTTCTGCAGAACGGAATACGACCGGTTCTTCTTTAGTTCCCTTTGCAATCAGACGTCCCTGAACCATGATACCGTTTTCACCGATGCCGTCCCCATTGGTATCCTTTTTCAAGAATTCCACGATTGTGCCGGGCATTATAATCAGCCTGCTTCCCAGGGGCACCCTGATGATTCCTGCGACTTCAATACGACCCTGCCAGACTATATCGCCGCGGAAAGCTTCATCCCGATAGCGCCTGCTGACCGGCAAATCTCTTGGAGCTGTAAAACCAGCAGGAGCAGGGATTTCATTTGCAGAAGCGTTGTAACTGTCTTTATTTCGGTTGCCGGTCAGTTTGGAGGATTTTGTGGAAAGTTTTGCGCCCTGGAGGGCAAACATACCGTAGTCGTTACCGGTTATCAGCGAATCATCCAGGACTGTATCGCTTTTACTCCCTTGAAGCACCAAGCCGTAGCGGTTATCCTGAATTACTGCTCCTGAAATCTTCAAATTCCCGTTAAGCGAGTGAATTGCTGTTTCGGCATTTCTAATCCGGAAAAAACTCACATAAGCTTTTCCGCGGTCGATAATAATTCCTGCCCAGTTGCCAATTTTGCTGTACTCACTAAAAAACTCGACCGGCGCCTTCCGGGTTCCTTCAACTATTAGGGTTCCGCGGATGGTAATCTCAGTCAATGGTGAAATGTACTCAGGGTCGGTTTTTGTGCTTTCCGCAACAGCAACCCTTACTGTTGTTCCCGGTTTGATGGTGAGTGTGATCCCCTCAGGCACGAGGATGTCTTCACTAACCTTGACTTCTCCCTGCCATACGGTGTTTTTGTCGAGAGTTGCGGCACTGGAAACCACCGGGGACAGCAGGACTAATAATGATAACAGTAGGGAGAAATGCAGACTTGTCTGGTTTTTTATTTTCATGGTTTTCCAGTGTAACGTTATGTCTGTTTGTTAGTGTCGCGGAAATGGCGGATCACAGTAACTGCTTCCAGTGTAATCATGCCGTCACCGACCATGTCATCAATGCGGGGCATGATGGCGTTGATTTTCTCTGTGGTGTCAACCACCTCCACAATCAATGGCAGTTCGGCTGACAAATCCAGCAGTTTCTGGGTGTGAAACTGCCGGTTAGCGCCGAAACCGCAAACACCGCGCAGTACTGTTCCACCGGCTATTCCTTCATTTCTGAGCATATCCAGCAGCGCCTCATAAAGGGGCATGTGTTTGTAACGATCGGTTTCTCCAATGAATATTCGCATCAGCAGATGGTCATCAGGCCGTTTTGGCATTCAAATACCTCGCAATCAAGAAAGTGTCCGGATGGTTGCTATGCCCAGCCATGTGAACAACAGACAGGCGGATACACTTGCCGTAATATTTGCGAAAGCGAAAAGCAGTTGACCATCATCCAGCAGTTTGAATGTTTCGTAGCTGAAAGTGGAAAATGTCGTTAAACCACCCATGAAACCGACGGTCAGCCCGATGCGCATAGTGTCCGGAATGACTGTGCTGCGCATGCCGAGCTCCATGGTCACTCCGATCAGATATGCACCTATGACATTGACCAGCAAGGTGCCGAAAGGAAAAGATCTGCCAAGAAGGTTGTATATCCAGCCGGACAGGTAATAACGTGCAAGTCCCCCGCCTGCGCAGAAAAGGGCTATTGTGGCGGCAATCTTCATTGGCAATATTCTCCGAACGCCATTATAGCCTGTATTTGGAAGTTGGAGTATACATTTACTGGCGTTTTTTGCGAAGTGGAGTGTTATTTGCGTTCAGCACAATCCTTGCGATAATAAGCGGCATCCTGTGCAAACGGGGAGGCTGGGTACAGTGCCAGAAATCTATCGAAAGCCTTTATGCTCTCTTTGCAGTCACCTATCTTGTAGGCAACGACGGCGCTGCGGTAGAGAGTCTGTTCACGATCAGTTGTGGCCGAGGTTGTCTGTACGTTTGCAACATGGTGCTGAGTCTGCTCCTGCATCAAAATATTTGAGTTTGATTCACTGGAAATGATCGTAGGTTTTGCTGCAGCAGCTGCAGGCATGGCTTCAATCAATACTGTCTTCGGCTCAATTGGCGGCCTGGCAGACCGTTGAGCGTCTTCTGCAAGCAGTATGTTTTTCCTGCGTTCATCTGTCAGTTGCCCCTGAGCCGATTTTACTTCCTGCTCCAGCCTTTTTATCTCTGCCTGCTGCCTCTCCAGTTGCTGTAAACTGTCGGAATGAGCAGCGGCTTTTTTCTGATCTGGCTCTGCTGCAGGAATGCTGGTTTCCGGGCGCATCGGGGCAATCGGTTCCGGAACAGCCGGTGCTTTCTGCCGGTGAGGTTCGCTTTTCATGATCCAGTCTCGTGAACTCTTTTCCGTAACCATGCTGCCCAGGTTGTTGATCAGGTGAAAGTCGCCGCTGATGTTCTGTATGCGTTGTTCATGTTCCTTGCGGATTTGCTCGACGCTCTTTTCGTTGAGGAAATAGGGGGTCAGCATGATTACCAGTTCCGTTTTTGAGCGAATAGTGGAGCTGCTGGAGAATAGCGCTCCGGCATAGGGGATGTCGCCCAACAGCGGTATGCTGCGTTTGCTTTCGCGAAGTTTGTCAACAATCAGACCTGCAATCACGATAGTGTCGCCGCTCTTTGCGATGGCTGTAGTGTCTATCTCTCTGGTATCGATAATCGGCATGGTACTTTTACTGTCAGGAGAGACTGATACGCTTTTGACTTCTGAAATACTGGGATGAACCTGCATCGTAATGGTGCCGTCTTCGCTGATTTGCGGAGTCACATCCAGAAAAATGCCTACTTCAATGATTTTTGATTCATAACCGCTATTGGTGTTGGTAGTGTTGCCGGAGCTGGTGTCCTTGGTTTTGAAATCCCAGGATACTTCCTGCGTGGTAAGCTTGATGACCGCTTTCTGGTTATTAAGCGCGGAAATTTTGGGGCTTGATAAAATCTTTATCTGGCCCTGGTCCTTCATTGCATCCAGCAGTAAGCTGAAATCGCCATTTCCGCCGGCAATATTGAAGGCGTTCTGGTTCAAGGGAACCGGGACCGGATTTGCTGCAGTGCCCGTAAGTGCGGTAACCGGCATCAGCGCCTGGGTTATGGATAGGTTGGTAGCCTTGTCGGCAATTACACGCCAGTTCAGACCGAGAGAAAAGCCGTCGTTGAGCGAGACCTCGATGATGTGAGCCTGAATCATTACCTGGCGTTTGATGGCCGGTTCGATGTCAGCCAGGAATGAAGCTATCTTTTCGATATTGTCGCTGTAGTCGGTAACCTGAACAATACCGGCCAGTTCGTTGACGATCAGCTGGCGCTTGGTTTTAATGTCCTGGCGCTCAAATGCGGAAGTTTGCTGTCTGTTCCCATCCGACACTTTCGTGTCAGTATTAGATCGTCCTTCACCACCAGCAGAGGAAACGTTGCCCTGTTTTGTGCCACCCTCCTCCCTCTCACTGATCTTTCTTGTTTCGACATCGCCACGGATATAGCCGCTGCCGTTGCGCGTACCTTTGCCGGATGTGCCGAAAATCAGCACTTCCAGAGCACTCTCAATCGCCGGCCAGAAATCGGAACTGCCGCTGGTCGCAATTTTTACGCCACCTCCGGAAGAGGTGTTGCTGGCCGTGTCGCGCCTGTCCTTCAGGTAGTTAATCTGAAAGGTGCGGGTTATCATGGCCGGACGACCAACAATAATTATCCCGTTCTCAACCCGGGCCGTCATTTCCAGCGGTTTCAGGATTGTATAGAGTATTTCACCCAGCTTTTTGTTGGCCAGGTTGACTGTCACCCTGCCTTCCACATCGCGGTCGGCGACAATCGGTACGTTGCTTTCGCGGGAAAGGAGCATCAAAACGTCCCGCAGTTCGGCATCTTTCAATGTCAGCGAGTAACGTTTACCGGAGTCCGTTTCGCGGTAACTGTCCTGAGGCTGCCTTGCTTCAGGTGTACGGGGCTTCACGGTAGAAACAGGCGGAGACGATGAAACAGGCAGGGTGGAATCCTGGTATTTAGCCATATTCGGATTGGCACAGCCGCCGCAGATTAACGACAGTATTACTACAGGAGTGATAACTCTTTTCATTTCTCTCCCCGATTGATCTTACCCTTGTGTATGTCGTAAATGTTTTTTTCCTTGTTATGGTTCTGAACTACCACGCGGTAGCGGCTGATTTCAAAAATGGTCAGACGGCCGATTTTGTCGCCAACCTTGAAAACACGCCCATTGATCAGGGCATGATACGACTTGTCGGCCTGCATGATTCCCTGAAGATTAATGTCTGTCGAATCAGATGACTCGGCAACAGCCTTTTTTCCAGCCGGCGAAATCGCTGCAGGGGACTTAGCCTTTTTCGAGTCGGCTCCGATGAACGGCTCGCGTCGCCATTTGCCGCTGTCTTCAGGCACAGTCGTGTAACGGGCATTTCCATCAGCCGCAATGGATTGAGGTGAAGTGGGGGCCGCATGGACTGCAGATGCGTGAACCGCCACAGCAATAGTCAGGGTCGTCATGCATCTGGATAGACTATTTGTCATGTTTCACCGGCAAATAATAAAGTTCCACAATAATTGAACCTTTCAGCTGACCATCTTCAGGAGTCAGATTGAATTCGGTAACGCGATTGAAACGTTCAATATTCTGCACACGCCTCAGGTATTCTGCAAAGTTCCGATAACTGCCGACGGCGCTTATTTTGATACGCTGCTTTGCCACGGAACCGGTATCTGCAGCGCCGGGTCGGGCAGAGGTTGTGCCGGCCCCGGACTCTGTCATTGCTTCATGCTGCTTCAGGCTGGATTCATGAGCATAGCGGTATAGCGACTCAATGAAAGCCGGAGTGTTGGCCTCGGCCGGTATCAGGTGTGACAGGCGGGCCAATTCCTTTTCAGAAGAGCGCGTCTTGTTCTGCTCTGCTGTAATTACAGATAGTTCGGATCGCAAACGTTTGACTTTTGCTGCCCGGTTTGTACGGTATCCAAATACTGCAACTGCCAGAACCAGCAGGTACGCTATCAGGGCTATTAGCTTATTTTTGCTTGTCAAGCGGGTTGACCTCGCTGGTAACAGTGATTTTCAGGTAACGCTCCTTTTCCTTGGATACTATGGTTATCGAAGGCTCACGGTGGTTCTTCAATGTTGGTGAGCTGTCAAGCATCGTCATCAACCTGCTGAGGAGCATGCTTTCTCCGATAGTATCGTTGAGTCTGGCAATGGCAGTGGTGTCCAATATTCCCTTGTCGTCCTTAAGGCGGAACTGAAGGTTTTCAAGGAAAATCCCCTCCGGCAGGTTGTTGGCAAACTCACGAAAGAGATTGTAAAAAACAAACTGACGTGCCGTCAATTTCTTCAAGGTGTCGAGGTTTTTGGAATACGCTGAAGATGCTGAGTTCTTGACCAGATTATTACTAGGGCTTTTAAACTTTCGAAAAAGTTTGACTTGATTGCTGAGTTTCCGGTATTCGCGTTCGGTCAGGCTGACGGTGATCAGTGCGGCCAGCGCGGTTACGGCATAAATGATCATGCCGGATGTTTTTCGCAGCGGAAAGCGTTTTAAAAAATCGGCAATTGAGTAGCTGACAGCTGTGCTGTTATGCAGCGAAACGGCAAATCCGACAAGTGGTACATAGCCGCTCTCATCCAGAGGGCCGGTTGGTATAGCAGGAGCAATTGCCACTTCCAGTCCCATGGCCTCCTTGAGTGCAGTTGCAATGCTTTCCAGACCGCTCTCATTGCCGCAAACCCAGGCCATCTGAACCGGAATTTGAGGGTGGACGGACTGGTAATTTGAGTTGATACGGAAAATAGTGTCAATTATTTTGAATATTTTGAATTTCTGAGCCTTCTCGTTATCCTTTGTATCGCCTTCCGGAACGGTTTCAGCTATTTTATATTGCAGGCTCTGAAAAAACAGGATGCCGTCTGAAGTGATGTAATATGCTTCGATAGACCCTCGTTGTATCTCAAATACCGCGTGCGAGTTGAAAATGGCTTCGCGAACGCCGCGGAAAGCGTCCAGCATGGCATTGATTGGTGTCGTTATGCTGGTTAATCGCAAGCGGCAGGACGTAAATGCTTTTCGGTAGTCCTTCAAAGTTGCGGTGGGAACGTAAATGGAATACCAGGTCTGTGTTTTCTGGTCAGAGGCCGATGGAATAATTGAGAAGGGCGGGAATTCCTCCTTCGACTCGGAAGCTATCTTGCGTCCAATTATCTTTTCAGCATCCTGTCGCGGCATTCTGGGGAGTTGATGCGTTGCCAATACGACATCATCAGATGGTATGATCAGGTGAGTAGCGTCTATCGTACTGTTTATATCCGAACGGATTTTTTTAATTACTTCCGTAAGTGCCTGGTCCCATGGGTTTCTTTTTTCATCGAGATCATAATATATAAGGTATGGATTGTCGACGGCGGTGTCATGAATGCCGCGATGCTGCCCCCGGGCTGTTTCGTCACCTTGTGTGCCTGTTATCGGTTCAAAGTCAAATGTGCGGCAATATTCAAGCCGGCCGTCATTGCTGAGAGCCGCCCGCAGGGATTTTTCACGTATGTCGATGATCAGTGTGTTCATGGCCGAAAATCCACCAGCATTTCTTTTGCAGTGTCATTGATAAAATAATAGGATTCGAGAGTGCTGATGTTACCTGCAGAACAGTCGGGTGTAGTGTATATGCTAGACTTGTATGTGATTTTGCCAATCGGTAGTTTTTGAAGGTGTACCGATGTGTATATAGCTTGTAATGCTTCTAACTTTCTGCACTCGGACGCATTTCTGATCCCTCCTACAGTTGGGTCCGGATAAGTTAACTCGGTTTTTGCGCTGTACTCAGATGTCTGGATTAAACTTACCGGGATTTTGCCTGTAAGCCTGCTTGTAGGCGCAGTTTCCATTTCTTCAATCATTACTGCAATATCATCGGCATCATTGGGCAGTCCATTGGGACCGTAGCTTCGTATTTCTGCCGTAAAGTACCTGTTTGAGGATAAAGCTGGAGAGTATACAAAAGGTCTGCCCCATGCATCTGTGGTGTACGTTTCCGAGTCAAAGCCACCTTTCATATAAGGCCCTGCCCATTGTGGATAGCCGGAATCAGGCTTATTACCAAGATATTTCAAACCGCCTACGGCGCTGATATTTCCGAACGGCAATTCTCCATTATCACCAACAAAACCGTAATGAGTTCTAACGCCATTCTGTACCAGTGTACGGTCACCAACCATGGCAATTTTCAGGTCTTCAAGGCGCTGCTTCGTTGTCGCAATTTCCTCACTCTCCCAGTACTTCCAGACAGCCGGCATCATCATCCCCGCCAGAATTGAGATGACAGCCATAACTACCATAACCTCAATCAGTGTAAAGGCTTTTGTTTTCATCGGAATTTTACCTGTCCTACGGATTTGTAAATGGGCAGGAAAACAGCCGTCATCAGGAGCAGAACCAGGCCTCCCAGTATCGCCATTGTCAGCGGTTCAACGTATGCAAATACTTTTTTTATGGTCTCCGGTACTTCCTTGTCCAGAATTTCACTGGCGCGGTTCAGTGTAACGGCCATCGTGCCGGTCTTTTCGGCTATGGACATCATGTCCACTACCAGCGGCTGGATGAAGCCGGTGCGTCGCATGGCGTCAGAGATGCTTTCGCCGGTTACGATGACCTTGGCGATGGATGCCATGCTTTCTGCAATCACCACATTGCCTATGACGTCCGCACCGATAGTGAACGTTCTTTCAGCGTTGATGCCGGCGGCATGCAGCGTGGCGACAATCTTGAAGTAACGGGACATGTTTATCTTGATAATCAGCATGCCTATCAGCGGCGTTTTCAGGAGCAGGTTGTCAATGAATCGCCGTCCTTGCGGGGAGCGTTTGAAAACTTTTACAGCGATGAAAAGAAGCACGGTAACAACTATAATTATCGGAAAATAGCCTCGAAGAAAGCCGGATACGGCGATCATTATCTTGGTTGGAAGCGGCAGCGCCGCTCCCATGCCCGTGATGGTTTTCAGCATTTTGGGAAATACGAAGGTAAAGATGATGAACATCAGTGTGCCCAGAATCGAAAGTACTGTGATCGGATAGGTCAGGCTTGATTTGACATTTTTCTTGAAATCTATCTGCCACTGGAGATAGTTGACCAGAAAATCTAGGCTAGCATCCAGGGTTCCAGAGGCTTCGCCGGCTCTGATCATCTGGACGTAAAATGGTGGAAACAGACGTGGAGCGGTCTGCATCACGTCCGACATGGCCAGGCCGGAATCAATCCCGCGACGCACCAGTTGGGCAGCATGTCCGATTTTTTTGTTGGAATTGCTTTTCATGAGTGTGTCAATACCCTGCAGGATGGGTATGCCGGAGGTTACAACCAGCTTTATCAGGTAGGTGAAGTCCAACAGGTCTTTGTCATTCAGCTGCTGCTGGAACATATCCCACAGACTTCCAAAGCCGCCGAATCCGCCGCCTTCCGCCTCTATCAGCGTTAAGCCCTGCTGCCCAAGAAGCTGTTCCAGGTGGGCGCTGTCGCGGGCTGTCAGTGTCCCCTCCCGCTGATTTGAGTCGGCATCAAGTGCCCGATAGTTGTAGGAACCCATCAGAAACTCATCCTGGTGGCGTGACTGACCTCGTCGAGGGTAGTTATTCCGCGCCGCACCTTCTCAAGTGCGATCACATGCATTTCCCGGAATCCTTCGCTGATGGCATGTCGGCGAACGTCTTCCAGGCTGGCTTTGATGTTGATCAGATCACGGATTTTGGGTGATATCTTGAGTATTTCATAAATGACGGAACGGCCCTTGAAGCCCGAGCCGTCGCAGGCCGGGCAGCCTTTGGGTTTGTAAAGCCTGCCGACGGCCGGGTCGATACCGAGTTTTGCATACTGCGGGCTGAAAGCCGGGATGGCCTCCTTGCATTCTTCGCAGAGTGAGCGAACCAGACGCTGGGCCACAATAGAGTCGATTGTAGTCGAAATAAGAAATGGATCGATGCCGATATCGATGATACGGGCGATGCTGGATATGGCGTCATTGGTGTGTATGGTGCTGAACACCAGATGGCCTGTCAGGGAAGCACGGATGGCCAGTTCGGCGGTCTCTGCGTCACGCATCTCGCCGACCAGAATCACGTCAGGGTCCTGGCGCAGGATTGAACGCAGTCCGGTGGCAAAGGTCAGTCCGGCCTTGACGTTGATCTGGGACTGGCGCGCCATGGGCAGCTGGTATTCAACCGGATCCTCCAGCGTGAAGATATTGCGGCTGACGGTATTGATAATCGAGAGGCATGAATAGAGGGTGGTTGTCTTGCCGGAACCGGTCGGGCCGGTCACCAGGATCATGCCGAAGGGCAGCTGGATGGATTCGTTCAGCTTTTCAATGTCTTCATCGAAAAAACCTAGATTTTCCAAGCCAATGCGCAGCTTGCTTTTGTCCAGGACCCTGATGACGATATTTTCCCCGCCAATAATCGGAAATGTTGAGATGCGCAGATCCAGCTTGCGGTTTTTGTAGGCGAACTCGGCGCCGCCATCCTGAGGGATGCGCGATTCGGCAATGTTCATCTGGCCCATGACCTTGAAGCGGGATACAATCGGGTTAAGCAGTTCATTGGGAAGAAACATGCTGTGTTGAAGGACGCCGTCTACGCGGTAGCGGATGCGGACCCCTTTTGCGTCGGGGTTGATATGAATATCGGTGGCGCTGCGCTGGATGCCGTCAATGATGATCTTTTCAACCAGGTTGACCAGCGGTGAGTAGGCTGAATCCAGCTCCTTCTTGCCGATGGAGCCTTCGCGCTGAAAGAGGGAACTGCTCTGTTTGACAAGATTTTCAATTTCCAGCGGAATGTCGGCATTGTACTTGTCCTGCTCGGACTCTTCCTGGTTGGCGCTGGAAATGGTGAGAAGTTTGAAAAGATCCTTCTGGCTGATAAAGCCGAGACTGAACAGAACCGAACCAAGAAGTTCGCCGCTCTTTCTTTGCTCCTGGATACCGATTTCCAATTGTTCCTGGGTAATCAGTCCCTGCTCGATCATCATGTCGCCGATGCGTTTTTTGGGGGGCATGAGTCCTTGTTCCGTTGGTCTTTGATTGTGAGGAAAGACTATTGCAACATATTGATTTTAAATCAATGTATTAGCTGGTTGCTCTGGAATTGTCAAGGATATTGAGTCGTTTTATGTTTTGAAGCCGGAGGGTATTTTATGTTGATTTGCTTGTCGCTGCATTTTCATGAAAATTATCAGGTAGCTGTGTTTTTGTGAGCCCTGGTGTTCATGATATGAACAATATGCTTGCGTTTAACTTTCTATTCATACTATTGTTCAAATTATGAACGAACCAGTCAAAAAAACGCTTGATTCATCCCGTTCACTTCAGCTTCTCTCGGAGATCAGCGGAGAGGAACCGCTCTCCCAGCGAGAGCTTTCCCGTCGCCTCGGCATTGCTGTCGGACTGGTCAACTCCTACCTTAAAAATCTCGTGTCAAAAGGGTTTGTAAGGGTAAAAAACTTCCCCAGTAATCGTTACGCCTATCTTCTTACTCCGCAGGGCCTGGCCGAAAAAAGCCGGCTCGCCTACCAGCATCTCAACTACTTCACGAGTCTCTATACCGTTGCGCGACAGGATTATCTGGATCTGTTTCATCGCCTGGAGAAGTCCGGCGTGCGTGAGGTGGCTTTCTGCGGAGTGGATGAAGTGGCAGAGGTGGCCTATCTGTCGCTTCGGGAAACCGGTCTGGAGTTGGTGGGTGTCATGGATGATGAACGGCACGGGGGGCTGTTTTTCGGTATGCCGGTTGTGTCATTAGCCGAGGGGGTGAGAGAGGTGATTGCTCCGGTGGTGGTTTCTTCATTGAAGCGCAGGGATGAGCTTGCGCGGGTACTTCACGGTTTGGGCGTGGCGAGCGGCAGGATTGTTTTCGCTGGTGCTGCAGAGTGCAAATAAGGCACATCAACAATATTCCAGTCAGATTGGAGTGGTAAAATGAAAGTGGTTATTCTTGCCGGTGGACTTGGTACGCGGCTCAGTGAGGAGACGGTCGTTCGCCCGAAACCGATGGTTGAAATTGGCGGCAAGCCTATTCTCTGGCATATCATGAAGATTTACTCCCACTATGGCTATAATGACTTTATTGTCTGTCTGGGTTTCAAGGGGTACATGATAAAAGAATACTTTTCCAACTATTTCCTGCACATGAGTGATGTAACCTTCGATATGCAAAGCAATACCATGGTGGTTCACCATCAAAAGGCCGAGCCGTGGCGGGTCACTCTGGTGGATACAGGCCAGGAATCCATGACCGGCGGAAGGGTTAAACGGGTGGAATCCTATTTGGACGGAACCTTTATGCTTACCTATGGCGATGGAGTTGCCAATGTGGATATTCGTGAGGTAGTTTTGTTCCACCAGCGTCACGGAAAGGCGGCAACAGTTACTTCAACCCAGCCTTCGGGGCGTTTCGGGGCACTCAGCTTGAATGAAAATGGTGAGGTGCTTGCATTTCAGGAGAAGCCGGCCGGTGATGGATCATGGATTAATGGCGGTTTCTTTGTTCTGGAGCGATCGGTGCTGGACCGGATTTCCGGCGTTAACACGGTATTCGAAAAAGAACCGCTGGAGGGTCTTGCCCGGGATGGTCAACTGATGGCCTACAAGCATAGTGGTTTCTGGCAGCCGATGGATACCTTGCGGGACAAACAGCAGCTCGAAGAACTCTGGACAAGCGGCAGGGCACCCTGGAAGGTATGGTAAAAAATCGGGAACGGGAGAAGGTGGGATGGTGAATGTGGATTTCTGGCATGCTAAAAAAGTCTTTCTGACCGGTCATACCGGTTTCAAGGGGGCCTGGCTCTGTCTCTGGCTGAATCGTCTTGGCGCTGAGGTGACCGGTTATGCCTTGGAACCTCCAACAGACCCGAGCCTTTTTGCACAGGCGCGAGTTGGCGAACTGGTCACCTCGATCAATGCCGATGTGCGGGACCTGAAACGTCTCACTGATGAAATGGTAAAGGCCTCCCCCGAGATTGTGATCCACATGGCGGCCCAGCCGCTGGTGCGGGACTCATACAAGTTTCCGGTCGAAACCTATGCGACCAATGTCATGGGGACGGTCAACCTTCTGGAAGCTGTGCGAGCCTGCCCGAGCGTGCGGGCGGTGGTCAATGTCACCACCGACAAGGTCTACGAGAACCGTGAATGGCTATGGGGTTACCGGGAGAACGAGCCGTTAGGCGGTTATGATCCCTATTCCAACAGCAAGGCCTGTTCCGAAATGGTAACCGCCGCCTATCGATCCTCCTACTTCAATCCTGCTGAATATGTCCGGCATGGAGTGGCGATTGCCACGGCCCGGGCCGGCAATGTGATTGGCGGGGGAGACTGGGCTTCAGACCGGCTGATTCCGGACTTCATCCGCGCGATCCTGGCGGGCGAGTCGGTCCGTATCCGTAATCCGCATGCCATCAGACCCTGGCAGCATGTGCTGGAGCCGCTTTCCGGCTATCTGCTGCTGGCTCGGAAATTGTATGAAGAAGGAGCCGCTTACGCAGTTGGATGGAACTTCGGACCGTCCGACGACGATGTCTGGCCTGTGGAGCGGATAGTGCGACGGATGTGCTCTCAGTGGGGCGAGGGGGCACACTACGAAATTGACAGTGGGGAGCATCCCCATGAGGCTCATTATCTCAAGCTTGACTGTTCCAGGGCCAGAGCCGATTTGGAGTGGTACACACGCTGGCCTCTTGAGCGGGCGCTGGACAGCATCATTGATTGGACAAGGAAGTGCCGGGATGAAAATGATTTACGGGAAGTTTGTTTGAAGCAGATCCAGGAATATACCGATAGCGAGGTGCAGCGGTGAACTGTAGATTTTGCGGTAAAAAAGAGATCTTCAAGTTTCTTGAACTCGGCACAATGGCTCTGGCCAACAGCTTTTTGACAGAGGAAGAACTGAAGTCGGCTGATGAGCACTCTTATCCGCTGGATGTCTATTTCTGCGAGGAGTGCGGCCTGGTGCAGATAGGGTATGCTGTTCCGCCTGAAGCGATGTTCAAGGAGTACATCTATTTCTCGTCTACCTCGGATCTGGTGCACAGGCACGCGGCCTATCTGGCGCAGAGTTTCCGGAAGCGCTTTGGACTCACGGGGGAATCGCTGGTGGTGGAGATCGCCAGCAACGACGGAACCGTCCTCACATATTTCAAGCAGACCGGTGTCAAGGTTCTGGGCGTTGAACCCGCTGTCAACATCGCCAGGGTGGCGGTCGCTGCCGGCATTGAGACACACAACGACTTCTTCCATGCCGCGACGGCCAAAGTTCTCAATGAAACCTACGGATCAGCGGATGTCATTCTCGGCCGTCATGTGTTTGCACATGTCCCTGAAATTCATGGCTTTGTCGAAGGGCTGCGCACTCTGCTTGCCCCCGGTGGAGTGGTGGCCATCGAAGCCCCCTATCTGATCGACTTCGTGGAAAAAAACGAATTTGACACGGTTTACCATGAGCACTATTCATATCTTTCAGTACGCGCCATGTCGCATCTGTTCAAACATTACGGTATGGAAGTCTTCGATGTGGAGCGGGTTGCCATTCACGGCGGATCGATCATCTACTTCATCGGCCACAAAGGGGCACACAATGTTGACTCCAATGTGTCCGCGTTGATCGCATCGGAAATTGCCAAAGGCCTGGACAGGAGAGAAACCTACGTTGCGCTTGCCCAACGCACCGCCGCGCTCAGGTCCGACCTGCTCAAACTGCTGCAGGACCTGAAGGCCGACGGCAAGCGTGTTGCTGCCTACGGAGCGCCGGCAAAGGGGAATACGCTGCTCAACTACTGCGGTATTTCTACCGATCTGGTGACATACACGGTGGACAAGAGCCCCCATAAGCAGAACCTTTACACTCCCGGCACACATCTGCCGGTGTACCACCCCGACCGGCTTCTGCAGGACATGCCCGATTACGTCCTGCTGCTGGCCTGGAACTTTGCCGACGAGATACTGGAACAGCAGGACGAGTACCGGCGGCGAGGAGGCAAATTCATCGTGCCTATTCCGGCAGTCAGGATTATCGAATGATCTTTAACGAGACCACACTCAAAGGGGCCTGGATCGTAGATCTGCAGCGGATCGATGACGAACGTGGTTTTTTTGCGCGGAGTTTCTGCCGGGAAGAGTTCGCCGCACATGGACTCAAAACCGATGTGGCCCAGTGCAACCTATCATTCAACAAAAACAGGGGCACGTTGCGCGGCATGCACTTCCAATTGCCGCCGAAGGCCGAGGCCAAACTGGTACGCTGCAGCCGTGGGGCGATCCATGATGTAATCGTCGACCTGAGACCGGACTCGGCCACTTACTGCCAATGGATGGCTGTGGACCTTACCGGGGAGAGCGGCAGAGCACTCTATATTCCCGAAGGATTTGCCCATGGGTTTCAGACACTGGTGGACAACAGCGAGGTCTTTTATCAGATGTACGAATTCTTTGCCCCGGAATATGCCGCGGGTGTCAGATGGGACGACCCGGCTTTCAGCATCCAGTGGCCCTTGGTAAATCCGATAATTTCCGCAAAAGACATGTCCTACCCTGATTTTATAAAGTCGGTCCCATGAAGATACTTTTGATCGGCAAAACCGGCCAACTCGGCGGCGACCTGCTCCGGAACAATCCCGGTCATGACATCTTTGCCCCTTCTCGTGATGTTCTGGATATCGGCAACCGGGAACAGGTCGAGATGGTCGTTGCCAATTGCAGACCTGACGTTGTGGTCAATACCGCGGCGTTTCATAACGTGCCTCTCTGTGAAACCGACCCGGCCAGTGCCTTTCGGATCAACTGTACGGCGGTGAAGGACTTGGCTTCTGCCTGCCGCAGAGCGGGCGCGCTTTTCGTAACATTCAGCACCGATTATGTGTTTAGTGGTGACCGGCGTACCCCTTATCACGAAGACGATTGCCCTCAACCTCTGCAGATGTACGGTATCTCCCGGGTTGCCGGGGAGTATGCGGCGCTGGCGACAGCTGCCGGGCATGCCGTGGTCATCAGGACCTGCGGGCTGTACGGTGCTTCCGGCGCCCACTCCAAGGGGGGGAATTTCGTCGACAAACGCTTGCAGGATGCTCAAACATGCACGGTTCTTGAAATGGGGTGTGACCAGGTGGTTTCCCCCACCTCGACCGACGACCTGAGTCTGGCGGTCTGGCGGCTTATAGATCATCCCGAAATGCAGCCGGGCATCTACCACCTGGCGAACGAGGGGGAGTGTACCTGGTATGAGTTTACTAAAGCCATATACGAACTTGCCGGGTTGCCGATGGGAGTGGTGCCGGTTGACCGTGGTGGACTGAGTGGTGAGATGCGCCGGCCGCTTTATTCCGTGCTTGCCAATTTAAAGGCGAAAGCACTCGGTGTTACATTGCCGGCATGGAAGGATGGCTTGGCCCGCTATCTCCATAAAATACAACGGTGAGCGGCACTGTGAGCAGTATGCCCGAGGTTTGCGTCGTCCACTTGGTGCGCGCCTGCAATGGCGTTGAGCCGCTTCGGCGTTTTCTGGATTCCTACCGGAAATATTCCGCGGGGATTTCCCACGAATTACTCTTTATCCTGAAGGGATTTCGGCGAGGGGTGGTGCCATCCGAAATTGCCTTGCTTCTGGATCAGGTGCAGCACAGCAGCATTGCTGTCGCTGACCTTGGCTTTGATATCGAACCCTACCGGGCAGCCGCCCGTCAAGCGACGCAGCCGTATCTTTGTTTTTTCAACTCGTTCAGCGAAATCCTGGCAGAAGGGTGGTTAGAAAAACTGCACCGGCATGCCGCTTCTCCGGGGGTGGGGTTTGCCGGTGCTACCGGTTCATGGGAAAGCCAGCTCTCCACCTACGAGGAGTCCTGTCGGGAAAATTTGTCCCTGCAGCCACATAAATTGGTGCTCCGCGGGATGGAACTCCGAAAACTGAAGAAATACTTCCTGCCGTTTCCGAATCCGCATCTGCGGACCAACGCCTTCTGTATCCGGCGTGACTTGTTCCTTGACGTTGTTGACAAACTGAGAATCAAGGACAAGGTGGCGGCGCATCGTTTCGAAAGTGGGAGGGAGGGGCTGAGTTGTCGAGTTTTATCAAGAAAAATGTCTCTGGTAGTTGTGGGAAGAGACGGACGTGGGTTTGCTCCTGAAGAATGGCCAAAGAGTGAAACTTTTCGCCTCGGCAATCAGAACAACCTCCTCGTTGCAGATAACCAGACTCGAAGATATGAATTGGCCGATGAGAGCGAAAGAATTCATTTGGCTTCACATGCATGGGGAATAACTGCTCGTTGACTGGGGGGGGGATGGGAATTATCCGGAAAATAGTACCTGAAAATCTTATGGATATGATTAATCGGTGGCGTCTTAGAACAAGATTTCCTGGGCTTTCAGTAGGTAAGCGTTGCTATGTCACTGACTCGAATTTTGGGGAGGCAGTGAATATTTCATCGGATGTGACGCTTCTTTCTTGTGGTGTGGGCAACTATACCTATATTGGCCCAGGATGTGTCATGAGTAATGTGATTATTGGCCGTTATTGTTCCATAGCATCTCAAGTGTATATAGGACTTGGGACCCATCCTTCCCGAAAGTTTGTTTCTACTCATCCATTGTTTTATTTAAATCGGCCGGCTATGGGCTGGTCGATTGCAGATCACGATTATCTGTCTGAATTTTCCCCGACAGTAATTGGCAATGACGTGTGGATAGGTCTTCGAGCGGCAATCGTTGATGGAGTAACAGTTGGTGACGGGGCGATAATCGGTGCTGGTGCGGTTGTAGTGAAGGATATTCCCCCATATACAATTTGGGGCGGAGTTCCTGCTCGTCAAATCCGCGAGCGATTTTCAAAAGAAGAAGTTGAGTTTCTAACGTCTTTCAAATGGTGGGAAAAAGATGAAAATTGGCTCAGAGATAATTATCGTAAGCTTCACGACATTTCTGATTTGATGAAAGGTAACCTCTGATGGCGGGGATTTTGTCCGGAGGAAAAAAACTGACACTTCGGGCAATGGCGGAGATGGTGGGGCTTCTTGTTACGGCCGTCGGTATGATTTACATCAGCCGTATCGTCGGTCCCGAGTATATCGGGTTCAGTGCCACCAGCGGTGCCATCATTATCCTGCTGGGACGACTTGCCGACGGTGGACTCACCGCTTACGCTTCGCAGCTTCTGGCGCGTGACGACGAACCACTGCGCGGGCTACTGGCCATAATCACTCCCCCAAAGTTTGTTGCCTCCCTCGTGCTGGTGCTGCTGACGCTCACGGTGGTGGCCTTGGCGCCACTCAACGAAAAACTGAAGTATTTTCTGAACGTGACAGTTTCGATGGTTGTCTTGGAGTCCTGCAGCCCAGCCTGGGTCTTTGTGGCTTTGGGACGAATCAACGTGGCGTCGGTGATTCGCATAGTCCAGAGTATCCTTTATGCCGCAGCCATCGTGATTTTTATCCGTCAGCCTGAGGACTGGCGTCATCTCCCCTATTTAACCATCTTTAACTCGGGGGTCAACTTCTCGCTGGCGGTTGCCTTTCTGATGTATTTTCGTCTCTACTCGCTGGACCGGCAGCTGCTGGGCAATGGTTATCTGCGGCGACTGACAGGGTTCTACCGCGAAGGGATGCACTTTCTCAAGGCCGACCTTTCGGGCTATGTCTATACGACCTCCGATCGTCTGATCCTCTATTATTTTACCGATCCGCATACGGTAGGGATATACGAGGCGGCGTACAAGATCATCAATCCGTTCTACTCGATCAACGGCATAATCACCCCCACCCTTTTCCGTGAGCTGGCACAGAGCTTCAAACAGGGGAACATCAACCAGGTAATGGCAAAATACGTGTTCACCATGTCGATTTTATCGATACCGTTGGGCTTCTATCTCATCTACTTTTCGGAGTTTGTTGTGCAGGAGGTATATGGCCCCCGTTTTGCCGAAAGTGCCGTCAGTCTGGTGATACTCGGCTTTGTGATAACCTTCGGTTTCACCAGCGGAATCATAGCCCAACCGTTCTGTGCCTGGAAAATGCAGCGCGAATTCGGAACGTCGGTTTTTTGGGGTAATGTAGTGAATACGATATTGAACTTTTCACTCATTCCGTTCTTTGGTGCAGTGGGGGCTGCCATCGCCACACTGGCGGCCAAAATAATAGTGACAGTGGTTAGCTACGTATATTTCCGCCGAGTGACCAAGTATCCCATTGTTGCGGATTTTGGCTGGTTTTTCCTCGCCTCGATGGTCCCCTTGTTGCCGGTATTGCTTGTCGCAAGACTGGTTGCCAATAACTATCTTATGACAGCAATGTATGGCGTACTCTATTTTGCTCTGGTTTATTTTATTTACAGACATGTCTTTCAAAAACGGCTGAAGCTGGCGGAGGCGCTTGGGTGAGTGATATTACTGTTTCCCAAACCGCGGTCGGCATACTGATACCGACTTATAACAGGCTGCATCTGCTTCAGAAATCCCTGGCATCAGCACTCAACCAGACCTGTCATGGGTTGGAAATAATTGTGATCGACAATGGCTCGACCGATGGTACAGCCGACCACATGGCAAAAATCGATGACCCGCGCGTCCGGTACGTGGTAAACGATCAAAACCTGGGGCTTGTCGGCAGTATCAACAAAGGAATCGGCCTCATGCCCGAGACGGTTTCCTGGTGCACGATCCTCTGTGATGACGATCTGCTGGAGAAGGATCACGTCGCCCGGATGCTCGGTTTTATTGAGAGGCACCAGGACGCCGGAGTGGTTTACGCCCCCCTTACGTTTATCGATGCCGAGGGAAAGTTCGTGCGGAGCGGCATCAGCGGCCCTGTGAGCGAGAGCCCTTTGTCGTATTTGAAAGCGCGTTCGAAAAACAGACGTGAAACCTATCTGAGCGGGGTTTTTTTTGCGCGGCAGCTTTTTGAAACGATCGGCGGCTATCCGGACTTCACCACTGGCATGGCGACGGACGACGCATTCATCTTTCACCTCGGGATGAAAAGCGGCCGGATCTGCTGCAACAGTGCTGCCAAGGCCTGTGTCAGGTTGCATGAAGGGTCGGAAAGCGTGTCGTTGGCAGGAGGGCTCCTGAAACACTTCCAAGCCCTGCTTGATTTTCAGCATTACTGCTGCACCGTGGTCCGCGACAATGGTCTGGCGGAGGAAAGAGCTGTGGTTCGCTGGACAAACGGAAAGATCAAGCTTTGGCTGAATTCAGAGCTGATCAAGCTGATTCGCGCCAGCGTCGAGGGCCGGTCCGCTTCCCGGAAATTGGCGAACCTGGACGCGTTGCACGAAGTCCTGGCTGCATTGGAGGGATATCTTTCGCTACGCTTCCGGACGGATCTGTTCCTTTACGAACGATTCGACATATTCCTTGAGAGACACAAATGGTATTTTGCGCTATGGCGAATCATTACGTTTTAGGCCAGTTTCCTGCAATCATAATGGACAAATCCGGGATGGGGGGACATTCATGAAGATTCTCATCGTCACCCCGTTCCCGGCCATTCCCGGTGCAAGCGGTGGCGCAACTGCCATGTTCAATCTGATCAAGCGGCTGTCCCAACATCATGAGGTGGTCTGTCTCACCTTCGTGCGCCAAGAAGACGTCACTCAAACGGCAAAGCTCGCCCCCTATTGCACGGAGGTCATAACGGTGCCCTTTCCCGGCGGTGAGAATGTCTCCCCCTCGGCAAAGGCTACCTATCTCCTGCGGCGGGTGGTCCAGAATGTTCTCTCATTTTTCACCCTGACCCCTGTCTTTGTTTGGAAATGCAAGAGCCGCCACATGGAACTGGCACTACGGCAGGCGATCAGTCTGCACAATCCGGACGTGATTCACGTCTGCTTCTCCCAGATGGCTCATTACGTTGATGCGTGCGGCGGAGTGCCGGCGGTCATGGACACTTTGGATGTACCGCTTGTTTCCGCTTACCGTAAAGTTCGGATGGCTGTCAATCCTTTGGCCAGGATCTATCATTTCCTGCAGTGGCTTTTCTGGATCAGATATGAGACGCGCTATTACCCCCGCTTCGGCAAGGTATTGACTGTCACGCAGCAGGACGCAACTGCCCTCAAGATTTTCTGTCCGGAACTGGATGTTTATGCCGATGCTTTGGGGGTGGATATCCCGTCGATTCCGGCGGCTAAGAGGACGGAACAGAACAGGATCGGGTTCCTGGCCAGCTTCGGCCATGCTCCCAATGTGGACGCGGCCATTTTTTTTATAAACGAGATTTTCCCCCTGATCAGGAAGGTTGTGCCCGAGGCCGAGTTTGTCGTCGCGGGAAAGAACCCGCCTGCAGCACTCCTGGGAGCAGCAGCAAAGGGGGTCAGATTCACGGGGTTCGTGGAGGATGTGGCTCAGTTCTACGCCGAGATGGATGTGGTGGTTGCCCCCTTGCGTTTCGGCGGCGGAATCAAGATCAAGGTGTTGGAAGCCTTGGCCAGTGGCAGACCGGTGGTGGCCACCTCCATCGGTGCGGAAGGGATCGCCTCTCCTGAAGATGAGGCGCTTCTGGTGGCTGATGATGTCGAATACTTTGCTGCCTCTGTTTGCAGGATCCTGCATGATCCCGGCCTGGGCCGGAGGCTGGGAGATCGAGGTAGAGAGCTGGTGGCACGACGTTTTTCCTGGCAGAGAATGACGGATGATTTGATAAGAATATACTCCGCTCTGGCACGAGGGCCGCGGTGAAGGTCTCCGTCATTATCCTCAACTGGAATGGCAAACGGTTCCTGGATGACTGTCTCACCTCCCTTGCGGACCAGACGTTTCGAGATTTCGAGACCATCCTTGTGGACAACGGCTCAACAGACGGTTCGGCCGAGTATGTGCGGGAGCGCTTTCCCTGGGTTAAACTGCTCGTTCCGGATCAGAACCTCGGTTTTGCCGGCGGCAACAATCGGGGCTTGGCAGCCTGCCTGGGAGAATATATTGTTACCCTGAATAACGATACCCGCGTCGAGAACGCTTTCCTGGAGGAGTTGGTGGCGGCTGCCGACCTGGATCCCGGAATTGGCATGGTGGCTGCGAAGATGCACAACTTCTACGCACCCGGCCATCTCGACTCTGTCGGTGTCCGGGCGGCTACGAGCGGTCTGGGAAGCAATATCGGGGTAGGGGAGCTGGACGCGGGGCAGTATGACACCCCTGCCCAGGTTTTCGGGCCGTGCGCCGGGGCGGCCCTCTATCGGCGGGTCATGCTGGACGAAATCGGATTCTTTGACCCGGATTTTTTTGCCTATTACGAGGATCTGGACCTCGCCTGGCGCGGCAGGCTGGCGGGCTGGCGCTGCGTGACCGCCCCGCGTGCCGTGGTTTACCACATCCATTCCGCGACCAGCGGCAAGATGAGCCCCTTTACCGTCTATCAGGTTCAACGGAACAAGTGGTATGTCATGATCAAAAACTGGCCGGTTTCACTCATCATGAAAAATCTCCCCGGCATTCTTCTCTATGACCTTGGCGGACTCATTCTTGCGGCTGCCAGGGGGAGGTTTTGTGCGGCATTGCGGGCGCGCTTTCATGTGCTGCGGAATTTGCCGGTAATGTTACACAAACGGCGCGAGATCCTGGCTCTTCGGAGGATTTCCTTGAGGGAGATCGAATGCCTTCTGGAGCCTGGCGGCTCGCCGTTTCGGACGTTCCGGCGTAAAATGGGGGCCGATCAATGAAAATTGCATTCCTCGCACCATTTGGTATCCGCCCCAAGGGAACCGTTCTGGCCCGCATGGTCCCATTGGCGGCGGCGCTCCAGGAAGCGGGGCATACCGTTGTCATTGTGGCTCCTCCGTACACCAACCCGGAAGACTCCGGCAAGACAGAGGTCGTTCGGGAGGTTGCGATACGGAATGTTTCTCTTGGACCGAAAAATAAAGCTCTGGCTGCGCCGGTCCTGGCCTGGCGGATGTTTCGGGCAACGTTGTCCGAAAAGCCCGATCTGATCCATCTCTTCAAACCGAAGGGTTACGGCGGTCTGGCAGCGATGCTGCTTTTATTCCTTCAACGCCTCGGAGTGCGCTTTCCTCCTCTGTTAGTGGATACGGATGACTGGGAGGGGCGGGGTGGGATGAATGAAATGCTCGGCTACTCCGCGGCTGAGAGGATGTTGTTCAATCTCCAGGAACAGTGGCTCCTGCATCGTGTCGTTGGGGTTACGGTGGCGAGCCGCACCCTGCAGAGCCAGGTGTGGGGTTTGGGAGTCCCGCCGGAGCGGTCGTTTTATCTCCCGAATTGTGTGGAAGATGCACCGTGTGACAGTGGCCTTGCCGTCAGGGAAAAACTGGGCATTCCCCGCACCGCTCCGGTAGTGCTGCTTTACACCAGATTTTTCGAGTTCAAGCAGGAAAAGCTCCACTTCCTGTTCGGCGAGATCTGCCGGCGGGTCCCCGGAGTCATGTTTTTAGTGGTGGGCCAAGGGCGGAACAATGAGGAAACGCTTCTCTTGCATGCTGCCGAAGAGCTGGAGTTTGAAAGGTCTCTGGTCATGGCGGGATGGGTCCCCCCTGCCGAACTCTCCGCTTACCTGGCGGCGGGGGATGTTGCCATTTATCCCTTTGCCGACACTCTTATCAATCGGGCGAAATGTCCGGCAAAACTGACCGAGTTGATGCGGGCCGCGGTGCCGGTGGTAGCCGACCGGGTAGGCCAGTTGGCTGAGTACATCAAGCCGGAGGTCTCTGGCATCCTTTGCGACCCGGAGGACTGGCGGGAAATGGCCGACCGGGTCGTGGAGCTGCTGGAGGCTCCCGACCGGGCGCGCATCCTGGGGACGAGAGGTAGAGAATACCTGCTGGAGAAATTCAACTGGAAATACTTTGCGGATAAATTGCACTGTTTTTATAGGGAGTTGACCAAAAGATGAAAGAACGGCAAAAAGATCTGTTAACTATGGCCATGCTCCTGGTGGTACTCATACTCTTCTTCTCCAAGATTCTCTTTACCGACAAGATCATCCGTGCCCCCGACATCATCAACGAGTTTTACTGGTGGGCGAAATACCTGAATGATTCCACCTTTCTCGGCCTCTTTAAGGATATCAGTATCCAGTCGGATTGGGATGCGCTTACAAATGGTGGGACGACCACCGGTGGTGGCACCGCCTCACTTCACTTTTTGCTGGATCAGAAACTGATATTAAATCTCTTCCCCGCGCCTGCCAATGTGGCGTGGTTTATTGTCCTGCACCTCTTTTGGGGGGCAGCCGGTATGTATATGTGCTGTCGACTCATCGGCACCAGCCGTTTTGGCGCTTTCTTCGCCGGCCTGATATTCGCTCTGGCCACTGAAAACGCCTCACTGATTAACGCTGGTCATGTAATGAAGATTGCAACCATATCTTATGCGCCCTGGGCTTTTTTCTGCCTTGAAAAGGGCTGTCTGGAACGGAGAGTATTCTGGTTCATGGCCACCGGATTTGTTCTGGCGTTTCAGTTTTTCAATACCCACTGGCAGATAGCATACTATACCTGTCTGTGCGTGGGATTGTACGGCATTATTCGCTCTTCGGGCATACTTGTGACTGATCATGATCGGGCCGAGTCATCACTGCCACGACTCCTAGGGTTGAATCTGGTGGTGGTGCTGTTTTTCCTGGCCACGGTTTCAATTTCGCTGATTCCCCTTGCCGACTGGTCCAAGGATACCAATCGCGGGGTGCAGAGCGGCGCCAATCAGGGCAAGGGGGGGCTCGAACGGGAAGAGGCCATGTCCTGGTCATTGCCGCCTGAAGAGGTCGTGGCCTTTGTGATACCCGGTTTTTTCGGATTTTCCCGACAGGAAGCAGGACCCAATCCCCCCAATATAAACAGCTATTATTGGGGCAGGATGGTATTTACCCAAACTGCAAGTTATATGGGGCTGCTCCCATGGCTCCTTCTGCCTTTGCCGCTCCTGTTCAGACGGGACAGGTATTCCTGGCTGGCTGTGCTTGCCATTGCGGGTGGTATCCTGTTTTCAATGGGGAAGTACACTCCATTCTATAATCTGCTGTACGATTATTTTCCCGGCATCAACCGTTTCCGTGTTCCGAAGATGATAATGTTCATACCTGTGATGGGGCTTGGTGTAATGGCTGCGCGTGGGATTGACCTGCTGATGGATCCGGAAATCAGACTTTCCAGGAAATTTCGGCGCTATCAGACAGGTATCGTCGCATTCTCGATAGGGTTGCTGCTTTTTATGTGGATGTTACAGGCTGGACGCGATACATGGATCCGCTTGTTCTACGAGATGCTTTCCCAGCCGACACGTTACGAGCAGGGTGATTATCTACTTGGGCAACGCTGGAACAGCCTGGTTTTTGAAACCGGCATAGCCGTAGTTCTGGCGGCTTTATCGACCTGTGTCATTGTGTTCGGGATGCGGTTGAGACAGGCGTGGCTGATTGCAGTCATGCTGATCCTTGTCTATCTGGGAGATACCTGGAGGGTAAACGACAAGTTCATGTTTCTGGTTGATGCGCCTGCAAAAAGCCGCGCTTCCAAAACACCTGCCATGGAGTTCATTGCAAGGGATGCGGCTCAGTACCGGACGCTTCCAATGGATGGAAGTGATCCGATGCAATATGTCTCAAACAAAATCCCGGTGCTGTTTACTTCCAACCCGGTACAGCAGGCGCGCTGGCAGGAATATCTCGATAGCCTGAACCTTAATTCGCAGATGCTGGATATCATGAACGTGAAATATCTGGTTTATAATTCTGAACAGTATGCCCAGGAAAAGGAGTTGCTTGGCACGAAATTCAAGCCGGTTTTTCAATCGCCGGATGGTCAGCAGGTGGTGCTTGAAAACCGCACCGCCATGCCGAAGGCATGGCTGGTGACTACAGTTTATCAGGCCGCTGGCCGGCAGGCGTTGTCAATTATTCAGAATCAGATGTTTGACCCCCGAACCATGGCTGTGGTGGAAGTGCCGCCACCAATTGCAATGACCGGTGTTGCTGTGTCGAATGTATCTCCTGGAACAGTAAGTATTCAAAAATACGAAAGCAAGAATATTGCAATGACTGCGCAGGTTCAAAACAACTCATTGCTGGTGTTGGGTGAAAAGTATTATAGAAGCTGGAAGGCTTATGTGGACGGCAAGGAAACTGATATCTACCCCGTCAACCATGTACTGCGCGGCGTTTATCTCACTCCCGGTACCCATAAGGTCGAGTTCCGCTTTGATCCACTTCCCTTCAAAATCGGCAAGTATCTTACTCTCGGCTCCTTTGCGGTGTTTGCAGGGATGCTGATCCGCGAATGGCTCCTGCGTCGCAAAGCAGTGAAGAAGGATGAAGAGTGAAGGCCTGCCCTGAGCGAAGTCGAAGAGATGAAGAGTTGACACGGGATGAGGTCAAGCGTTTCGGACTCCGCATCGACCAGCCGGTGAACGGCTATCGCTTCTCTCTGGATGCGCTGCTGCTGGCCGATTTCGCTGCGCCTGCCGCAAAAGGTGAAATCATCGATCTAGGAACCGGATGCGGGGTGATTGCATTGATCTTGGCCCGTTGTTGCGCCGGTTCCTGTGTCGTAGCCGTGGAGAAAAATCCGCTTATGGCGGGGCTTGCGGATCGCAATGCCGGGATGAACGGTCTGTCCGGGCGGGTCACGGTGTTGCGGGAGGATGTTCTCGATCTTCGCAAACGATACCCGGTATCCGGTTTTGACCTGGTTGTCTCCAACCCTCCCTTTCGGACGCCTGGCAGCGGCCGAATCAGCCCGCGGGCCGGCAGGGATTGCGCCCGCCATGAGTCAACTGCTTCGCTGGTGGATTTTCTGGTCACCGCCAAATATCTGGTGAAACCGGTGGGCAGGATCTGCTTCATCCAGCACCCGTCACGGCTGGCTGACTTTCTTGGCCATGCCGCCGGCTTGAAGCTGGCGCTGCACCGTTTGAGGATGGTGCATGACAGAGTCGGCTCTCCGGCCACCATGTTTCTGGCCGAGCTGGCCAAAGGGAGCAGGGCCGTGCCGGAGATCCTCCCGCCGCTGATTATCCGGGATCAGTCCGGGGGGTACGGTGTGGAAGTACAAGAGCTACTGGGAGAGAAATAAACGAAAAGGGCACCCCGTCAATCGACAGGGTGCCCTCTGTATGCCTGCTCCCGGTTTCCGAGTCAGTTCTTTATCAGCAGAATCAGTTCCATCTTGTCGCCATCTCCTATGTGGATAGGAAAGCTTAGCGCCGTATGTGCATCCGGCACCGGCAGTCCGGCTGCCGGCGGATGGATCGTGACCGGCGGGTTGATGTTCATTATGACGCCCATCTGGGAAGCCTTGGCGGCCACATTGCCGCAAACCACGTTGACAAACTCCATCACCGTGTCTTCCAATACCTCGGCCGGTTCACCGGCAACTGATTCCTCGCGCAGAATGGCTCTGGCGATGGACTGCTGCAGTTCTTCTGAAACCGAGATCAGGTAACGCGCCTCCACATCTCCGCTGAAATCCATGGCCGCCATCATGAAATTAGGTGAAAGCACATCAACCATGACGCACTTGCCGGGACGGAACTGCAGGTCAAGCACACGGGTGATCATCTTGAAGGTCAGATCAGCGGTCATTTCCCAGATAGTGCTGTTGGAAATATCTGTCGGTAGATTGATTCCATCGGATATGTACTGGGCCTGGTCGGCCTTGAAATCGGCCAGATGCTTCTGGAGGTTTTCGCTGGTCAGTGCGCCCACTTGAACCAGAGCTTCGCCGATATACAGATGAGTATTCTTCTGGCGTATGATGACATCATTGAGCTGCGTGAGCGTCAGAAAACCCATTTCAACCAGCAGGTCACCCAGTTTCATGTCCTTTGACATCTGGGCGTTGTGAGCACGCTCGATATCATTCTGGGTGATGTAACCCATAGATACTGCCATTTCACCCAGTTTGAGGTTTTTCTGATCCTGAAGGTCGATTGCGTTGATCAAGGCGTCTCTGGACACGATGCCCTGTTCTACCAGAAATTGTCCGAAAAATTTTACAGCCATATCTGAAGCTCCTTGTCGCTGTTGGTAAACCAGGAATTAATAATTATTGAAGCCGGTTTTGACGCCTGAATCAGAGTTCGCGCAGTATCCGCAGGACGTTGTCGGTTTCAAATGGTTTTGAGATTACATTCTTTGCACCGAGCTTCAGGGCTTCGGTGAACTTGTCGCCCACGCCTCCCAGGGAGGTCACCATGACGACCTTGACATCCTTGTCCATGACGGACAGAGTACGTAATGCGGTCAGGCCGTCCATGCCCGGCATGTTCATATCCATGCAGATGATGTCCGGATTTTCGGAATGGTTCATCTTGATCGCTTCAGCACCGTTCTTGGCGTGACCGATACAAACAAAGTCGCCGGATTCGCCGATTATCTTTTCCAGTTGTCTGGCAACTGAAAGGCTGTCATCAACTACTAGAACCTTCTTCATTTCCACGTATCCTCCTGTTTATCTGTACAGTTGTATCCGGAGCTGCCGGCTACAGACTATTGCGCAATATGTGGTCGGAATGTATCCGAAACCGATTTAAATGTCAAAAGTATGTTTGGCTTTTCATGACTGACTCAGTTGTGATACATTACCGTAAATTATTTTCAAGGAGATTCATACAATGCAGAAAGTCAGTTTATCAGCATGGTTTTTAAGAGGATTTGCCATGGCAGCACTGGTTGCTTGCGGGACTTTTGCTCAGGCCGCCGAAAAGGAAGTAAAGAAAGTTCCAGCCACCGCGCCTACCGCCGCAGCTCCTAAAGCCGAGATCAAAGGGCCTGTTGCCAAGGTCAACGGCAGTTCCATAGATGCCATAGAACTGCGCCGTGCCCGCAAAGTTCTGCTGCGCGGACAGCCTGTCCCTGAAGGTCAGCAGGATGCTGTTGACAAACAGGCCCTGGAACAGTTGCTGTCCGCTGAGCTTCTGTACCAGGCAGCCGCCAAGATGGAAGTAAAGGACATGGACAAGCTGGTTGATGAAAAGCTGGCCCAGGGAAAGGCCCGTTTTGCCAATGAGGAGGATTTTGCCAAGGCTATCAAGGATCTTGAAATGAACGAAAAGGATCTGCGCGATTACACCCGCCGGGATCTGCTGATTTCCAAATTTGTCGAATCGACCATCGTGCCTAAAGTCAAGGTTACGGAAGAAGATTCCCGCAAATTCTACGACCAGAACCCGGATAAGTTTACACGCAGCGAAACGGTAACGGCCAGCCATATCCTGATCGGCACTGACTCTAATACTTCTGCGGAAGATAAGAAAAAAGCGCTTGAAAAAGCTCAAAAACTTCGTAAGGAACTGCTTGGCGGAGCTGATTTTGCCAAGCTTGCCAAGGACAACTCAACCTGCCCCAGCAGTCAGCAGGGAGGTGATCTGGGCTCGTTCGGAAAAGGTCAGATGGTGCCTCCTTTCGAACAGGCTGCTTTTGCAATGAAGCCGGGCGACATAAGCGATGTTGTTGAAACCCAGTTCGGTTATCACATCATCAAACTGACCGAGAAAAAACCTGCTGAATCGGTTTCCTTCAAGGAAGCGCAGCCAAGGATTGAGGAATATCTGAAGGGACAGAAAGTTAATTCGGCTGTCATGGATTATGTTGCTGAAGCAAGAAAGAACGCCAAGATAGAGATACTTCTCAAGTAAAAGCAGGCAAGATTCAAATGACAGAATAAAAGCAGCGGCCATCCGGTTTTCCGGGTGGCCTTTTCTGTGGACTATCAGCAGGAATTTGCCCCGTTCCGAGATAAGTAATAGTCGAGGAGCTTTTTTCATGATATTGCTGTAGCACATTCACAGGTGTCTGGAAATAATGGTTATATTGCTCGTCAGTTTATAATGCAGTAGCACTTCTTACGTAGAAACGGGGTTAAATGAGCTCTCTGCGACGTCACGTTTTCCCTTCATGTGTGGTGATTGCCGTTATTGTGTCCTGGGTTCTGCTCTCAGTTGCTGTTACATCCATTCATGCCGCCGTTTCCGTCCCGCACATTCTTCCTGCCGATACAATAATAATCAGCAAACCGCTTTCAACCGTTGCCGTAAACAAGACAGTGGTCTGGGGCGGTTCTCTGTTTACACTGTTCTGCATACTCGGCCTGGTCGCGCTGACCCTGAATCTCAGAAAACGGAAGCGTCTCGAAGAGATGCTGCGCCTCAGGATCGATCAGCATCAGGAATCGCAGGAAAAACTGCTGGCAACCGAAGAGATGCTGCGCTCTCAGGTTGACGAGTATATTATCAGCCAGGACAAGCTCCATGCAGCCGAGGAGGAGTTGAGGCTGCAAATGGAAGTGTTTGAAGAAAGTTCGCAGAAGTTCAAGGCCGTCTTCGATAACTCCCCCATAACGGTCGCTCTCACCACCCTGCCGGATGGTACCTTCAGTGAGGTCAACCAGTCTTTTATCGATATGTTCGGTTTTTCCAGGGATGAAGCGATCGGTAAAACCACTCTGGAGCTGGGAGTGTGGCTGCATGAGGAAGATCGGAACCGTTACCTGAAGCTTTTAAGGGAAAACGGTGTAGTAAGGGACTTTGTTGCTGAAATGCGCCGCAAGGGCGGCGAGGAATTTTCAGTCTACTTTTCAGGTGCACTGTTGAAGATTGCCGGAAAACCCTTTGCCCTGAGTGCCGTTATGGATATTTCAGAGCAGAAACGGCTCCAGAATAGTTTGCATCAGTCACAGAAAATGGATGTTGTCGGTCAGCTGGCTGGCGGTATCGCACATGATTTCAACAATATGCTGGCCGGAATCATGGCCGCTGCCGAAATGCTGAAAAGGCGTATGCCCGGCGATGAAAGAAACCATAAAATGGTGGACACGATCATTGAAGCCGCTGCCCGCTCAGCAGAACTGACCCGGGAACTGCTGGCTTTTTCCCGCAAAGGAGCTGTGGTTTCAAGTCCGGTTAAAGTCCATGATACGATTACCGCCGTCATGAGCCTGCTGGAGCGGACGATAGACAAAAAAATACAGCTTACAGCCCAGCTTGCGGACTGCTGCCCGGTTGTAACGGGTGATCAGGCCCAGCTTCAGAATGCACTGCTTAATCTGGGCGTAAATGCAAGGGATGCGATGCCGCAGGGCGGCAAACTTACCTATGCAACGACTGTGAAAATAATGGATGAATCCGCATGCCGGTTGTCGGGTATTTCCCTGACGCCCGGCCGTTATCTGGAAATAATGGTTTCAGACACCGGAGTCGGTATGGCCAGGAATGTCATGGAACGCATCTTTGAACCTTTTTTTACCACCAAGTCGGTCGGAAAAGGCACCGGTCTCGGATTGGCTGCAGTATACGGAACGGTCCGCAATCATCAGGGAGAAGTATCAGTGCAAAGTGAACCGGGTCTTGGTTCGGTGTTCAGGATCTATCTGCCGATGGTGGAAGAAGAAACAGCGCCACCAGTCATTACCGCAGATGCGGTTACCGGAAAAGGTGGTATCCTGCTGGTTGATGATGAAAGTATTTTACGCGATGTCGGTCGTGATCTGCTTGAAGATCTTGGTTATACAGTCTATCTGGCCGAAAACGGAATTCAGGCAATTGAAAAGTTTGCAGCCCATCGATGCGACATCTCGCTGGTGATGCTTGATGTAATAATGCCGAAAATGGGCGGCAAGGAGGCCTTCCTGAATCTCCGCGAACAGAATCCCGATTTGAAAGTACTGTTCTGTTCCGGATTCAATCACGAAGGAACCGCTGATGATCTTGTGGCACTGGGAGCAAACGGTTTTATTCAAAAGCCCTACAGCCGGAATGATTTGAGCCGGGCGATAGCGGAGGCACTTGAACATTGAGTACAATAATCCAATCCGGACATAAACCAACCATCCTGGTTGTGGAGGACGAATATTACGTCAGGGACTCCCTGAAAGCCTATCTTGATGACATCGGCTACCGGGTGCTGGAGGCTGAAAACGGCCGGATCGGGTTGGATCTGTTTCGCTCCGAACAACCGGATATGGTCATGACAGATCTGCGGATGCCTGTCATGGACGGCTTTGCACTGGTTGAGGCGATTACGACGGAATCTGAATTAACTCCGATAGTGGTTGTTTCGGGAGTAGGGGCGGTTGATGAGGCGGTGCGGGCCATGCGTCTGGGGGCCTGGGATTATCTGTCCAAGCCGATTATAAATTTTGATGAGCTGCAGATCACCCTTGAAAGATGTCTTGAGCGCGCCGGAATCAAACAGGAACTGGAACGACTGCGACGTCACCTTTCGGAGGGAACGCTGGATGACGAGTCGGCTTTCAGCGGCATCATCACGGCTTCACCAAGGATGCGTGCGATCTTCCTCTATCTGGAATCGGTGGCGCCGTCCCGGCAGCCGGTGCTGATCACCGGGGAAACAGGCACAGGCAAAGAGCTTGTTGCCCAGGCTGTCCATACTCTGAGCGGGCTTGACGGGCCGTTTGTGGCGATCAATCTGGCCGGTCTGGATGATACAATGTTCAGCGACACGCTCTTTGGGCATCAGCGCGGCGCTTATACCGGCGCCGACCGGGTTCGCGAAGGACTGATCCGCCAGGCGTCAGGCGGCACACTTTTTCTGGACGAAATCGGAGATCTGTCTCCGGGATCGCAGGTAAAGCTGCTGCGCCTGCTCCAGAACGGTGAATACCTGCCGTTAGGGTCTGACAAGGTACAGAGGAGCGACGCCCGGATTGTGGCTGCCACCCATGCCGATCTGAAATACAGGATGGAGCAGGGGACATTTCGCCCTGATCTTTATTATCGACTCTGCAGCCACCGCGTTGAACTGCCGCCGCTTCGTGAACGAACCGATGATCTTCCGCTTCTTACGGCACATTTTCTGAAAAAAGCAGCTGCCCTGCTGGGCAAAACGGCACCGATTGCTCCTGCTGAACTGAACCGCTATCTGGCTGCCTATCGATTTCCCGGCAACATCCGTGAACTGGAGGCAATTATCCATGATGCTGTTGCCCGTTCGGGCGGGCGCATTATACCGCTGGATTCTATAATTACAGCAATCGGCTCGGATCTGCGACCACTTTCTGCTCCTGTAACTGATGTCAGCCAGTGTCCTGTATGCCCGTTTTCCGAAAAGTTCCCGACTCTAAAGGCCGCCGAAGATCTGCTGATCTCGGAAGCGCTGCGCCTGGCTGACAATAACCAGCGTCTGGCCGCTGTCTACCTGGGTATAACACGTCAGGCACTTAACAAGCGATTGTCACGGATAGAATCTTGACATCAATAATCTTGCAATAAACACCCCTGCGACAAATATTGCGGGGGCAACTTTTGTCCTCATTAAACAAAATCCGCAATAACAGCTGTTTACCTCATCACCGGCCTTAAATCTGTCAATCCCTGTCGCTCCCCTTTCAAAACGCATCACACATAATGTACTGAAATAACACGGTAAAATATCCGGCATGCATTGGCATACACTCTGCTCTATAAACCGGCATAACTGATCATCAGCACGTGCTGAGATCAATCTTCAAGCATCAATTTAACAGCGAGGGCGTGATGACAATTGAAACGGGCGAAGTACCAAGAATATGTCTTGATGGCGACTGGTCCATGAATGGCGTTGCTGAAACGTTTCCGAGTCTGACAAATTTTCTTTCCGTTATTTTGGATACTGAAGCATCTGCTGAATTGAAGAAGGGCTCTCCGGACTATTTTCCGGAAATAGACCTGACTGGAATTACCGACTTTGATGCCTGCGGCTGCCAGCTTCTGGCGCTGTTTGTCCGCAGCCTGAAAGAGAGTGGTGTCAGTGTTCATCTGATTAAAATGAATGATGCGCTTAGATCTAAAATTCAATTTTTAGGGTTTGGTCACGAATTGAATCTATCTCTTTGATGAAACAGGGAAATCTGAATGACTAACTCCGGACAGAATAACAACATAGATGTCAATCAGTTCAATCAGGTCTTTTTCGAGGAGTGTGCGGAACACCTGGCCGAAATGGAGCAGATACTGGTGTCTCTTGCTGATGCCGGACCTGACGTGGAACAGCTTAACGCCATTTTCAGGGCTGCACATTCGATCAAGGGCGGAGCCGGCATCTTTGGCTTCCAGGATATGACTGTCGTGACCCATGTGCTGGAGTCTCTGCTCGACCGTATCCGGAATAACGAAATATCTTTCAGCACAGACATGGTTGATCTTTTTCTTGAAGCGGGCGATGTGATTTCAATGCAGCTGGCCGGGCATCGTGACGGGGCGGAGGTGCGGCAGGAAGCCATTGACCTTATTCGCGGCAAACTGCAGCAGGTAATCGATTCCGGGACTGTTGACAATACCCTGGCTCCAGCCGTTTCAGAGTATGCCGCAACAGATCCATCAATGACGGCGGGCTCCAGCGATGCAGCGGCTGTCAGTCACTGCTACAAGCTCGAATTTACTCCCGATCCGGACATCTTCAAACGAGGTGTCCGGCTGGAGAGTCTCTTTAACGAACTGGAAGAGCTTGGCGAACTGACCGTGGCTGCCGAACTTCCCGCAAACGCCGATTTCAGCTCTATTGATCCGGAAATCTGCGCCAGCACCTGGCATCTCACATTGACCAGCGCCGCCAGTGAAGCGGACATCCGTGAAATTTTTGAATTTGTGGCGGATGTGGATCAGTTGAAGGTGCATGAGGTAACCGGCTATCAGGTGAACAATACGAACGGACAGACAGGTGAAACTGATGCTGACGGGGAGCAAGTCGTCTGCCGGGAACAGTCCGGAACACCGGTGGTTGATGCAGTTGAAGCGGCAGTTGGCCGCAGGGCATACGACAAAAGCGAACTGGCCCCCGGTGCTTACGGCCGCCGTAACGGTGAAGCCGAATCCTCGATCCGTGTCGGGGTAACCAAGGTTGACCAGTTGATCAATCAGGTCGGAGAGCTGGTAATCACACAGCTGATGCTGGCCCAGTCCGCCGCCGGTCTTGATCCTGTGCTGTACGAAAACCTTCATCGCAGCCTGCTGCAGCTGGAGCGAAACACCCGCGATCTGCAGCAGGGAGTCATGTCGATCCGGCTGGTGCCGATCAGTATCGTGTTCAGCCGATTTCCTCGCATGGTGCGCGAACTTGCCGCCAAGCTGGGTAAACAGGTGGAGCTGAAAACAATCGGCGACTCGACTGAACTGGACAAGGGGCTGATCGAAAAAATCACCGATCCATTGACGCACCTGGTCCGCAACTGCATGGATCACGCACTTGAAACACCTGATGCGCGGGTTGCAGCCGGGAAAGAGCCGGGTGGAACAATCACGCTGCGTGCCTCGCAGATCGGCGGACGGATCATAATTGATGTGATGGACGACGGCGCCGGGCTCAATCGCGCAAAAATCCTGGCCAAAGCTTATGAGCGCGGCATTCCGGCCTCGGAAGCGATGAGCGATGAGGAAGTCTGGCAGCTGATCTTTGCGCCCGGATTTTCGACGGCCGAAGCGGTTACTGATATTTCCGGACGCGGAGTGGGCATGGACGTTGTGCTGCGAAATGTGCAGTCCATGAGCGGCAAGGTCAATATCATGTCCGAAACCGGCAAAGGTACTCGGGTTACCATCAGTCTGCCTTTGACACTTGCCATTCTGGATGGACTCTCGGTTGCCGTCGGAGATGAAAAGTTCATTATTCCGCTCAATTCGATTATCGAGTCTCTCCAGCCGACAGCTGCCAGCCTGAAGACAATTAACGGCAGAAACGTAGTCCTGGTGCGCGGCGATTACATCCCGATCATTCCTTTGTACGAACTGTTCAACATGAAGGCTCTTGTTACGGAGCCGGAAAAGGGGATTCTGGTTCTGATCGATGTTGACGGAGAAAAGGCGGCTGTACTGGTGGATGCCCTGCTGGATGAACACCAGGTGGTAATCAAGAGTATCGAAACAAACTACCGCAAGGTGGACGGCACCGCCGGAGCTACCATTCTCGGAGACGGCCGGGTTGCCCTGATTCTGGATGTCAATTCACTGCTTCAGATGCGAAAGCAGAAAACAGCGATTTCATAAATAACAAAGACGGAGGTAGCGCACATTATGCAAACGGGTCAGGGGATTACTGACAGAAGCGGGACGATCGTCGCCTCGGAGTACCTAACCTTCACCCTCGGCAACGAGGAGTACGGGATTGATATCCTTAAAGTCCAGGAAATCAGGGGGTACGATACGGTGACCCACATTGCCAATGCCCCGGAATTCATCAAGGGTGTCATAAATCTGCGGGGTGTGATTGTTCCGATTGTTGACATGCGGATCAAGTTCAAGGTCGGCGACCCGACCTACAATGATTTTACCGTGGTGATCATAATTAATGTTCTGGGAAGAATCATCGGGATGGTGGTTGACGGCGTATCCGACGTTGTGGCGCTGAGTCCGGAGCAGATCAAAGCGGCACCTGAAATGGGCGCGGCCATGGACACCGACTACATCACCGGGCTCGGTACGTTGAACGACCAGATGCTTATCCTGGTTGATATTGAAAAACTGATGAGCAGTGAAGAAATGCAGGTAATGGATCACACAAGCCAGTCCTGATTTAAGGATCAAATTTTTACCTATAAATAATAATTCATTGAAAGGCGGTAACTGCATGAAAATCAAAAGCTTTAAGAACTGGAAAATCCTGTCCAAAATCCTGAGTATTTCAATCACTACTATCGTGCTGCTGGTCCTGGGGGTGCTGTTTTACGTTCTCCCCTATATGGAAAAACAGCTTATGAACGAGAAGATCGCTGCGACAAAAGGTGTCGTGGAGGTGGCTTCTTCGATGATAACCAGTTTGCAGGAGGATGTGAAAAACGGAGTAATAAAAGTTGAAGACGCTAAAAAGAATGCTCTGGACCAGATTCATGACCTGAGATATCACGGCAGTGAGTATTTCTGGGTCAACGATATGGAGCCCAAAGTGCTCATGCATGGCGTAAATGCCGATCTGGTAGGCAAGAACGTAACCGATATAAAGGATCCAAACGGCAAGCAGCTCTTTGTAGAGATGGTCAAGGTTGCCAAGGAAAAGGAAGCCGGCATAGTCGAGTATCAATGGGTAAAGCCGGGGGCGTCCAAGCCGGTGGATAAAATTTCTTATGTGAAACTTAATAAGGAGTGGGGCTGGATTGTGGGCAGCGGCATTTACGTAGATGATGTCAAGGCTCAGGTGGCGAAGATGCGCTTGCAGATTCTGGGTGGCACGCTGCTCCTGGCCATCGTGATCTTTGCCTTTGCATGGGTGGTTGCCCGCAGGATCAAAGAGGCCCTTGACAAAGCCATCAGCGTGTCGGAGCAGATCGCGGCCGGCGACCTGACCGTGAAGATTGAGGTTGACAGTCAGGATGAGACCGGTCACCTGCTGTCGTCACTTAAAGAGATGAATGAAGGACTGGCAAAGATCGTTGGCGAGGTCCGCAGCGGAGCCGACTCCATCGCTACCGCCACGGAACAGATCGCAGCCGGAAACGCCGATCTTTCACAGCGTACCGAAGAACAGGCATCGGCACTTGAGGAAACCGCCTCCAGCATGGAGGAACTGACCTCCACCGTCAAGCAGAACGCCGACAACGCCCAGCAGGCCAATCAGCTGGCGATCAGCGCCAGTGGCGTTGCCGTAAAAGGCGGCGACGTCATCAACAAGGTCGTTCGTACCATGGAATCTATCACCGACAGTTCCCGTAAAATCTCCGATATCATCGGCGTAATTGACGGTATCGCCTTCCAGACCAACATCCTGGCCTTGAACGCGGCAGTCGAGGCGGCTCGCGCTGGTGAGCAGGGACGAGGCTTCGCCGTTGTGGCGGCCGAGGTTCGCAGTCTGGCCCAGCGCAGTGCGGCTGCAGCCAAGGAAATCAAGACTCTGATCGAGGATTCGGTCGGCAAAGTTCAGGACGGCAGTCGGCTTGTGGAAGAAGCAGGTCATACTACCCAGGAGATTGTAACCAGCATCAAGAGGGTGACCGATATCATGGCCGAGATCTCGGCCGCCTCCCTGGAGCAATCCAGCGGCATCGAACAGGTAAATACCGCCATCACCCAGATGGATGATGTTACCCAGCAGAATGCCGCCCTGGTCGAGCAGGCCGCCGCAGCCGCAGAATCGCTGGAGGAGCAGGCCCTGCAGCTGGTGCAGGTGGTAACCCGCTTCAAGCTGGAAGACTCTGCCCAGCCCCAGAAGGTTTCTGCGGAAAAAAAGGCCCGCCGGATACAGTCACTTCATCCGGAAATCTCCTCAAAGAAGGTCGGCCGACTGGGCGCACCTAAAAGCCAGAAAAAAGCGGATTCACTCAAGCTTGCAGCACCTAAAGCCGCCGATGTTGATGATGACTGGAAGGAATTCTGATCCGTTAGTTTATATGGCAGCAGATGGATATAGGGAGCAGTAAATGCCGGTTACAATTAACGAAAAACAGCCGGCATCCGGAAGAACTGCTGGTGAAAGGGAGCTGTACCTGTTCCCTTTCACCAGTGAAGACTTCCACCACATCAGAAAACTGATCTACCGGGTTGCCGGCATTTCCCTGGCACCATCCAAGAAAGACCTTGTTTACAGCCGTCTGGCCAGACGCCTCAGGGCCCGGCAGATAGATTCATTCAGCACATACATCCGGCTTCTGGAAAGCGGCGACCTGCGGGAACGTGAAGAATTCATCAACGCGCTCACAACCAATATGACCTCTTTTTTCCGGGAGGCCCACCATTTCCCGATCCTTTCAAAACATCTCGGCACCATTCCAAAATCAACTCCCGTATCGATCTGGACCTGTGCTTCATCCAGCGGCGAGGAGCCCTATTCAATTGCAATTACGGTCGTTGAATATTTTAAAACCTTTAACGCACCGGTCAGAATACTTGCCACGGACATCGACACAAATGTGTTGGAGAAGGCGAGACTTGGTGTTTATCCGCTCGATCAACTGAAGAAGATCCCGGCTGAACAGCTCAAACGCTTTTTCCTGAAGGGTGAAGGTAAAAATGCGGGTTTTGCCAAGGTGCGCCCTGAACTGCAGCAGCTGATCACTTTCAAACGACTCAATCTTCTGGACGAACAGTGGGGAATCGGTGAAAAGTTTGATGCGATTTTCTGCCGCAATGTGATGATCTATTTTGACAAAGACACCCAGTACGAAATCCTTAAAAAGATGCGCCCCTGTATGCAGACGAACGGCCTCTTCTTTGCCGGCCATTCGGAGAGTTTTCATCATGCCGTGGACCTGTTCAAGGTCTGCGGTAAAACCGTCTATTCACCGAGGATCTGACAGCCATGCACAGGGGCAGGTATTTTTCCGCAAGCTGCTATTATGACCGTATCTTTGACACGAAGGTCATCAAGATACTTCCCGGACAGTATCATGCCGCCGCCGATGGAGCAGTCATTACCACCGTGCTTGGTTCTTGCGTTTCAGTCTGTCTTTATGATGCCGTCAGCGGCGTCGGCGGCATGAATCATTACATGCTGCCGGGAGATTCGGGAAATCAGGTCAAATCCGGAAACGGTTCGGCTCGCTACGGAACCCATGCGATGAAACTTCTTGTGGAGCATGTCATTCAACTGGGCGGCGACAGCTCAAAACTGGAGGCAAAGGTTTTCGGTGCCGGCAGGGTCATGGACGGCATGAGCGATGTCGGTCGCCAGAACGCCGATTTTGCCATGCGCTGCCTGAAGGAACTGAGAATACGAATTGCCGCGGTTGATGTGGGTGACACCTTTCCGCGGAAAATATATTTTTCCTCTGCCACCGGACAGGTGTTTGTAAAGCGGATTCAGAAACAGGCGCTGTCTCCGGAGCTGTTCAAGTCATTATTCTCAAATGTTGGAAGTCTGGAACAGCTCAGCATAGAAAAGGAATAACCATATGTCGATCAAGGTTCTTATCATAGACGATTCTGCCCTCATCCGGAGTCTGCTGACTGAAATAATAAACAGGCAGCCGGATATGGATGTGGTGGGAACCGCACCTGATCCGCTGGTGGCACGGGAGAAAATCAAGGCGCTCAATCCTGATGTGCTGACACTGGATGTGGAAATGCCGAAGATGGACGGGCTGGCGTTTCTTGAGAAGCTGATGCGGCTGCGCCCGATGCCGGTGGTAATGGTGTCGTCCCTGACCGAAAAGAGTTCCGCCATCACCCTGCATGCCCTGGAACTTGGGGCCTTTGATTTCGTCACCAAACCGAAGATCGATATCTGCAATGGACTGCAGGAATATGCAGAAGAATTGACTGACAAGATTCGAGGTGCTGCCAAAGCCCGTCTGCGTCAGTCGTCACCCCGAATTGGCACTCATATTGCGGTTCAGCAGAAAAACAGCGCCGACGTTGTACTGGCTGCCGAGCACCACAGTTTTTCCACGACCGAAAAGGTAATTATTTTGGGAGCTTCCACCGGCGGCACCGAGGCCTTGAAGGCTGTGCTGGTGGATATGCCGGCCGACTGCCCGGGGATTCTGATTACCCAGCATATGCCGGAGGCATTTACCAAAACCTTTGCCAAGCGTCTCGACGGCCTCTGCCGGATCGCTGTCAAAGAGGCCGAACATGGCGACCGCATCCTGCCCGGTCACGCATATCTTGCTCCCGGCAATCGCCATCTGCTGCTGAAAAGAAGCGGTGCCAATTATGTGGCCGAACTGTCGGACGGCCCGGCGGTAAGCAGACACCGTCCGTCGGTTGATGTCCTGTTCCGCTCGGCGGCCAATTGTGCCGGTAAAAACGCGATCGGCATCATCATGACCGGCATGGGTGATGACGGTGCCGCCGGTATGCTGGAGATGCATCAGGCCGGGTCATATACCGTGGCCCAGGATGAGGAAAGCTGCGTTGTATTCGGTATGCCGAAGGAGGCGATCATGAGAGGCGGAGTTGATGAGGTTGTTCCGCTGCAGGATATCTCCAGACGGATTTCCTCCTGGCTGTCATCCCAGGGCAAACGCGGCTTCAGGGTGTGAGGTAAGGTCTGTGCGGCGTCATCGGGCACCTTGCAGGAGGTAATGTGAACATAAACAGACATACTATAATAGCCGGTTCACTGGCCTTTATCCTGCTGGCCGGCCTTTCATCGATTCTCTATGACGATTCGAGCAACTTGAGCCTTTTGCTCAAGGAACGGCTGATGGAAAAGGAAAAGCTGTTCGATGAACTGCGCAAGATGCAGAATGGTCCTGTCGAAAAGCTGGTTATGGATTACAGTTACTGGCAGGACATGGTCAACTACGTAAAGGCTCCGACTGATGGCTGGGCTTCCGAGAACATCGATACGAGTTTTTCCACCTACAACTATCAGTACCTCTGGATTTATCGCCAGGACGGCGTGCTGATCCGATCCGTACGGAAGGACGGGGTCGGAGTCAAGCAGGGGATTCCGTTTCCGCTGCCTTTGAAGCGGGTTGAGTCTCTGATAGCCGCCGGCAACAAGTTAACCCAGTTTTGCATTATGACGCCGCGTGGTGTGATGGAAGTTTACGCGGCACCTATCCGGGCGCCGAAGGATAAGCGTGAAGAAAATTCTCATGGACTCCTGCTGGCAGGAGTACTGCTGGATGAAAAATATCTTCTCGAATTGTCCCGGTTGTCACGAAGCTCCATCAGCCTCCAGGAACTGGATGCGTCTTCCCGCGAAGCGGTAACGGCTCCCCGCGAGGGAGCAATTTTCTTTTCACGCTCCCTTACCGGTATCGATGGCAGGCCGCTGAAAACGATTGCAGTCAGGATGGTTGCACCGGACATTCAGCAGCTCGTCAGGCAGAAAGATAAAAATGCTTTTATCGGAACCGCGCTGATTGCTGTGCTGTATCTTCTTGCCGGTTTTATCCTTATGTCGCGGCAGCGCCTGAAAATAGCCAATCTGAACCTGGATGCCGCACAACAGGCCGCCCGCATGGGGAGCTGGCAACGGAACATCGAAAACGGTACCTCCTCCTGGTCCGACAATCTCTATACCATTTTCGGGCTTCAAAAATCAGGAACCAAACCATGTCTGGAAACCTTCTATAATCTGGTGCATCCCGAAGATATCTCCCGCGTTCGTTCTACCTTTGAGCAGGCTATTGCAGCAAAAGAGGGACATGAGTTGGAGTTTCGCCTGATTCGGCCGGACGGTGAAGTTCGCAACATGCGTTCCAAAGGGAGCGTGCTGGTGGTAGAGGGCCTGAGGGCAAGTGTTGTGGGTTACACCCAGGACATCACTGAACTGGCCAGGATTACAAATGAGCTGGTTGCTCTGAATTCTCAGAAAGACGGGTTCATAACCATGCTGAGCCATGATCTGAGAACGCCGCTGACCCCGTTAACTATCCTGCTCCCCATGATCAGGAAGCGGGTTGAAGACCATGAGTTGATAAAACTGGTGGATATCTGCTGCAAAAGTTCCGCCTCCATCAGGAAACTGACGGATAAGGCCAGGATGCTGGTTACTCTTTTTGACAAGATCAACCGAGGTGCGTTGGAGAACGTTGCACTTGTTTCAGTGGTGGAGCAGTCCCTTGTTGAAAATGCCGAAATCCTGACTCATAAGAAAATTATTTTCCGTAATGACATAAACACCGCTGTTGCCGTTCAGGCCATACCGGTACAACTCAAAGAACTGTTTGCCAACCTGCTCTCGAATGCAGTCCGTTTTTCATCGGAAGGCGGGATCATCCGCATCTCGGCCGAACAGAAGAATGGAACCGTAACTGTAGCGGTGCATGACGACGGCATCGGTCTGGAACATGATCATCTGGAACGCATATTTGATGAATTCTTCAAGGCAGATGAGTCGCGCCATGAACTTGATGCTCCCGGTCTGGGTCTGGCAATTTGCAGGCGGATAGTTAGAAATCACCATGGCCGGATCTGGGCCGAAAGTCCTGGACTTGGCAAGGGTACCACAATCAAATTCAGTATTAATGAGCAAGGTTTTGACAACCGATATAACGTAAAGGAGTCTTAAATGGATGCCAAGGTGATGCTTGTCGATGATGAAGATATGATCAGGGAATCGGTTGCGCTGTTCTTTGAATCTGAGGGAATCAAAATTCTGACCGCGGCAAGCGGCGATGAGTGTCTCGATTATCTTGAAGATGGTTTCCGAGGGGTAATTCTGATGGATGTCATGATGCCGGATATGAATGGCTGGGACACGATCCGCAAGATTGTGGAGAACGATTTGTACGAAGGGAACATCATAGTCATGCTTACAGCCCTGGACGCGCCTGATAACAAGATGGACGGTATACAGGAGTATGTTACCGATTATCTGACCAAACCGTTTAACCCGGATGAACTGATGGAAATACTCCAGTATTATTTCAGCCTCCTCAATGCAGCGGTGCCTGGCGATGGTAAATAACAATATCGTTATGATCGGGGTGTCAACTGGTGGGCCGATGGCTCTCAAGCGGCTGTTCGCAGAGCTTCCGCCACTGGACGCCGCCATTGTGATTGTACTGCACATTCCACCCGGCATGGATTACAAAATTGCCAGAGGGCTTGATGGTGTTGCCACCATGCCGGTGGCTCTGGCCGTGGATGACGAATATTTGAGAAGTGGTCAGGTCTATCTTGCAGCGGGAGGTTTTCACCTCAAGCTTGAGGGTAACAGTCGGGTCGTACTGGAGGAAGGGCCCAGGGTCAATTTTGTTCAGCCTTCAGTTGATGTGGCGATGATGTCGCTCTTGAAGCCTCTGAAGCAGAAGCGGGTTGTCGGCGTCATTCTGACCGGCATGGGCAGGGATGGTGCTGAAGGACTCCGGCATGTCAAACAGCTGGGCGGAGTCACCATTGCCCAGGATCAGGAATCGTCCGCTATTTACGGCATGCCGAAGGCTGCTGTGGAAACAGGGGCGGTGGACTTTGTATTGCCCCTGGATAAAATCGGAAAAAAACTTGTAGAACTATTGAACTGATACGGGAGTTTATAAACATTATGTCCAAGTTGATCATGACCGCCGATGATTCGGCTAGTGTACGTCAGATGGTTGTTTTTACGCTCAAGCAGAACGGTTATGAAGTGATTGAGGCGGTTGACGGCAGGGATGCCCTGACCAAGCTGGGTTCGCAGAAAGTCGATATGCTGCTTACCGATCTGAATATGCCCAATCTGGATGGTATCGGCCTGATCAAAGGGGTCAGGGGAGGAACGCTCAACCGGATGATTCCGATCGTCATGCTGACCACCGAGTCTCAGGAATCACGCAAGGCAGAAGGAAAGGCGGCCGGCGCCACCGGCTGGATCATCAAGCCGTTCAAGCCGGAACAGCTGATTGCTGTCATCAGGAAGGTTCTGGGCTAGCGGGTGGTTTCAGTGCCTCTGAGCGCGCACTAAAAGGTTACATCAATGAAGATAATAACCAAATATATTCTGGCAAGCTCGCTTGTTTCTATCCTGATCATCGCCCTGTTCGGGGGATTGTCCCTGAGCAGATATCAGGATAATGAGGTAAGGGAGGAACATGAGAAACTGGAAACCTGTATCAGGACATTCTGGGAGCTTCTCGCCCATAAGGGATCTGATTTCAGGATAGTTGACGGTCAGTTGCTGGCTGGCACGTATCCGGTTAACGGCAACTTTGAACTGCCGGACAAGGTCCAGGGGATTTTCGGAGGGGTCGCTACTATTTTCATGGGTGACGAACGGGTCACCACAAACGTATTGAATGCCGAAGGGAAACGGGCCCTGGGCACCAGACTGGTGGGGCCGGCCTATGATGCCATTTTCAAGTATGGAAAATCCTATCGCGGATTGGTCGATATTCTGGGTGTTCCCTATCTGACAGCCTATGACCCTATCAAAAACAAACAGGGCGAGGTAATCGGTGTTCTTTTTGTCGGAGTCAGGGAAAGTGAATTTCTGAACCGCCTGGATGTGCTGAAAAATCATCTGATTATGACGCTGGCTGGTATGGCGACGGTGTTCATGACTCTGATGATCCTGCTTGGTCGCGCGATACATCGGGTTGAGGAAGCAAATGAGAATCAGATCCGGTTCCAGCAGACATTGATCAATACCATCCCCAGTCCTCTGTTCTACAAAGATGCCAACTGCCGGTATCTTGGATGCAACAAGGCTTTTGAAACCTATGTGGGATTCTCACAGGACGAATTGATCGGCAGGACGCCCCATGAATTGTGGCCTGAGGAATTGGCGGACCGCTACCTGCAGCAGGATCTGAACCTGCTTGAAAACCCCGGCATGCAGTCCTACGAGGCTGCCGTCCGTTATGCTGACGGCAGCCTGCGCAACGTCATTTTCAATAAGGCGACGTTTACGGGGAAAAATGGCGCAGTGGCCGGCCTTTTAGGCGTAATTTTGGATATAACCGAGCGCAAGAGCGCCGAGGAAGAGACGAAAAACGCGTATCAACATCTATGGGATATTGTGGAATTTCTTCCGGATGCTACCTTTGTTGTTGATAATGACAAGCGTGTTATCGCCTGGAACCGTGCCATAGAAAAAATGACCGGACTGAAGAAGGAGGATGTCATCGGTCAGGGTGATTACGTTTATGCTGTTCCTTTCTACGGAGAACGCCGGCCGATTCTGATTGATCTTATTGATGAGGATCTGGATGTCATCAGACAAAAGTATTCCTATATCACCATAGAAGGCCAGACCCTGTTTGCCGAAACCGTTATTCCGGATTTCCGTGGAGTTGCCGATTGTTATTTATGGGGTACTGCGACACCGTTATTTGACAATCAGGGTAATCATATCGGCGGAATAGAGTCGATACGGGATATTACCGGATACAAACATGTTGAAGCGGAAAGGTTGCGTATGAAGTCGCAACTTAATCAGGCGCTCATGATGGAAACCCTGATGATCCGCCTGGGACATGACCTGAAAACACCTCTGACTCCGCTGTTTGTCATGTTATCACTCCTGAAAAAACGGCTTACGGAGCCTGAACTGTTGAAAATGGTTGAAATGTGCCTTAAAAACGCCGCCTCGATAAATACTCTTGCTGAAAAAACCTGGATACTTGCCAATCTCTCATCAATTTCAAAACCGTATAGAATGGAAGCTGTTTCCATTGCTTCCATTGTGGATCAATCTCTTGCTGATTGCGTTGACATTATTTCCCAAAAGCAGATTGACTGCCGAAATGATATCGACCCTGCAGTTGTTGCTTCGGTTGTGCCGGCTCAACTGCATGAATTGTTTGTCAATCTGATTTCGAATGCTGTTTGTTTCTCCGGTAAAAACAGCGCAATTGTCATATCCGCCGTCCAGCATGACAACTATGTAATGATCTCCGTGAAGGACGAGGGAGTCGGCCTTGATCCTGCTCACCTGAATCATATTTTTGATGAATTCTTCAAAGCGGACGAATCCCGCCATGATCTCAATTCTTCCGGCCTGGGGCTTGCGATATGCAAACGGGTTGTTGAGAATCATCAAGGTCGAATCTGGGCCGAGAGCCCCGGACCCGGCAAGGGAACAACCATCATATTTACAATTAAAGGATTGAGTGCCGACAGCCGAAATAACTTAGAGTAGCTAGAAACTTAAGAAAGTGTACCATTGCAGCCGGTATCTTAATTAAAAGTGTCGCTTGACACATAATAGGTTTGTAATAATGTGAAATAGTGTTTTGAAACAGCAATGGGCTCTTGCATGAGCGCCGGTAATGCACCACAACCCCAAAAAAAGGAGGATGAACACATGTTTAAGAAAACTGTTTTAATGGCTGCAGTAACCGGTTTGCTCTGTTCGGTAACCATGGCGTCAGCGGAAGAGCGGGCCAGCAAAAAAGAGGCCGAAGCAATGGTGAAAAAAGCTGTTGCGGCATACAAAACCGACGGAGAAAAAACATTCGCAGATTTTACCGCACCAAACAAAAAATATGTCAGCAAGGATCTCTACATTGTTGTTTATGATATTAACGGCAAGTGTGTCGCTCACGGGCAGAACGCCAAGCAGGTCGGCAAGGATCTGATCGGCATGAAAGATCCGGACGGCAAGGCTTTTGTCAAGGAACGGGTTGACCTGGCCAAGGCTAAGGGGAAATTCTGGCAGGATTACAAGTTCACCGATCCGCTGACCAAGAAGGTTTTGGCCAAGCAGATGTACTGTGAAAAGGCTGACGACAAGAATATTATCTGTGGCGGTGTTTACAAAGAGTAGTTTTTTGTGTTGTTCAGGTTGAATTTATTGAAGTACCACACTAAACGGATTGTGAAAGGAAAACAAAAGATGAAGAAAGTTATTGCTCTGTTAATGGCAGGCCTGTTGGTGCTTTGTATGTCCGGTTTTGCGGCCGCGTCCGCTACAAAGGCGGATGCGGAAGGTATGGTGAAGAAAGGTATTGCCTTTGTTAAGTCAAGCGGCAAGGAAAAAGCTCTGGCAGAGTTCAGCAATCCGGCCGGACAATTTGTTAAGGGTGAGTTGTATATCTTCGTGGTCGACCCCAAGGGAGTCATACTTGCTCACGGGGCAAATGCGAAGCTTATTAACAAGAATATGATTGACATCAAGGATGCTGCCGGAAAACCATTCATGCAGGATATCGTCAAAGTAGGCAAACAGGGCAGCGGCTGGGTGGAATATCAGTGGACGAACCCGGTATCCAAAAAAATCGAACCAAAGATCGCTTATGTACAGGCTGCAGGCGACTTGATCCTGGCATGCGGCATTTATAAATAATATATGACAAATAGCCGGCCCGTCAGGCCTAATCGCCTTCCGGACCGGCCTCCAATCGGCGGATGCAGCTTGCGAGTCACTCTGATAGCAGTTACTAAAGGGCTACAAAGGGGTTTTGTATGTTCAACAATATGAAGTTATCCTATAAACTTCTCGTAACGCCGGCGATAGTCATTCTGTTCATGCTGGTATCAGGAGCATTTTCTTTATGGGGTATTCGTACTCAGCAGGCGACTATCGAGGAAATGCAATCTGTCCGCTTTGCAAACTATGCCAAGGTTGTCAATATAATTGACGATTCCGATACCGTTCAAAACCGGCTTTACCGGCTTATCTCATGGTCAAGGTCCGGATTCGATCAGGCTAAAATTGACGCCGAAACAAAGGATATCCTGCGTATTCTGGCTCAGACCGTAACTAACGTTAAAGGCTTCTCGGGAGACAGCAGGCTCAAAGACGAAGAGAAAAAGTTTGCGACGGATATACTCGCGACACTTACGGCGTATTCCAAGGACGTTTCCGATACGCTGGATATGATGGGAACAGATGTAAATGCAGTAACCATGTTCATGCAGCAGGCAGACGACAAGTTCTCCGTTCTGAAAAAGCATACCGGCGAGTTTTTAAAGCTTGAAACTGCACTGAACGACGCTAACCACAAGCAATCGATCAGCGCAGGCCGGCATGTTTTGATGATCCTGGCCGGAGTAATCATTTTCTCTCTGATAGCAACCATTGCTTTAAGCTATCTCATCAACAGGGTAATCATGGCTCCGATTCGCGGTACTGTCGACGTTATCGAGTCCCTGTCCAACGGGGATCTCACCAGGCGTATTAATGTCCGCTCCTCTGACGAAATCGGCAGCATGGCAGGACATCTGAACGATTTTATCGATTCCCTGCAAGACACTATCCGTTCATTTGGTAACAACGCAGTGGAGCTGGCTTCCGCCTCCGCCGAATTGAACAGCACCGCCGGGCGTATTGCCACCGGGGCCGAAGAGGTTGCGGCACAATCAGCTACAGTTGCCACTGCCGGTGAAGAGATGTCAGCCACTTCCGGTGATATTGCCCAGAACTGCCAGATGGCCGCCGAAGGAGCCCAGCGCGCATCACAATCCGCCAGGAACGGCGCCGAGGTGGTTGAAAAAACCGTGGCGGTTATGGGGCAGATTGCTGACAAGGTTCAGGAATCCGCCAGAACGGTGGAAAGTCTGGGGGCACGCTCGGACCAGATCGGCAATATAATCGGTACTATCGAAGATATTGCCGACCAGACCAACCTCCTGGCACTGAACGCTGCCATCGAAGCCGCCCGCGCCGGTGAGCAGGGTCGCGGTTTTGCTGTTGTTGCCGACGAGGTCCGTGCCCTGGCCGAACGCACTACCAGGGCTACCCGTGAAATCGGCGAGATGATCAAGGCCATTCAAAACGAAACACGGGGCGCTGTTGTCGCCATGGAACAGGGGGTTCGTCAGGTAGAGACCGGAACAGAGGAAGCGGCCAGATCAGGTGCAGCGTTACGTGATATTCTTGAACAGGTCAATGATGTGACCATGCAGGTTAATCAGATTGCCACTGCAGCTGAAGAACAGACCGCCACGACCGGCGAGATATCCAACAACATGCATCAGATCACCGATGTCGTGCAGCAGACCTCCCGCGGCGCACAGGAATCCTCTGCCGCGGCTCACCGGCTTTCTGTTCTTGCTTCTGAACTGCAGTCGGTTGTATCCCGCTTCAAGGTCAGCTGATTTTTCACTGAAACCAGTGCTGCCAAATGGCCGTCCCATGTGTGGGATGGCCATTCGTCTTTATGGCTTCAGTCAGTGTCCGGCAATACTGAATAGAGACGAAATCTTTTCATCCTCACCTCCATGACCAGCCCCGCGACAAAAGTTGCTCCTGCGATATCATTTGCGACACCCTAAGTTGTTGATACTGAACATGTTGTTAGTGGAGTTTGTGCCGGTTGTCAAATAATGTCGCAGGTGCGCAGTCAATGCCGGTTTGACAACCGGTTGAAAATACTCTGTAAAACCGGTTTGCCTGGAGTGGCACGTTCCCTGCTGTCACTAATGAAATGCATTCCAGCGGGTACTGGCAGTGTGCCGGTGTACCATCATACTGAATCCCAGAAGAGTGCCATTCAGCAGCCGGCTTTAAGTAGTTCTGAAATGATGGATCCGGAGAAAATAATGCCGCTTCGTTACAAAACCGAACAGATTGAGCTTCACAAAAAGGCCTTGATAGACATCCTGGATACGCTGCCGTCCATCATAGTCAGGGTTGATCGTGATGGAGTGATTGATCTGGTCAACAGGCGCTTTGAATTGTACAGCGGCGTCTCTGCCGGTAATGCGATGGGGATGCAGATTGCCTCGCTGGTCCCGCAGTTCTCAGATCAGCTGCGGCTGGTTAGTCAGGTTGTAGATAATCAGTCGCCGATCGAATTCGAGAAGATACCGTGTCGAAACGGAGCTCAACAGTCTTATTATTCGGTGGACATATACCCTCTCAAATCCGAAGGAGCAGGGATGGCGGTCATCCGCATCGACGACATCACCGAGCATGTCCGAATTGAAGATATCATGGCCCATACTGAAAAAATGACCATGGTCGGCGGTCTGGCCGCGGGTATGGCCCATGAGATCAACAATCCGCTGGGAGCTATCATGCAGAACGCCCAGAACATAGAGCGGCGTGTGTCGTTGGAAATTGCCGCCAATCTCAGGGCGGCTGACGAGCTTGGTGTAAGCCTTGATCTGGTGCGGGCTTATCTGGATAAACGCGGAATATTCGATTTCATCAGTCATATCCGTACAGCCGGAGTTCGTGCTTCGAACATTATCAACAATATGCTCCAGTTCAGCCGTCGAAGCGAGCCGCAGGTGGAAATTGTAAACATTTCGGGCATGCTTGACCGGACATTGGAACTGGCCGCCAGCGATTATGACATGAAGAAAGTCTATGGTTTTCGTAATGTTGAACTGGTGAGGGAGTACGCGCCTGACATGCCGCCGGTCTGCATGACCGTTCCGGAGATGGAACAGGTGTTCCTGAACATAATAAAAAACGCGGCCCAGGCCCTGCACGACTCAGAAAAGGAGTGTCCGCCACGGATTACTCTCCGGACACGGACTGATGCAGGTATGGCTGTAATCGAAATCGAAGATAACGGTCCCGGTATTGATGAAGGAATCTGTCCGAGAATTTTCGAGCCGTTTTTTTCAACCAAGGATGTGGGAGTCGGCACCGGACTGGGACTGTCGGTCGCCTATGCCATAGTTACCAAGGGACATAACGGAACTCTTAAGGTTTCATCAAATAGCGGCGAAGGTACCTGCTTCACTATCGAACTGCCGATGCGGGGGAAATGTTGATGAATAACAGTGATATCACCATTCTGCTGGTTGACGATGACGAGATGATACGCGACTGTATCGGTGCGTATCTGGAGGACGAGGGATTCATGGTCCACTACGCTGCCAGCGGAGAGGAAGCGCTGGAATCTATTGCAGGCATAAAACCTGTCATCTGCATTTCCGATATGCGCCTGAGCGGAATTAACGGTGAGACCTTTATCATGCAGGCCAGGGATATCTGTCCCGCAACCGGTTTTCTGCTGCACACCGGCATGGCTTATACTCTTCCTGACGAACTGCGCGCTATCGGGATGACTCCTGACGATGTCCTGCTCAAGCCGATCCATGAACTATCAACGTTTACAAACAGAATTACGGCGATTGCTTCGTCGGGGGGCAGATATCAATGAGACAGATCGATTACAGCCCTGTTTTGTTGACCATTGATGACGAAGAGGCCATTCGCAGCAGTGTGGCAGCCTATTTTGAGGATTGCGGCTACACCGTCATTCAGGCCTGCGACGGACGTGACGGGATCGACAAGATCAACGCAATGCGTCCGGACGTTATTATCACCGATCTGCGCATGCCGGTTGTGGACGGTCTGGAAGTCGTGGATGCGGTTTGCCGAATGGATGACAACCTGCCGGTGATTGTCCTTTCCGGCACAGGCGTGCTGGATGACGCGATTCAGGCTTTGCGTCATGGAGCTTGGGACTATCTGGCCAAGCCGGTCATAGATCTGGTCGCATTGGAGATGGTCGTCATACGCTGCCTGGAGCGCGCCAGGCTGGTCAGTGAGAACCGTGACTTCTATCAGAATCTGGAAATGCTGGTTGTTCATCGAACCGCCGAACTTCGCAAGCTGACCACCGCAGTCGAACAGAGTGCCAACAGTGTCATTATCACCGACAAAAACGGCATCATAGAGTATGTTAACCCGAAATTCACCGTCGTATCCGGTTACAGCAAGGAGGAAGCCGTAGGGAAAACACCGCGTATCCTCAAATCCGGACGTCAGTCCGACAGTTATTATGCTGAAATGTGGAAAGCCATCAGCGAAGGCAGGGAATGGCGGGGCGAATTCTGCAACACGACCAAGGAAGGTCGGCAATTCTGGGAGCTGTGCAGCATCGCACCGATCAAGGATGAGTCCGGTGCGATCACCCACTTTGTAGGGATCAAAGAAGATATCAGCGAGCATAAGCGGCATGAGGAACAGCTCTATTATCAGGCCAATTTTGACGGATTGACCGGATTGCCCAACCGTCATTATTTCCAGCAATATCTGGAACTGCAGCTCGAAGTCATCAACCGGGAAAACCAGTACATGGTTCTGATGGTTTTGGATATTGATAATCTGAAATATGTCAACGATACCTTCGGACATGAATTTGGCGACCTGCTGCTGAAGGAAATTGCCCGTCGTCTGGAAAAAGCCTGCGGATTCACCAGCTTTATCTCCCGCTTCGTGGGAGATGAATTCATCATTATTCCACCTTTTATAACCGAGGCTGGCCAGACCGTTCAGTTTGCAGACACGATACATGCTGCCATGAATGAAGTCTTTGTAATCAAGGGTACCGAAATTATCTCGACCGCCAGCATCGGTGTGGTGGTCTACCCTGAAGATGGCGAATCGGTGGAAAGTCTGCTGAAAAACGCAGAGGCGGCCATGTACCAGGCCAAGAAAGAATGCAAAAACGCCGTATGTTTCTATACACAGGAACTTAACTTTCAGCTGGAGCAGCGTTTTGCCATGGAAACCCGCCTTCACAAAGCGCTGGAACGGGACGAGTTCAGCCTGCAGTATCAGCCGCAGATCGGTCTTCCAGACGGTGGCATCGTCGGTATGGAGGTACTGCTGCGTTGGGCGCCCGGAGGCGAGGAAGCCGTTTCTCCCGCTCAGTTTATTCCGCTTCTGGAGGAAACCGGGCTGATCGTGGCAGTGGGGGAGTGGGTCTTGTGGCAGGCCTGTACACAGGCCGTAAAATGGCTTGAACAGGGATTGCCGCCCATGAGGATGTCGGTGAATATTTCGGCGCTGCAGTTCATGCGCAGCGACCTGGATGAAACTGTCAAGCGCGTGCTGGATGCCACCGGGTTCAATCCCCGCAGTCTCTGTCTGGAACTCACCGAGAGCATGATCATGATCGACAGCGCCCGCACCATGGAAAAACTGGCCGCCCTGACACAGTTCGGCATAACACTTTCGCTGGATGATTTCGGCACCGGCTATTCGTCGCTGGAGTACCTGGGGCGTCTGCCGATTCAGGAGCTGAAGATTGACCAGTCTTTTGTGCGCCGGATGCTGACCACCAGAAATGATGCCGCAGTTGTTAATACGATTATTGCAATGGGTCGCGGACTGGAGATGGAACTGGTTGCTGAAGGTGTGGAGACGGAAGAACAGCTGGCATATCTTTCTGAAAGAGGCTGTACGGTTATCCAGGGATTTTACTTCAGCCGGCCTTTATGGGCCGATGATTTTGCGCTGTTTTACAGGGGACGGAAAACCGGCGTTTCAGTTTTTCCGGTACAGTACGTTATATGAACATATCAGGAAAAATGTTAATTAAAAACAGAGCTGGTGAAATTACCGGGAAAACGCTTATGTCTGAAACCTCCCACAACCGGATCATACAGCGTTTTGTCGCTGTCGTAGTATTGGTTCTGTTTGTTCTGGCCGTCTTGTTCTGCATGGACAGCGTGAATGAGTACAGACAGCACGTTTCCAGCGCGGAAAGCCGTACGGCCAGCGCGGCCCGTGTGTTCAAGGAGCATGCCGAGAGCATGTTCAATGAGGTCGATAATGCCCTGCTCAACATTATTGAGCACATCGGCGCATATCAGAATATTTCCAAACCCTCGACAGAATTTCTGCATAAGGAACTGGCGCTGTATTCCCGCAATTCCAGGCAGATAAGCGGGTTGATTCTGCTAAACAGTGCTGGAAACCTCATCGCCTATTCCGGTAGTGCCGCTTTAGACAAAAATACTGTCTTTAAAGGCAGTGATTTCTTTACCCACCATCAAGCCTTCCCAAATTACAATTCTCCGTACATATCGATCTCTTCAAAACTTTTACCGACCGGCAAATGGCAGTTCACCATCTCGCGACCGGTCAAAAATGCTGCCGGCGTTTTTGATGGTGTTATTGCGGCATCAATTGATATCGATCACTTCGTCAAATTTCATTCCAGCATGAATCTGGACAATAATTCCAGAATTCTGCTGGTGCGCACAGACGGTCATCTTCTTCTGGCGGCACCGTTTCAGGAGTCGATCTACCAAAAGGATTTCCGCTCTTCAAAACTGATCAGGGAACATTTGCCGCACAACTCACACGGAACATACCGGATTGCCGCTGGCAATACAATATTGGGCGAGTCCGGCAATCGTATCATTTCCTATGTTACTTTGAGTGGCTACCCGATCGTCGCTCTGGCGAATCTTGACCAGGATCTGGAGCTTGGCGATTGGCATGAAGAGTTCATCAGGCATTTAGTTATTGCTGCTCTGCTTGCATTGTTTTGCGTTGTGATGTCGCTTCTTTTTTTGCGCCAGCTTAAAAAAGCCGGTGATGCCAGCCGGAAGCTGGAATCGCAGCAGCAGGAACTGGAACTGAAAGCCGAAATGATCGATTCGGTTTCCGATGCTATTCTTCTGCTTGATGAAAAAGGAGGTCTTGTCCAGTTCAGCAATGCACTCTGCAGCATTACAGGGCTTAGTCGCCAGGATCTGATGCATCACAGAATCCAGGATATTATGCCGGTTGAAAAAGCCGGTCTGGTGGAAGGCCGGATTCAGCGCATTTTAAAGGAGGGTGAAGCGGTCTTTGAAACGGATTATCTGCATGTATCGGGAAGACACGTACCGGTAGAGGGGCGGGCCAGGTCGCTTGAGATTGGAGAGCGCCGGTTCATTCTCAGCGTGCTTCGTGACATAACAGATCGCAAAGACAATGAGCAAAAGCTGAAGAAGATAGCATCGGAATGGCGTGATACCTTTGATGCTGTTGAAGATGCGGTCTGGCTTTTGGATATGGATCGCCGGATTATCCGTGCCAATAAGGCCAATTTCAGGATATTCGGTACGTCGCCGGAGCAGGTCACCGGTCTAAGCTGTTGCGAAGCGGCTCATTCGCAGTTTGCACCGCATCAGATATGCCCTTTTGACCGGATGCTGGAAACCAGAAAGCGCGCTTCTATGCTGATCAGCTTTTCCAACAGATGGTTTGATATGTCGGTGGATCCGGTTTTCTCCATTGAAGGTGAAATAATCAATGCCGTTCACATACTCAAAGATATTACGGTTCTGAAAAGATCTGAGCTGCGCGAGCGGGTCCGTGCAGAAATTCTTGAAAAAATTGCCGGAGATGATCCACTGCCGCAGATACTGTCGTTTATTGCCCTTGCCATTGAAAAGGTGTGCCCTGAAGCGCTCTGCTCGATCATGCTGGCGGATGATGACGGCAAACGCCTGATAACCGGTGCGGCACCCAGCCTGCCGGATATTTACAACAGCGCGGTAAACCGAACAAAAATAGGAGAGGGCTTCGGGTCTTGCGGTACAGCGGCCTTCCGCAGGGAACGGGTTGTGGTGGAGGATATCAACACCCATCCGTTCTGGAAAGGGTTTGTGCCGGCGCAGGAAGCGGGGCTCAGGTCCTGCTGGTCGGATCCGGTTTGTTCCTCAGCCGGGCAGCTGCTGGGAACCTTTGCTATCTACCATCGCAAGCCGGGGGCGCCATCCGAGGAGGAAGTACTGCTGATTCAGCAGGCGGCGGCCTTCACCGGCATCGCCATTGAAAGAAACAGGGCCGGGATTGAACGGGAGGTGCTGGAACAGCAGTTAAATCAGTCGCAGAAAATGGAAGCCATAGGACACCTGGCAGGCGGAGTGGCCCATGATTTTAATAATCTGTTGACTCCGATCATGATCTATGCAGAAATGCTGAAACGCGCTTTGCAGGATGATGAAAAACTGCTCGTTAAAGTCGATGGTATAATCAAGGCATCCGGTAAGGCCAAGGACCTGTCTCAACAGTTACTGAGCTTTGGCCGCAAGCAGGTCATGCAGTTTCAGGTTGTCAATCTGAACGATGTGGTTTCCGCCTTCATGTCGATCATACGCCGGACATTGCGCGAAAGCATTGATATCAATCTGCAGCTTTCATCGCAGCCTGCCATTGTGCTGGCCGACAGTTCCAAGCTTGAACAGGTCCTGCTGAATCTGGCTATCAACGCCCAGGATGCCATCGCAGATAACGGCCGAATTAACATAGAAACCGGTCAGGTGCTGATTGACGACGAATATGCCAAGCTCCACCCCGGCATGCATACCGGAAAGTTCATCCTGTTTTCATTTTCGGATAATGGATGCGGGATGAATGATGAAACAATGAGGCACATATTTGAGCCTTTTTATACGACCAAGCAGGTTGGTCACGGCACAGGACTCGGCCTGGCAAACGTGTACGGGATTGTCAAGCAGCATAACGGTTATATCGCAGTGCAGAGTAAACTCGGCAACGGCACAACCTTCAATATTTATCTGCCGTTTAGTGCCGATGCGCCGGGAACCGCCCTGTCAGTCAGTCAGTCTGCTCAGCTCGATCAAGGCGGCGGCGAGGTTATCCTGCTGGTTGAGGATAACGAGATGGTCAGGGAAATGACGGCCGATCTGCTCCTGGGACTTGGCTATAGAGTTTATGTGGAGGGTCATCCGGAACAGGCGCTGGAGCTTGCCGCACGGATACCTGAAAAGATCGACCTGCTGATAACCGATGTGGTCATGCCGGGCATGAACGGCCGTCAGCTTTTTGAACGGCTGAATGTGGAGCGTCCGGACATAGACAAGGTGCTGTACATGTCCGGTTACACCAATAATGTCTTTGTGGAAAACGGCGAACTGGAAGATGGAATCCAGCTTCTGCAGAAGCCTTTCACCGTCGATTCGCTTATTGAAAAAGTCAACGCCCTGCTGTATCCTCCCGGGTAACCGTCCATTCCTGATCGCTTGCTGCAGCCTTTGTTATAACGGAGGAAATATGAGTATCCCGGTCCTGCGCAAGTTCAAGCCGATCGCCATCTTTTATCTGAATCTGAGCCTGGTGATATCGCTGGTGGTTGTGGCCATCTACCTGGGCATCTATATGCGAAACAATCGACTTTTGATCGAGTCGGTCAGGCAGCAGGCGGTTTCCAGTTTTGATCTGATCGTCAAGGTGCGGCGCTGGAATGTGGATTACGACGGGATTTATGTAGAAAAAAAGCCGGGCATGGAGTCCAACCGTTTTCTGCGTGAAGTTGGGATCGAGCCGGACATAACGGCCAATGACGGGCGCGTTTTCACGCTGCGCAATCATGCCATCATGACCAGTGAAATATCAAAAATTCTCAGGGAATATAACGGAATACAGTTCAGGATTACCAGTAGGCAGCAGCTTAACAAGGAAAACGCGCCCGACAGTTTCGAGCAGAAAGCCTTAAAGAAATTTGACGGTGGTGATAAGGAGTTCTGGGCCATTGAGTCCGGCGTCAACGGCCCGCTGTTTCGTTACATGGCTCCACTGATGATGGAGCAATCCTGCCAGAAGTGCCATTCCGGTTTTGGTTACAAAGTTGGTGATGTGCGCGGAGGAATCAGTGTCAGTATTCCCTTCGACAGGATTGCCCGCGAGATGTCACTGAATCGCTACGTGATCATAGGACTGTCCGTTTTGACCCTGGTTTTGCTGCTCGGTTCTTCGTACATCATGCTGAACCAGCTGATCGGCAAAATTGACACGGCGCAGAGGGCCCTGCAGGAGGCGTCCATATCGGACGAGTTGACCGGTCTGCGCAATCGCCGTTTTCTGATGTCACGATTCAACGAAGAGTTTGAGCGCGCCAGGCGCCACAAAACAACGCTTGGATTTCTGATGCTGGATCTTGATCATTTCAAGAAAATCAATGACAGCTATGGGCACCCTTTTGGAGATTTTGTGCTGAGGAGTGTTGCCGGAACCATTTCCGGTACGATGCGCGATTATGATATACCGGCCAGATATGGCGGAGAAGAGTTTGCTGTCCTTGTGCCGGATACGAAGCGCCATGATCTGGTAGCTCTGGCGGAGCGTATCCGTGAACGGCTGGAAAAACAGCAAATATGCGATGCCGGCACTGTCATCAATGTTACGGTAAGCATCGGGGCTACATCACTCGGTGAAAGCGACACGCCGGAAACTCTGCTGCAGCGGGCCGATAACGCCCTCTATCAGGCTAAAAACGAAGGGCGAAACCGTACCGTTTTGTTGTGATCATCTGCCGAGTGAAACCACACTGCTTCTGCCTGAGGAAAGACCTTCAAATCTGAAACGCCCCAGGTAAGCGCCCACTTTGTACAATCCGGTTTCTCCCGGCGGAAGATACTGTGTGCTGGTGTTGCTGAGCCGTCCTGAAAACCGGTTATAGATTCCGCTGTCGTAACTTTCCTCTTCAATTGGAAGCTGATAAGCTGCCAGTCGGGCAATACCGCCCGGCAGAGCCGTAAAAGTACCTGCTGTTCCTGCATCGGCAAGAGAAGCGGCTGAAACCCTATGAACATAACCACTGTAGTTTGACGTAATCTTTGCGGAAAACAGAAGCTTGGCAGTGCCGGAGCCTGTCAGATGCAGGTCATACTGCGGAAACCATCCGATTTCCGAAGTGGCGTACTGTACGGTAAGTCTGCCGCGGGCCGGAGTGACGTTAATCCGCGCAGTACTTTCTCCGCTTCTGCCGTTCCTTTTGACCGCAACGATGCGGCTGTCGATCTTCTTTATCTCCTGTTCGGTCTTGCGTCGGGCTGTGTAGACCGCCTCCAGCTGGGCTATGGCAAAGTCGGTCCCCTGACGGATGGTCTGCATCGGGTCAGGATTTGTCTTGGTCTTGCGGGGCGCTTTGCCGCTCTGGGATTTAGCGGCCGCCTTGAAGATCTCTTCGCGGGTAGCCAGGGCCTGCAGCCGATCCTCCAGCCTCTGGCGCTGTTCGGTCAGTCCTTCCAGTTCCCTGCCGCTCTTGCCGTCCTGGCGCGCGGCGCTTATTTCAACTCCCAGAATGGTTGTGCCTGATGCCGGAATCACTTTCAGGGTTCCTTCCAGAAGCCCCGGTTCAAGCGGCACCTCTGCGACCCCTTTTACTGCAGATGCCTCCCGCTGGAAAACCGCACCGTCCCTGTAGAAAGTAATGCTGCTGTCGGCATGTGCCAGGGTGGAGCCGGCGGTAAGTGCGAATATGGCTGCAATCATTTCTGTGCGCATAAATTCTCCCTGTCATGAGGTTTTAACTGTTTTTGCGAGGCACTGTTGCGAATGCTGACTATTGCGGCTATACTCCCGTAAAACTTTTCGAAAGGCGACTTTCATGGATTTTGAAGAAGAAGTAACAGTCAAAGACATAGTCAATTTTTATATAAAAATCAATGACGCATCCAAGGCGAAGAAGGAAATTGCCCAGCTCTCTTCAAAAGACAAGGCGGGAGCTTTCGAAATTATTGCCGCGTCCAATGCTACCCGCGACTTCAGGGTCGAGGTTGCCCGATATTTTATCTATGATCTGGATGCCAGAGTTCGCAGAAAAGCGGAGCATTTCATGGAAGATCTGGTTCCGGGCTGGGTCACCGATCCTGCCGAAAGCATCTTGAAGCTTCTCAAGTCCGCCGACGGCAAGGGGGAGGCCGGACGCAATTCAGCTGTCAAATTCCTGTTTGGAATCGTGGATTCCACCAGCCTGCGTGACACCTTCATGACCCTGCTGAACAGCCGCAACCGCTCTCTGATGATGGAAATCATAACGATTCTGGAAGATTATATCGACAGTTCCCGCGATGAACAGGAACAGGTCAGAATTTTCGACGCCTGTCTGGAGATTGTTGTATCCGACGATGCCGACAACAATATCAAGCATCATGCTTCCAATCTGCTGAGTGTGTTTTTCAAAAAGGTTATTTCTACTGAACTGGGCGCAACGCTGAAACGCAAATATATTGAAAAACAGGTGGAAAAAGCGGAAGCGGTCTACCGATATCTCTGCAGCGGTTCTTCGGGTCTGAACAGCACTTTTCTGATGGACCTGCTGCGCCCGCTAAGTGACGGCGGGAGTGGTTATCAGATCAAAATACTCAACTATTTCAGGATGATTCTTGAAAAAACTAAAAATATTGTTGATGCGGACACTGTTCTGGACACCTATCCCGATTACTGGAATCAGGAGGAATCGCCCAAGGAGGATAAAATTCGTTCCATCTGCAGCCGGATTCTCCGGGCGGTCGATGAACTGTGGGATGCTACCGCCGATGAAGAAGTCCGTGCCCTGATCATAAGAATCCGTTTCGGTGAGTATGCCAACAAACGTGAGCTGCTGGAACAGATCCGCAACAGGCTGGAAGGGGAAGGGCTCAGCAGTGTTGCGTTTGAAAAGATGTCGCTTATGCTGCAGTGTTTTCTGCTTGCCGATCAGGAGGAAGTACTGAAGCTTCAGGCTTCCCAGTTGCTGCTTTTCAAAATTTGCGATCCGGCCAGCAGACTGGCTGCGCTGCGTTACCTTGCGTCATATCTGGAGAATAAGAATCTGAACTATGCGGAAAAAGGAAGTATTGTGTCAGTTGTTGATACGCTGCTGGCGGAGAAGCAGCTGGACGGCCCGGTGCTCGAAAAGGCCCAATATCTGCTTTTCATCGCAGATCCGGCCCGGCTGAAGACCGAGGATGAGCTGAAATCTGTGCTGGGTGGTCTACGGCGAATCGTCGAAGGCGAGGGTTTTGCTACCGCCAGTGCGCAGCAAAGAGTGCTGCAGTCACTGGGTTCGATATCAGATATGGCCAATGTAAGCGACAAGCTTAAAAAGGCAGCCCAGTATCTTGAATTCAAGATCCGCAATCCCAGGGAAAATACGACCTGGGAGAGAATCTCAGGAAACTGAACCGGTAATCCTGCCGCCGCCCAGAACTTCATCTTCATGGTAGAACACCAGTGCCTGGCCCGGTGTAACCGCCTTTTGCGGCTCGTCAAAACGGACTTCGCAGCCGCCATCGGGAGTAAGTTTTACAGTGCAGCCCACAGGATTGTGGCGATATCTGATCTTGCAGCTGCCGGCAAATTCATCGGCCTGCGGTGCGATAATCCAGCTTACATCTTCAGCTTTCAAACCCTTCGCAAAAACATTGGGCTGTTCCCCCACAATAACCACATTCCGTTCCGTGTCTATGGCTGTTACAAACAGCGGCTCGCTCCAGGCGATGCCCAGGCCTTTGCGCTGTCCGATTGTATAGCGGTGGGTGCCACGGTGTCGCCCGACGGTCTGTCCGCTGATATGGACGATATCGCCCGGTACCCCGATTAACGCACCGCTTCCTTCCAGAAAAGCCACATAATCATCATTGGGGATAAAGCAGATCTCCTGGCTGTCGCTTTTTTCAGCCACCGGCAGGCCGAAGTCGCGCGCCATACGGCGCACATCGTCCTTGCTCTCCACCTCGCCCAGCGGAAACACGATCTGCTGCAGCTGCTGCTGGGTGAGCGTATAAAGGAAGTAGGACTGATCCTTGCGAATGTTGCGGGCCGTGCGCAGGTGGCAGGTGCCGTCCGGGTCGGTCGTTTTGCGCACGTAATGTCCGGTGGCCATCATATCTGCTCCCAGTTCAAGGGCTTTGTCCAGCAGTCGGCCGAACTTGATGTAGCGGTTGCAGCGCACGCAGGGGTTGGGGGTGTGTCCGCAGCGGTATTCGTCGATAAAGTCGCCGATGATCAGGCTGCTGAAATCATCCTCAAAATCGGCTACATGATGAGGAATATCCAGATGTTTGGCTACAACAGCGGCGTCATGGACGGCCGAGCCGACGCCGGTTGTACGCGGTGCAAACAGGCGCATGGTAATACCGATGATTTCATGTCCCTGCTGCTTTAACAGGGCTGCAGTGACAGAGGAGTCGACTCCTCCGCTCATGGCGACCGCTATTCTGCTCATTGGTCTTCCCCCAGAATAATCCGTACAACCTGGTTGGCCTGATGGTGCGCTGCAATTCCGACTCTGGGAGCCATCAGACCGCTTCCCGGCCTGGCTTCCGAAACATTGTCGCCCACCAGGTAAAGGCGTTGCGATACCTTGCGGGTTGAGATGGAATTGTTCGGCCCGTAGCCCGCCAGTCCGGAGGCGGCAATAATGGTTGCCTGCGGCAGCGTGGTCAGTACGGTGTTCACCAGCATTGCTTTCATGTCGGCACGGTCGAAGGCTTCCGCCACGACAGGGCAGGGTGCGAAAATCTCCGGAATATTCTTCGGCGTCAGCATTGTTGGATGCGGTTCGATGCATACATAAGGGTTGATTCTTCTCAGGTTGTCTGTCAGCGCCGAAACCTTGAGCTCGCCGATCTGGTCGATAAAGTATTGCTGGCGATTCAGGTTGGAGGGCTCCACAACGTCAAAGTCGGCGATAATCAGGCGGCCGACCCCGATCCTGGCCAGCGCCACAGCTATTGCGGAACCGAGCCCGCCGACACCGGCAATTCCGACGCAGGCCTGCTTCAGCCTGGCATGGACGCCGGGAGTGTGCCGTGCTGCCATCAGCCCTTCCAGTTCCTCCTGACCGGGCTGCTCGCCGCGCCGGATCAGAAAAATCTCGTCACCTTCCTTGACCAGTGTACCGGCCGGAGACGGAAATCCGTTCAGAATCAGAACATCAGCGCCCGGCCTGTATTGTTCCGCAAGTTCTGCCAGGGTTATGGAGTCGGGCGTTTCGACCCGGTATTCATTGATGCGAATCTTCATATTCAGTCAAAGTTCCTTTTGTCGGGGAATATCGCCATTGTCAGGGAAGACAGCTGCAACTGCACGGCTTACGGATTCAGTATTAAAACCGGCAATGGCAAGATCCGGACTGCCTCCGCTCCATTTCTGTGTCAGAATGTACTGCAGAGCCTCAAGGCGCATGCTGGTACTTATCACCCGTGCATCCTCCTGAACAGGTTCATTGTCTTCATCAAACGGGACAAGTTCCGGCAGTTCCAGTATTTCCAGTCCCCAGTTGCGGACGATCAATTCGTGAACCGGCGGTCCCAAGCGGCGAATGGCCTCCATTAGCGCCTCGGCTGAGATGGTGTCGCCATGATGCGAAGAGATGTATTCAGCCGATACACCCAGAATTGCAAAGTATTCAACATGATGCAGTAGTCCCAGCGTGAAGGCCTCGCCCGGTGACATGGCCAGTTCGGATGCCAGTTGCTGACAGGCCGTCGCCATCATCAAAGAAAGTTCGGTGACCCACTCGACTTCACGATGCAACCCATTGCCACGCAGGATACGCGTACGCAGTGACATCATGATCACCAGCCCCTGAAGCTGGTTGAGCCCGACTCTGGTTACTGCCAGCTGCAGGTCATGGACCGGGATTGCTGTGCCGTAATAAACCGAGTTGGCCATTCTGATTAACTCGGCGGAAAGAGCCGGATCGCTCTTGAAAATATCCACGAATTCGCTGGCGTTGACTCTGGGGTTGGAAAGAAGCTTCTGGATATGGAGCGCAGCTTCAGGAAGCAGCGGAATCTCGAAGGTATTCGTCCTCAGTTTTTTTAGCAGGGTTGATATGAAAGCACGGTCGTATAATGAGAATTCCTGCAGATCTGCAGCCGGTTTTTCAGAGACCAGCGCCAGCAGAAAATCCGTCGCTTCCGGTGACGCCAGCCGTGTGGAGATATCTCCGGAATCCTCGCGTTGTCCGATGTGGCTCGTAGGACTTATGCTGTCCCGCACTTCTTCATTGCGAGGACGTACATCTGTTGTGACAGTATTAATGAACAGTTCTCTGAACAATTCATGCAGATATTTAAGCCAGCTGTCCATGCATACCCCAAACGCTGCTCATGCGGATTATCAGCCACCAGCCGGCATCTGGAATCACACATGCCTGCCGTCGATGTCCGAACAAGTAAATAATGACTTGTTACAACGGAACATATTGGGGCATTTCAGCTCTCAAATCAAGTCGTATCAGGCAATCAGCCCATGGCCTGCTGAAGGTCGGCAATCAGATCGTCCGGGTCTTCCAGGCCGACCGACAGGCGTACCAGCGTGTCCTTGATTCCCTTGCGTTCCCGCTCTTCTTTCGGCACCGAAGCGTGGGACATTTTGGCAGGGTAGGAGATGATGCTTTCAACGCCACCCAGGCTGACGGCGAAGGCCGCCAGATGTGAACCCTCCAGTAGCTTCTTGGTCGTCTCATAGGAGTCCAGCTCAAAGGAAAAGACCGCTCCCGGTCCATCGGCCTGGGCTGCCTGGATTGCGTACCCGGGGTGTTCGGGCAGGCCGGGGTAATGAACGGCGGTCACACGTTTGTGTGCCTTAAGCCATTCTACAATTTTGAGAGTGTTCTTCTGACTTTGATCCATCCTGACCTTGAGGGTCTTGACGCCCCGCAGCGTCAGGAATGAATCCTGCGGCCCCAACCCGGTCCCGAAGGCGTTCTGGATGTAGCGGATGCGATGTGCCAGCTCTTTGTCCCTGACGACGGTAAACCCGCACAGGACGTCGCTATGACCGTTGATGAACTTGGTGCCGCTGTGCAGTACGATGTCGCAGCCCAACTCAAGCGGACGCTGCAGGTAGGGGGTCATAAAGGTGTTGTCCACCAGTGTGATGATGCCGTGACGGCGGGCAATTTCAGCTGCGCCGCGCAGATCAGTGACCTTAAGCAGCGGGTTGGAGGGGGTCTCCAGGTAGATGCCCTTGGTTTCCGGTTTGATGGCTGCCTCTATGGCGGTCAGGTCGGTTGCGTCCACAAAGGTGGAACTGATTCCCATCCGGCTGAAGATCGTAGACAGAACCCGGTAGGCGCCGCCGTAGACATCGTCGCAGACCACCAGGTGGTCGCCGGGGGAAAAGATCATCAGTGTGGTGGAAATGGCTGCCATGCCGGAAGAAAAGGCCAGGCAGTGAGTGCCCCCCTCAAGCACTGCAATCGTGTCCTGCAGCGCCTCGCGGGTCGGGTTGTCGCCCCGGGCGTAGTCATACTTGCTGAAATGATCAACCGAAGTCTGACGGTAGGTGGATATCTGGTAGATCGGCACGCCAAGCGCCCCGGTCTGCTGGTCGACGGTCGGGCCGCCATGGATCAATTTAGTAGCGAGTTTCATCAGGTTCCCCTTTATCCTTCCAGTGCCTGTTTCAGGTCGGCGATCAGGTCGTCGGCATCTTCAATTCCGACTGACAGGCGCAGCAGCACGTTGTTGATGCCGAGCCGGGCTCTCAGCTCGGGCGGAATGTCGGCGTGGGTCTGCACTTCCGGGAAGGTGATCAGACTTTCCACTCCTCCCAGACTTTCTGCGAATGAGATCAGTTCGGTTTTCAGCAGAACCTGCTCCACCAGCTCGTGCCTGTCAACCTCAAAGGCGATCATCGCGCCAAAACCTCTGGCATTAAGCTTCATAAGCTCGTGGTCGGGATGGTCTGCAAGTCCCGGATAATAAACTTTTGTAATTCGGGGGTGTGCCGCCAGCCAGTCAGCAATTTTCTGAGCGTTTTCCTGATGACGGTCCAGTCTGACCGAGAGGGTTTTCATGCCGCGTATTACCAGCCAGGAGTCCTGCGGCCCCAGTGTCGCTCCGACCGAATTCTGGTGAAAGTAGACCTTTTCTGCCAGTTGCGGATCCTTGACCGTTACCAAACCTGAAACGGTGTCGTTGTGTCCAGCCAGATACTTGGTAGCGCTGTAGACGGCAATGTCGGCGCCCTGGTCCAGCGGACGCAGCAGATAGGGGGTCAGGAAGGTGTTGTCCGCAATCAGCAGCAGATAGTTTTCTTTGCAGATGTCGGAAATGGCTGGTAGATCGGCGAATTTAAGCAGCGGATTGGTGAGTGTTTCAACAAAAACAGCCTTGGTGGTCGGCTGAAGCGCGGCACGCACCGCATCCGTATCGCTGGTGTCCACATAGCTGAAGGAAAGGCCGAATTGATTGAAAACCTTGTCGAACAGGCGACAGGTGCCGCCGTAGAGGTCTTCGGTCACGATGATGTGGTCGCCGGATTTGAAAAGCAGCAGTAGATTGGCAATGGCCGCCATGCCTGATGAATAGGCGAAGCCGCGTGCGGCGCCGTCCAGTCGGGCAATGCCGTCCTCCAGCGCCTGTCGGGTGGGGTTGCCGGATCTGCTGTAGTCATAGCCGGTGCTCTGGCCGAGTCCCGGATGCCGGAAAGTGGCGGTCTGATAAACCGGGACCGATACTGCGCCGGTGCGCGTGTCCCACTCAAGTCCGATCTGTACCGCCTGTGTGCCTAATTGCATGTTTTACCTCCAAAAATTAATCCCCTTCCGGGGTGCGGAAGAGGATCTTTTGGATGTCGCTCTTCCTTATCTCCCGAAACCTCTTCAGGTTTCGCTGGATTTGGCACCTTGCCTTTCGGCTGGTTGCCGCGACGTCATTGGGCCAGTCCCTCGGTCGCTCTGGATAAGAAGTATATGTGGCTAACTTGATTCTATAACTACGGTTCAAAATATCAGTTGCTCGGTAAACTTGTCAATAATTATTTTGCAGGTTTGTACACTGTTCTATGTGTGTATAATGCCGGCATTTTGCTTTTGCTGTTAAAACTGCTGTGCTTCTTCTGAAACAACCCGGTTGCGCCCTGTCTGCTTCGCAAAATACATGCAGGCATCAGCCCGTTGAAGAAGGTCAGCCGGGTTTGTTAAAGAGGCGCTGTCTGTTGGGACCAGGGTGACGGTGCCGAAACTGGCTGTGACCTTGATTGAGTCCTCATCTTTCGCGCCCGGGTTGACTGCGACCCGCTCACGGATCCGCTCTGCTACAATAGCGCATCCTGCCGCATCGGTTTCAGGAAGCACAATTACAAATTCCTCCCCTCCGTACCGCGCAACCCAGTCGATGTTCTGTCGGAGGGAGGCGGATATGCTCGCAACACAGTTTTTAAGTACGGTGTCGCCGGCCTGGTGGCCATGGGTGTCGTTTATCTGTTTGAAATGATCCAGGTCGCAGAGCATGATTGAAAGCGGGTGCTGATAACGATATGCCCTCTGTATTTCGTGTTTGAGCTGATGATCCATGTAGCCGCGGTTGAAGGCGCCTGTCAGCGGGTCGCGGATTGATAGATCCCGTAACTCGGTAAGGCTCTTTTTGAGGGCCTCCTCCAGGCCGAGAATCCGGCGGGCCCCTTTGAGGCGTACGCTTAGTTCAGCAGGATTGATAGGCTTTACGATGTAGTCGTCGGCACCGGATTCCAGTCCCTCCACAATTGCATCCGGAGAGTTCTGGGAAGTCAGCAGAAGCAGAAATGTGTAACTGTCGGAGGCAAGGCTGCGGATGGCATGACAGAGTGCGGTTCCATCCATTTCCGGCATAAGCCAGTCGGTTATGACAATCGGAAAAGGCTCGCGTTTGAAGAGCTCAAGTGCTTCAAGGCCGTTGGCGGCCGAAACATACGGATAACCTTCCTGTTCAAGATACATCTCCAGAAGAGCGCAGGAAAGCGGATCGTCCTCGGCAATCAGGATTCTTGGGAGTGGAATATCTGTCGTTTGCTGTGCGGTGGTCATTGCAGCTCCATCTATTGATTACATTATGCAAAGGTACATGACTTGGATGAATTAAAAGAAAGACTGCCGGGTTGCGGCAGCCTTTCTATCATGAGAGTGAAGTTGAAACCGGCTTTTAACTGCCTAGTGTTTTTTACTGAAATCCTTGAAAGAACTTTTAGGCTGCGGCAGCGGCATCTTCTGACTGGTGCTGTCCCAGATCATCTTGGACAGGCTTTTTTCAATCGGTGACATGACCAGTGCCAATAAAAATACCAGAAAAAAAGCCATCGTGAATATGAGCAGCATGCCGAAAGACACGACAATAGCTTCCAGGATGATAGGCATGACAGCCTCCGGCAGACTCATCAGAGTTTGCATCTAATTATACTGTTTTGATTATACATGACGAGTACGAAAATGAAAGCTTTGATTCTGCTTTCTGACAGGTGGTTTTCCGCCAAAAAAAATGGTGCATTTTTTCTGGATTTTGGGGTATTGTCTGAAAGTTAAAATGTAGCGCACCAATAGCAGTCATAATTTAAATTCGCTTGGAGAAACCATTGGCAACCACCGAACGAAGCTTTGTTGAGACCACCTGGGATTTTTTCTGTTCACTTAAACTCACCCTGTTTCTGCTGATTTCATTAGCGCTGACATCAATAATCGGAACTGTTCTGCCTCAAGGACAATTACCTCCCGAATATGTCGCACAGATCAGTCCTGCCAAGCTGCAGATATATTCCAAGCTTGGTTTTTATGACATGTACCACTCCTGGTGGTTCATCACACTCCTGTACGTTTTCAGCCTCAACCTGGTTTCCTGCTCAATTAAACGCCTTCCGCACGTGTTCAAATTTGTTAGTGAACCTACCCTGATTTTGGCTGAATCCGCCCGCAACTCCTATGCTCTAAAGAAAGAGATAACCGTATCCGGTCCGATTGAAAAGTGCAGGGAGAGCCTGTCAGCATTTCTCGGGACAGAATTCAGCACGCCGGTTGTGACGGAGCATAACGGTGAGTACCATCTTTTTGCCCAGAAGAGCGCCTGGTCACGATTGGGAGTATATGTTGTTCACCTGAGCATTCTGGTGATCTTTATAGGTGCAATTATCGGCTCATTAGCCGGATATAAGGGCTATGTTTCGATTGTTGAAGGAACCAGCGTCAATGCGGTGGAAGCACGGAATGGAGGGCAGATTCCGCTCGGGTTTGAAGTTCTCTGTGAAAAATTCAGTGTAGATTTCTATGCCACCGGAGCACCGAAGGAATTCAGGAGCATATTGACGGTTCTGGAAAACGGAAAACCGGTACCCGGATTATCCCAGGTAAAGGTTATCGTCAATCACCCCCTGACCTACAAGGGGATCACCTTTTATCAATCCAGTTACGGCCAGGCTGCTGAGGGGAGCGAACATTACATTACCGCGACCCCACGTGCCGGAGGTGTTCCTGAAAAGATTGCCGCTCGCGAAGGCGATCCGATAACCCTCAAGGATGGAACCATCGTCAGACTGCTTGAGGCTACTCAGGAAGTCCGGCAGTTTGCACCCGGTTTTTCAGGGCCTGCTGCCAGGATAGAGGTTACTCGCAAAGGTGCTCTTCCACAGGTATTCATCGTATTCAAGGATTTTCCGGAGATGAATGCCCAGCGTGGAGATGCTATTATTTTCGGTTATGAGGGTACAAACGCAAAAATGTACACCGGACTGCAGGTTGCAAAAGATCCGGGCGTGTGGGTCGTCTGGCTTGGGTGCACCCTGATGGTAATAGGCCTTTATATTGCTTTCTTTATGTCGCATAAACGTATCTGGCTGGTCGTATCCAAGGGGCACGCCCGTATGTACGGTAATGCCAGCAAGAATCAGGCATCTTTTGAAATGCAGTTCGATGGAATTGCTGAGAAGTTCAAACAGTTGAAAATTTAGTGGAGGTTACCTTTTTATGACCAGTTCCATGTTTTTTAATGTAGCAACGTTCGCTTATATGATCTCGATGATCATATTCTTCGCTTTTCTTGCCGGAAAAAATAAATCCGTAGGACTTACCGGGAGCATCGTAGCCTATGCTGGACTTGCCATTCATACTGTCGCCATCGGCCTGCGCTGGAAAGAATCCTACGACATGGGTGTCGGTCACGCTCCCATGTCCAACCTGTACGAGTCGATAGTTTTCTTTGCGTGGACGATTGTTCTGCTGTTCGTCTATATCGATCTTAAATACAAATACCGGATCATCGGAGTTTTTGTCATTCCATTTGCGCTGCTGGGGATGGCCTGGGCTCAGCTGGGTATGAATACCGGGATTGAGCCGCTGGTGCCTGCTCTGCAGAGTAACTGGCTTCTGTATCATGTAATTACCTGCTTCCTGGGTTATGCTGCTTTTGCCGTCGCCTGCGGTATTTCAATCATGTATCTGATCAAGGTAGCGCTTGAGGGGAATGGTTCCTCGGCCCAGGCCGGAGGTCTGATGTCCTTGTTCCCGCCGCTGAAGGTGCTGGACGACCTCAACTACCGTGCAATCATGATCGGATTTCCGCTGCTGACTCTTGGCATCATCACCGGCGCAGCCTGGGCAAATTATGCCTGGGGCACATACTGGAGCTGGGATCCCAAGGAAACCTGGTCGCTGATTGTCTGGTTCGTTTACGCAGCCTTTCTTCATGCCCGCATCACCAAGGGCTGGGTCGGTAAACGGGCCGCATGGCTTTCGGTGATCGGCTTCGCAGCAACCCTCTTCTGCTATCTGGGTGTCAACCTGTTCCTCTCCGGACTTCACAGCTATGGCGGCGGAGCAAAATAGAAGGGTAAGGATTCCTGCTTGAACAATACATCCGTAAAATTCATCTGCCTGAGCGTAGCAGTACTTATGGGAGTGGCAGGCGTCCTGTTGGTTGCTAAAGACCGTCCGGCAGAGGCTGCCGGCGCAATGAACTGCGGATGCCATCCCAACAAGGCCGACAAGTCATTTGCCCATAAGCCTGTCAAGGATGGCGAGTGTTCCTCCTGTCACAAGGCGACGGACCAGAAACACCCCAGAGTCAAGAAGGGTGCTTTTACCCTGACTGACAACGGCAAGGCCGGTCTCTGCAACGAGTGCCACGAACAAAAGGATACAAAGAAATTTGTTCATGGTCCGGTGGCTTCGGGGGATTGCCTTGAGTGTCACGATGTCCATCAGAGCGAGAACAGGTTCCAGCTTAAAGAATCAGGTGCTGCGCTCTGTTTCATGTGTCACGAGAAGGCACAGTTCGACAGGAAATTCCCGCATCCACCCATCTCTGAGGGCAAATGTCTTGGCTGTCACGATCCGCACCAATCCGATAACAAGTACATGTTGAAAGCGGAAGGCTCGGTGCTGTGCATGAAATGCCACGATAAGTCGATGTTCTCCGGCAAATCGGTCCATTCACCGGTTGCAGCCGGTGAATGTTCCTCCTGCCACTCAACCCACGGCACACAGTTTCCGCATCTGCTAAAGCAAAAATTTCCTGAAGATTTTTACGCATCGTTCGATAAGTCACAGTATGAACTATGCTTCAACTGTCATTCCGCTTCTCTTGCCGATGACCAGCGCACCGGCGCCGAAACCAATTTCCGGAACGGAATGTTCAACCTTCACTTTGTCCATGTCAACAAGTCTGATAAAGGCAGATCATGCAAGGTCTGTCACGATCCCCACGCCTCCAGTCAACCGAAGCTTGTTTCCAGTAAAGTCAGCGGGTTTGGACGCTGGCGTATTCCAATCCGTTATACAAAAAACGATGTCGGCGGAACCTGTGTTGTGGGTTGCCACAAACCGAAATCATATAACCGGAATGATCCGGTTGTGAACCCATGACTCTGTTAAATAGGAATGTCCTGGACATGCTCAAGGAGAGCACGATGTTGACGCGTGTAGTTATTGTCACCATTATGGCGACGCTTTTTACGATTACTTCTGCCCTGGCTGCTGTGGACTTCATTTATCCTTCTCAAAACGGCTCGGTGAACACTTCCGGTCACCTGATATTCAAGCTTAACCAGAATGATATTACCTCACTGCGGATAACTCTGAACGGCATTGCCGGTGATCCGGTAGACGTCGGAATGCCGGAATACCGCAAGCTGTTCCAGGATTTCTTCATAGCCCAATCTCTGTGGGATCAAGGGGCAAATAAAATTGTGGTTGATCTGTTTAAGGGCGGACAAAAGGTCGAATCCGCCAACCTTTCGGTTTTTTATGCTCCGGAGGGAAGTACTCAAAAGGTACCGCCAGAATATACAGCGGTTGTTTTGCACCGTCCGGAAAGTGAAAGACTCTGCCAGTCGTGTCACAATATGAATCCCACTCCTGCCCAGATGAACAGCAGCGTCGAGAAGGACAACCCCTGCTATGTCTGCCACAAGAAAATGCTGTCGGTAAAGTACGTGCATGGTCCGGCAGGAACCTATTCCTGCGGCTATTGCCATGCCAGCAAGGGTAATCCAAAACATGCAGTTGCCAAGCGCGGGGCAGCGCTCTGTTATGAATGCCACGCAGATATGGCGGTTCAGGTCAAAAAGAAAAAGTTTGTCCACGGTCCTGTAGAGGCCGGGATGTGCGAATCCTGTCATGATGCCCACGGCAGCCAGAATGAATCCCAGTTGATCAAACCGATCAACGAATTGTGCCTTTCCTGTCACGGTCATATACGTGGTCAAAAGCATGTGGTAATGACAACAACCGGCGAGGGTCACCCCTTGTCCGGCAAAAAAGATCCATTGAGGTCCAGCAGCGGCAAGCAGATGAGCTGTGTTTCCTGCCATTTACCTCACGGCGGAAATGTAAGATATTTCTTTTTTAATAATGTTGAAGACAGAATGACTCTCTGTCAGGCCTGCCATAACAAATAAATAGGTGGAGACTAATAAATGGGAAAATTATTAAGAATTATTGCTGTAGGACTGCTTGCTATTACGTTACTGTCGGCATGTGCTTCAACAGGGCCTGTTGTCAAGAAACGCCTGTTCTGGCCGCCTGCGCCGGATGAGCCTAAAATCGAATGGGTGGCCACCTACTACAATGATGCCGATCTGCGGGGAGGCTCTTCGCTGATAAGGGATCTGGTGGGTGAACAGAGTGATATGGGGTTTACCTCTCCTCTGTTCATTGGAGGAAATTCCGAAGATAAACTGGTGGTCAGTGACCCGGGGCAGTCCGCATTTGTTGTACTTGATCTGAAAAAGAAAAAGTTTGAGGCGTTGGGTAGCTCGGTCATGGCCGGCAGCACCGGCAAGCCGACCGGAGTTGCTTTTGACGACAAGGGACTGGTTTATGCCGGCGATGACAGGAGCAGTAAAGTTTATGTCGTTAATAGTGAGAACAAGGTACTAAAGGTTCTGGATCTGTCAGCCGATGTCAAGTCTGTGGGAGCGTTTGCCATAGACAAAAAGCGGGGGCATCTGATTGTACCGGACGCGAACTCCCATAAGGTTGCGATATTTTCCATGGATGGCAAGCTGCTGCACAGTTTCGGAAAAAAAGGCGGATTGGACGGTGAGTTCAATTATCCGGTCGGTGCTGCTCTGGATAGTCGGGGTAATATCTATGTATCTGATTCATTCAATGCCAGGATTCAGTGCTTTTCACCTGAAGGTGTTTTTATTTCCAAGTTTGGCATGCGAGGTGACGGCATTGGCGATTTCGGGATAATCAAGGGGTTGGCGCTGGATAGCGATGATCACATCTACGTCATTGATGCCCGTTACAGTCGCATGCAGGTATTTAATTCAAAAGGAGACGTGCTGATATCGGTCGGCGCGCCCTATTCACAAAGTCAGGGTGAAACCTTAGTTGCAGGCGGTTTTTTACTTCCACAAGGCATATTCATTGATGCTAACGACCGTATCTATGTTGCGGATATGGGCAACAGGCGGCTTCAGGTGTTTCAGTATATGAATGAGAGAGAGCTGCAAAAATACCGCCTGGAAATGACACCGGGTGGGGGTGCGAAAGCCCCCGTTAAATAACAGTGCTCTTGGCTGGCTGTGCGGCTATTTACGGAGTTGTTTCGCTTGTGCTGATGCTTGTTGGTGTGTAACAATCGAGAATGAAAGCATATTTGGATCGAAGTTGTTTTGGCACATAGATTGCTTTTGTAGAAATCAAATAATTGAATGGTGATATGACTAGCTAGATCTCGTTGTCGCTATTGTGAAACCAATATCTTGAATGAGTCAAATTGAAAGGAGGTTTGCTGGATTGATTGGTTGAAAATAGTTGCTGAAAAAGGCTCAGGCCTGCACATCCGGTTTAGTTCAAAATTTAATAAATGAAAGGAAGAAAAAAATGAAAAAAACAATGGTTGTAATGTTAGGTTTAGTTCTTGTTTCCAGTTCGGCGTTTGCTCTCTCGATTAGAAACTCGAAACATGACCTGTCGAATTCCGGTGCCCAGACCATCAGGGCTACAAGCAGCGAGAAGCTCTGCGAACACTGCCACGCTCCGCATAATGCTGCTCCTAAGGTTCCACTCTGGAATCGTCTGGACCCTGCTGCTGCATCGTTCAAATTCTATACATCATCGGTTACATTGTCGACTGCAGCAAAAAATGCTGCCCTGTCCACTGGCAGCATTTCTCTGCAGTGTCTCTCCTGTCACGCAGCATCCGCCGGTAGCGCTGCTGACGTAAATGCTTTTGTCAGAGACAATGCCAAAGACACCGTTCTCAAAGCTGCAACCTACACTGGTACTTTTGCAGCCGGAAGCGGCCTCGGAACCGACCTGACCAATGACCACCCGATCGGTTTCAGCTATTCTGATGCAGTAGCACAGAGAGGCGTTGGCGCAAACAAAGGCACCGCTCTTCAGTCGCTTGCAACAGCTACTAACGCCACCAACCAGATGGTATTCTTCAACTACGGTGCCAAGACCGACCAGATGGAATGCTCCAGCTGCCACAAGGTTCATGACAACGCCAACCCCCCGTTCCTGCGTATCGCTAACACAGGCAGCGCACTCTGCAGGGCTTGTCACCAGAACTAATCCTGATTTGATATTAGGCAAAACGGGCGGGTTATACCGCCCGTTTTTGTGTTTAAAGTGTCCGTGATTCATGCTATAAAACCGTCATGATAAATACCCGTCTTATATGTAGTTTCTATGTTTTAGTCATGCTGATGTTGTCAGCTTGTGCCGCTACTGTTCCGGAACCGGCAGAACGTTACTTCTGGCCCCCCCCGCCTGACGTGCCCCGTATTGAATGGATAAAAACTTACAGCAGTCAGCTTGATATCGAGAAGAGCAGTTCACAACGCTTCTTCGCAGCTATCATGGGTTCGGATGAGCCGGTGTCACTGCTGAAGCCGATTGAGGTGAAGTCGATACCTGAGTTGAAGCGTTTTTATGTATCCGATGTCGGCAGGGCTTCGGTAATGGTTTTTGATCTTGGCAAGCATGAGCTGAGGCGACTGGAAACACCAGATGGTGCTCCAGCCATATCTCATCCGCTTTCCGTGGTGACTGATCGGGACAATAATCTGTACGTGCTTGATCGCCGAACGGCTACGATCCTTGTTTTTGACAACGCAGAAAAATATCAGCGTGCGATCCGTCTGAAAACAGTTTCCGTTTCAAATCCGATAGCTCTTGCGATCGACAAGCATAAGGGCCTGTTATATGTTTCGGATGCCTCTTCTCGCAAGATAGTTGTCCTGGATCTCATGGGAAGGATTCAGCGTAGTATCGGTTCCGCAGGGGATGAGTCCGGCCAGTTCAATCTTCCGGTTGCGCTTGTGATAAACTCCAAGGGTCAAATCATTGTTGCTGATGCGTTTAACGCTGCTGTCCAGATATTTGATCAGGAAGGCAAGTTCTTGCGTAAATTTGGTCGTCGGGGTGATTCTGCGGGTGATTTTCAGTTGATAAAATCAATAGCGGTTGATTCATCTGACAATATTTATGTGGTTGACGGGCGCTCGCATTCCGTTTCCATATTCAATGATCGTGGTGAGTTGCTCCTGGTGTTGGGTGCTTTTTATGCTGTATCAGGTTCCGGTAAAGTTGCCCCCGGCGGTTTTTCGGTACCGGTGGGAATCGATATAGACACCAGCGACAGAATATACGTAGTTGACCAGCTGAATGCTCGTGTCCAGGTGTTCCAATATTTATCAGATTCGTATCTCCGCAATCGTCCGGCACAATGAGCTGATGCTGCGCGATTTCGCGTTCAGCAAGGTTAAATGGCAGGGAAAAAATGTAATTGATTTTCGGATCTCACAGTCATGCTGCAGCAGGCACCCGTTCGCCGGCTTTATTAGCATGTCTTCGCAGGCTTGCTTGTTTTGTGTGTTTTGGCTGGTGTTGGCGTTAAAATTGCATCCATTCTTTTGTGAACTTTTATATACTTAAAAATGTTTCAGGCTCTATGGTACCTACCTTGTTGCGCCACAACTGGTCGATCTCTGCTCTACTGTTGCTAGTGGTCGCCCTGCTATGGCCTTCGCCTGCCGTAGCCAGGTTGTCAGCTCAGGCTGCACTCAGTTATACCAACTATGATGTCCGCAATAACTCCGGTCGCCATCTGTCCGCCCAGTCTTTTACCCATGACTATTCACTTCTTTACAATCACGTAGGCAATATTTACAATTCAAGGATCGGTAAGTACAATGTTTCGCTAGGTTATAACTGGTCGGCGCTGGATACTTCGATCAAGTCCGAAAAAGGTTCCGAGAGTATGCAGATAAATCGAGGGCATATTCTGTTCAACGGGGAGTTGTTGCTGGATCCCAAGGAGATTCCGCTCCGGTTGACAGCCTTTAGTCGCGATATGAGCCGTAATACTCTGATAACATCAGATACTCCCCTTATTTCCAGTATGACATCCCAAAGCGGATCGCTGCTTAGGACGCCCAGCATTGTGTCCGGAATCAACGACGGTATTCACATCAGCAGCGGAGCGACGCTTGTTGCCGGAGTAAAGAACGGCATGACCAACGGCTATAATGAAATTCTTCGACATTTACCGATGATCATGCTTGATTACAGTGATCAGCTCAATCGCGACCTCCGTTCACAGACTCCGGTCGACAACAGACTTACCCGTCTTGCTTTCGTTAGTCTCAATAAAAAGGACAACTGGTTTCATTACCGTTATACAACCTATGATGACAAAATTGACTCGTACAATAACTATAAGGAAAGCCAGATCCAGATCGGAACCGTCGATCACACTCTGGCCCGCCGTTGGATAGACTTTTCCAACTGGCTTCGTGTGTCAACCGATCTGCAACTAACCAAGAAATCCAGTTTGTCGATGGGACAGAACTTCGAGGAAGTTGATGTAAATGTATTCGCACATGCGCAACGCAGATATTGGGAGGCGCGCAGCTTCAACAATTTTAACCGCTATAGGGAAGAGAACGGTAAGCTTACCAACCGCACCACTATACCGTTATATGTTTCGGGTGTTCTGAACCCTGAAGTATCCTGGAACACCAGGGCGTCATACCGGGAAACACACGACAATGCCGGCGCACACCTCGAAAGTATGTTGGCCGGTTACAGAGTCGATGCCTTCAAGCGTTCGCTGTTTACCTTGAACCAGAGCCTTGATGTCGAGTCCACCGTGTCGGAAAACTCCAAAATGCTGGTATTATCCGGCGGTCTTGAAACCACCAGTACTCCATCGTATTCCAGGAAGTTGACTCTGGGAGCAGCCTATAAAATCAAAAACTCCAATAATAAAAATACGTCAAACAGTACAAACTTTCTTGAGCAGAATCTAAATATGAATGCCGTCTATACTCCTTCGAGTCAGCTTCGTATCACGTTGCGTCAGGAAAATGGGTTGACAAGCGGAAACAACAGCCTCTTTAATAGTACTGTAAGGGATTCGAGTACCTCAATACCCCAATATGTAAGTCCAAGAAGTGTAGGGGCCGAGAGTATCGGCTCATCTAGTTACCGGTCATTGTCCAGTCTGGCCGTATCTTGGAACCCGTTGCCGCGTTTGAATCTGGGGTTGAATTTGATTGAGGATATATTCTCATCTGCAAATACCGGTTCGAACAATATTACAACTATGTCCGGAACCCTCAGCTATTCTAGCAGTAATCTGAAATTCAGTGATGTCGTTACCTATGCAAGGGGTAATTATCAGATGGAACTGAACACTACCATGTTCAGTAACGTTGCCACCCTTGAGTATGCCTTTAATCGTAATCTTGATTCGAAACTGGCAGCATCCTATTATTACTGGACTGACATCAACCAGGAGTCAAGCAACTATGATGTCGAACAGAGTCTGAATTACAGGCATTTTAGTACTTCCGGCTTATTTCTCAAATCATTTGAACTTAACGAAGTGTTTACATATTCGTATTCTCCGGTTATCAACGCAGCACCAAATACTAATTCCAGTGTTACCAACAATCGCACCAACAGGGCATCACTCTCCCTGGGTTTCAAGTATTATCCGTTGAGGCAACTGGTGTTGGCTGGCGGGACAAGATATCAATATGATAATAAAATCAAAAACTACAGTCTGATGTGGTATGCGTCGATCAGCACCAACTTCAGGCTCTTTAATGCGTCACTCGATTACTTTCAGGGAAAGCGCCAGTCCGATGGCCTGATTGAGAAAAAATTTACTGCCAATGTTAAAAAGTCATTTTAGGCATTGGCCATATATGATTTAATTACCGGGCCAGTCCCGGTTTTTTTTGCAAGAAGTAATCTGATTATTTGATGTATAAGCGTGATTCGGATAGCCAATGACCTCAATTTCGATAGTTGTTCCTGTAAAACATGGTGCACATGTCGCCGCATTCGATGCTATCCGTCAATCCGGTTTCGATAAGAACATCTACGAAGTATTGCTGGCCGAAGGGAGTGCCCCCAGCCAACAGCGAAATTTGGCTGCGCAAGCAGCCCGGGGGGATATCATATATTTTATTGACGACGACTCCAGGCTCAACAGCGACAGTCTGTCAATCTGCCGCGCTGCATTGGACAACCTGGATGTTGCGGTTGCCGGAGGTCCATCAGTCACTCCGCCGACAGACAGCCGACTGCAACGTCTGTTTGGATTTGCACTGTCATCAGTGCTCGGATCTGGTGGAGTCAGAAATCGTTACAGAGTGTTCGGCCAACCCCGCGAAACTACCGATAAAGAGCTGATTCTGTGTAATTTGGCAATACGCAGGTCCGTGTTCCTCTCGATGGGAGGTTTTGATGAACGGCTCTACCCGAATGAGGAGAACGAACTGCTTGACAGAATCAGGTCAGCAGGGTTCCGTTTGATGCATATTCCGGAAATGAGAGTTCTCAGAAGTCAGCGTTCAACCCTGAAGGCCTTTGTTCGCCAGATGTTTGCCTATGGGAGAGGGCGTGCACAACAATCCCTGATAACCGGGGCGTTTCCGGTTATCAGCTATGTACCGCTATTATTTGTACTATACCTGATCGTTTGCCTTAGTTTCCCTTTTTACAAGGTATTGCTGTTGCCGTTAGTCATGTATGCGGTTCTTGTGTCGGTTTTCACCATGATAGCAATTAGTCATACCGGCAGTATTTCCGCCGTAATGTTATTGCTGCTGTATCCTCTGATGCATTGTGTTAACGGTATTGGTCTGATGTATGGCCTGACGGGCGGCAAGCCGGATCCGGTGCGTAGCGATGGAATCGTGGTCACCAGAATAAAGGAATTCGGGCAGGAGTTCCCGGAGTCTGACTGATTGGAATTTATGCAGACAACCTGTCCGTTTTTCGGTAGAGTCGTACACATTTCAAGGACATTAGAATTCGAGGAGTGTTTCTGCTTTGGATATCATCAGTATAGTAGTACCGATCTATAACGAGCAGGATAACGTAAGCGCCTTATACACCGCGATAACCGATGCAATGCTGCGGATGAAATGCGAATACGAACTTATCATGGTTGATGACGGATCCAGTGACGGATCATACGCGCTGCTTGCCGGGCTTGCAAAAGTGGATCCCTGTCTCAAGTTGATCCGCTTCCGCAGGAACTTCGGCCAGACAGCTGCTATGGCGGCGGGGTTTGATGTCGCGCGCGGCAGCATCATAATTCCTATGGATGGCGACCTCCAGAATGACCCCGCCGACATACCGCGACTGGTTGACAAGATTCATGAAGGCTTTGATGTGGTCTCCGGATGGAGAAGGGATCGTAAGGACACTTTCATAACCCGCAAAATCCCCTCAATACTGGCCAACTCCCTGATCTCCCGCCTGACAGGTGTCCATCTCCACGATTACGGCTGTACCCTGAAAGCCTATCGTCGTGAGGTGCTGGACGGCATAAATCTTTACGGTGAAATGCACCGCTTCGTTCCGGCGCTGGCGTCACAGGTGGGCGCCAAGGTGACGGAGTTGCCGGTAAATCACTACCCGCGTCTCCACGGTGTCAGTAAATACGGCATCTCACGTACTTTACGCGTGATATTGGATCTGATGACGGTCAAATTCCTGCTGGCATATTCAACCAAGCCAATACAGCTATTCGGCAAATGGGGGGTCTATACCATCATGCTGGGCATTTTGTCCGGAGCTATGACCGTATATATGAAACTCTTTGAACATCTTAGCATGAATCGTAATCCTTTGCTGATACTGACCCTGTTTCTGCTGTTCATGGGGATTCAGTTCATCGTGATGGGATTACTGGGCGAACTGAACGCCAGGACATATTTTGAGTCACAGGGCAAGCCGATCTATGTGGTGCGCGACCGGTTCAACATAGACAGTGGAAATGCCAGAACCCAATATGGCTCCAATGCGTAACTTTTCGAATCAATGGCCGGGCTGGCTGTTACTGCTGGTGGTGTTCACCGTTGCGCTTCGTCCCATGGAAGACTTCGATACCTTCTGGCAACTCCAGAGCGGAAAGTACATTCTGGAATCCGGACAATTTCTGTATCGCGATACCTTCAGCATTACACCGGACGCCTTTCGTTTAGAGCATTGCTGGCTTTCGGACATTGTCTTCTATCTGCACTACCTTGTCGGCGGATACAAGCTGCTCTCTCTCCTGAAAACCGTTCTTATTACGTTGTGTGCTTTTCTGCTGTATCGCGTTAACTTGCGACGTGGCGGAGACCCCTTACTCATCGCACCGGTTTTGACCCTGTGTCTGGCCGCATCCATAGCCTCTTGGGCAGAACGCCCCCAGCTGTGGACCTTCCTCTTCTCGATCCTGTACATACAGTTCCTGAACAAAGGACGCGAGCCGGGCAGCAAAGCCTGGTTCTGGCTGATTCCGCTGATGCTGGTCTGGGCAAATCTTCATGCCGGTTGCATATTCGGTTTTGTACTTATCGGCCTGTTTTTCATCGGCGAGATCGTGCGGCTGGTAATGCAGAAAACCACCTGGAAGAAAATACTTGTTCTCGCCGGCATCGGTCTCGCAGTGTTCGGAACTGCATTCATCAATCCTTACGGAAGGATAATCCCGTTGCATGTATTTGATCATCTTAACCTGACGAATATAAGCTCGGGACAGCAGGCGATAATGGAGTGGCTTCCGCCAGCCTCGGACCAGATAGTGTTGTTTTATGTGGTGTTTGTACTATGGGGTGCTGTTCTGGTTGCTAAGTGGAAAAACAATGATCCTGCAGAGGTTATTTTTTTCTGTGCATTTCTATATATGGGGATGAGCCAGGTGCGACATTCAGTCTTCGTTCCGATTCTTGCTGGTTTATACCTGCCCAGCTCATTGCAATATGTCCTGCGAAAATATTTTCCTAAACAGAGTGCCGGTGAACTGCTGCGCTCCGCATGTCGCTATGGCATTGTGCCGGTCTTGGCCCTGTTTCTGTATCTGAATGTGACCAGTGCATCATGGGGGTGGGGTCTCGGCCAGTCAAGCTTTCCGGTGGCAGCCACGCAATTCCTCCAGCAAAACCAGTTACCTCCGACGGTCTACAATTTCTATGATTGGGGCGGGTATCTCATGTGGAAGCTGTACCCGGACTACAATGTTTTCGTTGATGGCAGAAATACCAGCAACGAGATACTGGAAGTTTCCAACAGAATAGACAATAGCTGGGATGGCTGGCTAGCGGATTTCAAACGTTACAACGTAAACACGGTGATCAGCCGTACCTGTTACTATGATTCCGGTGGACCGGTGCCGTTGGTTGAATCCCTTGCCAAGGATCCCGGCTGGGTTCTTGTCTTTCGTGACGACATTGCTGTCGTCTATCTGAAGAAAGATGATAGGTATAAGCACATCTGGGAGAAATTCGCGATACCCTCGGCATCGGTCTATGAAACCATGTATGCCGAGGCCTTGCGTCTCTTGCGCGAGGACCCGAACAGGACAAGGATCAATCTGGCGTTGGGTCGATCAGCCTTGAAGCTTGGTCGCTACGCTGAGTCTTACAGTTACTATTCACGGCATTTGGAGAAAAATCCTGGAGATGCCGAAGTCCGCACGCTGGTCGATTTCCTGGCTCCTAAGCGGTAATCTAATAAACAAAAACATGACACAGCACTCATTCAATAATAAAAAGCGACTTAGGATTTTGATGCTGGCCCCCACACCCTACTTCTCCGACCGGGGCTGCCATGTCAGGATATATGAGGAAGCCAGAGCCCTGGTTGCGTTGGGGCATGAAGTGTGTATCGTCACCTACCACCTCGGACGCGACATGCCCGGCGTCAAGGTTGTCAGAATTCCTCAAATTCCCTGGTATAGGAAGCTGGAAGCCGGCCCTTCATGGCATAAGCCCTATCTTGATATACTCCTTCTGTTTAAAGCCTACTTTACTGCGAGAACATTTCGCCCCGACATAATACATGCCCATCTGCACGAAGGCGCACTGATCGGTTATCTTCTGAAGCGTACTCTGCGTTTGCCGTTATTGTTTGATTATCAGGGCAGCCTCAGCGGTGAATCGCTCAATCATGGTTTCATGCGCGACAAGTCACTTCTTCACAGGATTTTTACCGGTATTGAACGAGCAATTAACCGTTGTGCAGACGCGATTGTTACAAGCTCAGGAGAGGGTCGGTTTGAGCTGATTCGGGAATTCGGGCTCTTGCCGGAAAAAGTCAGTACATTGATTGATGGCGTAGATACAGAAGTTTTCAGACCTTGCTCCCGCCAGCAGGCACGACAAAAGTTAAACATTCCGGAAAATTCAAAAGTTGTGGTTTATCTGGGGCTGTTTAACCAATATCAGGGCATTGATCTGCTCTTTGATACAATACTCATTGTCAGGGACAAAGTGCCGGGAATAAAATTTTTGCTGATGGGTTTCCCGGACGAGGATTATCGTCGTAAGGCTTGTGAGATGGGTATTGATGAAGTAATCATATTTACCGGTCGCGTACCTTATGATTTAGCGCCATTATATCTGAGCGCAGGGGATATAGCCGTATCACCCAAGCTTGCGCGTACTGAAGCAAACGGAAAGCTGTTCAACTATATGGCGTGTGGTTTGCCGACGGTTGCGTTCGATAGTCCTATAAATCGTGAAATTCTCGGGGAATATGGTGTTTATGCCGACTACGGCAGCGAGACTTCACTGGCTGCATGCATAGTTGACACGCTTCAGGATGCCGGCCAGATGGAAAATATTGGTCAGTTGTCACGTCGCAGAGCTATCCAGATGCATTCATGGGGTGCCCGCATTCATCAATTAGTTGGGGGATACAATAAACTGCTTTCATCGCATATCTGAAAAAAATGACGCTTTATGTTAAAAAAAAATTGACAACGTCCGAGAGCTTTGCTATACAGTTTGGACTCAGCGCGGGAATAACTCAGTGGTAGAGTGCAACCTTGCCAAGGTTGAAGTCGCGGGTTCGAATCCCGTTTCCCGCTCCAGCAAAAACAATAGGTTAGCTCTTTAGAGCTAACCTTTTTGTTTGTCAGTGTTACCTCGAATAATATTCCGATTTTTTAGAGTAATCTGCGACATAAACTTTTATAGCCTAATTTCTTCTATAACCCTCCACGTCTATTCAGCTGCCCGATTAAACTGAGTTCATGATCCATGGGAATTAATACTTTCACTGATTTAGTGGGAATGCCAACTGCCACCACTTTCACTTCCTATTCTGAACTGAGAACTGTCATAGTTGGGTGAATGATTGAGATGCTTGCCATCGAGGAAATCGACCGCACACCCGGAAGAAACAAGCAAAGATGTGGTTAGTAGTGAAAACAGAGTCGTTTTCATTGTGGTCACTTTTCGTAATAGTAATAAAAAATGGCGTACCCCAGCAGGAGGGGTTCTAGAGTACGCCCGATAACACTGGGTAAGTGAAGAAAATCGTGATGGAGCGTGTTGGAATCGTTTGCTGCAGCGAAGACTGCAAAAATAATGTAGTGCCCCATGGTAGCTTAGAACAGCGACAGCCTTTTCCCACATAATAAGTTTGCCACATACCGGATCACGCACGATAGTTTTCATATCAACAACCTCCAGATCCGGAGCCGGGAAGAACCACCCGGCTCCAGTTCGGGCGAGAGGCATTTAGCCTCGGCTGCAAGCTGGAATTCCGATTTTCGTTGCCGAAGCGTTGATTTTGTCTTTGAGTTCTTTGATCTCAGCTTCGAGTGCATTGACCTTGTGGATATCTATGCTGTCGTATCCATACAGCGCACGTAATTCGAGATCCTTTGCTTTTAATGTAGATGTAACCGAATCTGTTTCCTGGTTGAACTGCTGGATAGCTTGATTGTCAGCGCATTTTCCACAGGTGTCGGCTGCCGAAGCTGATATAGCACCAACTGAAAGTATCCCCATTGCCAATGCAATCCCGACGATCATGTTCTTCTTCATTTTTTACTCTCCTTTTAGTTGAATTACTGTAAGGCATAAGCCTCGTTTGTTATGTTTAACCATATCAATTTGCGTGCCATATTGTGAAACATGTGGTAACGCGCTGAAAATACTCAATAAATAGAAATAAGTTGTTGTCGGGTTGATTGTTTTGGTAATGAATATGCTACTGTGATCCTCTGAAATCGGAGAATTTTCTGCAATTAATCGTCTTGATCAGAGAGTTGTGCTGCGAGAATTTAAACTGCACGGATTGAGCTAGGGGGGATGCTGGTGAGCATACAAAACGGATCTCAAAATAAAATCATCATTATGGCTGCACTGGTAGGAATTATCGCTCTACTGCACTACGTTACGCCTACAGAACCCCACAATTACCATAAAATTCATATTGTGTTGCGCAAGCTTTACTTCCTTCCACCAGTAGTGGCCGCTGCCTGGTTTGGTTTACGAGGAGCATGCGTAACTGCATTTGCAGTGAGCATACTTTTCAGCCTGCATGCTTTCCTTGATTGGCCGGGCAATTACATGGAGCAGGCGAACCAGGTAGGTGAACTGGCGGGATTCTGGGTGGCGGCAATAGTTCCCGGGTTATTGTTTGACCGGCAGCGGGCGCTTCTCAGCGATCTTGCCAATGCCAATGAGGAAACATTGCTTGGTCTGGTGTCGGCGCTGGATCTGCGCGAACACAATACCCGCTTGCATTCGCAGCGAGTGCGGGAATATACCGAACTGATTGCCAGCAAGTTTGGCGTGGACGAAAAGAAGCGGCGGGAGATTGGATTCGGGGCTTTGCTTCATGATGTCGGCAAGATCGCAGTACCGGATCACATTCTCTTGAAACCCGGCAAGCTGACGGATGAAGAGTGGCTGGAGATGCGCAAGCATCCTGATGCTGGGTACCGGATTGTGAAGAGGATCGGTTTTCTCAAAGATGCGGCAGAGATCGTCCATTCGCATCATGAACGCTACGACGGCAAGGGGTATCCACGTGGGTTGAAAGGTGAGGACATCCCGTTCGGGGCGCGTATGTTTATGGTGGCGGATGTCTATGATGCGCTGACGTCAGAACGTCCCTACCACCCAGCCATCTCCTATGAGGAAGCTGCGAAGGAAATTTTAAACCATAAAGGAAGCCAGTTTGATCCTGCGATCGTAACAACCTTCCTGGCAATCTCTCCTGAAGAATTGAGACTGATTTCTGAACGCTATCAGGATGGCAAGGTACTTGAAAATCACTCTCTCTAATACGGATGAGTTTTGACAATAGTCTGGTTGAGGTTATTCTGAAATCATAATTGATTCTGCACGAGACCTGACTATACGAAACGATTTACTTCCACAGAGATGAATTCTAACATGCATTCTGTTGCAAAGCATACCAGGGCCAAGACAGCAACTTGCAGTAACTCAATTGATTGATCTAGTGTAGAATATTCTTTACCTACCGCGAATATTCCCCGTTTTTCACATCTATTTTATTAGTGCAAAATCAAACATATCTTAAAAACACAGCGTAAATGCGGCATGTTATGGTCTGTGCTGGGCCTTGGCACAATACTTGATGGTATAGCCATATAAAGGAGCCACCATATGTCTATCGCCAGCAACAGCAGTTTAATAAATGTATTCGAGTGGGCTGGTGTGACTAGCTCATTGACTGGTTCAGTCCTGAATGCCCATGGTCGCCGCAGTTCTTTTATCTTCTGGACACTTTCAGCGGTTCTTCTTGGGGTGGCAGCATTTTACCTCGGTCGCCCTGGATGGCTCATTCTGCAAGCGACCGGCATCATGATCAACCTCTACGGTATGCGGAACTGGCAAGGAAATGCGCCGACTCGGGCGCTGGTAAATCAGTAGTGGAACGGAGAACAATATGAACAAAAAAAGAGTATCGACGGCACTGCTTCTTCTCACATCGGTTGCCATGCTGGTGGCGCTCGCTTTTCGCGTCAGTATCGGCGCAACAGCCGATTCGGTTGCCGTGCTCCGCACAACCGGCATGACCTGCGGCAGTTGCGCCAGCAAGATTTCACAGGCGCTTGAGTCACTGAAAGGGGTGGCGGTGACTGAAGTGGATGTGAATGGCGGCTGGGTCTTCGTCGGCTACGACACCACGGGTATCAAGCCTGAGGCATTGGCGGAAAAGGTAAAAGAAACCGGGTATTACAGTCAGGTGGTTGAGGTGGTGACACCGGAGAGGTTCAAGCAGATTACGGGTCGGGATATCGGACAGAAGGCAGCCCCGTCAGGCGGCTGCGGCGGATGCGGCAGCGGTAATGGCGGCGGATGCGGCGCAAATTAAATAAAGCTTAGAAAGGGAGAAGTGAGCATGAAAACAGTAAAGTCGAAAAAGGCGGTGTGGGCAGCAGGTATCTTCGGGGCACTCTTGATCAGCGCGGCAACGGTGTTTGCCTTTTCACTGGGCAAATATGAAAGCGTAAAGGTCAGCAACGGTGTTGTCGCGCTGCCGATTGCCAAACTGGCCGATGGCAAGGCCCATTTCTACAAGTTTACGGATGGGGGCAAGGAAATCATCTTCTTTGCCGCAAAGAGCGCCGACGGCAGTTACAAGGTTGCCTTCGATGCCTGTGATTCCTGTTTTAAATCGAGAAAAGGATACGAACAGCAGGGTGACAAGATGAACTGCAAGAACTGCAACCAAAAATTCGCCATCAACCGTCTCGGTCCCAATGCAACAGGAGGCTGCAATCCCGGCTATCTTCCCAGCCAGCTCAACGGTAACGACATTGTGATCAAGGTAGCTGATATCAAAAACGGAGCGAGATACTTCTGATGAAACTTCATACCATTTCCATCAATAATCTGAAACGCCGCAAGGCAAAGATGGCCTTTCTGACCATCGGCCTGATGGTTGGTATTGCCACCATCGTCACCCTGGTAACCCTGACCCGCTCCATGTCCAGCGATATCGAGCGCAAGATGGATGAGTTCGGCGCCAATATCCTGATCACCCCCCAGAGCAACGGGCTTGCAATGAACTACGGCGGCATCAGTCTGGGCGGTGTCACATTTGACCAGCGCGAAATACTTGAAAATGACCTGGCAAAGATCAAGACCATTGCCAATCACAAAAATATCTCTGCCGTCAGTCCAAAGGTGCTTGGCGGTATTACGATAAATGCTCACAACGTGATGTTGGTGGGAGTGCATTTCGAGAGCGAGTTGAAGATGAAGCAATGGTGGAAGGTCTTCGGCAGCGAACCAAAATCCGATCACGACCTGCTTTTGGGAACCGATGCCGCCAAGGTGCTGAATGTCACTCCCGGCGATAAATTGGATATCAAGGGTGAACAGTTCAACGTGGCCGGAATTCTGGAACAAACCGGCTCACAGGATGATTCACTGGTCTTTGCCTCACTTGGAAAAGCCCAGAAACTGCTCGGCAAAGAAGGAAAGATCACGCTGGCGGAAGTTGCGGCTCTCTGTTCAGGTTGCCCCATCGGCGATATGGTGACCCAGATTGCCGAGAAAATACCTGACGCCAAGGTGTCGGCCATCCAGCAGGTAGTGGAAGGTCGTCTCAAGGCGCTGGACCAGTTCAAGCGCTTTTCCTATGCCATGGCTGGCGTGGTTGTCTTTATCGGTTCGCTGATTGTCTTTGTCACCATGATGGGAAGTGTCAACGAGCGGACCACCGAGATAGGGGTATTCCGGGCCATCGGCTTCAGGAAGAGTCATATCATGCAGATTATTCTGCTTGAGGCGGCCCTGGTCAGCCTGCTGGCCGGATTTCTGGGCTACGCTTTCGGTTTGGGCGGAGCAAAACTGGCACTACCATTTATGGCTGAAAGCAAAAATGCCCATTTGATTCTGGATACGACGGTAGCCTTCGGATCTATTGGACTGGCGTTGACGCTGGGTCTTCTGGCAAGCCTCTATCCGGCGCTGCATGCATCAAAAATGGACCCGACCGAAGCCCTGCGGGCACTTTAAAACGAGGATACTATGGCACTCATTGAAATTAAAAACGTAAAGAAACAGTATACCAGCGGCGATGACGTTGTTGAAGCGCTGCGCGGTGTTGACATCAGCATTGAGGCAGGTGAGTTCATCACCATCATGGGGCAGTCCGGTTCCGGGAAAAGCACTCTTCTATCGGTACTGGGTGGCATGAATCATCCCACAACCGGCGAGGTGGAGATGGCCGGCGTGAAGCTGTACCAACTTCCCGGCGAAAAACTGGCTGACTTCCGGGCACAGAACCTGGGATTTGTCTTCCAGTCGTTTCACCTTATCCAGTATCTGACCGCTATAGAGAACGTCATGCTGCCATTGGCAATCGTAAAGATGAGCTCTGCCGCAAAGAAGACTGCTGCCCGGCAGGCGCTTGAACGGGTTGGACTCGGTGGTAAGTTGGATCGCTTGCCCAATCAGCTTTCCGGTGGCGAACAGGAGCGAGTTGCCATTGCCCGGGCTATAGTTAACAACCCCCACATCCTGTTGGCGGACGAGCCGACCGGCAATCTCGACTCCAAAACCAGTGAAGAGGTCATGGCGCTGTTCCGGGAATTGAATGACGCCGGCCAGACCGTGGTCATGGTAACCCACAACCCGGAGAACGGGGCCTACTCCGACCGGACGATCAGCCTGAAAGACGGAATGGTGTTTGGGCTGGCTGATATTTCTTGTTGAGCTATCTCGGGATCACATTTGCAACCATGGACAATCATCTGACATTCATACTGCGCCTTGCCACATTTGCCATGCTTCACTCGATTTTTGCGCTCCCAAACGTAAAAGATCGCGTAATGCGGCTTACCGCTTTGAGTCCAGCCACCTACCGGTTCGGATACAACATTATGTCACTGCTGGCATTCGGGTGGGTCATGGCCGTAGAACGGAATTCGGCCATGCTGTATGAGATATCCGGAGTTGTCCGATATGTTTTCTATCTGATGCAGGCATTATTACTGGCTGCTCTGGCTTCCTGTCTGAAAAGCACTGGACTTGTTTCTTTCCTGGGACTTGATGCCTTCAGGGGGAAATCGGCAAACAAAATTCCGCAACAGCTTGCAACAAGCGGCTGGTACGGGATTGTTCGTCACCCGTTGTATTTCTTGTCCATTCTCTTCTTGTTTCTGAATCCGGTAATGTCCGTCCGCTGGATGCTCCTTGCGAGTTTGGGCACTCTCTATTTCCTGATCGGTGCTCTGATCGAGGAAAAACGATTACAAAAAGAATTTGGCGATACGTACATCCTTTACCGTAAGCAGGTTCCGTTTATCGTGCCGTCATTACGAAATATCTTGTCGGGAAATTCCAAGCGGACGGTATTCACCCTGCTACTGTTTTCAATCATCCGGATAGTGTGTTATCCCGAACACGCCAACGCTGATCTTGGTTTGCCGGTAAGCGGGCCAATAACTTCTGGAGTCGGCTTGCGGGTTGACCCATTTGGCAGCGGCAAATTGATCTATCATCGCGGCATTGATATTGCCGTGCCTGTTGGTACTCCTGTAATGGCTGTCCGTAAAGGACGGGTTGTTTTTGCGGGGGAGCGCCGAGGATACGGCGGCACCGTAATCGTTGAACATGAAAATGGTGACCGCACCATGTATGGCCACAACTCGCTTGTTCGGGTGACTTCAGGTGATTTGGTGGAGTCAGGCACGGTGGTGGCTTTTTCCGGCAACACCGGCAGGTCAACTGGCCCTCACGTGCATTTTGAACTGCTGCCGAGCGGGCAACCGATTGCAGAGCAGCAAGAAAAGGACGATGCACATGTCCGGCAAGTTATGGACAACAACCGCCAGAGAGACATGTATGAACAGCAGATGGATGAAACAATGAACTCAATTTTCAGGACTATCGGTAGATCTGCTCCCGCTGGCCAGGGCGGATAGCCGGTGCACTATATATCAAAGGAGATGACAGCTTATGGCTGATCCCATCAAAGCGTCAGTAGAAAGCCTCATTGAAGCGGTAAAAAAGAATCCGAAACTGGCAAATTCCGTATTCAGAGCCTCGACCTATTCGGATCAGCCTGATTTTACGGTACGTTCTGACATTCGCGGGTTCAAGGTTCCCATTGACGAACCTCGTGAACTTGGCGGCAGAGACACTGCGCCGAATCCGGTGGAACTGCTTCTGGCAGCTTTGGGTGGATGCCAGGAAATCGTTTATCGTGCCTTTGCGGCGGTTCTGGGTATCGAGATAGAACGGATTGAAGTTCATGCGAAAGGACACTTGGATCTGCATGGTTTTCTTGGTCTGAATGCGGATGTTCCTGCAGGATTCAGTTCCATCTCATTTACGACTCGTATCATTTCGCCAGCAACCGAAGAGGCCATCGCCCAACTGGCTGCTCTGGTGGAACAGCATTGTCCGGTTCAGGACACTCTTGCCCGTGCAATTCCGGTTAAAGGCAAAGTGGAGTTGCATCGGCCCGGTGCTCCCGCTGATACCGTCAAGCTGATCAACGTGTAATCTGATAATCTACCCCCAAAATATAGACTCTGGAAAGTGTGATTAATGAAACTCGGGGTAAAAGCACCACTGCTGAGAGCAACCGTAGTACTACTGTTCATTGTAGGCATCAGCCTTCTACACTACCTGACGCCGCTGCATTTGCCCTATTTGCATGACATTTTCCAACGGCTTTACTATCTGCCGATTATTTTGGCCGCGCTCTGGTTTGGGCTTAGAGGCGGGATGCTCTGTGCCATCATAGTCAGCGTTGCCTATGCTCCCCATCTGCTTTTTCAGTGGGGCGGCAACCTGGCCATGGAAATGGAAAAATATCTGGAAATCGTGCTCTATAACATTGTCGGCGCCATGACCGGCATGCTTTCACAAAAAGAGCAGGAGCGCACCGTTGCACTGCAAAAAAGAGAGGAAGACCTTAAGAGTGCGTATGAAGATTATCGGACGCAATCAAGACAAATCAGCATTATTGAAGAACAGTTACGCAGTGCCGAGCGTCTCTCTTCAGTAGGGGAAATGTCCGCTGTACTCGCCCATGAAATCCGCAACCCCCTGGCATCAATCCGCGGCACCGCTGAAATCATGCAAGGTGTATTCAACCCTGATGATAAGTACTACGAGTTTCTGTCCATGCAAATCAAGGAGACAGACCGGCTCGATAATGTGGTGAAAGATTTTCTGCGTTTTGCCCGTCCGGTTGTTATCCGACCGGAACCATGCAATATTCGCGAAGAATTGCAATCAATCGTTGCCTTGGTGTCTCAGGAATCAGGAGTGTCAAGTACGCCCGTTGAACTTTTTGTTGAGGATCTGCCGGTAATCAGAGCTGATGGCCAAAAGCTTCGTCAAGCGTTCCTTAATCTCATCCAGAATGCCAGGCAAGCGGCAGGGACTGAAGGGCATGTAAAAGTGACTGCTTTCCGGGACCAGACTGATACACAGGATTATATTGTGATACAGATTGACGACGATGGCCCCGGAATATCTCCTGAAGCACGGGACAAACTTTTTGAACCCTTTTTTACCACAAAACCGGATGGAACCGGCTTGGGACTGCCAACCACGCGCAGAATAGTCGAGGGGCATGGAGGTACAATGGAAATCGACACCTCACCCGGAGGAGGTGCCAGATTCAGCGTGCTTCTACCAGTGGTGCAATCAGAGGAGGAGTTACTCAAATGAAACATCGAATTCTTATTATTGATGACGATAACTCGTTACGGCGGGTTCTGGAATACAACCTTCAGGAGGAGGGCTACGATGTTCAGGCCGCCTCTTCCGGAGAAGAAGGGTTGTACTGGTTTGGCCAGTCCAAGCCTGATCTGGTTATCTCCGATATGAAAATGACCGGCATGGACGGCCTCATGGTGCTCAAGTCCATCAAGGAACAGTCACCGGAATCGTTGGTAATTATTATTACGGCCTTCGGAACAGTTGATGTCGCCGTGGAAGCGATGAAGAACGGGGCCTACGACTATATCACCAAACCCTTCAACCGGGATGAGCTCAAGATGACGGTTAAAAAGGCGCTACAATTCAGTGGACTCACTGAAGAGAACAAACGTCTGAAGTGCGAGCTTGCCGATAAGGCCGATTTTCGTACTATCGTCGGCTCTTCCAAAGAAATGGAAAAGGTCTTTGATGTCATCCGCAAGGTTGCAGACACCGAGGCTGCAATTTTGATAACCGGTGAATCAGGCACCGGAAAAGAGCTGGTTGCACGCTCCATTCATAATAATAGTTCACGCCGGGATGCCCCGTTCGTTGCCATCAACTGCGCCGCCATCCCCCGTGACCTGCTTGAGAGCGAACTGTTTGGTCATGTTAAAGGAGCTTTTACCGGAGCAGTAAAAGACAAGACAGGCAAGTTCCAGCTGGCTGAAGGCGGAACTTTGTTCCTGGATGAGGTTGGCGAACTGCCGCTGGAGCTTCAACCCAAACTGCTCAGGGCATTGCAGGAAAAGGAAGTGGAAGCTGTGGGAGGCACGAAGACACAAAAACTTGACGTCCGGGTTGTGTCCGCCACCAATCTGGACATCGACAAAGCGATTGTAAATGGAACGTTCCGCGAAGACCTCTATTACCGCCTGGGAGTTATCCCGATTCACCTCCCTCCACTCCGTGAACGGCGCAAGGATATCCAGCTACTCATCCGTTATTTCTGCGGCAAGCACGGTAGCGACCAGGTAACATTCGATAAGGATGCCCTCCATACGCTGGTCATGTACCCCTGGCCGGGAAATGTGCGGGAACTGGAAAATACCGTTGAACGTTTACTTATCATGCGTAACAGTGATGTCGTTGGCATTGACGAGTTGCCCGAAAAGTTCATTGAAAATAGCGTCTCAGGAAGTGCTGTTATAAAACTGCCGGACGAGGGGTATTCCCTCGAACAGTTGGAGCGGGAAGTTGTGGTTCAGGCTCTGGAACGGAATCACTGGAATCAGACCGCAGCAGCCCGGTTTCTGCGCATACCGCGTCACACACTGATTTACCGGCTGGAGAAGTATGGCATTGAAGTGCAAGCTAAATAAGTCAGATTCAAATGGTAAATTTTCGTTGCTTCAACCCCTTATGATTTAACTCCACAGAGAAAGGAAATACAGTTTATCAGATCATTCGCAATATACTACTAAGTCAATAGATTAAGTTCTTATATTAAGTTGACAATTGTTGTGGACTATTGGTAATAGATTAAAACACTAAATACATGATGATTAGGACGCTATTGCCATGAAAACATCACTAAAATTTGATTCAATGTTGATCCACGGTGGCAGTGAACCGGGACCGGCCGGCGCTACATCTGTTCCGATTGTGCAGTCCAGCTCTTTCGCATATGCAAGTGCGGAGGGCCTGGAAGATGTATTTCGAGGACGCGCTGTTGGACAGGTTTACACCAGGCTGGGAAACCCGACGACCGAAGCATTGGAGAAAAGGCTGGCGCTTTTGGAAGGGGGAGGTGCCGCCATAGCTACTTCCTCCGGCATGGCCGCAATCACGACAGCTGTGATGACCATAGTCCGGTCCGGAGACGAAATCCTGGCGTCATCATCGCTTTTTGGCGGCACCTTTTCCCTCTTCCGGGATACGCTCTCCAATTACGGTATTACGACGCGTTTCGTTGATCCGACTGACCTTGACGCTGTAGCCGGGGCTATCAACGAACGTACCCGGCTGTTGTTCGTGGAAACGGTTGGCAATCCGAAACTTGATGTACCCGACATTCCTGCCCTTGCCGACATCGCCCATGCCGCTGGCATCCCGATCATCGTCGATTCTACGGTAACGTCCCCCTATCTTGCTGACGGCGCAAAACTGAAAGCTGATATTCTTGCCTATTCAACCAGTAAGTACATCAATGGAACCGGGACAACCATCGGCGGCGTTATCATCGATCGTGGCGTATTCGACTGGAACAGCCCAAAATTTCCCCACTTTGAGACATTTTACAAGAAGTACCGTCAATTCGCCTTTACCGCACGGGCGCGCAAACTGGTGCACAAAGATGTGGGGGCCTGTGCGGCGCCTTTCAATTCGTTTCTCCTGACAGAGGGTGTTCAAACCCTGGCGCTCAGGATGGATCGTCACTGCAGCAACGCGCTGACCCTGGCCCGCTTTCTGGCAGCGCATCCGAAGGTCGCCTGGGTCAGGTATCCCGGCCTGGCTGATTCGCCGCATCATGCGATTGCCAGTCGTCTGTATGGCGGAAAATACGGTGGACTGCTGACGTTTGGTACCGGAGACAAGGCGTCTGCGTTCAAGGTGATCAACAACCTGACCATGGCCCGTAACCTTGCCAATATCGGCGATGCCAAGACATTGGTCATCCATCCTGCAAGTACTATCTGCGCGGACTATTCCACCGAAGATAAGGAACTGATGGGCGTCAGCGAGGATACGATCAGAGTGTCGGCAGGTATCGAGAACCATGAGGACATTATCGAAGACTTCGGTCGTGCTTTGGAAGCATTCTGAGAGGAGGAGAACTGCATGACAATTACTGTGAACGGCAAGACGGAGTCCTTTAATATCGGTTGCCGAACGTTTGTTTCCGTAGCCGAGCTGTTATCAATGCTTGATGTTGTCATCGGCACACGGCCTGCGGTTCAGCTTAATGATACCATGATTGCCCCGGCTAACTATACTGTAAATACCGTGAAGAGCGGTGATTGCATCAAATTTGAATCAAAACCTATACGCTGAAAAGGAGAGTACCATGGATATAACCATTAATGGAAAAGAGACCTCATTGCCGGATAACC
>CAYQTC010000009.1:0-137608 GCA_964420435.1 uncultured Geobacter sp.
GTATTGATATTGCCGGTGGCGGTCGGATAGCTGAATTCCGGCACTTTGGTCTTGACAACAACATAGTCGTTGGAGAGCTCGCCGAAATATATTTCCGGTCTGGTGACCTTGATGTCGGCCAGACTGACGGCCGGGATATCCTTGACGAAAAACTCCGGCAGGCCCTCTTTGCTGATCCGGCTGACCGGACCGAAGGTGATGCCGTTGCCGTGGGTAAAGATCAGGCGCTCGTTGATCCAGTTTTTACTGGGCAGGTCGGCGTAGGAAAGTTCACGCGGCGAGAGCATGACCTGGGAGTACTGGCCGTTTACCTTATAGCGGTCATTATCAACATCGAAAAACTTGTAATAAGTTCGAATCTGCTGCAGCTGGCTGTAGGTCTTGAGCAGCGGGGCATGATCCCAGAGCCGGATGTTTTTGATGGTGGCATCGTTGTTGGCGATATCGGCGGCGGAAAGCTTCGTGTCAACATCGAAGGGCACCGTTTCGATTTTTTCCAGATCGTAGCCGAAGCGGGTAAATTTAAGGTTATTCTCGATATAAGGCGTTTCAAGGGCCAACTCGTTGGGTGCAACCTTGAATTTCTGCAGCACGCCGGGGTAAACCCGGATGCCGATGAAGTACAGTGCCACAACTACCGCCGGCGGCAGCAGCGCAAGGCGCCATACGCCTTTCCAGATGCCGACTGCCAGCATGATTCCGGCCAGTGGTGTCAGGAAAGTGAGAACTCTGTAGGTCAGCAGGCGGGAGTTGACATCCACGTAACCTGCTCCGGAAAATGCACTGTTCCCGGGCAGTAGCAACCTGAAGCTGTCCAGGTAGAAACCGGCAGCGATGACGCAGACAAAGATTCCAACCAGAACCGCCAGATGCTTGCGAACACTCTCATCAATCACCGCACCGCGCTCTGTCAGGGCAATACCTCCCCGTACAAAATACACAACAGCGGTCAACAGCGCTGTTGCCAACAGCGTGAAGCTCGCAAAGCCTTTGAGAGCCTCCATAAGCGGCAGACTGAACAGATAAAAACCGATATCCTTGCCGATAACCGGATCGAGCTTTCCGACGGAAACCTTGTTAGTGAAAAGAAGAACATTTTCCCACTGCATGGCCCCCCACTGACCGGCAAACAGAGCCAGGGCGGCGCAGGCCAGAACGCCGGCCGGCCTGACAAAACGGATTATCTCGCCACGGGGAAACCTGATACTGCCGGCCTCGATGAACATTCCGGCATAGGGAAATGAGGCCCTGTTGGCAAAGAACAGATTAACCAGAGCAAAGCCGAAAAGGATTGCGCCGAACAAGAGCCCGATCCCTGTCTGGGCATACAGCGTTGTCGTGAAGACCGATGAAAAACCGGTCTCGACGAAGAAGAGCCAGTCCGTGTAATAATTCAACAGGTACGAAAGAAAGGGGAAGATCACGGAAACAATGATCATGAACAGAATGAACTTGTTTTTAAACATGCGGTACCCCTCTATATTTATTAATATTCCCGACTCATAGGGCATCTAGCATACGCCCTTCCGGAAATGCAACTACGACGCCTGTTGATCAACTCAACGGCCAAACGGTGTAGAAGAACTTTCCACTCTTTTTTTCTTGATATAACGGTAAATCAGGTAGCCGATTCCGGCCAGAAGGGCAATTTCAAACAGGCCTATGCCGCCACCTCCAGCTGCGCCGCCAGCTCCATGACCTGCTCCGGCCCCGGCAAAGCTGCTGAACAGCATGCTTCCCAGCATACCGCCCATCATTCCGCCGGCCATGCTTCTCATAAAACCGCCGCCGGCCTGCTGCTGAAAAGCTCCTGGGGCTGGAGCGGCTTGCTGACGGGGCGGGCTTGGCTGGCTGGTCTGATATGACGGAGCGGCCGGCCTTGAATAACTGCGCGAGCCGCGACTGCCCATGGAGCGGCTGCCGCCGGCCCTGGCTTCCGCGTTAAGCTCCAGTACGGTGAGGCTTAGAAACAGTACGGCCGCCATGACGGTGAATACTTTAACTACATGATTTTTCATTTTGATCTCCTTGGGTACATCTTCTCCGGCCTGGCCGGAGTCTATTATTTTGCTGATCCGTCAGCATCCGTTTCGATATATTGGTTGTGCAGCTTGACCGGTGTACCCCGTCGCATGCGCAGGTTAAGCATCTCGACCAGCACAGAGAAAGCCATGGCAAAATAGATGTACCCTTTGGGTATGTGCATGTCGAGACCGTCCCCGATTAGTGCTACGCCGATCAGGAGCAGGAAGCTGAGCGCCAGCATCTTGATGGTCGGGTGTTTCTCTACGAAAGCGCTGATCTTGCCCGAAAAGAGCATCATGAACCCGACCGCAATGACAACGGCCGTAACCATGACAATCAACTGATTAGCCATCCCCAGCGCGGTAATGATCGAATCCAGCGAAAATACGATATCCAGAAGCAGGATCTGCACAATGACTGCGCTAAAGGTTGCACCGGCACCAGCAGAAGCATGCCCTTCCTCTCCCTCCAGCTTCTCGTGAATCTCCATCGTGCTTTTCCAGAGCAGAAACAGACCTCCGGAAAGCAGAATCAGATCACGGCCTGAAATTTCGTTGCCCAGCACCGTAAACAGCGGAGCAGTCAGCCCCATCAGCCAGGTCAGCGAGAACAGCAGTGCTATACGTATGAACATTGCCAGTCCGAGGCCGACCATACGTGCCTTTTCCTGCTGATGGTCAGGCAACTTGCCGGCCTGGATCGAGATAAAGATGATGTTGTCAATGCCCAATACTATTTCCAGCGCGGTAAGTGTCACCAGCGCCATCCAGACCTGCGGATCCGTCAACCACTCCATTTTTACTGCCTCCTTTATTACATTTATAGTTCAGATGTTAATCCATGCACAAACTGCGTCGTTTGGAGGTCCACAGATCAATAGCTTCCCTCATTATTTCGGAGATGCTTTTCGATGTGGTCTTCGTCAGTTTTTCCAGAGACTTCTTTTCATTATCATTTATGCGCAGTGATATTACATTCTGCAACGGTTCTATCCGGTTTCTTTTCTTTTTGGATAAGCCAGGTTCTTTGGAAACAAAATTTTTGGTGTGCGGCATAACTTCCTCCTTGTGTGATTTGCCAGGACAGCCTGCTGTCCCGCGGTTATGATTGATCTGTCAGTACGTTCGGGTTGCCAGCGATTCCAGTCGCGCGATGCGTTCCTCCATCGGCGGATGGGTAGAGAAAAGCGACATCATGCCGCCGCCGGTCAGCGGGTTTACGATGAACATATGGGCCGTTGCCGGTCGGGCATCATGCAGCGGTATGGCCTGCGAAACGTTGTGCAGCTTACGCAGCGCGCCGGCCAGGGCCAGCGGCCGTCCGCAGATCTCGGCGCCGGAGGCGTCCGCCAGGTATTCTCTGGAGCGGGAGACGGCCATCTGGATCAGCATGGCAGCAATCGGGGCGATGATCGCCATGGCAAGCGAACCGATCATGCCGCCGATTCCGCCCCCTTCCTCGTCATCTCCGCGACCAGCACCGAACATGGCACCCCACTGCAGCATATTTCCGATCATCGAGATGGCGCCGGCTATTGTTGCGGCGATGGAAGAGATAAGTATATCGCGGTTTTTGACGTGAGCCAGTTCATGGGCCATAACCCCTTCCAGTTCATCCGGGGTAAGAACTCGCAGAATGCCCTGGGTGGCAGCGACAGCAGCATGCTCGGGGTTGCGTCCGGTGGCGAAGGCGTTGGGCGAATCATCGGGAATGATGTAGACCTTGGGCATGGGAAGGCCGGCCCGACCGGCCAGACGTTCGACCATTCCGTAGAAAGTGGGATGAACTTCGCGGGTGATTTCCTGGGCACTGTACATCTTCAGGACAATCTTGTCGGAAAACCAGTAGGAGCCGAAGTTCATGACAGCCGTCATAACAAAGGCAATCATCATGCCCCCCTGGCCGCCTATGGCGCCCCCCATGAAGACCAGCAGCATGGTGAGCAGTGTGAGGAGAATTGTGGTCTTGAAACGGTTCATCATGTCTATATACCTCCGACGTTTTTAATTTTCGCCGGGGTAAATAAAAAAGACCTTTACCCACGGCGCGATACGCATTGGATAAAGGTCTTGCTTGCGATATATATCGTTCCCAGCCCGAGTCTTACGACTGTGTTGACGGGCATGGGGTCAGCCATGTCTCCGGCTGATAGCTACTCCCCTTTATTGAAATACTAGTTTAAAGGGAGTTCCTAACGCATGTCAAGCTGTTTTTTTATTTCCCGCCGCCGTAACTATGCAGGCCGGACAGGAACAGGTTGACTCCAAGATAGCAGAAGAGAGTAGCCGCAAAACCGATGATCGAGAGCCAGGCGGCCCGCTTGCCGACCCAACCCTTGGTGATTCGGGCGTGCAGGAAAGCAGCATAAACGAACCAGACGATCAATGACCAGGTTTCCTTGGGATCCCAACTCCAGTAGGTGCCCCAGGCATAGTTGGCCCAGGCCGCGCCGGTGATGATACCAATAGTGAGCAGCGGAAAGCCAATCATGATGGACTGGTAATTGAGATTGTCAAGAACTTTGATCGGCGGAAACGCGGCCATCATGCCGCTTGAACTCCCCCCACCCCTTTCTTCGTGAGCGGCCTTGATAAGATACATGATCGAGATGCCGCAGGCCACGGCAAAGGCAGCATAACCCAGAAAACAGGTGATAACGTGATACACCAGCCAGTTGCTTTGCAGGGCCGGCACCAGCGGCTCGATCGAGTTGTTCATGCCGAGTTGGGCCCAGGCCATGCCGAGCATCGCAAACGGCATGACGAAGGCGCCGATAACCCGATATTTGTATTTCAGATCTAAAATTACGTAGATCAGCACGATCGTCCAGGCAAAGAAGACCACCGACTCGTACAGGTTGGTGAGGGGAGCGCGGCCGATACCCATGCTGTAAGACTCTTTCCAGCGCAGTGCCAATGCGAAGGTTTGGGCCAGAAGACCTCCGTAGGCTGCAAACATTCCGGCAGTGCCGAGAGCTGTCTTGCGACTCGCCAGAAAGGCGAAGAACAACAGCATGGAGATGAGATAGCCGAAGGTGGCGACATTAAACAATAGTGAGCTGGTCATGGTTTTTTCTCCTCTAAAATTTGTGTTGCAAGCTTGGCTGCAAGTCCGTCAAAGAACAGCTGAAAGCCGGCCTGGTTCTTGCTCGAGTTGCCGCCCATCGTTACACTGCCATTTTGAATCCGTATCCAGATACGGCGGTGTGACATGAAGAAAGCGGCATAAATGCCGATCACCATCAGCAGGCACCCCAGCCAGACTATCTCAACGCCGGGATCCTTGGCGACCTGCAGTCCGGTGTACATCCGATCCTCGGCTCCCTTGTAGTTGATTACCGGTCCCACTCCTTGCTGCTTCGAGTGTTTGAGGTTCATCTCCGGATGATTGGCATAGACGACGAAACTTTCCTTTTTACCATCGGGGGTTTGGAGCTCCACCTGGGCCGCCGGCCCGGAAAGTCCCGGGGCAAATTTTGAAACGTCATTGGTCGCCTCGACAACATGCAGCCTGCTGCCATCAGGCAGATTGACAGAAGTCTGACCGGCTACCGTCAGAGAAACCGGATTTTTCCCATCAAGGTCACTGACAGTAAAATAGTAATTGCCGGCATTGCCGTAGCTGGATTGGTAAAATGTGATTCCCTTATAGTTAAGCGGATCGTTGACAATCACGCGGGCATTTGTGTAATCCGGCACCGGCCTGCCGTTCTCCAGCACCGTCAGAATGCTCTTGAACTCTTTCGGTGCGCCGTTGGGATAATGAGCCACACTGAACTGCTCACAACGCAATGAAAATCCCAGATCAATTTCCGTGTTTGAGCGGGACATGACCTTTGAAACGGTCTCACCCTCCATGATGTTTACAAAGCCCTTGTACCCAAAGGCCGAACCGATTATAGCACCTATGAAGATGATAATAACGCTCAGATGTACACAATAAACAGCCAAACGGCACCAGGGGGTTTTCTGGGAAAACAGGTGCCAATCACCGTCTGCCTCGCTTACGACCGGTTCGGCAAATTCACTCTTCAGAAAGGCGGCCAGTCTGTCTTTCAGTACTTCAGGTTTTTCTGAACTGGGCAAAGAGACAACCCCGGAAAGCGATTTTTCCAGACTGAGATTGAAGATCGTCACCGGATTTGTAATCGTCTTCCATATGTGCGGCAGACGCTTGATGGAGCAGGCCACCAGGTTGACAGTCAAAAGATATAGCAGCAGGATGAACCACCAGGAGTGGTACATATCGAAAAATCCCAGCGCTGTGTAAAGCTTAAGCTTGGCCGGACTGATCTGCTGCACGTACTCCGGCGGCAGGCTGCCCTGGGGAATTATGGTGCCGATAATCGAAATCAGCGCCAGACCGATCAAAAGAAACATCGTCAGCTTGAGAGAACAGAAAAAATCCCATAGGGAATGCAAAAAATCACGTTTATCGCTTGTCACTTTTCAAGACTCCTTTTATCGCGCAAAGCCCGGATATCGAGCACTACTGTGATAACCAGTTTTATAGTGTTAATAATATTGCCAGACAGAGAATCATCCTGTGAAAAAGTTCTGGGGCGGAACAAAAATGGAGTAATAGACCTGAGGAGGTTTAGTGTTTATACTCAAAAAATCCAGAAAACCAATCGTAGGGGAATAGTCAATTGCCAGACATTGAAACACAGGTGCGTAACGAGAACAACTGTCACACTCGCAGTGATTGTCGGTAGGGCACTCCGGGCAGGGGTATTCTCCATCGCTGCTGTCCGGTTCAATCTTGAAATGCACCCCGGAAGATGAGTCAACCAGGTCCAGCAAGCAGGCGGCATCGCAGGCAAGCGGCATGACTAAACTGATGATTAACAGTGTTGCGGCAGCTATGTGATTGAGTGAGATTTTCATGGAAGTAGTGTAGTTGGATGCTAAAGAATATTGGCTGAATTGTCAATGACAGAACATCCATGAATATGCATACATTGAGATTAACGGCCCCAACGCCTTCAAAGGAAACATTCGATGGGAATATCGCAATGCCAGTCCGTGGTTACGATGCCTAAAACCGAAATACCTTTTCCCTCAATCCTTTGTTTTTTGAGCAGCAGGTTTCCGGCAATCACAAAGGAAATCTGGGAAAAACGCATTTCGGAAGGGAAGGTGCTTGACGACAGCTCGAACCCCATCACCCTGGATACCGAATATGCACCGCAAAAAAGGATTAAATATTTCCGGGAAGTCAACCGTGAGCCGGTCATACCTTTTGCTGAACGCATAATCCACCGGGACGACCAGATTCTGGTCGCCTGCAAGCCGCACTTCCTGCCCGTAACACCGGGGGGGCGTTATGTTGACGAGTGTCTGCTGAACCGGCTGCGAAGCAGCACCGGAATCCATGATCTGGCGCCGCTCCACCGCATCGACCGCGAAACGGCCGGGATCGTCATATTCTCCGTCAACAAGGAAACGCGCGGACGGTACGGAGAACTCTTCATGAATGGAAAGGTGGAAAAGAGCTATCAGGCAATTTCGTCCAGCTTGCCGGATGCCGAAAAATCGTCATGGGAAATTGAGGACAGAATCGTGCATGGAGAACCTTGGTTCCGCATGCGGAGCGTTCCCGGAAAGTCCAATGCCCGTTCTATGATCCATCTTGTTGAGATCAAAAATGGACGGGCCCGCTTTCTTTTGCATCCGGTCACCGGAAAAACTCACCAGTTGAGGATTCATATGAGCAGCATCGGTTGCGGAATTCTGAATGACAGATACTATCCGGAGCTCCAGCCTGAAAGCGCTGACAACTTTGATACTCCGCTCCAGCTTGTTGCAAAATCAGTCAGGTTCCTTGATCCGCTCAGCGGCACGCTGCGCGAATTTGTCTCGGAGCGCGAGCTGCTGTGGTAAATATGCAGCACAATCACCACCCCGTATAAAAACGCCCCCGATGGAAATTCCAGCGGGGGCGTTTGCATACAACACGATACGTCAATATCTACCCGAGAATCGCCTTCATATCGGCTTCGACTGTTGTGATCGGAGCGATGTTGAAGTTCTCAACCAGGAAGTTGAGCACGTTAGGGGTGATGAAGGCCGGCAGAGTCGGTCCGAGCTTGATGTTCTTGATACCCAGGTGCAGCAGGGTCAGCAGGATCACTACCGCCTTCTGCTCGTACCAGGAGAGGATCATCGAGAGTGGCAGGTCGTTGACGCCGCACTCGAAGGCACCAGCAAGCGCAACTGCAATCTGGATGGCCGAATAGGCATCATTGCACTGACCGACATCCAGAAGACGCGGAATGCCGCCGATGTCGCCGAACTCCAGCTTGTTGAAGCGGTACTTTCCGCAGGCCAGAGTCAGGATAACAGTATCCTGCGGGAGCTTCTCGGCAAACTCGGTGTAGTAGTTACGGCCGGATTTGGCGCCGTCGCAGCCGCCGATCAGGAAGAAGTGCTTGATGGCGCCGGACTTGACAGCAGCAATGACCTTGTCAGCAACTCCCAGCACCGCGTTGTGTCCGAAACCGGTCAGAATTTCCTGACCCGGATTTTCGGGCAGGCCGGGCAGCTCGAGAGCCTTGTTGATGACTTCGCTGAAATCCCATCCATCCACATGCTTCACATCCGGCCAGCCCACCAGACCCCAGGTGTAGAGGCGGTCTTTGTAACTGTCTGAAGGCTTCTGGATGCAGTTGGTATTGAAAATGATCGCGCCCGGGAAGTTGACGAACTCCTTGGCCTGGTCCTGCCATGCGCCGCCGAAGTTGGCGACCAGATGGCTGTACTTCTTCAAACCGGGATAGCCGTGGGCCGGCAGCATCTCGCCATGGGTGTAGATGTTGATGCCCTTGCCTTCGGTCTGCTTGAGCAGCTCTTCCAGCATCTTCAGGTCGTGGCCGGTAACCAGAATGGCCTTGCCGGCTTTGGTTCCCAACTGAACCGAAGTCGGGACCGGGTGACCGTAGGTATCGGTATGGGCCGCATTCAGCAGTCCCATTACGGTCAGGTTCTGCTTGCCGCATTCCATGGAAAGACCGACAAAATCCATAAGCCCCAGACTGGAATCGGTAGTGGCAGCCAGTGCCTTCTGGAAGAAAGCCAGCACTTCGTCATCGCTTCTGCCCAGGATCATGGCATGATCCATGTACGCGGCCATGCCCTTCAGTCCATACATCAGGATCTCGATCACGGAACGGATATCTTCGTTGACATGCTGGGTATTGATGCCGTAAGCCTCAGCCTGCTTGACCATGCCGTCCAGATCGTCGACCGGCTTCCAATCGGCTACCTGACCGGAGAGTGTCACGCCGGCAGCGGCCTTGGCTTTCTCTTTCAGCTCGTAACAGCGCTTGATTACTCCGCCAATGTGACGCGGGTCAAAATCAACATTGGTGACAGTGGTAAAGAGCCCCTCGATCGTGAAACGATCGATCTCGGCGTTGCGCCCCAGTTTGTTGGCATACAGGGCCAGGCTTTTCAAACCGTACAGCAGGTGGTCCTGAAGTGCCGCTACCTGCGGGTTCTTGCCGCATACACCAGAAATATTACAACCTACTCCGTTTGCTGCCTGCTCGCATTGGTTACAAAACATGCTCATTTCTGTTTCCTCCCTTTTCTTTGGTTGTTCGAGTAAACTCGATTGGTGGTTTTTTTCTGTCAATGTGGTAGAAACACTATACCTCTTTTTTGGGACAATACTTGACGGTTGTCAAAAAAAGTTAATTCGTTGAAAGTTGACACATGAAACCAAACCTTACCCTGATCGGCATGCCGGGCGCCGGAAAAAGCACGGTGGGAATAATCCTGGCCAAGCTACTCTCTTTCGGCTTCGTTGACACGGATATTCTGATCCAGATCAGACAAAGGAAATCATTGCAGCAGATCATGGATGAAAGTGACCACCTCAATCTGAGAAAAGTCGAGGAGAAGGAGATCCTGCTTTTAAATATATCCAATTACGTTATTGCGACCGGCGGCAGTGCCGTTTACAGCGAAAAGGCCATGAGTCACCTTCATGCCGTTTCAAAAATATATTTTCTGAAACTTGACTACGAAGGGATTCTTAAGAGAATTCGCAATTTTCAAACAAGAGGCATCGCAAAATCAAAAGGCCAGACTTTTCAGGAACTGTATAACGAACGCCAGTTGCTGTACGAAAAGTATGCTGATATAATAATTGACTGCTCGGGCCTTGATCAGGATGAAATAGCGCATCAAATTACAAAAAACTATTTGGAAAACATGACTGACCGGCATATCCACTAGTTTTAATGAGTTTGACAAGAACCGGTTTTACCAGTACATTTGCGAAAATATCTTGAGATGTTATTTCGCCATGAAGGCAAAACCATAATGAATAGATCTCTACTTACTATCCTGCTGTCAATGTGCGTTTTACTCAAACTTTCTCCTGCTCTGGCAGCCGATTCAGTCATTCGTGTCGGCGGCAGCGGTACCTGTACCGGAGTTATGAAGCATCTGGCTTCCGAGTTTGAAAAGCGCAACCCCGGCGTCAGGATTACCATGGCACCCAGTCTCGGCAGCAGCGGCGGCATCAAGGCTCTGCTGGGCGGCTCACTCGATATTGCCCTGAGCGCACGCCCACTGAAAGATAACGAGAAGACCACGGGGGCGGCAACCGTATTCTCCGGCCGTTCCCCGTTTGCATTCATGGTCAACAAGAACGTGCCACTGACCGGCGTTACAACAAAGGAACTGGAGTCGATTTACGGCCTGCAAAAGCAGTCCTGGCAAGATGGCTCGGCGATACGACTGATACTGCGCCCGGATGGTGATTCGGACACCAAGATTGTCCAGGCGATCTCTCCCGAACTTTCTCAGGCTTATAAAAGCGCCCTCTCCCAGCCTGGCATGCAAATAGCTTTGACCGATCAGGATTCTGACAAATCAATCGTCCGCACCCCCGGCGCAATTGGAGGAACGACTCTTGCGCAGCACTTGACTGACAAGCTTGACGGAAAACTGCTGGCCTTCAACAGCTTCAAGCCGACCCTCAAGGGGCTTAAGGAAGGAAGTTACCCGTTATATAAAAAACAGATTGTTATTGTAATTCCATCAAAGACCAACCCTGCCACAACAAAATTCATTTCCTTTATCAATTCGCAGCAAGCCGCCCGCATATGGGAGAAATACGGCGTCCATCCGGACGGTCGGAACTGATATTTTGAAATACTTCAACTCTGGCATATCCCGGATAACTACCGGCATTGCAGCTTTGCTTGCCGTATTGGTGGCACTACTGATCCCGTCCGGCTATTTCGGCCTCAATTATCAAAACATTAGCGGCAAACTGGATGCAGAAGCCGAAATAAATTCACGCCTGGTTGCCCATCTGATCATGGAAAACCCGGAGCTGTGGCGTTATGAAAACTTTCGCCTCGACGAACTTCTTTCCCGCCGCCCTAAAAGTGGTAATCCGGAAATCAGGTGCATCCTGGACATGCAAGGCACCATGGTTGCTTCCAACGGTGCAACGCTTGCCGCCCCGATCATCTCCAGCTCTCACGACATCTACGATTCCGGTCGCCCGATAGCAAGACTGCGGATTTACACCACACTCGCCCCGTTGCTGTTCAAAACCGGCTTGATGACACTTCTTGGGCTTTTGATCGGAACCGCGCTATTCATTACCCTGCACATGCTGCCGGTCAGGATGGCCAGGCGTGCTGAACAGGCCCTGAAACAGAACAGCGAGTTTCTGGCCAAAGTTATGGACAACAATACCAGTGGACTGGTGGTTATCAATCCTGACGGGACAATCTCACTGTGCAACAGACGCTTTGCCACATTGTGCGGAGCAGAGGAAAATCTGCTGCTGGGACAGAATCTTGTCAACACATGGATAACTGAAGCAGAACGGGGACGCCTGTCCGAACAGCTCCAATCCCTGGCCAAGGCAAACGCAGATTCAGTAGAGTTCGAGACTGAACTAGCTTCATCCGACGGCACACGGCACCATCTGACCTGCGGTGCAGCCCGGGTAAGGGGCGATGCGCCCGAATCCGAGATCGTCATTTCTGTCGAAGACATCACCCACCGCAAGGAATCCGAGTCCCGCATCAGACAGATGGCCTACTTTGACAGCCTGACCAGCCTTCCCAACCGGACGCTGTTCAATAACGAAACAGACCGGGCGATCGCATACGCCAAGCGCTTCAACACGGTATTCGGATTGATGGTGCTGGACATAGACAATTTTAAACGTGTTAATGACACCCTGGGTCACCATTTTGGGGACCTGCTGCTGCAGGGAGTAGCGGAACGACTGGTCAGTTGCGTACGCAAGACAGACTATCTTTCGCGCCCCGATGATGAACAATCACACGAAGTGGTTGCCAGGCTGGGCGGTGACGAGTTTACCGTGCTGCTGACCAGCTTCAACCGCGACGAGGATGCGGCCAAGGTGGCAAACCGGATCATCGGCAGGATGTCATCCCCATTCCAGTTGGACGGGCAGGAGATATTCGCCACCATCAGCATCGGAATCGCCACTTACCCCGGGGACGGCGACACCCGCGAGCTGTTGTTCAAAAACGCCGATACGGCCATGTACCACGCCAAATCCGCCGGCAAAAACACTTATAACTTCTACCGCAAAGCCATGAATGAATCCGCCCTGAAGCGGCTGAATCTGGAAAACAGCCTTCACAAGGCGGTCGAGCGCAACGAATTCCTGCTCTATTACCAACCACGCATCGATTCCAAAACCGGTGCCATGCCGGGTGCGGAAGCGCTTATCAGGTGGAATCACCCTGAACTGGGCCTGGTTCCTCCCGGCGATTTTATCTCCATTGCCGAGGAAAACGGACTGATCGTCCCCATGACCGAATGGGTAATTGGTGAGGCCTGCCGCCAGAACAGACTCTGGCAACAGGCCGGATTGCAGCAGCTAAAGGTATCAGTCAACATCTCCAGCCAGGTTTTCAAACAGCGCAACCTGCCGGAGTTGATCGCAAAAGCCCTTGAGAAAACGGGACTTGAACCGGGCGGACTGGAGATAGAAATCACCGAGAGCCTGATGCTCAACAATGTGGAAGCCACCATCAAGGTACTGAAACAGGTGCGGGAGATGGGGGTGGAGATAAGTATCGACGACTTCGGCACCGGCTATTCATCCTTCAGCTACCTGACACAGCTGCCGGTCAATGCCATCAAGATCGACCGGTCATTCGTCATGAACCTGCCGCACAAGCAGGAAGACTGCGCCATCGTCAAGGCCATCATTGCCACCTCCCACAGCCTGGGCTTGACAACAGTTGCCGAAGGAGTTGAGACGGAAGCCCAGAGCGGGTTTCTGGCTGCAAACGGCTGCAACGAATTCCAGGGCTACCTTTTCAGCCGGCCTGTTCCGGCCGGTGAATTCGAGAAGTTGATGCGCAAAGTTTAATACACTGGTAAAACATTGGAGTAATGTTACTATATCAATGTTATGACCCTGGCGACCCTCCCCATACTGACAACTCTCATACTCCTACCGCTGGCCGGCTGCCTGCTGCTCCTGCCGCTCTGGAACTGCCGGGTATTGGCGCGCCCGATCGCTCTGGGCGTTGCGCTGCTCGAACTTGCGCTGTCGATCTGGCTGTATGCGTCATGGCAGGGGCTGTCTGCATTGCAACCAAAGCTGCCCGGCTACCTGCTGCTGGAGGACACCCCCTGGATCCCGGCCTTCGGCATTCGCTACACAGTGGGACTGGATGGCATTTCGCTGCTGATGGTCATGCTGACGTCCTTCACCTTCTGCATGGCGCTGCTGGTTTCGTGGAACTCGATCAAGGAGAAAACCGGGCTGTTTCTGACCTTGATGCTGACCATGGAATCCGGAATCATGGGGGTCTTTCTGGCCCTGGACCTGGCCCTGTTCTACCTGTTCTGGGAAGTCATGCTGATCCCGATGTTCTTCATGATCGGAATCTGGGGACACAGTCGTAAAATATACTCGACCATCAAGTTCTTCCTCTTCACCATGTTCGGCTCGCTGCTGATGCTGCTGGCAATCATCGCCCTGCACCTGCTGCATGCACAACAGAGCGGAGTGGCCACCTTCGAACTGCACGAACTGATCAAAACCCAACTCCCGGCCGATACACAACTCTGGCTGTTTGCCGCCTTTTTCCTGGCCTTTGCGATCAAGTTCCCGCTCTTCCCGCTGCACACATGGCTGCCGGACGCCCACACCGATGCCCCCACCGCCGGCAGCGTCGTGCTGGCCGGCCTGCTGCTCAAGACCGGCAGCTACGGTCTGATCCGCTTCGGCTATCCGCTATTTCCCCAGGCCGCCCAAACCCTGACTCCGCTGTTTTACACTCTGGCCCTGATCGGCATCATCTACGCATCGCTGGTGGCCTTCGCCCAGGAGGACATGAAGCGGCTGATCGCCTACTCCAGCATCGGTCACATGGGCTACGTCGCAATCGGCATCGCCGCCTGGCAGCCGGTGGCGCTATCCGGATCGATCCTGCAGATGGCCAGCCACGGGGTAACCACCGGTGCGCTGTTCTGCCTGGTGGGAATGCTGGACGAACGGGCCCATACCCGTGAGATTGCAGCCTTTGGCGGCCTGTGGGGCAAGATCCCACTGTTTTCCTTTTTCTTCCTGTTCTTCTCGCTGGCCTCCCTGGGACTGCCCGGCCTGAACAATTTCGTAGGGGAATTTCTGGTGCTGGCCGGAACCATGAAAAAAGCTCCGCTGGTTGCCGCGGCGGCCTTCATCGGCATTGTCCTGACCCTAATCTACACTGTGCGGCTTGTGCAGGAGCTGCTTTTTCAAGCGGAGAGGCACCCCCTGCCGCTGGCTGACCTGTCGCCGCGCGAGATTCTGATTCTGGCGGTATTGGCCGTGATTGACGTCTGGATGGGGATTCATCCCGCACCGCTGCTGGATCTGATCCATGGACCGGTTCAGCTGCTGACCGGGGGTGGTTTGTGACCCGGTTCGACCTATACGCACTGGCCCCCCTGATCATCCTGGCCGGCGGCAGCGTTCTGGTTCTGCTGGCCGGCGCGATCAGACCGGGCGGCTATCTGTACGGACTGACCGGAACTCTTATTTCGGCCGCACTGCTCTGGAGTATTCTGGTTCCAATCGATGCCGTCATGCCAGATCTGGCAGTCACTCCCTTATCGCGCTTCTTTACTGTGTTTCTTGACTCTGCCGGTCTGGTTGCGCTGCTGCTGGCAGCCGGTTACAACTGCAGACGAGGCATCGTCGGCGAGGAGTATCCCTCCACGCTGCTGTTTGCCCTGGCCGGAATGTGGGCGGCCTGCGCGGCAACTGACATGCTGATGCTTTTCCTGGGACTGGAGGCCTTCACCTTCGGTTTCTACATTCTGGTGGCGATAAAGCGCGATTCTATCAAAGGTGGCGAGGCCGGATTGAAATACCTGCTGAACGGGACTCTCTCGGCTGCGATTATGGGCATGGGCATGGCATTGCTGTATGCCGCAACTGGCACGCTCAAGCTGTCCGAACTGGCTACGGCAGCAAACCATCCCGAAACTCTCTTCCTGGCCGGAGCCTGCCTGATCCTCTTGGGAATGGCCTTCAAACTGTCACTGGTACCGGCCCATCTCTGGACGGCGGACGTTTATCAGGGGGCTCCTGCACCAGTCACGGCCCTGCTCTCCACCGCTTCCAAGGGGGCCTCGCTGGCGGCGCTGCTGCTCCTGCTGCCGCTCTTTGGGACCTGGAGCGGCCTGCACGACCTGCTTTGGGCGCTGGCGTTGCTTTCGATGCTGGCAGGAAACTTTGCGGCGCTGCTGCAGAACAACATCAAACGCATGCTGGCCTGGTCATCGGTCGGACAGATGGGTTATGTGGCTCTGGCGCTGGTGGCCGCACAATCCGGCGGCCTGCGTGCCGCGGTTTTTTATATGGCGGTTTATGCAGCAGCCGGTCTGGCCTCTTTCGGCGCACTGTCAGTGTTGTCGGATAAATACGAACGGGTCAGCCTGGATGAGTATCGCGGCCTGGGTTATCGCTGCCCGCTGGCCGGTGCGACACTGGCAGTTGCCATGTTCTCCCTGGCCGGAATCCCGCCTGCGGCCGGATTCATGGGCAAGTTCGGAGTGTTTGCCGCTGCCCTGCGGGGAGGCGAAACCGCCCTGGCGGTTATCGGCATACTGACAGCGCTGGTAGCGGTTTATTTCTACCTGCGGGTCGTGGTAATGTTGTATATGAAACCGGTTCAGGAGAATGTCCATATTCGTTCACTTAATTTCTTTGAAATAATTGCACTAGCCGTACCGACCGCCGTCACGGTGCTGTTGGGCGTCCACCCTCAACCAATGCTTGATCTGCTGACAAAAATTCTGACCCGATAGTAAGGAGGTTTATCATGTTGCGTTACATCATCCTGTCACTATGCCTGTTTTCCCTGACCGCCTGCAGTACCGTTCCGATTACCGGACGTTCCCAGCTCAACCTGATCCCCGGATCCTCAATGCTCTCCATGAGCCTGCAGCAGTACGACCAGTTCCTGAAGGAACACAAAGTCAGTACAAACAAGGAGCAGACCCAAATGGTCAAACGGGTCGGATTGCGCGTCCAGAACGCGGTTGAGCGCTATTTTGCCGCCAGCGGACTGCAAGAGCAGCTTAAAAACTACAAGTGGGAATTCAATCTTGTGGAGGATAAGCAGGTCAACGCCTGGTGCATGCCGGGCGGCAAGGTGGTGGTCTATACCGGCATACTGCCGATTGCCGTTGATGATGCCGGCCTGGCGGTGGTGATGGGGCACGAGATCGCCCATGCCATCGCCGAGCATGGCAACGAGCGCATGAGCCAGGGGCTTCTGGCACAGATGGGCGGAACGGCACTTTCTACGGCGCTTTCCACACAACCTGCGGCAACCCAGCAGCTCTGGATGTCGGTCTATGGTGTGGGAGCGCAATACGGTGCGATCATGCCCTACGGACGTATGCAGGAGAGCGAAGCCGACCACCTGGGACTGGTGTTCATGACCATGGCCGGATACGACCCGAATGCGGCGGTTCCTTTCTGGGAGCGGATGGCCGCCCAGAAAGGCGGAAAAGCACCGGCTGAATTCCTCAGCACCCATCCGTCGGATGCAACGCGAATCGCCAATATTAAAAAGCTGATACCGGAAGTGACGGGAAAGTACGGGAAATGATTCAAAAATGGGCTGTCAAAGCGCTAGCAAGCAGGATTTGGCAACGAAAAAATTTGTGCAACGTACAATCTTGCAGGCCTGACACAGCATATTACGTTAACATGTTCCACTATCGGACTAAATTGGACATCACGATGAAAAATTACAGGGATAACCCAAACGAGGTTACATACGATGAACAATCAGGGACTGCTTGACCGCATAACCTTTGATCCGCATGTCATGTGCGGTAAGGCTACAATTCGTGGCATGAGAATAACTGCCGAGCAAGTTTTGAAATTTCTTGCTGCCGGCGGCACCACGGAAGACCTGCTGGAGGATTATCCGGAACTTGAACCGGCAGATATCAGCGCTGTGCTGCTCTATGCTTCTCGACTTGTCGCCGAAGAACACGTTTACTTGCTCAAGGCTGCCTGATGAAGTTGAAATTCCTTGTAGATGTCGGTGTAGGAAGAGCGGTGGAAGAATTACTTCGTTCTCATGGTTACGATATATAAGCGGCTCGGGATATTGATCCCGCTGCAAAAAATAGCGATATTCTCGATATCGCTGTCAGCGAAGGCCGAATGGTGATCACAATGGATAAGGATTTTGGTGAGCTTGTCCATAAGTTGTCAATGCAGCATTCGGGTGTTTTAATTCTGCGGATGGAAGATGCCAAGGGGGCAGAAAAGGCTGAAGTTGTCAGAGAAATTCTGGCTAAATTTGAAGCTGAAACCATCGACAAGTTTTGCGTTTATCAGGATGGCCGATTGAGGGTTCGTTCGTAACATTCAATATTCTTCATTTAATCCTCCAGCGGGTGCGCCGTTGACCCGCCAGCCCGGTTTTTTTTGGGCGGGCGGCGTCCACCTGCCTTGTTAAAGATTTCCGTCGCAGCTCTTAAGCTTGACCTAACGCCTCAAGGAAATTCATAAAAGTCAGAGGATCAAATGACTGTAGGGGAATTTTCCCGACTTTCCCGGTGGGTTTTTTCATGGGAATTGGCTCTACACCCAGAATTTCCAAGGCTTTTGCTACGGAAGTTTCTTTTTCTTTTACTGTCCAAATTTCAATGTGTGGGATACGTCCAGGGTAAATGCTTATCGATGCCGCAGTATATGGGTCATCGGGTTGAATGAAGGAAAGAATTTTTGTTGCCGCAACCGCTATTTTAATCCCAGATATTGTGCGACTCCCTGTCTTAACGCTATTGTAAACTGCAAGGTAGTCTTCCATCTGCTTCCGTAGTCCAACTTCTGTGTATTCCTGTATTATCTCATCATCAGAAAGCATCAGTCCTTTTTTGGTCGACTTGACCTCCTTCTTGACTTCAGCTCCGTAAAGATGGGGGATGATTATTTCGAAATCTTTATGGCGGTAATATTCCAATTCGACAGCATAAATGTCAAAATTGCTGTTACTGTTCATGTAGATAATCAGATCTCTCAACCGGTCATGTAGTTTGTCCATAAGTACGACAAACTTGAAAGTGCCTGAATTAAGGTTTTTCTGAACATTCGCTAGTAATTGCTCGGTTTGCACTAAATCAAGCGTGAAAAATTCCTGTAGTTTCTCTTCGAGATGCATGTCAAATGCGCGTTGTGACTTGGAATCCAGTAACGAAATGAATTCATTGAAATCGATACTGTGCCGCCAGAGGGAAGCTCCGTAATCCAGCACTTGTGCAACCACCAAGCGTTTATCGTTATTCTTGTAGAGCTTTGTTTCTATCAGGTATATTTGACCAGATTGATCGACACCAAGCGCATCTATTGGGCCGCTTCCTGTGGGGAATTCACGTGCCAACACGAGTAGCCGAATATCCTCGCTGATTTCATAAAGTGGGATCGCCTCGGGGTTGTTGTGGATATACTCTTGAAGGTGGTCTTCCAACTGGAAATCTGATGGGTCGAGCTTTACAGCGTCCTTCCCATTCCGCGACACAATTATTGCCATTTAGTACTCCTTCATATTTTTGTCGTTCAACGGCTCGGCAGTTGACCCGCAAGTCCAGTCTTTTGGGCTGGCGGTGTCCAACTGTCTTGTTGATCATCCTTTTGGCGCCTTAGATAGATGCTAGTTGTCTCAACAATTGAGTGCCGAGTTGGGTTAAGTCTCCTTCCTCATCGACAATGTTGTGCTTTATGAACATAAACTTCGTTTCAACTGGAGTAGCGTTTGAAAACTTTTTAAATTCCTCATTTAGCCTGCTAAACGACGTTGTAGTTATGAAATTTCGATTGTAGTCTTTAAGAAAGTTGTCTTGGACATACTTCATGAGAAACTTTGGCAGGTCAATGTTACATTTGACCATGGAAAACGGCTCCACTTTTGGCTCTCTAAGTAGGTCTATTGCTTTCCCATCGCTGAAAATCACTCTCGCACGTTGAAAAGCGGCAATGAAATCAGAACGTACCACCCACGACTTTGCCGTGACATGCTCGATCCAATCATCTCCATCCAAGCGATTTTTATCTATGAAATAAGGAGTATAGAGGCATTGAATGCCATTTTCGCAGATTGCCCATTCTCCATACCGCTCCAGTAAGGGGGGGAGTTCAAGGTCATTGGCAGCGGTAACAACAGAACAAGTCCCCCCCGGTCTGGACACCTCTCCAGTGTAGACCTGGGGACGCTCTGCCGCTAATTTGTCATGAATAGTCATGGACTCCTCCCTTATAAGGAGAGCAATCCTTTCATTTATGAAATGGGCAATCTCTGTAGGAGTGAACCTACGACCATCAATAAAACCGTCCGTCTTAAAAACACCGTCAACCGACGCATCGTCCATACGGACAAACATGATTTTCTTGTGGTCACGCGCCATTAAAATCTCTCGAATTGCGCGAAATTCAATGCCGCACCAGTCCTTGCGCTGATAGTCACCACCAAGAAATACCACAACCAATTTTGCTCGATTTCGGTAGATATCTTGCAATAGTAGGTCAAGAGCAGGTCGCGCCAGTTGCGGCCTGTAGTTGTTGTCATAAAAACAGGAATTGGCGCCGTTGAGATGACCTAATTCTTGTGCTACTTGCTCGACTACCGGCCGAACCTCTCCCGGAAACGAGAGCGCAACTTCAAAGTTGTGAGCAGTGATGTCTACTAAGTTCGTGGGGCCACAGGCCCAAGCAGGTAAATGAATTCTTAACTTGTGGAGTTCCTTTGCGAGATCTACGTCCTTTACTGCCCAATGGGTCCTGTTCAGTTCGTACTTTTGGATGTCGAGCTCAAATCCTAGCTCGGACATATTTAGGGCAGATAGGAACGGGTATTGGTCTCTAATCTCGTATTCTATCCGTACCTTGCCTTGCCGAACTGTTATTTCCCTTATCACGCCAAATTTAGGCGATAACCCCAGCCCCCATTCATAGCCGAAAATGCAGGGTAGCCGTTTTAGTGCATTCACTGCTTCGGGATCAAGGCTACCAAACCGTTCCGTGATCGAGACCGCAGTATATTCTCTCACACAACGGCCTATTTCTTCAGTCCAGGGGTCCCCATCCCATGTTTCGGGGTTGCCGGAGATAAACAAGTTATACATTGGGTATCCTTTTTCATGTATTCGGTCATTTCGAATTTATTCAGTTTGCGTTCAACATATTATTGAGCCGTTCACGCGCGCGTGCGCGTGAACGGCTGATCTACCCAAACAGAACATTTATCCCGAGAACTTCCAACCTTACTCCTCACACAGGGGGCAACAGCAGCATCATGCAAACAGCGGCATTGCGGATGGCGGAATGATCCCGGCCTGTTCGGCCCGCTGCAACAGGCACTCTATGGCACGAATCCCTTCATCACCCAGATCGGATGAATAATCGTTGACGTACAGATTGATATGGGCCGCGCAGACCTCGGCGCTCATCTCCTGGGCGTGCTCGCCGATGTAATGTGCGGCCTGCTCCGGATGACTGCGGGCATATTCAACGCCGGATTTCAGTGCCCGCTCAATGGCTGCGATTGCTTCGACTCCCAGCGAACGGCGGGCCACGATGCCCCCCAACGGGATCGGCAGGCCGGTTTCTGCTTCCCACCACTCGCCCAGATCCAGCAGCTTGTGCAGACCGTAACCCTGATAGGTGAAGCGCGACTCGTGGATGATCAGCCCGGCATCCACGTTCCCCTTTAATACCGCGTCCATGATCTCGTTAAACGGCATCACGATGAAGTTGGACAACGTCGGATCAAACAGTCGCAGCAGCAAAAGGGCTGTAGTGTAGCGCCCCGGCACAGCAATGGTCCTGCCGTGCAGATCAGAGGTTTCAATATTGTTTGTGGCCACCAGCAGCGGCCCGCAGCCGCGGCCCAGGGCGCTGCCGGAGTGAAGCAGGGCATATTCGTCGCGGATATGCCCCAGGGCATGGTAGGAAACCTTGCTGATATCCAACTCCCCCTTGAGCGCCAGCTGGTTAAGGGTTTCCACATCCTCCAGCCGTTCCCGGCAGGAGAACCCGCCGGTATCAACCAGGTTGTGAACCAGGGGGTAAAACATGAAAGTGTCGTTGGGGCAGGGTGAAAAGCCAAGTGTCAGTTGATTGTTCATGATTGCTCCTAACATGCGTATCTGCGGTTCATAGGCGGCATCCGCCAAAATCTGACCATTACCATATCGTTGCATCTGTTTTGTGTTTATCCTTTTCCCAATCACGCCACACGACCTGATGCCTGATCAGATAGTGATCGACCGCCTGCCCGATGGTGGGAAAGAAATTCTCCATACCGACTTTGGCAAAGAGACCATAGCGCTTGAGATGATCCTTGACCGGCCCTTTCATCTGGGCAAAACACAATTCGATTCCGGCCCGATGAAGTTCATCAATCAGTTCGGCCAGCACGTCGGCGGCCGTTATATCTACATCGGTGACCGGTTCCGCAGCGACCACAAGCCATCTGGCCGGAGTCGGTGCTGTCGAAACGGCCCGGAGCGCCTGTTCGCGAAAAAACTCCGCATTGGCGAAGAACAGCGGCGCATCCCAGCGGAACAGCACCAGACCAGGGATTCGCAGGGCCTCAGGATGTCGCTTGATATCATGATAGCCCTTCATACCGTCAACCCGTCCCAGAACGGCGCAGTGCGGCCGCCATGCGCGCCAGATGAATAAAAGCAGCGCCAGACCTACAGCGATGAAAATGCCCTGAATGACACCCAATGCAGCAACTCCCAGAAAACAGACCATGGACAGGTAAAATTCTCCCCGACGGAGATAATACAATCGTCGCACGCTGGAAAACTCAACTATCGAGCTGCAGGCTGAAATTACCACAGCGCCCAGGGCCGCAGCGGGGAGATTGATCATCAGGCGCGGCGCAAAGATCAGCAGCAGTGCGATGCAGAGTGCTCCAACAACTCCGGTCATCTGTGTCTTTGCTCCGGCCGATTCGGCCACCGGGGTTCGCGACGCGCTGCTGCTGACAGAGAATCCATGGAACAGTCCGGTTGCCATGTTGGCTATGCCGAGGGCAACCAGCTCCTGATTGTCGTCCACATAATAACCGCCCCTCAGCGCATAGATTCGGGACAGAACACTCATGTCGGTGATCGAGACCAGCGCGATCGCCACTGCTCCGGTACACAAGGTTTTGAATTCGGCAATGGTAACATTCGGGAAACTGAAATCCGGCAATCCCTGCGGCAGCGCTCCGATGGTCACTACCTTTGCCTGCGCTGACAGATCAAACAGTCCAACCGCCAGTGTGGCGCCGACCACTGCGAAGAGGACCCCCGGCAGCCGCGGCGCCCAGCGCTTTGTTGCAAAAATGACTGCCAGACACACCACGCCTATGGCAAAGGTCGTCCAGTTTATGCGGCCATTCAAAACGCCATGCGCAAGTCCGATGGATGATTGAAGAAAGCTGCTGCTTTCCACTGAAAAGCCTAATACCTTCGGCAGCTGACTAATCAGAAGGGTCAGGGCGATACCGTTCATATAACCGTGACGAATCGGCTTGGAAAGCAGGTCGGTAATGAAGCCGAACCTGGCCAGACCGGCCAGGATGCACAGGATGCCGGTGATGATTGCCAGCATTGCGGCCAGCGCAGCGGCATGCTTCGGATCACCGGCGGCCAGAGGCAGAACGGTGGCAGCAATCAGGGCGGTCAGGGCGGAATCAGGTCCCAGCACCAGAATGCGGCTGGGACCGAAGACTGCATACGCCAGCAACGGAATGATCGTGGCATACAGGCCGTAGATGGCAGACAGGCCGGCCGCCTCGGCATAGCCCATGCCTACCGGAGCCAGCAGCGCAGTCAGGACAAGTCCGGCCGCCAGATCCTGTGAGAACAGGTCCCGATTGTATCTGGCCAGCAGCCCGTATCCCGGCAGCCAGCGGCGCAGGCCGTGGGTTCGGGAGTGGCGGATCAGTGTATCGGTGCCCTCGGTCTCCATCAAAATTTTACCTCGCGGGATAGATGCTGTTCCCGGTTAATTAATGACAGATTGTATCATATCAAAGGCCTGTCGGGTATCATCAAAACGGGTAGAGAGCAAACAAGCAAAACGTCAGACTACACAAAACAAGGCGGTCATTGGTGGTATATACACACCCTCGACCGCCTTGTTATATAAACGCCCATGCAGCATTATTCAGGGCTGTATCTCCAGACTGATTGCCGTGAAGCCAACAAGTGTAGAAACGCCCTTTGCTTTGACCACGGTGGTTCCCGGAGAAACCTGAGACGCAAATGCTGCAAATCCGGCATAGGTTGTTATCCCCCTGGACAGCACTGCCGCGGGTTGAGCAGAGACAGTGACACCAAGCATGGTAAGCTGCGATGAGGCAGCATTAACAGCTGATACCGGTCCCTGCAGAAGGTTGTCACTGTTTGAATCAAAGCGCTCCACCTGACTGGCAATGACCCTGCCGCTCCCATCCTGAAATCCGTAAACCTGCAGGTGATCCCCGACTGCCAACTCGGCAAAAGCAAGAGGAGACACGGGAGGGTTGCGACTGTCCCGATAACTTGTGCCGGCAAAGGTCGTTACGGCGACTCCGTTAAGAACCAGGCTCCCGTTAACTGCATTGACGCTCGTCAGATCTCCTTCAAGCCTAACGGTTTTTTCAGTTTCCACCGATATTTTCAGAGCGGCAACCGAACCATCGGCCTGAACAGCTCCTTCCACCTCAAGCCTTGCACCGGGCACGACTATTCCTGAGCCAGTCGACGCGCTGCCCCTGAGAAATGATGTGCCGGAGATGGTGACCAGCAAAGGTCCATCCGGACCGGACAACACAAAACTGCCTGCAGCAGGCGATCCGGCAGCGACACCTTTAATGCTTATTAAATCGCCGATCGGCGCGATGCTGGTAGAGTTTTTGCGCTCAATCCGGGCGCTGCCTACCGTGCTGCCGCTCAATATTCCCCGCACTTCCACAACCAGCCCGGCGATTGCCAGATCGGCGGCGCTCATGCCCACAAAGGTGGCGCCGCTTGTAGAAACCGAATTCGTGCCTAACACAAATGAGTCAGCAGTCACCGCACTGATCCGGCCTTTGAGCTGAACCTTTCCGCCGGTGAAGCCGCTGGATTTCAGTGAGACCCTGCTGGCCTGAATCGTGCCGCCTGCATCCAGGTATCCGCTCACTTCAAGCTCAAGGGCCTGTGCTTGACGCGTCAACAGCTCATTAATATCTGACACGCCGTCAAATATTGTTGATGCGCCGACTTGCGCTGTGCGTCCCAGTACAGAGAAAGTTCCGGTGCTGGCATTTACTGATCCACTGTCCAGTGTTCCGCGCAGTTCGGGAGAAAAGATGATCCGGGAATAGCTGCCTTTATTGGTGGCGCTATCGTATGAACCGGTGAGGGTAACCATCATGCCGGGACGCAGCACCGTTTCCCCGGCACTGAATACGTTATCAAATGCAAGCTCTACCGGTGTTGCCGAAACACCCGGGGCCGTAGATCTGCTGAATTCGATTCCATTCACAATGACGCTGCCGAAACCGGTTACCTCTCCGCTGACAACCACCTGTTTGCCGGTGCCGACGATTCCGCCGCCTCCGCCCGCTACTGTAGAACCTCCGCCGCTGCAGGACGCAAGGTAAATAGAAAAAAACACCGTCAGCATTATCCTGATCATGTCATTTGTCCGGAGTCGCATGGTCATTCTCCGCTGGTCCTTCAAAATAATAGAGGCTCAAACCCGCACGGCGGGCTGATTCGTCAGATTCAGGTTCTTCGGCATCATCATGCTCATCCATCCAGCTGTTCAACTCTTCCAGAAGCGCCTGTGATTTCTGCTGTGTCAGTTTTTTCAACTCGGGCAGATGTCTGGCTGGAAAACTGAAGTAACAGACCCTTCTCTGGAAAAACGGATCTTCACCTTCCGTGTGAATGTTGTGGTCGATAGTGTTCAAAAGATCGGCTGTTTCAACTCCCATAATGGACAGCTTTTCCCGTATTCCGTCCCGGGGAACATATACAGCTGAAATCAGCCGGACACGATTATCATCGGACAACTCCACCAGACCGATGCGTAAAAGTTCGTCCAGCACCGCCCGCGGCGGAATATCTCCGCTGTGAAGACGCACCAGACTGCTGAAACTCATGTCCTGGCCATCAAAATCCAGCACAAGAGGTCTTCCATTGTCATCAAGGAAACTGCGGTCATGTGTCCAGCCGTTGATTACACGGATTGACCGGCTCTGCTGCGCAACAGCTTCCCCATCCATTTGAAGAGGAATCCGTTTGACCCGCAGCACCTCTTTACGGGACAGTCCGGTAAGCATGGCAACCCTGGAAAGTGACTGTTTGCGTCCTGCGGGAAGAAATTCGTTTTCCGCCACTTCTATAAAGACCTGTTTGGCCAGATCGCTGAAAGTGAGGAAAGAAATGTTGTGACGTAGTAGTATTCTTGCCAGCGGCCGCAGAAGCCTTGTTATTGCACCATGTAGTATATCATCGATCGGTTTCATGGCCATGTCCAAAAATGCCTCTGTTTAAAAGTGTTCAGATAAAAATAAGGGGGCCGGTAGCCAGCCCCCTTATTTTGTCCATTAACAACCTTACGATAAAGTGTTGTCTACGCTAATTTTATTGTCGATATTTGATTTTTACTATTTTTGCTCCCTTTTACAGCGAGGTTAGTGAGATATATTCCTTATTTGCCAAGCTCTATCTCTGCTTCTTTGATTGGAGCGGTAAGGGCTGTGAAGGGATCCCACTTTGCTTTAACCACGCTATTGGATTTCAACTGAGCGAAAAAGGCGGCTTTGGTTACCGGGGTTTCGCTGGATGAGCTGCTAACCCTCCACTGGGTGTTGTTGTCAGAAACAAGAGCTGTTCCAAGGATAGTCAGTGTTCCTGCAGTGCTGTCTGAAGCGGTAACCGGCCCCTGCAGAAAAGCCTTGGTGGATGCGCCCTGTACGACTATGCGCGTTGCCAGGAGGTTGCCGTCACGATCCAACATTGCCCGCACCTCTATGTGGCTGCCGTTTGCAATTGGACCATTGTCAACTCTGGTGAAGTTGTTGATTGCAACCGACTTGCCAAGCAGAGTCAGACCGCTGGCAGTTACGTTTGAAGCATCAGCTTCAATCTTGATATTACTGCGGAAAGATATCTTGGTTGCGAGTATGGCGCCATTGGCGTCGAGCGGACCTTCGGCCTCAAGTTTTGCTCCTAGGGCAAAATCTGAACTCAGACCTCCTTCAAAAACGGTGGCGGAGTCAGTCAAAACCTGCTGCCCGTTAACAATGAAATTTGCCAGGGTTCCGCTGGATACTATGCCTTCAACCTCAACCTTCTCTCCTGCTGCGCCAAGCCTGTCTTCAAGTTTGATCAAAGAGGCCGTAATTGCACCGCCTGCTGGCTTTGCTGCAGATTTCACTTCTACCAGCGAACCGTTTATTGTCCCGGCAGGAAGCTGCCCCGCAGCAAAGTTGACCGTCAGTACTGCTGCTCCTCCCGGTGTCATGCTCAGGCCGAATGAAGAAGCTCCAAGGGCGGTAACAAAACCTTTTGATTCAAACTCACCGGTGGTTTTCTTTGCCACACGGGTCGCACGAAGTCCGCCGTTGTCGTCCGGAAATCCGTTGACTTCCACCATATTGCCGACTGCCAATCCTGCATTTGCGAAGATTTTGACATTGCTATCATCATTGAGGCGGGTAATGTTGTCTTCTATCCGTACGGTCTGCCCCATGACCGTGATGGTTTTGTTTGCTGCGTCGATACTTTCGATTTCACCTTCCAGTGCGTCTCTGGCCTCGATTTTTATTGCCGTACCTATTTTGGTTGCGTCATCACTGGTTCCACGTACCTTGACGGTCATACCGAGTTTCAGATCACTTTCAAGACCGGGGCTGTCATCAATCGTAATTGTGGCACCCGCTGTGCTGTACTTAATTCCGTTTACAAAGACACTCCCAAATTCTGTTATCACTCCTTTACTGACTGCTGCGCCGGTTGTCCCGGCCTGCGTACCGCCCGATCCTCCGCCACCGCAAGCAGTTAATGCCAGAACTGAAGCCAGGGCGACGGCTGCAAATCTAATACTTTCTCCAAATGATTTCATGACCGATCTCCTTTCATTAGTTTTTGGGAAAAAGTTCCCAAATACTGCTTTTGTAATCAGTATAGCGATACAACGAAGTATGTCAAGCAAAACGATCAATAACCACCCACTCGATTCGGAAGCAGAATGATCAACAACCATCTACTCGATTCGGACGTAAAAAAAGGCCGCTGCACCGGAATTGATCCGGCACAAGCGGCCTGATTGTCAAACAGTTACAGATTCAAACTTTATTTGACTTGAGCTCCTTCAGTGAATAGAACGTTCCGCGCCAGGTGATGCCCCCCTGCAGCAGGTTGAGGGTCATGGTGCGCAGCAGTATCCAGACAAACAGGGTGGTGCAGAGCGGAAAACCGACCGAGTACCAGCGCCGCGAATTGTGAAAGGCGGCGCAATCGGCAAAAAGCAGTGTCAGCAGCAGCACAACCCCGGCATAAAGCGCCTGTGTAATCCCATCGGTAACAAAAAGAGCCGGATAGGGCCAGACCGTGGCCCCCAGGTGAAAAATGCTGCCGGCCAAAACCAGCGGAATCTTGTAGTCCGTGCCGGAAAAAGCGTTCTTTTCAAGCCCGCGAACGACCTCCCCCAGCGATGAATACCATTCCACGCTGATAAAATCGGGGCCATAGGCCACCTCCGGGCGGAATCCGCCTTTCTTTAGAATCTTGCCCAGCTTGATGTCGTCATCAGGTCTCAGCCGGATGGTCTCGTGGCCACCCACGGAGCGGTACGCTTCTGCCCGGACAAAGTTGAAGGCGCCGATGCCGACATGGCAGGCGCTGTCGGGATCGCGGGCCTTCCAGGGACGAACGAACATGGAAAAGAAAATGATGAACGAGGCACCGAACATCTGCAGAAAGAGTGTCGGCATGGTCATGGAGGGGGACACCGCCAACTGGTCAATTCGACCGGACAGCATCATGTTGACGGCCCGCGTCAGGGCTGTTGGTTCCATAACGATATCGGCATCGGTGAACAGCAGCAGGTCACCGCCGGCCCGTTTTGCCCCGACCCAAAGGGCATGATTCTTCCCCAGCCAGCGGGGCGGAAGCGCATCAATATGAATTACCTTCAGGTGTGGATTGATGTCGGCCATCTCGTCCAGAATGGCGCCGGTGTCATCGTCGGAGCGGTCGTCCACCAGGATCAGCTCGTAATTCGGATAGCTGAGTGCCAGCAACGAGCGCAGGGCCTCCCTGATATTGCGCTCTTCGTTGCGGGCTGCCGCAATCACTGACACACGGGGCGGATCGAGAGGCGGGTCCGGGGAAAACGACCTCAAGGCCGCGACCGTACGATTGCCGCGCATGATGTCAATTGCCACCAGCAGCCAGACAGCGAGGGTAGCAAGTGCAATCCAGGAAAGAATCGTCATGGGTGTGTGTTGGAAGTCATGCTGAGCTCCATCCTGTAACGGTTACCGTTCCAGAATAAAGGTTACCGGCCCGTCGTTGACCAGCGCCACCTGCATATCGGCCTGGAAAATACCGGTTTGAACCGGCAGGCCGAGGCGTTTGACCGCATTCACAAAATACTCGTAAAGCCGCTGGCCTTCCTCGGGCGGCGCGGCGGTATCGAAGGAAGGACGTTTGCCCTTGGCGCAATTGCCGGCCAGGGTGAATTGGGAAACCACCAGCAACGCTCCGCCGATGTCCTTCACAGACAGATTCATCTTGCCTTCTTCATCGCTGAAGATCCGCAGACCGGCGATCTTCTCCGCCAGCCAGTCGGCCTTTGCTGAGGCATCACCCTTTTCCACTCCCAGCAGCACCAGAAGTCCCTGATCTATCTGGCCGACAACCTGACCCTCGACCTTCACCGAGGCAAAACGGACTCGCTGAATTACTGTTTTCATTTCGTCTTCCTTGTTTTCATCATCACACCGCAGTCTTTTCGGGGTTGGGATTAATAACAGCGAGTCCGGGAATGACATCAAAATGCCGATCCACTGTCAATAGTGAGCACGAATTTTCCAGTGCCAGGGTGGCGATAATGATATCTGACAGCGGCAAGGTATGCCCTTTTTTGCGCAATTGTGACGACAATCGTCCAGCCTTGATCCAGAGGCCGTCTGTCATTTCCAGTTGCGGTATGGCCTGAAATGCATTCAGAACCAGATTTTCTTCTTGAGGGTTTTTTATACCCTGAAGTAGTTCAAACAGCACCATGCCGCACGTTACAACCTCTCCCTGTACAAGTGCAGATTCCACTCGTTCGGCCAGACGCGATGGCCGGCCTCTAAAGAAATCAATCCAGGCGCAGGTATCGGGCAGAATTTTATTCACCATTATAACGCTCCCGCTCCTCGGCCGCTTTCAACTCAAGATTCTCTTCCAGCTCCCAATCATACTCAATCTGAACTTTGCCGCGCAGGTCAAGAAGAGCCTGCATCCTCTGACGTCGCACATAATCCTCCATCACCGTTATAATTGCTTTGGTTTTGGATTTTTGCCCGGAAAGCTGCTGTACTTCGCTGATGAGATTATCAGGTATGTTCAATGTTGCACGCATATAACGCACCTCCGCAATATGCTATCACTATATGCGTTTTTATAGTGAAGGGTCAAGCCGCTTTGTTACAGGGATTGGGGTAAATCCTGCCACAACTCACTTCTTGTCTCGTACATTTTCAATCTGTTTACCACACTGCTCACCGGAGCCGCAAAAATAGCTTCGTAGATGAATTCATCGGCCAATGGGTCCATGGCAAAGGCCAGCTGCTCTTTCTTGATACTGAATTGAGCGTTGATCCCGTTGGTGTTGCCCCGCGCATCAACCCGAATCCATTTGCCAAGGGTTGCGAGGTAGATGGCATTAAAGCCGTGCAAAACATAGTCATTATCGTCAGGGGGATTCAGGCGTAAAACCTGGTAGCAGAACCCGGCCGGGATATTGACCGCCCGGAGCAGGGCCGCCAGAAGGTGGCTTTTTGCAAAGCAGATCCCGGTGCCGTGGAAAAGCACTTCACTTGCCGTGCAGGTTACATTGTCGAGCTCGGCATCATCGGAATGGGGAATGCAGTCTCTCACCCATTCGTACAGACAACGGGCTTTGGCAACTTCATCTGATAATGACTGGGTAAGCTCCAGAGCCTTCTGCAGCACAGCCGGAGTCTGCCAGTCAACAACTGCGTCGGAAACCAGATATTCGTTTAAATCATCCGATTCAGGGTACATACGGTCCTCTTTTAATTTTTGTATTTTATGGGGCAACGGGGATGAGGCTGCCCGCCCTCGGCGGGTCTTGCCGATGGTTGTATATTTGTACGGTAAGGCGATAAAAAAGGGACACACCCACACAGTATAAAAGCTATGGTATGCCCCTTTGATCGTGACTATGAGTACGCTCACATGTCATTATATTTGAGTGCCTTGTGCCGTCAGCCTTACTCCCGCAAATACACTTTTGCCCATTCGCACATCTGGTCAATGATGGGGAAGATACTTCTCCCCTTGTCAGTCAGCGAATACTCCACCTTTGGAGGCACCTGGGGGTACACTTCCCGGTGCACCAGACCATCGGTTTCAAGTTCACGCAGTTGCTGGGTCAGCATCTTGCGGGTGGTGTCGCTGAACTGCCGCTGCAGGTCGGAAAAACGCATCGTTTCGTGCGCCAGGTGCCAGATGATCGATGCTTTCCATTTCCCACCGACTACCGCCAGGGTAACGTCTATGCCACACTTGTACTCTTTTTCCCGGTAGACCAATACGTCTCGCACTGCCTCTTCCTGTCCCATACCAACTCCAGTCTCCATATGTTACTAATTAGGTACTACGTACCTTAAGAGATGCTACGTTCCAAAAAAGTACGTTATTGACGATATAATTCCTATGAGTAAATATAGCTCAAAAGATTGGAAAAAGGAATCAGCAATTTCAGAGAACAGGAGGAATGAATATGAAGGTAGTGGCATTCAACGGTAGTCCAAACAGAGAGGGGAATACCTGGCACGCCCTGAAGATGGTGACAGCTGAACTGGAGCAGGCAGGAATCGAAACTGAAATCATCCATGTCGGCAACAAGGTAGTCAGAGGCTGCACCGCGTGTGGCATGTGCGTGAAAAACAAAAATGAGCAGTGCGTTCTCCCCGGTGACGAGGTCAATGGCTGGATCCAGAAGATGAAAGGGGCGGACGGGATCATCCTCGGCTCGCCGGTCCACTATGCGGCAATCGGCGGTACAATGAAATCTTTCCTAGATCGGGCCTTCTTCGTAACCAGCGTCAATGGCGGCATGCTCCGCCACAAGGTCGGCGCCTCAGTTGTGGCGGTGCGGCGTTCCGGCGGTCTGCCGACCTTCGACCAACTGAACAACTTCCTCATGTATGCCGAGATGCTGATTCCGACCTCCAATTACTGGAATGTGATTCACGGCAGAAGTCCGGGAGAGGTGACCCAGGACACGGAAGGTGTTCAGATTATGCGGGTGCTGGGGAAGAACATGGCGTGGCTGCTGAAACTGGTGGAACACGGAAGGGGAGCGGTTACCCCGCCGGACCGGGAGGAGAAAACGTACCTTAACTTTATACACTGAAGCGGTTCCTCGGCCACAGCTGGCCGGATAGAGGCAAGAGTAAATATTGGCCGAAGACTACAAACCAATCATTCTGAAAGGAACAAACAATGAAAAAAATAGTTACTTTGATCGGACTTATTCTTTTATGCGCAACCGTAATTCCTGAATTGGTTCATGCTGAGTCAAAGCAGGTTCTGATTGTTGTCACCAGCGCCAACCAGATTAGTGAGGGAAAGCCTACCGGGCTATGGCTGGAGGAGTTTGCCGTGCCTTACCTGAAGCTGAAGGAAGCAGGTTTCAGGGTTACTGTCGCCAGTCCCAAAGGCGGAGAGGCTCCAATTGATCCGCGCAGTCTCGCCGACAGTAAAAAGGTACAGCAGTGGCAACAGGCTGTCTCCGCGCTGAAAATGACAGCGCCGCTCACGCAGGTGGATTCCAAACAATTCGACGCCATCTTTCTGCCCGGCGGTCATGGCACCATGTTCGATCTGCCTGGCGACCAGAACCTCAAGCGTCTCCTGAATCAGTTCGCCACGGCGGACAAGGTAATTGCCGCGGTCTGTCACGGCCCGGCCGGTTTTGTGGGGGCAAAGAGAGCGGACGGTGCACCCCTGGTGGCAGGCAAGACTATCACTTCCTTCACCGATGAAGAGGAAAAAGCCATGAATCTTGACCGTGACATGCCGTTCCTGCTCGAGTCCAGACTCAGGGACGAGGGGTCGAAATTTGTTGCCGGAGCAAAATGGGCTGCCCACGCCGAGGTGGACGGGAAATTGGTCACTGGCCAGAACCCGGCTTCCAGCGAAGCAGTGGCGAACGAAGTCATAAAGCTTCTGAAGTAGCCTTATAGAATTCACACTTAAGGAGAGTGTACGAATGTCGAAATTATCAATCGTTGCAATAATCAGAGCGAAGAAGGAATCGGCAGAATGTGTCAGAAGCGAACTCAGCAAACTCGTTGCCCCCACAAGGGGAGAAAACGGGTGTGTAGAGTACAATCTGCATCAGGACAATGATGCATCCGAGGTCTTTGTTTTCTGCGAAACATGGGAAAGTGCGGCTCATTTTGAAAAACACTTGAGCAGCGAACATTACCGGAATTGCGGCAATGCCATAGAGGGTATGGTAGAAGAGAAGTTCGTACACAAGCTGACACAGATCGTGTAGCATCCAACTTACTTGACTTATTGTATCTTCTATTACGTTTAGCTGAACTTGAATACAAAGGAGTTGTCATGACAAGGAATATACTGCTGTTACTGTCGGTGTTTCTCTTCTCGACTGCTGTTTCGGGCTGTGCCCCGACAAAGCTGGTCAAGCCGTCATCCACATCCCTGGTGGAGGTAGCTCGTAGCGACCGCCAGTGGACCGGGATTGCAGTTGCCCGTGACGGTCGCATCTTCGTTAACTACCCCCGTTGGTCGGACAATGTTCCCTTCTCCGTCGGGGAGCTGAAGCCAGACGGCAGTGTAGCCCCCTATCCCACAATGGAGATGAACAGATGGGAAACTGGCACGGATCCGGCCAACACATTTGTCTGCGTCCAGAGTGTTGTCGTGGATGGGGATGGTTTTCTCTGGATACTCGACGCCGCCAACCCTAAATTCAAGGGGGTGATAGCGGGTGGTCCCAAGCTGCTGAAAGTCGATCTCGCCGCAAACCGCATAGTTCAGACTGTCCGATTTGCTGAACCGGTCATCCAGGCCGGAAGCTATCTGAATGACATGCGTATCGACACAAGGCGGCAGATTGCCTATCTGACCGACTCCGGTAGCGGTGCCATCGTCGTGACCGATCTCGCCACCGGTACAAGCCGACGGCTCCTGGCGAACCATCCATCCACCCACGCAGAGGCGATAACCCTGACCATAGAAGGTCGGCCATGGGTGAGGCCCGACGGCACAGTTCCACGAGTAGATGCAGACGGCATCGCCCTCGACCTTGAAGGGGAGTACCTCTACTACCAGGCCCTCACAGGCCGCACACTCTATCGCATCGAAACCCGCTGGCTGCGCGACACTCGTTTGCCTGAGCAGGAACTGGCTGCAACTGTAGAATCTTTGGGACAGACCGGCGCTGCGGATGGCCTGCTTTTCGGCCCTGACAACCGAATATATATTTCGTCTCTTGAAGAAAGCGCCATCAAGGCTGTCACCCCCGGCGGCAATCCCGTGATCGTGGTGCAGAGCCCGGAACTGGCCTGGCCGGACAGCTTTGCCCTCGGCCCCGACGGGAGCATCTACATCACGACCTCCCAGATCCACCGAGGCACGAATCCACCGGGACCATACAAAATTTTCAAGGTGGAGAAATACTTTCGATAACGGAATAAACTGATGACTTTCAGAAGTGACGATCACAAGAAGGCGACCGATTGGTCGCCTTCTTAATTTTATGGTATTCAAGTTCAACTCGTTGACGAGCAGTTCATACGCGCGCGTGAACTGCTCATCAACCCAATTCAGATATTTAGACAGTGAACATTAAAAAAACATCGTAATAGCAGCTTTACTCAATTTACCAAGTACACAGCCAACGAGATACATCAAACATGACGCAAAGTTGCCGGCTGGATTAGAGCCTCGGCGGGTATGCCCAGCTTGTCGTGAAGATTGCGGATCATCGTAAGCGTGAGCCCGCGCCGGTGGTTGAAAATTTCCGAGACACGGGCACGACTGCCCATTAATGGTTCAAGATCCTGGCGCGCCATGGTATTTTTCCCTTTAAATCTGCGTCGTATCAAATCGGTCAGTTCGGCATGCAGACCGATTTCCAACAAAGTAACAAAATTATCAATGGTGCATAGTGATAACTTTGCAATGAAATAAAAAAGGGGTTAAGACTGATGTCAAAACCCCTTACTGTTGCTATTGCGCTGATACTAACCACCCGGTGAGCCAACCAACTTACCCGCAATTACAGGAACTGCACCCTGAGCTGTCGCTGTCACACTTGGATGGGAACAGGCGCTCCGCAGCAAACTCGGTTATGTCTGTAAAGAAGTGAAGGTAAAAATCCTCGCTACCGGCAAGCGGTATCCAGTAAGAATCGAAGACGGCCTCGGCAGGGGCGACATAGCCGACAACCCGTTTTGCGGTCTGCTCCCGGAGAGCGTGGTTTGCCTGACATCCTTTATGATCTTCCTTGCTGCCGATATCAGAGCAACGACTGCCGGGTATGTATCCCACCTTGTTGCCGGCCGTATTATGGTCGATAATTGTTCTGTCCTTATAAACCAGCATGACAGGGAAAGGGAAGTTGTCCCAGAACAGATGAAAATTTCGGAGGATTTCTTCACTTACTTCTGTTTTACTCATGGTGTAGCTCCTTTTTTGTATTTCCTATGTGATATTTTTCAACACTGGCCGGGTATTTTGCCGGCTGATCTGCATCTGAATCCTCTCTCAGGTATTCGTTATCACTATGCTCCCCCACCCAAAACCTTGTAGAGCGTCACCAGATTAGCCAGTCGGGCCAGGCGAACCCCGATCAGATTCTGCTGGGCAGCGTACAGCGAACGCTGCGAATCAAGCACGGTCAGATAACCGTCCACCCCTTTCTCAAAACGGGCCTGGGAAAGGTTATAGCTTTCGCCGGAGGCATTGGTCAGCGACTGCTGGGCCGCCAGCTGTTCGTCAATGGTCCCCCGCAGCGCCAGTGTATCGGCCACTTCTCGGAAGGCAGTCTGAATCGCTTTTTCGTAGCGGGCCACGGCAATGTCGCGGTCCACTTCGGCCACTTTCAGGTTGGCCTTGTTGCTGCCGCCGTCAAAAATCGGCAGGGAAATCTGCGGCGCAAACTTCCAGGCAAAGGAACCGGGCTGAAACAGTCCGGCCAGGTCGTCGCTGCCGAAACCGATGCTGGAAACCAGTGTGATGCGAGGAAAAAAAGCCGCCCGGGCCGCGCCGATATTGGCGTTAAACGCCTTCAGCTGTTCTTCGGCCTGCAGAATATCGGGACGACTGAGCAGCACAACCGATGGCATGCCGGGAGACAGCTCTTTGACTGAGGTCACGGTTTCGGACAGTGTATGCGGCAGCATGCCGGTCGAAAATGCCGAGCCGACCAGCAGATTAAGGGCGTTAATGTCCTGGGCTACCAGCGTTGTGTAGCGGGCTATGTCGAGCCGTGCCGCATCTACGCTGGATCTGGCCTGATTCAGCACCAGCGAGGAAGTTATCCCGGCCTCAAATCGGCTCCGGATCAGATTATACGACTGCTGCTGACTTACCAGAGTGTCTTTGGCAAGCTGCAGGCGCTCCCGGTCGGCTGCCAGGCTCAGGTAGCCGCTTGCCACCTGTGAGACCAGGCTGACCTGAACGCTGCGGCGGGCCTGTTCGGTGGCCAGATACTGTTCGAGAGCCTGATCCTTGAGGCTGCGCACGCGGCCGAACAGATCGAGCTCGTACGAGCTGACTCCCAGCCCGACATTGTACTGATCAACTATTTTGGCGTGTCCGTTGCCGGAAAAATCTTCGGCGATGCGCTGAAAATTCGCACCGGCCGATGCGTCAACCTTCGGCAGCAGGTCGGCACCCTGGATCTGGTACTGGGCCCGGGCCCGTTCGATATTGAGCACCGCCACCCGCAGATCGCGGTTGTATTCCAGTGACAGCTTGATCAGCCTGCGCAAATGCGGATCAATGAAGAACTCCTGCCAGGGGATATCAGCCAGCGGTTTCACTTCGGCTGCGGGAGCTTCCTCCCTGTAGGCCGGGCCAGTGGGCCAGGCACCCGGAACCGGCGCGACCGGCTGGGTGTATTTCGGCGCCATGGTTGAACATCCGGCCAGTGTAAATATTACTGCAATGAGCGGCTTCAAAAGGTTTCGTTTCATATCAGTTGGCCTCCGGTTGTTTGACGAAAGCATCAGGCTGTACTGGTGGATTTACATATTTTTTCTTTCCGAACATCCGTGACACCAGCACAAAGAAAAACGGAATGAAGATCAGGTCGATAAAGGTCGCCGAGAGCAGGCCGCCGGTGACGGCGGTGCCGATGGCGTTCTGGGCTGAGGCGCCGGCACCCTTGGTCAGGGCCAGCGGCAGGGTTCCGAAAAAGAACGCCAGCGAGGTCATGATAACCGGCCGCAGCCTGATCCTGACCGCCGTCAGGGTAGCCTCGACCAGTTCATGCCCCTGATGCATCTGTTCCTTGATGAACTGGATGATCAGAATGGCGTTTTTGGTGGACAAACCGATGGTGGTCAAAAGCCCGATCTGAAGATAGACATCGTTGGGGAACACCCGTAATTTGACTGCAACTACCGCCCCTACCAGCCCCAGAGGGAGCATCAGCAGGTTGACGAACGGGATCGTCCAGCTTTCGTACAATGCCGCCACGGAGAGGAATACCACCAGCAGCGAGATGGCGTAGAGCGCCGGGGCCTGGGCCCCGGCATTCTTCTCCTCGTAGGAGAGGCCGGTCCATTCGTAACCGATTCCCGGCGGCAGCTGGGCCACCATCTTTTCCACCTCTTGCATGGCTTCGCCGGTGCTGATCCCGGGTGCGGCCTGCCCCAGAACCTCTACGGACGGAATACCGTTGTAGCGTTCCAGGCGGGGCGATCCGAACTGCCAGCGGGCGGTGGCAAAGGCAGAGAAGGGCACCATTTCCCCCTTGTTGTTGCGCACATACCAGCGACCGATATCCTCCGGCAGCATGCGGTATTTGGCATCGGACTGGAGATAGACCTTCTTGACGCGCCCGTTCTGGATGAAGTCATTGACATAGGTGCTGCCCCATGCGGTAGAAAGGGTCGTATTGATATCCGCCTGGGAAACACCCAGAGCGCCGGCCCGCACATCGTCAATGTCCAGTTTGAACTGGGGCGAGTCATCCTGACCGTTAGGACGCACCGCCACAAGTTTCTTGTTTTTCATGGCCATGCCCAGCAGCTGGTTGCGGGCCTCCATCAGTTTTTCATGCCCCAGTCCGCCGCGATCCTGCAGCTGAAGGTCGAAGCCGTTGGCCACGCCCAGTTCCAGTACCGCCGGCGGAGAAAAGGCAAAGGCTAGTCCGTCCCTGAACTGCGAGAAGGCTCCCATGGCCCGGCCGGCAATAGCCGACGCCTTCTGATCCTTACCCTTGCGCAGGTCCCAGTGTTTGAGCCGGACAAAGGCCAGCCCCATGTTCTGGCCCCGACCGGCAAAGCTGAACCCTGCCAGGGTAATCACCCCTTCCACTGATTTTGATTCTTTCTCCATGAAATGCTGTTCCAGCTTTCGTATGATCTGGATGGTCCGTTCCTGGGTGGCACCGGCCGGCAGCTGGACCTGGCAGATAATGAATCCCTGATCCTCATCAGGCAGAAATGACGTGGGAAGACGCAGAAAGACGTATGCCATGACGACCACAATGGCGCCATACACGACCAGATAGCGTACCGGCTTGTTGAAGGAGCGGCCGACGATCCCCTCGTAATTGCGTCGACAGAACTCAAATACGCGATTGAAATAGCGGAAGAACCCGGCAAACCAGCCGGTCTCGCCGGGGTGGTGCCCCTTTTCAACCGGCTTGAGCAGTGTTGCGCAGAGGGCCGGCGTCAGTATCATGGCTACCAGCACCGACAGGATCATGGCCGAGATGATCGTAATGGAAAACTGGCGATAGATGACGCCGGTGGAGCCGGGGAAAAAGGCCATGGGCAGGAAGACTGCCGTCAGAACTGTCGCAATCCCCCACAGGGCGCTGGTGATCTGCCCCATGGACTTGATGGTTGCCTCCCTGGGCGGAAGACCTTCCTCGGTCATGATGCGCTCCACGTTTTCGACGACGACGATGGCGTCGTCAACCAGCAGGCCGATGACAATTACCAGGGCGAACATGGTCAGGGTGTTGATCGAGTACCCGCAGGCTGCCAGTACCCCCATGGTGCCCAGCAGAACCACCGGCACCGCGATGGTCGGGATCAGGGTGGCACGGATGTTCTGTAGGAACAGGAACATGATGATAAAGACCAGAAAGACCGCCTCAACCAGAGTGCGCAAGACCTCCTCGATGGAAATCTTGACGAAGGGGGTCGTGTCGTAGGGATAAACCACTTTCATGCCGGGCGGCATGTATTTCTCCAGCTCCGCCATTTTGGCCTTGATCCGGTTGCCGGTTTCCAGCGCATTGGCTCCGGACGCCAGACGGATCGCCATGCCACCCAACGGTTTGCCGTTGTAGAATGACTGCATCTCATAGCTCTCGGTGCCGATTTTGCTTTCGGCCACATCCTTGAGCCGGACCGTGGAGCCGTCCGAGTTGGTGCGCAGGACGATGGCATCGAACTGTTCCGGACTCTGAAGCAGGGTCCGGGCGTTGATGGTGGCATTGAGCTGCTGGCCCTTATTGGCAGGGGTGCCGCCGAACTGTCCGGCCGACACCTGGACATTCTGGGCCTGCAGCGCGGTCTGCACATCGTTGGTGGTCATGTGGTAGCTGTTCAGCTTGTCAGGGTTCAGCCAGATCCGCATGGCATTCTGGGTGCCGAACACCATCAATTCACCGACACCCTCCAGACGACTGACGATATCCTGAAGGTTGGAGACCATGTAGTCAGTCAGTCCATTACGGTCCAGTGAGCCGTCTTCAGAGACGAGGCCGACGATCAGCAGGAAGTTCCGGGTGGACTTGACCACCTGGATTCCCGAGCGTTGGACGATCTGCGGCAGCAGCGGCACGGCCAGCTGCAGCTTGTTCTGAACCTGCACCTGGGCGATGTTGGGATCGGTTCCGGCCTTGAAGGTCAGGGTAATGCTGACCGCTCCGGCCGAGTCGCTGGTGGACGACATGTAGATCAGGTTGTCAATGCCGTTCAGCTTCTGTTCGATAACCTGGGTGACCGTATCCTGCACGGTCTGGGCCGAGGCACCAGGGTACACGGCGTTGATGGCGATCTGCGGCGGCGCGATCGGCGGATACTGGGAGACCGGCAGCTTCTTGACCGCCAGAAGACCGACCAGCATGACCATTATGGCGATCACCCAGGCAAAGATCGGGCGATTGATGAAGAATTTAGGCATGGTGATGCTCCTTTATTTTTTAGCTGCAGCAGGCTGTGGAGCGGCTGCGGGAGGGGCTGTCGGAGCGCTGCCGAAGGGAACAGCCTTGACCGGCGTTCCCGGTCGCGCTTTCTGCAGCCCTTCCAGGATGATGCGATCTCCAGCTTTCAATCCGTCATTCACAAGCCAGCTGTCGCCAATGGTCCGGACAACTTTGATGAGTCTTGGTTCCGCCTTTTCCTCCGCGCCAACCACCATCACCATGGCTTCACCTTTCGGATTACGGGTTACTCCGCGTTGGGGCACCAGGATGGCATTTTCGCTGACACCTTCCTCCAGAATGGCACGCACAAACATGCCAGGCAGCAGAGTCTGCTTCGGGTTGGGGAAAACAGCCCGCAGGGTGACAGAACCGGTACTCGGGTCAACTGTAACTTCCGAGAATTTCAGGACACCCGGCAGGGGGTAGGCGCTGCCGTCTTCCAGCAGCAGCTTGACCCGAGCCTGGGCCGCTCCGCTGTTTTTAATCAGTCCGCTGGCCAGGTTCTGCTTGAGCTTCAGCAACTCGGCGCTGGACTGGGTAACATCCACGTACACGGAACCAAGCTGCTGAATGGTGGCCAGGGCCACAGGCTGGCTGGCGGTTACCAGCGCACCGTCGGTGATGGTGGAACGGCCGATCCGTCCGGAGATCGGGGCGGTCACCTTGGTGTAGGCCAGATTGATCCGGGCGGTCTCCACGGCTGCCTTGGTGGCGGCCACATCCGCCTCTGCCTGCTTCAGTGCGGCATGGGCATCATCAAAGTCCTGCTGGCTGACTGCCTTGATCTTAACAAGATCCCGGTAGCGTTCTTCTTTGAGCCTGGCCGGAATAAGGTTGGCCTCGGATCTGGCCTCAGCCGCCCTGGCGCTGGCAAAGGCAGCCTGATATGCGGCGGGATCAATCTGGTACAGCACCTGTCCGGCCTTGACATCGGAGCCCTCGGTAAAAACACGCTTCTGGATGATCCCGCCCACCTGGGGCCGAACTTCGGCAACCATGAAAGCCGATGTTCTGCCCGACAGTTCGGTCGTAATCGCCACACGCTGGGGCTTTACCTCCACTACCCCGACTTCGGGCGGGCCTGCCTTTGGCGGCGCCTGGGGCGGCTTGGAGCATGAGGCTGTCATCAGGCCGACGGCCAGAATTCCGGCTGCGGCAATCAATTTTGTTCCCTGGATGGTTTGCATAGACACCTCTTGGATTATTATAAGAATGAATGTTCATTCTGTATTGACATAGTAAAACACACGGCAGAGCGAAGTTTTTGTTTATCTCCTGACACCATCCCAGCACGCTTCAACAGTCCAGGTAATCAAAACCTCATCCAATGCTATAAATCCGAGAATGTGGTCCCGGGCCACGGCCAGAATGGGCCCAAATGCCAGATCAAAGAGAATGACAATGGGCAGATCCTTCATTACCTGCTGGGAAATACCGTCGTCAAAAAGTTCGCGGAAAACATCACACCCCGCTTTTTTGCCCATTATTTTGTCACGGCGATGCTCAACACCGTATGGTGAATTGAAAAACTGCTCCAGAAACTTAAAATCAAGGGGGTTTTCGATAAAATAGTGCAGCAGCGACGTACAAAGATGTAGAAATCGTTCCCGGATCGGCTTTTCCGCAATGTATCCCTGCTGTATAACCGGATAGCTCCGATCTTCCACTTCCTGAAAGAGTTCGCTGATCATTACATCCTTGTTCTCGAAGTAGCGATAGATCGTCCCGGCCCCTACCCCGGCCCGCTCTGCGATCATCGCCATGGGGGCGCCATGAAAGCCATGCTCGGCGATAAGCTCCAAAGCGGCTTTAACAACTTCATCTCGTTTATCTGTTTTTGCCATACTCAATCCTTTCAACAGAATGAATGTTCATTCCGTTTTATCGTTAATACTCCCCAGATGTCAATCTGTTTTTCTGATTACAGACAACCTGTTAATGCCCCTGCACTTCGCCGCGCAGAACCCCGGGCGGCCTGATAAAGGACAGAAAACCCTCCTGCAGCCGCTCCGCCTCTTCCATATTTCCCTTGCTGCGCAGAATTTCTATCACGCATTCGGCGGTACACAGACAGGCTTCCTTCTGATTTTTCCGAAGGTTATAGGCCGACTTTCCGGAAGGCTTCAGGCCGATGCGGCGGATTTTCTGCAGGTACGGGCTTCTCTGGTGTATCTTGCGCGCCTCGTGCCAGGTTCCGTCGATGAATATAAAGTGATCTATTCCGGTCAGATCGTAGTCGTCCGGACCTTCAGCTCCGGGGTAAACCAGGGCAACTCCGCCAGCCTTGATCTCCTCCAGCAGTCCGGCGGGAGGATTCATGCGGTCCCAGCGGATCTGCTCGGCAGCTTCTCCGAGCACTTCCAGAACCAGCTGCCCCGTATTTGAACGTTTGCCGAACTCCTTGTGGTGGGTTAACAGGGTAATTTTCATGCCGGATGGCCGGTTACGGCTGTTTTGTAGCAAACTGAGATGTGAATCAAACCAGCTCCTCTATTTTTCCGCCTGGACTTAGTAAAAAGCGGCTGCCTCGCCATTCTACCCGGTTGCCCAGAAAAGATAAGGCCCAGGTAAAGAAGGCCAGCATGTCCCGCAACGGAAGCAGCCAGAGCCAGCGGGGAAAGAGTGCATCACCTACGAAAGATCGACTGAGAATGGTGCAGACCAGCATCCTCACAGCGTACAGCGATCCTGCGGCAGACAATGCCAGAGCCGGGGAGGGTGCGATCAGCGTGGCCAGAAGCGCCGCCGGAAAGGGGAGCGTGATGCCGGAGGCCAGATATCCGCCCGGGCGACTGACCCGCATAGTACGAGCCCAGCGCAGCTGACGGGAAAGCACCGACATCAAGTTTTCAGCCTTTACCATGCTTTCCACAAAACAACTGTCCAGAGCAATCCGCCAGCCAGCCAGATGGATTTTATTGCCAAGCTGATAGTCATCGGCTAGATAGTCGGCCAGCGCATGGAAACCGCCGATTGATTCCAGCGCTTCGCGCCGGACCGCCATGGAAGCGCCCAAGGCAAATGAGAGCCCCTCCAGCTGCAGTGCCACCAGCACATTGGGAATCATCTCGGCGGTAAAGCCGGTTGCCTCCAGCGCAGTGGCGACACCGGGCACTGATGATGTCCGGTACAGCGAGGTAACCAGACCGACTTCAGGATCAGAGAAATGACCGGTGACCGATTGCAGATAATCAGGTTCAACACGTATATCACTGTCGCAGACGATAATGATGTCGTGTCGGGCCTTGGGAAAAGCGTTGATCAGATTGGAAACTTTGTAGTTCGGCCCGTGAATGGCCGGATTGACCGACAGAGAAATGTCGTGTTCCGGAAAATCGGAGATAAGCTGTTCTATGACCGGAATGACCGGATCATCCGGTGACGCCGCTGCAAAGATCAGCTGAAGCGCACCTGAATAATGCTGGCGGCAGAAAGAGGCAAAGTTGTCGTAACTGCCGGCGTCCATCCCCTTGACCGGCTTGAGGATCGTGACGCCAGGCGTGGTCAAGGCAAGGGACGAGTTAACTTCAATAGCCTTTTTCCGAAACTTGGCTCTTGACCCTTGCCCCCTGAAATACCTTGCCGCACAGACCAGCGAAATCAGTGAGTATGCCAGAGCCGGCAGTATGATAATAAACGGGAGCAGCTTGGACAGCATTTCAGAGAGCCTTCTGGACGATGATGCAGTAGGGGGCATCGGGGGCCACATTCATCTGCCCCATGCGCCATGAAAAATATTTTTTTGGATCGAGAGCAGCCGCCCAGCCGTCAACCAGCTGTCGCTCTTCGTCGCCGCCGTTGTGGCCGGGGTAGAGCGTCACCATTGTGACACCACCCGGGACAAGCAGCTCCAGCGACTTCTGCAGAGCAACAGCGGTTGTTTCAGGTCGGGTGATGATAGAGCGGTCCCCGCCCGGCAGGTAGCCCAGGTTGAACAGAACGAACTGTACCGGCACGGCCAGATACCCGGAAAGAGACTCATGTCCCGAATGCAGCAGGGTTACGCGTTCTGACAGGCCGGCCTCTGCCAGCTTTCGGGCGGTCTCGGTGACGGCCTGCAGCTGAATGTCAAAGCCCCAGACATGTCCATGAGTGCCAACCAGTTCAGCCAGCAGCAGTGTATCGTGACCATTGCCGCAGGTGGCGTCAACCGCCTTGTCGCCGGGACGCACAAAACTCCTCGACAACAGGTGTGAAAGCGCAACCGGACCGCGCAGCAGCGGTATTTCTGTAATGGTGGATATCGTCATGGATGCAGAGATTAACAGAAACGGCGTGCTTTCGCCACAGGGATTTTGTTTGATATCAGCACGTAAACAGGTTACTACGGTAGCATGATAATCAAAAAAACTATCGGCAATGAACATAACGGCATGCGACTTGACGACGCTATCGCCACCCTTTGCAGCGGCATCAGCAAATCCGAGGCGAGGCGGATCATCGACCGCGGCGGCTGCGCGCTGAACGCCGCCATGGTGCGGGTCGCTTCACGCAGTGTGAAAACCGGGGATACTTTCGAAATCGGTGTGATGGAAGCGGGACGTTTCTGCGAACTGCAGCTTCCGCCGGAAGCGCTTTTATATGAAGACGCCGACCTGATCGCGGTCAACAAACCGGCCGGAATCAACACCCAGCGCACTCCCTATCAGCTTAAAGGAACGCTGGAATACTGGGTGACCGAGTATTTCAAAACACAAGGCAGCAATGAAACTGCCCGCGTGGTTCACCGCCTGGACCGCGGCACCTCGGGAGCCATGCTGTTTCCCAAGCACAAGCCGGCAGCAGCCTGGCTGTCAAAGCGCTTTCACGACGGAGACGTGGACAAGCGTTATCTGGCGCTGGTCAAAGGTCGCCCAGATCAGGACACCTGGACCGTGGATGCCCCGATCGGCAAGATCGCTTCGGCCAGATACGGCATTGTTGACGGCGGACGCTCAGCCGTGACTGAATTCAGGCTGCTGTCATCTAACGGCGAATTTTCGCTGGTGGAAGCCAGGCCCCTGACCGGACGCACACACCAGATCCGGGTGCATCTGGAATACGGTGGAATGCCGATTGTCGGTGATCCAACCTACGGCAACACACCAGCCGAACGGATGATGCTGCATTGCGCTGAAATGATTTTCCTGGATGGAAGGGGGAAGGAACTTCGGGTAAGTGCGCCGCTGGATGGTTTATTTGCAAAATATGTTGCAGAACTGCAGGAGAGCAGTTAACGCAGCACCCACTGGTGCAGCAATGCTCCGCCCAGCCAGAGAACCCCTCCGACCGCCAGTGCCGCCGGCAGTTCCATTCCCCTGCGCAGACAAATAAACGCGGCCATAAAGAATAGAATCGTCGGCCCGATCCCCCATAGTACTCCTTCGGTGTAGCCGACAATCAGTTTTTTAATAAAGCTCTCCCTCACTGGCCCAAGAATAGTGATTTTAGAGCCAAGCACTATATTGCACCCTCTCTTGACCCTATCGCACTCTTATGGCTCTGCAATCAAAGTTTACCAGACAGTAGTGATGTGCGCTAACGAAGTGTATACCCCAGTAAGTCTTATTCCTGGCACTGTCGTTTTTTTTTACAACGTGAAAGACTAACTGACGCATCTACCTTATGCTAGCGTGGCATAAACCATCTATAACATCATTTTAAATTGTCGACAAACTTTACACCTACATCATTCCGCTTACCATCTTACAATAAAACACGCTGTAAACAGACACATACAACCATGGCACAGAATTAGCATTACAGATTTCAAATGGGTTTTAATCAATAGATTCAGTTTTCAGGAAGTTCAAACATCAAAATAAGGGGGACGTTATGAAAACAAAAATTTTGTCGGGACTTTTGCTTAGCACGCTTGCATTAGCAGCCAATGCTTTTGCTCTCTCTGTCACCACTACCAACGACGCGAATACCCTTGCCACAAACATTCTGGGCTCAGGTATAACAATTAGCAATGCCACCTATACCGGTGCCGCAGGTAGCGCAGGCACCTTTACCAGCGGCGGGAACATCGGGATAAGCAGCGGCATTATCCTGACTTCGGGCGGAGCGTCGGTCGCCCAAGGTCCAAATAATAGTGGCAGTGCCGGTGTCTCCAACGGTACGTCAGGCCTGGCTTCTCTCAACGCCCTTATTCCCGGTTATTCAACTCATGATGCCACCATGCTTTCCTTCGACTTCAACTCTGCAGGTGGAAATCTCTTTTTCAACTATGTTTTCGCATCGGAAGAATACAATGAGTGGGTCGGCTCGGCATATAACGACGTGTTTGCCTTTTTTCTTGATGGAGCGAATATTGCTTTAATCCCGGGCACGAGTACACCGGTTTCCATCAACAATGTCAACCTAGGTAGTAACTCTGGATTTTACAGAAACAATTCACCCGGACCAATCGATACTCAGTACGACGGGTTAACCACTGTTCTGACTGCGACAGCATTGGGCCTTACGGCAGGGACTCATCACATTGATATCGCTATTGCCGACTCTGGAGACACCGTACTAGATTCAGGTGTTTTCATTCAGGGTGGCTCTTTCTCCGACACCCCAACTGAAATCAATCCTGTTCCTGAACCTTCTACTATTCTGCTTTTGGGCGGTGGTCTTATCGGAATTGCTGCATGGAGAAAACGGAGACTGCCCAAGTAGATGTTACTAACAAATCACTTTAAGAAACCCGTTACCGAAAGGTGTCGGGTTTTTTAACCCATGCTTACAACACCCATAAAAACAACCTAAGTGATACTTGTCTCAAAATACCCGAGTGGCACTATATTCTTTTATCTACGGGATTGTCGCTTGCCAGCCAGAGCAGTACGATCAGACTGGTGAGCGGCATGGTGGCGATCAGCCCTCCCAGTGATGGGAAGCGCTTGCCGATCAGTACGCAGGCGATGATGATCAGGTTAGAGAGGGCAAGCTTTACGAGGAACATGGCTGCTTGACAATCAACAGCGACAGGTAATCCGGGGCATGAGCCGATATTTCGGCAAAATCGGTCAATATCTTCTGGCGGGGACTGCCGACACGCTCCACAAAGACGGTGCTCCGCTGGCGGCCGGTTTGGCGCAGAAGTTCCAGAATATCGGCATAGAGCGGCTTGACCTTCAACAGCACGACCGTCTCGAAGTGCGCCAGAGCAGAAGCTATCTGCTCGATTCCTGCCGTGGCCGGCACGACCGCCATCTTTTCCTCGGATTCCACCAGAGGGAGAGAAGCCTGGGCAGCAGCGGCGTTGATGCTTGAGATTCCCGGCACGATATCAACCGGCAGATGCGGCCATTGTTCACGCAGAATTCGAAGCAGGTAGATGAAGGTGGAATAGAAGAGCGGGTCGCCGATGGTTATGAAGGCCACCTCGCGCCCGGCTTCGGCATGTCCGGCAATCAGTTCTGCCGCTTCCTGCCAGGCGGGAACAAGCCGGGCCCGGTCGGAAGTCATCGGGAACTGGTGGACAATGATCTGCTGACGGCTTTCATCCATGAATTCGCGGATCGTACCCAGTGCCACACTAGCCTCTGATGGATTGGAAACCGGTGCCAGGATCACGTCCGCCCGCCGCAGTACCTGCTCCGCCTTGCGGGTCAGAAGATCCGGATCACCCGGGCCGACGCCGACTGCATGTATCATTGCCACTATTCGCTCCCTTTCCGGGCAGAAATCACATAAACCGGGTTTTGGGCCTCGAACATCTTGTATTCGGTCAGGTTGCGGGTCTTGGCGATATTGACACAGGTCGCCTCGACTGTGAATCCATGATCCTCCAGGAATTCCACCGCCCTGGTGAGGGTGTCGAGGGTCACGGCGTTGATCACCACCACCCCCTCCGACTTGAGCCGCAGGGAAACCGTGTCGATGATCTCGTCGAGCTTGCCGCCGGCCCCGCCGATAAAAACACGGTCCGGATCCGGCAGATCTTCCAGCCCTTCCGGAGCGAAGGCCTCAATCAGCTTGATATTGCGGGCGCAGAACTTTTTCAGGTTTTCGTTTATGAAACCGATACACTGCTGATTCCTCTCCACGGCAAAGATGCGTCCGTTCGGCATCAGGTTGGAGGCCTCGATGGAAACCGAGCAGCTGCCGGCGCCGATATCCCAAAACACCAGATCATCCTGCAGCTGCAGCTTGGCCAGCGTCACGGCCCGCACCTCCTGCTTGGTAATCAGTTTTTTGGAAGTATGGAATTCGTCGTCGTTAATGCCGATCAGCGGATAATGAACCAGATTAGGTTCATAGGTGCGGATCAGGATCAGGATGTTCAATTCCGAGGCTTGTATTTCCAGAAGCCCGCGCACGGTGGTCTTGGTAAATTTTTCGGTCGGCATGCCCAGATCTTCGCACAGCCAGGCCTCATAACCTTCAGCTCCGCGCTCGATCAGTTCGGCGGCAATCGCAGCCGGAGTATTGGTCTTGTCGGTCAGGACGCAGGCTTTTTCGGCGGCAATGATCTTGTCCACGGCGGGGTGCATGCCGCGTCCGTGCACAGAAACGAAGATGCCGTCGTCCCATGGCTCCTTGATGCGGGCAAAGGCGTACTGCATGCTGGTGACGTTGGGGAATATTTCGATCCGCTCTTTAGGGAGATTACGCAGCAGGAAGCGCGACACGCCGAAAAAGGTCGGATCGCCTGATGCCAGAACAACTACCCGAAGCTCGGTCTGCTTGAGAAAGTCCATCAGTCCGGAGAGATCGCCCAGAACTCTCTTTTCGCCGGCAAAGTCGGGGAATATGTCCAGATGCCGTTGATGACCGATCAGAACATCGGACTTGCCGATGATTTCCAGTGCCTTGGAGGCAAAACCTTCCCAGCCCGTGATGCCCGCCCCTACCAGATAGATCTTTTGCTGTGCCATGTGCAATGCTCCGCTTGGAAAGTCCTTAAATGTACCGGCACTATATCACCCAAACGGTCAAAAATCACTGATTACTTGCTGGAGATCAACATCAGCGGCATCATCAAACTGCATGGTCTACACACCAGGAGGTTGTCGACAAAAAACGGCATTAAACAGTCAAATAACGTCGATTAACGTCATATACCCGTATAAGCTGGACATCGATATAACGCTATCATCCTGTTATTATTCATCACCGTCCCAGAGAGTGCAGCAGGCATAAAAATTGCTGTTATGTGTAAACACAGATTACAGCGGGATAACGATACTACTAAACCATCCGCGAGGATGGGACGGAAAGCCCAAGGGTCTCCCCGAGACAGCCGGGTCGCCGAAATATCTCAACGAGATGGCGACCCGTTTTTTTGTCGCCTCACGTTGCGCCGAGACGCGCAACGCCCGTGAAAGGGGGAGATTATGAAGGTCCGGCATCCTCGAACAATTTTAAGTATCGCAGCAATTTCCATCCTGGCATCTGCTCTGATTTCAATGCCCGCAACACCCGCATCAGCCGAAGCGCTGGTACTTTTCCGCAGTCCGGGGAAAATAGCCGCAAGCCCGTACGACAATCCCGCCAACAACCGGCAAAGATTCAGAATCAAGCTTGATGAGAAAGGTGATTTTATGATTCAGCGCGGCTACGCAAGACTGGTAGTTGCGTACAACTTGCCGGCGGACCAATTTAAACCGGAAGAACAACAGCGCATCCCGCAGAGAGATGTAATCGCTGCCATCAACGGCATCAGCCTAACAGCCAGTTTGTCGTTCTGAATAAGAAAAAGTAACAGCACCTGCCTGTCTCTTTCCAACTTCTTTTATAAAAAAATGGCCGGGGATTGTCTCCCCGGCCATTTTGACTTACATATTATTTGCTAAAGCCTACCCTTTGGTTGCCCGCTTGCGCCTGGTGGGATCAAGCTCTTTCTTGCGGAGCCGGATTGACAGGGGCGTAACCTCAACCAATTCGTCATCAGCAATGAATTCCAGCGCCTGCTCAAGCGTCATAAGTCGCGGAGGAGTCAGCTTGATGGCATCGTCAGTGCCGGAAGCACGAACGTTGGTCAGCTTCTTACCCTTGCAGGGGTTGACGTCCAGATCGTTATCCTTGTTGTGCTGGCCGATGATCATGCCGCCGTAGACCTCAACGCCGGCCCCGATGAACAGCGTTCCGCGCGGCTGCAGGGCATCCAGCGCATAGGCGGTGGTCTCGCCATGCTCCATGGCCATCAGCACGCCGTTTTTGCGACCGGGGATATCACCTTTGTAAGGGGCGTACTCGTGGAAGGTATGGGTCATGACTGCAGTACCACGGGTATCTGTCAGCACCTCGCCGCGCAGACCGATCAGGCCGCGGGCCGGAATGACAAACTCCAGACGGACCATCTCGCCCATGGGGGCCATGGCGACCATCTCGCCCTTGCGTGGCCCCATCTTCTCGATAATGGCACCCTGAAATTCGGAAGCCACATCCACCACCAGGTATTCCATCGGCTCGGTTTTGACTCCGTCCTTGACCCTGACAATAACCTCGGGCTTGGAAACAGCCAGCTCGAAACCTTCACGTCGCATGTTTTCGATCAGGATCGACAGATGCAGCTCGCCCCGGCCTGAAACCCGGAACGTATCGGCACTTTCAGTATCTTCGACCCGCAGGGAGACATTGACACGCAGCTCCTTGGTCAGGCGCTCGCGGATGTTGCGCGAAGTGACCCACTTGCCTTCACGACCGGCAAAAGGAGAGGTATTGACCATGAAGTTCATGGAGAGAGTCGGTTCATCAATGCAGACGTAGGGAACCGCGATCGGGTTCTCGGCCGAGGCCAGGGTTTCACCAATGCTGATTTCATCAAATCCGGCCACGGTCACGATATCGCCGGTGCCGGCTTCCTCGATTTCAACCTGCTTGAGACCTTCGTAGCCGAGCAGCTTGGAGATACGCCCCTTGGAGACCGTACCGTCAGCCTTGATCATGGCGACCGTTTCGCCGGACCGGACCTTACCGTTGAAAATGCGGCCGGTAGCCATACGCCCGATGTAATCATTGTAATCGATATTGGCGATCAGCATCTGGAAGGGTGCATTGCTGTCACCCTTGGGAGGGCGAACATTGGATTCAACCACCGCAAAAAGCGGCTCCAGGTTGGACGACTCAACATTGATATCCAGCTTGGCATAACCGAGCTTGGCGCTGGTGTAGACCACCGGAAAATCCAGCTGGTCGTCGGAAGCATTCAGCTCGCAGAACAGGTCGAAGACCATGTTGAGGACTTCGTCAGGACGACTGCCGGGACGGTCGATTTTATTGATAACGACGATCGGCTTAAGTCCCAGGTCAAGGGATTTCTTTAACACGAAGCGGGTCTGGGGCATGGGGCCGTCCAGAGCGTCCACCAGAAGCAGGACGGAGTCAACCATCTTCAAAACACGCTCAACTTCGCCGCCGAAGTCGGCATGGCCGGGAGTATCAACAATATTGATCTTATACTGACCGTGATGGATGGAGAGGTTCTTGGCCAGGATGGTGATGCCGCGTTCCTTCTCCAGATCGTTGCTATCCATCACGCGCTCGGTGATGGCTTCGTTTTCGCGGTACACACCGGCGTGCTTCAGCATGGCATCCACAAGCGTGGTTTTGCCGTGGTCAACGTGGGCGATAATTGCGATATTTCTAATTCGTTCCTGCATCGGTAAAACTCCTCAATTCCTGAAAAATAAAACGACGGGCAGAAATGCCCGTCGAAGCTTGACACTATGTCAGGTTTTCGTTGCTATGGCAAGCATTTACTCATCAGCTGACTAAAAATAACGCAATGTTTCCACCAGACACCTTCTCACCCCAGATTCCGCCTCCAACAGCCCGAAACAACCTGACGGCGGTCAGACGGATTATCCCCGCTAAACCGACATCTTCCCGGCGAACCATCTGCGCTGAAACCAGAAGGCAACATTCACCAACCCGATCATGACCGGCACCTCCACCAGAGGACCGATAACCGCCGCAAATGCCGCTCCGGAATTGAGACCGAAAACCGCAATCGCTACGGCAATGGCCAGCTCGAAGTTGTTGCTGGCTGCCGTAAAAGCCAGTGTGGTGGTTTTGCTGTAGTCGGCACCCATTTTTTTACCCATCCAGAATGAAACCAGGAACATGAGAATGAAGTAGACACCCAGCGGGATGGCGATGCGCACCACATCCATCGGCAGCTGAACGATCAGATTCCCCTTCAGGCTGAACATGACAACTATCGTAAACAGCAGCGCGATCAGGGTCAGAGGGCTGATTTTCGGCACGAATTCACGGTGATAACGCTCCCTGCCCATGATCTTCACGCCGACCAAACGGGTCAGGGCACCAGCGATACAGGGAATGCCCAGGTAGATGAATACGCTTTCTGCGATCTGGCGGATACTGACATCCACCACCACCCCTTTGAGTCCCACCAGCGGCGGCAGCACCGTAATGAAGAACCAGGCGTACACACTATAGAACAACACCTGGAAGACACTGTTGAAGGCCACCAGACCGGCGGCGTACTCGGTATTTCCCTTGGCCAGCTCATTCCAGACAATCACCATCGCGATGCAGCGCGCCAGACCGATCATGATCAAACCCACCATATACTCCGGCTTGTCCGGCAGCAGCAGTGCCGCCAGCACAAACATCAGCGCCGGACCGATGATCCAGTTCTGCACCAGCGAGATGCCAAGGATCTTCTTGTTCTGGAAAACCTCCGGCATATCCTCATATTTTACCTTGGCAAAGGGCGGATACATCATCAGGATCAGGCCAACCGCAATCGGGATGTTGGTGGTGCCGACCTGGAAGGAGTTGATGAACCCCTCCGTACCTGGAACCAAGAAACCCAGCCCCACTCCCAAAGCCATGGCGGCAAAAATCCAGAGCGTAAGCCATCGGTCGAGAAAGGAAAGCTTGCGGGCAAGATGTTCACTCATGATGCACCTCCGAACCCTGATAAACAGGATAAGTGCGTTAACGAATTTCTTTTCTGCCAGAAACGTTCAGAAACGAACTTCTAACTTACTAAACAGTCATTGATCCATTGTTTGATATCGTCCCGAACCCGGCGAAATTCGGGCAGGACATCTTCTCTGCCCTTGAGCCTTGTCGGATCTTCAAAGCCGTGATGGATGCGCGAAACTCCGCCGAAAAAGAGTAGGCATTTTTTCGTTTTTTCATGCAGAAGCATTATATCTGCCTTTGCGGATATATCAAGAAATAATTGGTCGTATGCCAATCAGGACAGCTGTTAAGTAGGCACAATCCTTGCTTTACAATACAGAGCTGATTGTTATAAACTGTTTGTCCCTGATAAACATAAGTTTTCAATTACAGAGAATTCCGCCAAACGGCTATTTCAAACCACGGGAGATAAAAAATGACTCGAAAAAATGTTCTGGTATGGTGTGTAACTCTGATAGGCATGACTTCTTTTGCCGGTATTGCAGCAGCTGAAACCGTCCGTCTGCACGGTTCCACTACCGTACAGAAGCGCATCATGGAGCCTGGCAAGGATGCCCTGAAAAAAGCCACCGGCATTGATCTTGTTTTGGTCGGCAACGGCACCGGAAATGGCCTGGAAGACCTGGTGGGCGGCAAATGCGACGCCGGCATGGCTTCGGAAGAGTTGGCCGATGCCATTTCAAGCATGAAGGACGCCTCCGGCAAGACCGCCACCGGTGACCTCAAGCCGCACGTCATCACCAACGATGTCATCAAGGTCATCGTCAATCCCTCCAACAGCGTTACCAAACTGGACAAGGAGCAGCTTAAAGGGCTGCACAACGGCAGCATCGACAACTGGAAAAAGGTCGGCGGCCCGGACCTGCCGGTCATCGTTATCACCTCACACCTGGGTTCGGCCACCCGCAAGGTCTTCCAGAAGACCATCATGGACGGCACCAAGTATGTTGACGGCGCTCTCGAAGTCGAGACCACCCGCAAGGAGATTGAAGACGTAGGACAGTTCCCGGAAGGTATCGGCGCGGTCAGCATGGGCTTCATCAACCTGCCGGGCAACAAAGAGAAGGTCAAAATTGTAGAGACACCCAACATCAGCCGTCCGCTGATGCTGATCACCAAGGGTGAGGCATCGCCGGGTGTCAAGAAAATCGTGGATTTCTTCACCGGCGAGGGCAAGAAGTTCATCAAGGACTAAACCGGGGTTTTTTCAAGGGCGCCGCCTGACGCGGCGTCCTTTTTTTGTTGCAGAATTGATTAGCCATTAAACCTTTAAAAAGCGCGTTGGAGCTTGCATGACCATCAAAAGCAAACTGTACCTGATCATGGCCGTCACCGTAATCGGCATCCTGGCAATCGGCGGCACCAGCCTGATCGGGATGAACGTTGTCAAAAATAAACTCAACATCCTTACCGAGCGTTCAACCCCTTATCAGTTGATGACCATCGATCTGCAAAGGGCTGTGCAGGAGCACACCTCCGGATTGGTAAAGCTGTCCGCCAGCCAGAGCATGGCGGAGTTTAATTCCGCCAGAAGCGAAGTTGAAAAGTCGATGGAGAATGTGACTGCCCTGGCAAAAGATCTGGCTTCGTTCACCAACGCGAACACATCCACAGGTGTGGAGCAGCTGGCAGCCATCACGAAAGAGATGACAACCGTCACCGATTCGCGCCTTAAGGCCGAAGAGGCCGGCCGCAATGCCGACCAGCTCATGAAAAGCAAACTGCAGCAGATTGCCCAGAAGCTCCGCTCACTGGACGGCACCATGCGCAAATCACAATCCGGCTCCATGACTCAGCTTTCGGCCTCCAACCAGGGGGTCAAAAAAATCACCAAAAAGCTGCGCGATGTCCAGAATGCCGGCAATGCCCTCAGTGACCTGAAACAGACCGTGCTGGAGGTTGCTGCGGCTGACAGCAAGTCCGCCCTTACGATTGCCACCAGCAAGTTCAACGCCGCCAGCCGTAAGCTGGCCGGCAGCGAAATGGTCAAGGCCGATCCGGCAGCTGCCAAAGCGCTGCTGGAAGGGGTAGCGGATGTCAAGGAACGCGTCAGCGGTGCCGAGGGCCTGATTCCGCAGAAAAGCAGCCTGATGTCCGCAGCGGATGATGAAAAACGCAAGAAGTTTAGTCAGTCCCTGGCCCAGACCAACCAGCGCATGGCCCAGATGACGGTAGTCATGGGGGATATCGTCGAAAAAGCCGCCGATGATTTTTCGCACGAAGACACACGTTTTGACGCCTCACTGCAGGGCGCCGGAAGCGCCAGCAGCATCCTGGGCGTTTCCAGTGAGCTGATCGCCGAAGGCTCGGAAATAAGTCGTCTGATCCGTGATATTTTTACTGTTACTAATGCCAAGGAACTGGCCGATGTCAAAGGCGCCATGAATGCCGCTTTCGGAAGGGCAACGGCGCTGCAGGGCAAGGTTGGCGGCTCAAAGAACGCCAAGAGTGGCGGTGCTGCGGCCGTGGCCGGGGTGATCGGATCCCTGAATGAAGTGCGCGGCCAGCTACTGGCCAAGGGCGGCGTGGCCGACACAATCGAACATGTGCTGACAGTCAAGAAACAGGCTGCAGATTTGAACGTCAAGCTGAAGGAGCTGCTCCACGCACAGCGCGAGGAAGGCAAACAAGGCATGACTTCGGCCCAGGCCGAGCAGGAAAAGGCAGTCAAATCAGTCAACAAGGTTTTCCGTGCCAACATTGCAACCGTATCCATTCTGGGGCTGGCGGTACTGATCATCGGCGTGCTGCTGAGCGGACTTGTGCTGCGCTCCATCAGCAAGCCGATCACTGAACTATCCCAGATGGCGGAGCGCTTCGGCGGCGGCGATTTTTCGGGACGCCTGGATGACAATCGCAAAGATGAATTTGGAGCTCTTGCGGTGAACTTCAATGCTGCCACCGCCAAGCTGGCCGAGATCACCCAGGGCTTGCGCCGTGCCATTGCCGATCTGAACAGCGGCGCCAAACAACTTGCAACTGAATCAATTGATCTCTCCGCCGGTGCCGCCCGGCAATCCAGTGAGTCGACCCAGGCAGCATCAGCCATGGCAGAAATGGCACAGACCATCGATGATGTTGCACGCAACGCACACACGGCAGCCACCGAATCCAGCAACGCCCTGACCTGTGCCACTTCAGGCCGGGAAGTGGTGATTCGCACCGTTACCGGCATGGAGCAGATTGCCGACTCGGTTCGTGACGCTGCTCAAGTTATTGAAGCACTCGGAGACAGTTCGACCAGAATCGGCGATATAATTAACTCCATCAATGACATTGCCGATCAAACCAACCTGTTGGCCCTGAACGCAGCCATTGAGGCGGCCCGGGCCGGTGATGCCGGCCGTGGATTCGCCGTCGTAGCAGATGAGGTGCGCAAGCTGGCCCAACAGACCGCAGAGGCGACCAGGGAGATTTCCGACACCATCGGCCAGATTCAGAAAGACACCGAGCGGTCTGTATCCGCCATGCGGCATGGGACGGAGAAAGTGACTGAAGGTATCACGCTGGCCCACGAAGCCAACGGCTCACTGGCAGCCATTGTTGAAGCATCCAGCCAGAGCGTAACGGTTGTAAACCAGATTGCAGTGGCTGCCGAGGAGCAGTCTGCGGTTGCCGGCCAGGTATCACACGGAGTCGAGCAGATTGCAGCCATAACCCGCGATGCCGAAACTGCGGCCGACAACATCAGCTCAGCGGCAGCCCGTTTGAATGAGCTGGCAGGAGAACTGGACAGGATGGCAGCCTGGTTCAAAGTATAATTTTCTCCAACGCCCCGTTTTCAGAATTGAATACGGGGCGTTTTTTTAGCTGTTTCATCCGCCAAAGCAGATTTAAATATCTGGAATTATCGAACAATAGGAGGAGCGTACATGGAAATCAAACGGAGAGATTTTCTCAAGATTACCGCCGCTGCTACTGCCGTTGCATCGGTGGGGCTGCCAAAACTGAATGCCTTTGCATCCCATCACATGGCGAAAGCCGGCGACGCACCCAAGTCGGAATGGATCGCTTCCACCTGCCAGGGGTGCACCGCCTGGTGCCCGGTGGAGTTTCTGGTTCAGGAAGGTCGCATTGTCAAGGTGCGCGGCAACCAGCTTTCCAAGGCTAATGGCGGTTTTGTCTGCCCGCGCGGTCATCTGATGATTCAGCAGACCTATGATCCGGACCGGATCAAGGTGCCGATGAAGCGTACCAACCCCGCCAAGGGGCGCGGTATCGATCCTAAATTCGTACCGATCAGCTGGGATGAGGCACTGGATACCGTGGCCGACAAGATGATGGAACTGCGCAAGGCCGGGACACCTGAGAAGCTGATGTACATGCGTGGCCGCTACTCTTCGACCTCCACCGACCTCTGCTATGGAACTCTTCCAAAGATTTTCGGCACCCCCAACTACTTCTCCCACAGTGCCATCTGCGCCGAGGCCGAAAAGATGGGCTCCGGCTACACCCAGGGCTTCTTCGGCTATCGCGACTACGATCTGGCCAAGACCAAGTGTCTGGTGGTCTGGGGTTGCGACCCGATCTCCTCCAATCGTCAGGTACCCAATGCCATTGCGAAGTTTGACGGTATCCTTGACCGCGGAACATTGATTGCCGTTGATCCCCGCATGAGTGCTTCGGTGGCCAAGGCCAATGAGTGGCTGCCGATCAAGCCGGGCGAGGACGGAGCCCTGGCCGCAGCCATCGGTCACGTGTTGTTGACGGAAGGGTTCTGGAGCAAGGAGTTTGTCGGCGACTTCAAGGATGGAAAAAACCTCTTCAAGACCGGGGCAACGGTAGACGAGGCCGCTTTTGTGGAGAAACAGACCCACGGTATTGTCAAATACTGGAATCTTGAGCTGAAGGATAAAACTCCGGCCTGGGCCGCCAGGAAAACCCTGATCCCCGAGGAACAGATTATCCGCGTGGCCCGCGCCATGGGCAAGGCCGGCAGCGCCTGCGCCGTCTGGATGGGTCCAGGCGTCGGCATGACCCCGCGCGGCACCTATGCTTCCATGGCGGTCTACGCATTGAACGGCATCCTTGGTTCGATAGAGACTGAGGGTGGCGTTTTCCAGAGCTCCAGTGTGCCGGTCGAGAAGTTCCCCGAAATCAAGGATATTTTCGTCGATGAGCTGGCCAGGAAATCGGGCAAGGGTAAGAAGATCGACGGCCGTGGCGCCAAGGACATGCCGGCCTTGATGGGTGGTATCGATAAAAAAAAGGAAAAGGACGGCACTACCAAGGAGAGCCTGAAAGTCGGCGTGGTTACCAATAACGTTGCCAACGGCCTGCTCAAGGACCCCGCCGCCATCCAGGTATTCATCAGCACCTGGAGCAACTTCAACTTTTCCTGCACCGGTGCCCAACGTTGGGATCAGGCCATGGCCAAGATCCCCTTCTTTGTTCACATGGTCACCAACGCTTCAGAAATGACCCAGTTTGCCGATATCGTTCTGCCATCCACCTTTGCAGCTACAGAAACCCTCTCGATCATTACCAATATGGCCAATCTGCATGGTCATATGTCCATCCAGCAACCGGTTACCAAGGCGCTCTGGCAGGTTAAGGCCGAAGAAATCGAGGTCATGTGGCTGCTGGCTGAAAAACTGAAGGCCCGCGGCTTTGCCAATCTTTACGACTACTATGCGTCCTTCGAAGATCCGGAAACGAAGAAAAAACCGGCTAATGCAGCCGAATTCACTGAAATAGCAGCCAAAATTTCCTCCCAGAAGGTCTGGGACGGCAAGGAAAAGCAGAAGGGTGACCAGATCGCCGGCTGGGCCGAATTTAAAAAGAAGGGTATCTACAACTCCGAGACCTACAAGTACAAGAAAAACTGGGGTAAGGACAATCCCGAGACCAAAAAATTCGAGGGTAAATTCAAGACCGAGACCGGCAAGTTCGAGTTCTTCAGTGAGACCCTGAAAAAGGCGCTCACCATGCATGCCGATAAACATAAGACCAGCGTCGATGAAATTCTCAAAGTCAGCGGCTACGAGGCAATGGGCGATCTCGCCTTTGTGCCGCATTACGAGTCACCCAAGCGTCACGGCAATGAAAAGGAATACCCGTTTACCTTCATCGACCACAAATCACGACTCAACCGCGAAGGGCGCAGTGCCAACCTGACCTGGTATCATGAGTTCAAAAAAGTGGATGTGGGGGACGAGAGCTGGGACGACGTACTCAAAATCAACCCGGTTGACGGCAAGAAGCTCGGACTCAAGACTGGCGATACGGTCAAGATTACCTCAACCACCGGCTCGATTGTCACTACGGTCAAACTTTGGGAGGGGATTCGTCCCGGTACGGTGGCAAAATGCTTCGGCCAGGGGCATTGGGCCTATGGTCGCGTGGCTGCCAAGGATTATGCCAAGGCCAAACCGCGGGGCGGCAGCAACAATGATCTTCTGGTTGACGACTATGATCGTCTGAGCGGTTCTACAGCACGTAACGGTGGCTTCACCGGCGTCAAGATTGAGAAAGCTTAGGAAAGGGGGGGAAACTATACTATGTCTAAACAATACGGAATGGTCATTGACCTTCAGAAATGTGTCGGCTGCGGCGCCTGCGCCCTGGCCTGCAAGACCGAAAACAACACCCAGGCGAGAGCCAACGGCCAGACCTTCAACTGGGCCGATTTTATTTATAAAGAAGAGGGAAAGTTCCCTAATCTCTCCTATACCGCCATACCGGTACTCTGCAACCATTGTACAGACGCCCCCTGCGTCAAGGCCTGTCCGGTGCAGCCCAAGGCAATGTTCAAAACCGCCGACGGCATCACCATGCACAACGACGAACGCTGCATCGGTTGTCGCCGCTGCCAGAAAGCCTGCCCCTATAGCGCCACCGATGTGAGCAAGGAGAAGGCGGCGTACTCGGTTATCAGCGCCAATATCGGCAAAGAGGCCCCCCATGCCGCTTCTCGCGATACCAGCGAGATGATCAAGGGGTGCACCGCATCAGGCGCGGAGGTCGCCAGGTTGGCCGGAGCCGCACTGCCATATCAGAACAAATACAGCCACCCTGATTATGAAAGTATCCGTAAGAAGGGTGTAGTGGAAAAATGTATTTTCTGCGCCCACCGGGTTGCCAAAGGTGAACAACCCAGCTGTGTCCTGGCCTGTCCGGCCAAGGCCCGGATCTTTGGTGATCTGAATGATGCTGCCAGCGAACCGGCCAAACTGCTCGCGAAGTATAAGCCGATGCGTCTCAAGGAAGAGAAAAAGACCAAACCGAATGTAGCCTATATCCGTGCCTTCAAGGGCGGGAACAAAGTGTAGCCGATCTGTTGACTCACCACTACAGACCTCCGAGGCTTACAAAACCTCGGAGGTCTTTTGCATAAGGAACCATTTCAATGGCCGATATTCAAGTCAACACCGCACTGCGCGAAGACATCTACCGCCTGCTGGCGGCCTGCTATTATCCACCTTCAGCAGAGCTCTTCGAGGAGTCCTGCTGCGAAACCCTTGCCTCGCTTTTGGCCCCTGTTGCAGCGGAAGCGGCACAGTATGCCTCTGAAGCTGTCCTGGCATCCTGTAACGGTTCCCTTGAAGACATGGCTGTGGAACACGCCCGCCTGTTTATCGGCCCCTTTCAGCTGGTGGCTCCCCCCTATGGTTCGATCTATCTTGACGATGCCAAAACGGTCATGGGGGATTCCACCGCCAGGGTTGCGTCTTTTTACCACAACTGCGGCCTGCAGCTGGCTGATGATTTTCACGAACTGCCGGACCATTTTGCCGTTGAGCTGGAGTTCATGTCCTTCCTGGCATTCAAACAGCGCGAAGCGGAGGTCTCAGACAATTTGAATGAAGTCGCCCGAATCACGACGTTACAACAAGAATTTCTTGGCAGGTTTCTGATGCCGTGGCTGGAGCCGTTTACCTCAGCTGTCATTGTTGATGGAGAAGCCCCCTTTTACCAGGCGATAGCCCGCTGTACGGCCGCTTTCATCACGTCAGACTACGCTGCCCTGACCGACCCGGAACCATGGCTGAAAACAGAGTGCTGACAGGCGGCAGGGATGATCTGATCATAGATACGTCACGCTGTCTGTGGATGCGTTTCTGCTACAGCTCATGTCGTCGCTGTGTTGATATCTGTCCGCATGGTGCCGTTACGCTTGAGGGGGGACTTGCCGTCAACGCTGAATTGTGCCGGGGCTGTCTGCTTTGTACATCGGTCTGCCCGGCCGGTGCCCTGGAGCCGAACAGCGACTTTTCCGCCTGCCTGGCAAAACTGTCCAGGGTCCCGGAGCCGATACTGGGCTGTGTGCGTACGACAGAGTGCTCCAATGCGACCCTGGCCTGCCTGGGTGGGCTTTCCGAAGAACATCTGCTGACACTCTCCCACATCATCACGGGAAGCGTAACCCTGAATCTGTCGCACTGTAGCGACTGTCCCAACATCCTCATGGCCGTCACCCTGAAACAGCGGCTGGCGGCCTTGTCCGAGGCGGGCTTGACCAGCGGTTCCAGTCGTATCGTCATCGCGGAGTCACCGGCCGATATCTGCTATCGCGATGAATCACTCGATCGCCGTGGCTTCTTCACATCGTTGCGATCCTCGCTGTTTTCAAGTGCTGCGGTCATTCTTGCGCCACATAACGAAGAGACTGATCGTCGCAGCGAATATGCCGGGAAGCGAATTCCGGCTCGCAGAGTGCTGCTAAACGGTGTCAGGGAGAGCGCGCCTCAGGATCTTCGTGCCGGAATCCGGAAACGCTTTGACACAACTATCACCATCGACAGTAACTGCACGGCATGTCATGCCTGTGTTGCCATCTGTCCAACCGGAGCGCTGCTTGCGGAGCAGCCTGACGCACCCCCGGCTTTTGACCGCCTGCTCTGCACCGGCTGCGGACTATGCCCGGAATTCTGTCTGGAAAACGCCCTGTTTATGGACCCAAAGCACGTACCTTGAGCAGAGAGGCGTGAATCTATAGTAGTGTGACAATAAACAGTGACGTGACTTTAGTATTCGGGGGAGTAGTTGGTCTAAGATAGTTGGCCGGTCAGATGATGACCGTTTTTTTGTCGGATCAGCTGCAGGCAGCTGGTTTGTTCTTGAGAAAGTTTGCCAGCTCATCGCGGTCGGAGGCAGCCTCTGGCAGAACGCTGGCGTGGCGCTTGAGGACCTGCAGCAGCTCCTGGCAGATAGCGCAGCTCTCCCGGCTGAGTGTGTAATACATCCAGACCCCTTCACGGCGGGTGTCAACCCAGCAGCTGCGTTTAAGATAGGCCAGGTGGCGTGATACCGTGGATTGCGGCAGCCCCAGCACCGCCATCAGGTCGCAGACGCACAGTTCCCCCTCGGCTTGCAGAAGAAGGATGATCCGCAGACGGATCGGATCGGAAAGGGCTTTGAGGGTTTGGGCGAGATGTTTCATGTAAAACCTTTCCGGTTGGCAGAAGGACAATGTCGCCTTTCGAGTAAAGTACAATGAGTCAGGAATGTAGTCCAGATTGGAATCAGCGTCAATCAAATGAAAAAAACTCTGCCTTGACCCAACTCAATTTTATTTGGGCGGCATTTTAAGGATACCGGAAATCTCCGACTGCATGTTTTTGGGATCAATATTTGCCTTTTGAAGAAGCGCTCCCCATGTTTTAGATCCGTTTTTCACATCCAGAAAGATCTGCCTGGTGGGCTGTCTCGTCTTCGCGGCAATAACGGTGGAAAGTATCAATTCCTGGCTGGAAGCTCCTGCTTGCCGCATTGCAGCCAACTCCCCCTCCCCCAGCAGCTGATAGCGGGCAAACAGATCGTCAACCACCGTTTCGGCCAGATGGGCTGACGATGAATTTGCATTCAGTGCTTTTGAGAAGCGTGCACCCAGGTTTTTTTCGTTTAGCCGAAGCGGTACAATCACATCCTTCCACGACACATTTTTCGACCTGGTCTGCAGCAGGGCTTCCGGTGACGCACCCGATTTGGTAGCGACCCAATAGGCGATCCAAAGGTCGTCAGGTGAGGTTCCCTGCTGTTTTTTGATCACTATGGTTTTCTTGTCCACATTGAACACCTGGGCGAAGAAAGAGTTTTGTGTCGTGGCCAGAAAATAGGGATCGGCCGCTGCAGGACGGGCCGGTTCAAAGGAGCGGTCGGTGAAACAGTGGCAGGTAATAGCGGGTATGGCCAATGCCGGCATCGGAAGCAGGAGGAGAATGATGAGGCTGAGTTTGAAATTGTTACGTAAAACGTGATGCATGATAGTTGCTCCTTAGGGGCAAAACCAGTCTGCCTGACAGGGCCTATCCCCTGCCAGGCAGATTTTTCTGCAGTATTAATTCTCAAGCGGATATGTGCGGCCCTGTTCAGTGCTTTGAGTGATCATGCTCTTTGTGATGTTTATCACGCTTTTCACTTTTCACATGTTCGCCATGCGCGCCTTTGCCGACGGCATCCTGATGAAGCCTTTCAACATAATGGGTGTACTCAACGTAGGCTTCCACGAATTCCCTCCCCTGCGCGACACTCTCGTCCTTATGCTTGTATGTGGCGGATGCATGCTCGTAACGTTTTTTGATCCCGGCAGCAACATCGTCGATGATCAATTTTACAAGCGCGTCGGGCGAACCACCCGACAAAGCCTTGTCCGCTTCGGCAACGGCCTGCTCGGCTGCGCCGGCCGGCTTCAAACCGGTAAATGGCGCCCCTTCGCCGGCACGATGGATTTTAACAAGCGTCGTGAAAAATTTATGCTCGGCAGCTTCATGGTTCTTTCCCTTGCCGGCAAGCGTTTTCTGGAAAGCTGCACGGACAGCTTTTTCATCCTTCGTTTTGACCCATTTAAGAACCGGGGTAATCTCCTTGGCTTCGATGGCCTTTCTGGCATCCTGAATAACCGGACCATCCAGGGTGTCGCAATGTGCTGCGACATCCCGAGGTGCGGCAAAAAACAGCGCTACAAAAACGGAGATTCCTAACAAGCTTATTTTAAATGTATTTGTTTGTTTCATGACACTATTCTCCTGTTTATTTTGTTTTGACTGTCGATTTGATATGAGTGCGAAAAACTATACCAGACCCGGCAAACAGCTTTGCATAAATGCAATGCAATTCTGACAGATTTGAAATTAAACGCGATTTTCAGGGGGAATATCGATGGGGTTACCATAGCCTGGAAGCAAGGTTCCTTTGTCTGGTAGTGACAGCTTGGAAATGATCGGCGAGTGATCAAGAACAAGGCCGGATGTAATTTCGCAAGGTGCGTTCAGTTCATGGCAGTGGGGAAAATGCTTGTGCCCCTCCTGAGAATCGTGGTCGGATTCGACATCCGCATGGGTACAAACAAACCCTGAGTTGCCTGACTCCAGACTGGCCAATACCCCGGAGAAGTGGTCTGGCCCGTAAACCGGCAGGCATAGTTGAACAACCAGCAGTACTGTTGTCAAAATCTTTATATGTCTGCCAGAGAGAATCATGGTCAGTATCCAACGGCCATACAGATTATGTTGGTAATTCTTAAAACAACATATCCCATATTTTCGGTACGGAAACTTTGACCTTGGTCAATATATTGAAATAAGATGTTATCGTAGCAAATTACCCCCACCGCCAGAGCGAAAGAATCAGAATTACAATGAAGACAATCGAAAGGTTCATGTGCGCCATGAAGAAAGATACCCGTTCATGCAGTGGTGGTTTTCCTGGACCGGCAGCGATAAATATTAACCACTTAATCTTATAAGCCTGATTGATTCATAGCTCTGCCGCCTTGGGAAAGAGAATATTGTTTTCCAGATGGACGTGTTTGTGGAGATCGTCCTCGAACTCCTTGAGCTTCCGGTACGTGATCATGAAAGTGTTGCAGACATCTTCCGGAATCGCATACTCCTTTGATAAATGGCGGATCGTGTGAATTGCGTCGCCAATCTCCTCGTGGTCGCGATGGAGCGTGAGCAGCGACAGGCGGATAACCTCCCGATCACCATCATCCGGGGTATTACCGGCAATCCGCGCCGCGTCAAGCCGCTTTATGGCCGGGAACAGCACCTCCTCCTCTTCTTTCAGATGGGCGACCATGTCGGTCGCAATCTTTTCAAAGATGGCAGCTATCTCGATCACCTCAGGATGGTGCACACCATGAACATCGGCGATCTTTCGGGCATAGACGGCCGTCTGGTCGTCATTCTCCTTTAGAAAAACATGGTGGGTATTGACGATATAATCGGCCAGAAACGACAGCGCCCACGATGAATAATTCTGGCTCCGTTCGACCGGCTCACATTTTACAGCCTCAAGATCTCCGTTTAAGGCGGCAGGATCAAGCCCTTTTTCAGAACAGACAGCCTTCAGAACGGCTTTACCTCCGCAGCAGAAGTCGATTCCGTACTTTTCAAAAACTCTGGCTGTGCGAAAATCGGCAGCGACAATATTGCCGATGGTTTTGTTTTCAAACGTTGATTCCTGCATAGTATTCTCCTTTTGAAAATTGAATCATGGGAACAGCTTACAACACCTATATAGCTTAACCGTACAAAACGCATTGACTCAAATCAAGATTAGCGGCTTTAGCAGTTTATGGGTAAATATCGCCATCCCGGTCCGCATTGCCTGATCATATTTATCGCAATCTGCTTTATTAGAACCACAGTCTATTATGAGCATTTTTATGCGGTATTTTTTTTACGATTCTGATACCATGCTCTCTCATTAAGCGGCATCTGCCTAACCATCCATCCCAAGTCGATAAAAGGACTGTGATGAGGGTATCAAGACGAACCACAGCACTGTTTTTAACGGCGTCCTTCCTGACAAGCACGTCTGCCGCGCTTTTCATTTACATCAACCATCGCCACACGGGCCACCATCTGTATCTGGCGGTTGGCATTTCGGTCATACTGGTTTCCATATTTATTGCCGGCAAAATTCTCGAATACCATCTGTCGCTGAAACGTGCCGTACACAACCTGGATGAAGCACAGCAACTTGCCAATCTCGGCAGCTGGGAACGGGATCTCATAACCGGAACAGGCTATTGGTCAAAAAACCATTATCGCCTGTTCGGCATGCAGCCTCTGAAAAAGGCGCCAAGCATGGACGAGTTTTTTACTTTCATACATCCAGACGACCGGGAAAACGCCCGAGAAACCGTCATGGAAGCCATCCAGACAGACAGCAGCTACGAAATACGTTATCGCCTGGACAAGGATTCGGAAAACCGACTCTTCCTCAGCCGTGGCAAAGTACTGAGCGATGAATCGGGGAAACCGCTTTCCATAGTCGGCACTATACAGGATATAACCGAAAAACAGAGGCAGGAGCAGTTCCGAGAAGAGCTGCTCAAACAGAAGGACCTGTTCATTACACGCCTGGGACATGACCTGAAGACACCGCTGACTCCGCTGGTCGCTCTTCTTCCTTTGATTCGCTCAAAAGCCGTGGATCGGGGGCAGCTTGATTTGATTGATATCTGCTGCGGCAGCGCTGATCACATCAAGGAGCTGATTACAAGCACGATACAACTGGCACGCCTGTCGTCATCTCCTGCTGTTCCACCGGCACGGTTCAATGTCCGGCTGTCACCCCTAGTGGAGTCATGCATTGCAGAAACAGAAGATATCAGCAAGTTACACGGGATAACAATTGAAAATATGATCCCACCTGTTATAGTTGTCCGGGCGGATATCCAGCAGATTGAAAATGTACTGCACAACCTGATCAGCAACGCGCTGAAGTTTTCGCTGCCGGATTCATTGATCAGCATCAACGCCAAAAAACAGGACAACCTGGTTACGGTAACCGTTGCCGACAACGGTATCGGGCTTTCGGAGGATGATCTGTCCCATATTTTCGAAGAACTTTACAAAGCTGATCCGTCCAGACATGAGCTCGGCTCTTCCGGCCTTGGTCTTTCCATCTGCCGCCGGATAATCGAGCTTCACGGCGGCAGAATCTGGGCCGAAAGCCCGGGTGCGGGATGCGGTACAAGCATCTTTTTTACACTGGAAGCGGGAGGTGCCATTTGAACGCAGCAGTTTCACCGAACGGCCTTGGCACTCATTCGCAACGCGTCCTGGTGGTGGATGACGAGGAGTGCATCCGCGAAACCATGTACGAACTGCTTGCATCTGAGGGCATAGAAACTTTGACCGCCCTTGGCTCGAATGATTGCCTGCGAATCCTGAGAGAGGGATTCCGGGGTGTTATTCTGATGGACGTTATGATGCCCGGAAAAAACGGCTGGGACACCGTCCGCGAAATAGAAAAAGAGGGACTGCTGGATGGAAACATCATTGCAATGCTGACCGCCATGGATGTCCCTGATGAGCGTATGGAAGGGCTTCAGGAGATTGTTATTGATTATATAACCAAGCCTTTTGAACCTAACGAACTCATTTCCGCTGTCCGGAGTTACCTGTCGCTTCTGGACCGCATGCAGACAGGAGCCTGAAAGATATGCAGCCGTGCAACATAGTGTTGATCGGGGCTTCCACCGGCGGCCTCAAGATACTGGAAGAGCTGTTCCCGCGACTGCCGGTGCTGAAGGCGGCTGTTGTTATCGTTCAACACATAACCCCTCTGGTAGACCAGGCTTTTGTCACCTCGCTGACGAGGGTGTCGGCAATGCCGGTCGTGCTGGCAAAGGAAGGACAGACGCTCCAGTCCGGGCAGGTCTATCTGGCTCCGGGAGGTTTGCACCTGCAATTATCCGGAAACCGGTCATTTCACCTCTCTAATGGCGAAAAGGTCAATTCCGTTCGCCCGTCGATTGATGTGGCGATGAACTCACTGGTCGCCCCGTCCGGCATCAGAATTGCGGGAGTCATACTGACCGGAATGGGGGCCGACGGAGCGGCCGGCATATCCCACATAAAACAGCTGGGCGGAATTACCATCGCCCAGGACCAGAAGACAAGCGTGATCTACGGCATGCCCAGGGCTGCCGCAGAAACCGGCAAGATCGACTTCATCCTGCCGACTATGAAAATTGCAGACAAACTGACCGAACTTTTTGGATAAATACCGGATTTAAACGACCTAAGGAGTAAAAAATGCAAATCACACGTTTCAAAAACTGGCGTATTCAGTACAAGATCATGTCCATCTCGGTCATCAGCGTTGCTGTCATGATGATAGGTCTGTTTGCATACCTGCTGCCGCTGATCGAATCAAGGATCATGAAAGAAAAAGAGGATGCCACACGTCATGTCGTAGAAATGGCCATGGGTATTATAGAAATCCACGATGCCGACGTGATAGCCGGCAAGCTGTCGCTTGAGCAGGGACAAAAACAAGCTGCAGAACACATATCGAAGTTGCGCTATGAGAAGAAAGAGTATGTCTGGATCAACGACATGACAAAACCGATCCCTAAAATGGTCATGCATCCGATCATACCCGCCTTGAACGGCAAGACGATCGATGATCCAAAATTCAGCAAGGCTACCGGGGCTCGTGAAGGCCTGACCGGGATATTCAAAAAGCTTGACAGGGTAAATCTTTTTGTAGCTTTTAATGAAGTGTGCGAAAAGGCAGGCCATGGTTTTGTCAAGTATGAGTGGAGCAAGCCGAAAGAAGGAGGCGGCTCAACCACCGAACTCTACCCTAAGCTTTCATATGTAAAACTCTACAAGCCGTGGGGATGGGTGCTGGGAAGCGGCATCTATATCGACGAGGTCAAAAAAGACGTGGATACAGTAAAATGGACCCTGGTCGGCCTGAATATCGTCTTTGCCGTTTTCATGCTGACTCTCTGTTTTCTGATCAGCCGCGGCATCACAAAAACCCTCGGCTATGTGGACAAAAGCCTGGAAGAAATGTCCAGCGGCGGCGGCGACCTGACGAGAAGGCTCCATATTGAACGTAACGATGAAACCGGTTCACTGGCACACTCATTCAACAATTTCCTCGACAACCTGAAATCTATCGTTGTCCGCATCAATCAGAACGCGGTTGAAGTGGCCTCATCGGCAGACCATCTCAACATGACTTCGGCAAGCATCGCCAGCGGCACCGAAAAAGCGGCCTCCCAGTCAACCTCGGTGGCGATAGCCTGCGAAGAAATGGCAGCCACATCGGCAGAAATTGCCCAGAACTGCATCAGGACGGTTGAAATTTCCAACCGGGCCACCCAGACCGCAATGAATGGTTCGGAGGTTGTCAGCAATGCGGTCCAGAGCATTCAGCGCATTGCGGTCAAGGTCCAACAGAGTGCCAAAACGGTCGAGTCCCTCGGTTCACGCTCAGAGCAGATCGGCAACATCGTAGGCACTATCGAAGACATCGCCGACCAGACCAACCTGCTGGCCCTCAATGCTGCTATCGAGGCCGCCCGCGCCGGTGAGCAGGGTCGCGGTTTCGCTGTTGTTGCCGACGAAGTGCGTGCCCTGGCCGAACGCACCACCAAGGCCACCCGTGAAATCGGAGAGATGATCAAGGCTATCCAGCAGGAAACAAAATCGGCGGTGGCCGCCATGGAGGAAGGTGTTCAGGAGGTTGAGCGCGGAACCCGGGATGCGGCCTGTTCCGGCAAGGCACTGGAGGAGATCCTCAGCCAGGTGGGAGATGTGACCAGCCAGATAAACCAGATCGCCACCGCGGCCGAGCAGCAGACCGCAACAACTCACGAGATCAGCAAGAGCATGCACGAGATCACGGGCGTAGTCAGCAGCGCCTCGCACAGCTCGCAGGACACCGCCGGAGCCGCTAGTCAACTGGCAAAAATGGCTGAAGAGCTGAAGCGGATCGTGGCACAGTTCAGGATGTAATTTCATCATTCAACTTCCTGCAAGTTCCCGGAACGGGGTCTGTGAGCATATCGCGGACCCCGTTATGTTTTGACCGACAAATTCATCGCCTTCACCCTAGACGTACCATTTGAAATAGTGCATTATCTCGCTGTTTGTTTTTTCTTCGATTTCACTTCGCCTTGAGAGGTTTAACAATTGCGATCCCGCCGCACCGCCCTGATATACTCGCCGCTTTTCGGCAATTTCAGTTACGGTGACGATCATCCCTTCAAGCTGCAGCGCAATAGACTGGCATACGACCTGTTTGAGGCGTATGGCCTGCTCAATCTGCCGGATATGGAGATCCGGGACTGCAAGCCGATAAGTGAGGATCTGCTGCTGACATTTCACGATCCGGCCTACATCGACCGCCTTAAGGAATTCAGCGCCTCGGACGAACCGCGGGCCGATTTCAGATACGGACTCGGAGATGCTGAGTGTCCGGTATTCAAAGGGCTTTATGACTGTGCGGCACTGGGAGCCGGAGCGACCTTCGAGGCTGTCAGGCTGATTGAGGAGGAGGGATTTGAAATCGCCTTCAATCTGGCCGGCGGCTGGCATCATGCCCACCGCGCCAGGGCCTCCGGTTTTTCATATATCAATGATGCCGTTCTGGCGATCAACTGGCTGGTTAAGCGCGGACGGCGGGTTGTCTACCTGGACATCGACGCCCATCACGGTGACGGAGTGCAGGAAGCTTTCTACGAAACCGACCAGGTACTGACCATCTCCCTGCATGAGAGCGGCATTTACTTTTATCCCGGCACCGGCTTCGAGGATGAAATCGGAGAAGGACCGGGCAAAGGATATTCCGTCAATGTGCCGCTGATTGCCCACACCGATGACGCCCTTTACATGAAGGCCTTCGACGAAGTGGCCTACCCGCTGATTGCGGCCTACGACCCTGATATCATCGTTACGCAGATAGGCGCCGACACATTCCGCACCGATCCGCTCACACGACTGGAGATAACCACCCAAAGCTACAGCTATATCATGCGCAAACTCAGGGCACTCAAAATCCCCTGGGCGGCCCTTGGCGGCGGCGGCTATGACATGATGAACACCGCCCGGGCCTGGACCATAGCCTGGGCAGTCATGAACGGCCTGCAGCTCACCCCCCGCCTGCCGCAGTCTTTCATCGACAGAATCGAACCGATGGGATATCCCAATCGCGTACTGCTGGATGCCATGCACTGGGCCCCCGAGGAAGACCGCAATCTGGCTCTGGAATCCGTGGAAAAAAGCATCGCCCGCATCAGAAAGAACGTTTTCCCTGGTATAATCGGACGTTATGGCTCGATAACCTGATGACTTATAATGCCCAAACAAAAATGTCTCGGAAAAGGACAGGAATAACTATGAACAGTAATGAACAAACCGCACCTACGCCTCTTGAAGGCATCCGCTATTTTACTCCCGCTGCTGACTATGTTCTGACAGGAAGGGACGGTCTGGTAAATATTTCCTGGAACGGCCGGCCGCCGCTTCCGCTTTTGGATGAAGATTATCCGGCCGCTGAAACTTGCGGCTCACCGGACTATGACATGGTAGGACGCGGAATATATCAGGCTTTGCGCCACAACCCGGAATGCTCTTTTGCGATTGAATACGCCAATCTGCTGAAAGAGGCCTACCCGCACATTGTTTCCGAGCTGGGCGGCCAGATCATCATGCTGGATGCAAAGGAGGTTGACACCCCCTATCTGGACCGCAAGATCAATTTCCTGAAGATCATGACACTCTTCGAGCCGACCAATGCAGGCCTGCCTCTGGAGATCGCCCGCACTTTTACAGACAAGGGCACACGGATTTCAACTCTGCATCAAGCCGTCTCCAGCTGGTACAATGCCGAGAAATATCTGAAGAGATCACTGGAGCTGAACCCCGGCGACCGGCATGCGGCATACGAGTACGGGGAAGCTCTTTATGTGCTGGGCCGTTATCAGCAGGCAGCCGAGACATGGAGTGACGTGGTTTCACAATTCGAGGCAGCCGAACGGGCAAAGATACAAGCAAGGATTGCCGGGATTCTGGCCGGAAAACTGCCGCTGGTTCCGCCGCTGGATTATCTGACCGCGCTCTCTTTGGCAGTGGAAGAGCAGTATGCCGGGCGAAACGACGAAGCGGCTGCCATTATCGAGGACGTTCTGTCCGATCCGGTTTTTGCCGAGCAGTTTCCGATGAATGAGGTTTACTATCTGCTTGGAACCTGCTATCAGGAAATCGGATTAATGGCTGAAGCAGCCGAAGCGTTCAAAAGGAGTTGAACATGTTTGGTTTCAGCATGGCTGACTGGATTTTCTGCGGCGGCGTACTGTTGGTGATTTTTTTCTGTGTTGCCATCAGCGACATGCGCAAGAAGAAGTAAGAAAGAGTACACGAGGGATTCATGGTAGAAATCGACAACGAAGATCATGAACAGCGTCGACCGCTGGGGATGGTGCTGCTGGGCGGGTTGTATCTGTTCTTTTTCCTGCTGACCATGTCGACATTCGGTCATCCGTACCCCTTTTTCGGGACCATCTATCAGGGTCGGACGGCGGAGATTCTGGTATTCGTAGACAGCCTGATCTGCCTGTACCTTTTTCTTGGGCTGATGAAACGCCAGAATCTGACCTGGTATCTGCTGCTCGGTTATAACGCTTTTGAACTGGTCAATACACTTACTAACCTGCTTTATATCACCTCTTCCGATCTGGAAAAGATCGTCGGAGACAAGGTCGATCCACAGGGTATACTGGCCAGCAATATATCGGTCATGATCGCTATTCTGCTGCTTTCAGGCTTTGTCTACCGCCATCGCGAATACTTCACCAACCGCTCCTGGTACCTGTTTTAAATTAAACGGCACAAACAGTGCAGACGAATGACGGGATATGATATGCAACCAAACGGGGTAACTGTCTGCATTGAAAAACTGAATAAATCTTTTGGCGACAACCATGTGCTGAAGGACGTGGATCTGGAAGTGCGGGCCGGGGAAACATTTTCTATCATCGGCCCCTCCGGAACCGGCAAAAGCATCCTGCTGCGCCATATCATAGGCCTGGAAACGGCAGACAGCGGCCGGATTCTGATCAATGGCGAACCATATGAAAAGCTTCCGCGCAATTACCGCAGCAGCATGGTGTTCCAGTCGTCAGCTCTCTTCAACTCGCTGACAGTCGGAGAGAACATCGGCCTCTGGATGCGTGAGCACCGGATTTATCCGGAACCGCGCATACTGGAAATAATTTCGGAAAAACTGGCTGTCGTCGGACTGGAAGGAAAAGAAGGTCTCAGAACGTCAGAACTTTCCGGCGGCATGAAAAAGCGGGTCGCCATCGCACGGTCACTGGCCATGGAGCCTGATCTGGTGCTGTATGACGAGCCCACCGCCGAACTGGACCCGGTCACAACCGATGAACTGGCCGAAACGATTGTTTCACTTCGCAGCAGCACCAGCACAACCACGATCATTGTCACCCATGATCTCAATTTTGCCCTGTACCTGTCCGATCGGATTGCCATGATGCATCAGGGGCGTATTGTGGAGATCGGTACTCCGCAGGAAATCAAGGTCAGCGAAAACCCGTTTGTAAAAGGCTTCATCCGCACCACTACCAAGGGAATCAACGGGCCGTAATCTGCACGAGGAAATCCGATGCGCATCATGACACTCTTTTTTGCTGCCATAACACTGCTGAGCGCCTGTTCCGCCCTGAAGCAGCCCTATCCGCTGCTGCCGGTGGCCGAGTACGAGAAGATGGTAGTCGGACGACTGGATGCGGATTATGTCGGAGACGACAACTGCGTCTCGAAATGCCATAGCCATGACAAGATCAGGGAGTTTTCCAGGCTGAGCGTGCATGGTGAGCAGATCAAACCGGAAACCGGCCTGCCGCTGGTGAACTGCGAATCATGCCACGGCCCCGGCAGCCTGGCGATATCGAAAATCGAACAGAACGTGAAGCTGCTGGGAGAGAAGGGCAATCGCTGCGACACGAGCAAGCTTATCGACCTGAAGCGTCTTCCTCCACAGGCACAATCCCTGATCTGTCTGAAATGCCACAGCGTCGCGTCCACCCCTTCCCTTTCGCACTGGAACAGCAGCGTACATGCACAAAATGAGTTGAGTTGTTCTTCATGCCACAAACTGCACGAAGGACCTCAACAAAAGGTCAGTCACGAAAAAATGGCCGAGCTCTGTTATACCTGCCATCCCGATATCCGGGCTAAATTCAGCCTGGTATCACACCACCCGATGCAGGAACGCAAGATGGACTGTTTCGACTGTCATGAAGCCCACGGCTCACCTAATGCAAAAATGCTCAAGGGAAACAGCACCCGCGATCTGTGCGGTCGCTGCCACATGGAAAAGAGCGGCCCGTTTGTGTATGAACATGGCGACGTTACAGAGAACTGCATCAACTGCCACACCCCCCACGGCTCGGTTAACCGGAGACTATTGTCTGCGGCCATGCCGTTTCTCTGCATCCAGTGCCACAATCCGGGACACCCTTCAGTGCTGGTCTCGACCCAAAAGCAGCTTTTTGCCAATCGCTGCACCGATTGCCACTCTGCGATACACGGTTCGAACACCCCTGACACAAACGGCCACGGATCACTGCGGAGATAATTGATGAGACACATCCTCAACGCCATTCCGCGAAACCTGTTCTCCTTGAGGCTGCCGCTGTTTGTCGCAGCCTTTATGACGGCAGCCCATCCCGCTCTATGTGATGATTCGCCAGTCCGGGAAGAGCCCCGGATTGCAGAAGATGTCGCGGCCGACGACATCGAAGCACTCCATCATGCCGCCGTTTATTCCGGATATCGCTTCATATCGCCCGTTGACAATCCGGCGGCAGCCGCTCCCTATCTGAAACTGAAGTCCGGTGTCAGCGGCGGATTTTACGCCGGTACGTTCGGAACGGACCTGAAGCTGTTGGTGGACGGCCGGTTCCTGCATGCGGATGATTACAATGCCGGGTTGTCGCTGGATTATTCAGGGCTGTACCGCCTGAAAATAGAGAGCAGTTCACTGTGGCACAATCTGGAACGGACTCAGCCGGCCACGGCAGCTTTTGTAACAAGCCGAGAGCTGGACAGCGGCGTCAGCTACGGAACCCGCACTGTAATCAGCAGGGTCGAGAACCGCATCAAGCTCGGCAACAACCCGATCCACCTCAACCTCAATTACTGGCAGCTGAATCGTGAAGGGTCGACCCAGCTTCGTTTCTCCGATTACGCATTCGATGGGAAATCCAACAGCGCAGCCACACGCTCGATTACGGTCGACAGCGTAACCCGCGAGGGAACCATCGGACTCGATGCCCATATCGGACCGGTCAATGCAGCCTATATCTTCACAATCCGGGATTTTTCAAACCTGGCACCGGACAGCAGGTATCAATTTGCTGCCCGGGACACCCTTGCCCACAATGTGATCAACGACAGCCGGATTGTTTCACATACATTCAAGCTTTTCAGCGACCTGAGCGGCGGCCTTACAACCAGCGCACATTATTCCATCAGCCAGCGTGAAACCGCCACGGACCGCGGAGACGCCCGCCCCTCCAGCGCCCCCGCGGATACCTTGCAGGCCGCCGCCGGCGAAATCAGCTATACACCGTTCAAGGAATTGACCCTGAATGCCAGGTACCGCCGCCTGCAGATTGATCGCGAATCACCCGATACAATCCATGCACCGCTTTTACAGCTGACTCCGGCAGTAAGCACACTGCAGGTAAGGCCTTCAAGCTCGTCGGCAAAAGACACCCTGATCCTGTCTGCCAGCTATCGACCGATACTGAAAGCCGTTTACCGTTTTGAATACCGGGCGGAACTTGAATCACGCGACAACCTGCCGGACCATCAGACCGTATTCAGCGCCTCGAAGAGCGACAGCCGCCAGACCCATACCGGAAAAGCCACCTTTATCTGGAAGCCGGTTGACGGCGTAAAGCTTAACACATCCTACAGTTACGCCTCATCCGATAACCCTGCCTACCCCTCATCTTTTGCGGAACGCCATAACGGCCAGGCCTTGCTCAGCTACACAAACAAAGGACTCTGGGGTGCCGCTGCCAACTACCAGGGACGTTTTGAAAGCGGAGCCAGCAACTACCAGCAGACGAACCTGCCCCGCGAAAGCCTGTCAAATTCCGTTAACTGCAGTATCTGGTTCAGCCCGATGGAACGGGTGACCGTCAACGCCGGTTACTCCTATCTAAAGTCCAGGATTGAACAGACCAATGTTTTTTTTAACAGCTTTGCCGTTTTCAACAATGTTCCCATGTCACTACCGATCCTGACCGCCGGCTCATACAGTTCCGCATCCCATATTTACTCTCTGGACGCGGTTATGGCGCTTACCAGGATGCTTGACCTGTCTCTGGCGTTTCAGCAGACCTTCTCGGATGTCCGTTTCTCCGCCTCCGACAACTCCACTATCGCCGGGCTGTCATCATCCGGCATCGGCGACCAGTCAAGACTTGTTTCCACAGCCACCGGACTGACCAGCCGGGCGGACTTGCGCCTCAGCAATCACCTGGGATGTTCCCTCGGCTATAGCTTCAGAATGCTGAACACCGGACAGCCCGATCTGGACGGCTCTGCCCACGAAACCCTGCTGGCCCTGACCGGGCGTTGGTAAAGGCTGCCCGATGCATATTATACGGACATTAGCCCTTGCGGGCGGCATCATACTGGCAGTGCTGACACCTCTGCAGTCATTCGCTACGGTTATCGCGGCCATGATGAGCAGCGACCAGCCGCGTTATCGCGAAGCTCACCGCGCCTTTGTAAAAGCAATTGCGACACGCGGCTACGGTGCTCCCGGCACCGAAATCATCCTGCAGACACCCAATCCCGATCAGCTGTCTCTGATTAATACTGTACGAAAGTTCAACGCCTATCGTCCTGATCTTATCGTGGCCTATGGTGCACCGGCGGCATTGACCGCTTTACGTGAAGCCGACGGGATTCCGGTCGTTTCGGTCGATGTTTTCGCCGCTGAACAACCACTAAAGGGTATGTGCGGAGTCAGTTCACGCGTACCCATGGTGACTCTGCTCAAAACCCTGCAGGGAATTCGCCCCTATCGCAGAATTGGTGTTCTTTACACACCACGCGAAGCCGGTTCGCAGCGTCAGCTTGATGAAATCAAAAAGTTTTCCGGCCAGTTCGGCCTGACGGTAATTGAAGCGAGCGCAACCTCTCCTGCAACGCTTGATACGGCTTTAAACAAGCTGCTCGACAAGGTTGATGCTATTGTGACAACCGAGAGTGCAGTCGTCAGCCACCAGTTCGAAAAAATAGTGGTAAAATGCAGGGCCAAAAATTTGCCGGTTGTTTCCACCATGCCGGATGCTGCCGAGAAAGGCGCACTTGTTTCGCTGGAAATCAATCCCAACGAGCAGGGTCACCTGGCTGCCGGCATGGCTGCCCGTATCCTGGAAGGCGCAAAGACCGAACACCTCTTCCTCCTGTCCCCGCACCGCATTGATCTGGTCATCAATATGCGGATCGCACGGGAAATGGGGATCGAAGTTCCTTTTTCCGTCATCGGAACCGCGACCAGGCTGATTAAATAATTTTTTATTTCACCACGGCAACGAATCAGCTATAGTATCTATTCTATGGGAAGAATACTGTTAATTGATGATGATCCGGCCTTTACCAGGTTTCTGGGCGACTACATTCTCGAAAACTACCCGCTTCTGCAGGTGGAGATCCGCAACAACCCGGTGGCCGCTCTCCATTCCATCAAGACCGGCAATTATGATCTGATGCTGATCGACCTGGAGATGCCGGCCATGGACGGGCTCAAGCTGCTCAAATTCGCAGTGGAAACCGGAATGGACAAAAACAGGATCGTGATACTTTCCGGACGGGATGCCGATTTTCTGCATGCGCTCTGTCCGATGGGTACCTGCCTGGCGGTCCTGAACAAGTTTGAAGCCCGCCAGAAAGCGGTGCTTGATATGGTTTTCAGTTCTCTCAACAGAAAGGCCGGAGCGGCCTGAATTCCCATTGCTGTCCCGCATAAAGCATCCGCATCCTATTCCATTCCGCCCATCTTTGTCAGTTCCTCACCGGTCCTGATTCCTTTAAGCTCATACTTAATATCCAGCCTGCCATCTTGACTCTTGCCTTCTGTAAAAGTTGTGGCACAATCACAGCAATGCAAACCGGAAAAGAAAATATCCTGGTGACAGGTGCAACCGGCTTCATCGGCAAACGGCTCACAAAAGCCCTGCTTGCCGATGGGCGCTCCGTACGTTGTATGGTGCGCAAGCCTTCAGCCGAAACGCCCGGCAGCGCGGAAAAAGCCTGCGGAGACCTGCTGGAACCCGGCACTCTCGCACCGATATTCGATGGTGTCGACACTGTCTATTATCTGGTTCACTCCATGGCCGGCGGAAGGGCCGGATTTGAACGCCGGGACCGTGAGGCCGCCGATAATTTTGTGCATGCAGCCGAAACGGCCGGTGTGCGGCGGGTGATTTATCTGGGAGGGCTGGGAGAAACCGGCGACAGACTTTCAGAACATCTTAAGAGCCGCTTGGAAGTGGCCGACATTCTCCGCTCCGGTAAATTTGCCACTACCTTTCTAAGAGCGGCTGTGATAGTCGGAGCAGGCGGTGCTTCCTTCGAGCTGGTAAGGGGCCTGGTCAAGCGCCTGCCTGTAATGATCACACCCCTCTGGGTTTCGACAAAATGCCAGCCGATCGCCGTGGATGATGTCATATCATATCTGACCGGCTGCCTTAAGGATGAGCGTACCGCCGGCAGAACCTTTGACATCGGCGGTCCCGAGATCATAACCTACCGCGATATGATGGAACGATTCGCCCGCCTGGAGGGTAAGAGCCTGCTTATCATTCCGGTGCCGGTGCTGACGCCGAAACTTTCATCATACTGGGTGGCACTGTTCAGCCCGGTCCCCCCCTCGGTCTCCATGCCGCTGATCGAGGGACTGGGAAATGAGGTCATTTGCAGGGACAACTCCATCCGAGACTTGATCCCGTTGCGTTTGACCACCTACGACGAAGCAGTCCGCCAGGCTCTTCTGGAGGAACTGCAATAGCATTCGCGGCGAAAGCCGTAAAAACAATCACATCAATCGGGAGGAACAGTCATGAAAAAGATCGGAGTAGTACTGTCAGGGTGCGGTGTACGGGACGGCAGCGAGATTCACGAAGCGGTTTTCACTCTGCTGGCAATTGACCGGCAAGGAGCCGAGGCGATCTGCATGGCGCCCAATGCCGACTTCCCGATTACCAACCATCTGGCCATGCAGGAGAGCGGCGAAAAACGCAATGCACTGGTGGAGTCGGCCCGCATCGCCCGTGGCGATATTCGCGACATCGCGGGGATAACTGCTAGCGAACTGGATGCGATCATCTTTCCCGGGGGCTTCGGCGCAGCCAAAAACCTGTGTGATTTTGCCATGAAAGGCGCGGCGGCGTCAGTTCATCCCGAAGTGTCACGCCTTTTGAAGGAAATGGCCGTTGCCGGCAAGCCGATCGGCGCAATCTGTATCGCGCCGGCCCTGATAGCTGCTGTGCTCGGCAAGGATTTCGGACCAACCCTGACCATCGGCAACGATGCCGGAACCGCAGCCGAAATTGACAAAACCGGAGCGAAGCACCAGCTTTGCCCGGTCACTGAATTTGTTGTGGATGCAAAAAACAAGCTGGTGTCGACCCCCGCCTACATGCTGGCCGGCCGCATAACCGAAGTGCATGACGGAATTGACAAGTGCGTTAAAGAAGTTATCAATCTGATCTGAAATTCTGCCGATATTCTTTCAAGAAGGGCGGGGCTTGCTTCGCCCTTTTTATTCTTCCAAAGGAAACTGCAACGATGAAACTCGCCATACTATGCCTGTTCGCCGCCATTACCGCCTTCAGCTACTGGCTGCGGCATATCAACCTCCAGCACCTGAAGCAGCACGGCTCAGAGGTGCCGGAAGGGTTCGAAGGCGAGATTGACGAGGAAAAGCTGCGCCGCAGTTCGGCTTACACCTTCGACTCCAGTCGCCTTGGACTGTGGGACTCCCTGTTCGACAACGCACTGCTGGTGCTGTTCCTGTTCGGCGGGGTGATGGTTGCCTACGACTGCTTTATCAGCGGTTTGAACGCTTCACCGATCATCTCGGCGATTCTCTTTTTCCTGATTTTAACCTGGGTGCAGACCATTCTCGGCATCCCCTTCGATCTCTACGGCACATTCCGGATCGAGGCCCGTTACGGATTCAACACCACCACTCCTGGACTCTGGTTTGCGGATCTATTGAAATCACAGGCCATCGGCGCCCTGCTGCTGTCATTTCTGATTGCTATCGTTTTTTGGCTGATCAACTGGAGCCCGCTGCAATGGTGGCTTTGGGTATGGGGTTTCATGGCCGTATTCAGCCTGTTCATGATGTTCATCTCCCCCTACCTGATAGAGCCGCTCTTCAACAAATACGAGCCGATCAGCGAGCAGGGGCTGGAGGATGAAATCCGCACGATGATGGAGAAGGCGGGCCTCAAGGCAGGCAAGGTTCTGCAGATGGACGCATCGAAGCGCAGCAGACATTCAAACGCCTATTTTACAGGAATCGGCAAGGTCAAACGCATCGTACTGTTCGACACGCTGATCAAGCAGATGAGCCACGGAGAGATTGTGGCTGTGCTGGCCCACGAGATCGGGCACTGGAAGAAAGGGCATATCTGGAAACGTCTGCTGGTGGCTGAGGTCATGGCGCTGGCCGGATCCTGGCTGGCCTTCCGGCTGCTGAACTGGAACGGGCTCCCGGAGCTTTTGGGGCTGCCTGCGAATATTTCGCTGCCAGCGAAAATGGTTGTTCTCGGTTTTATTGCCTCACTGGTTCTGTTCCCCATGACCCCTTTCTCGGCCTGGCGCTCCCGCTGCCACGAGCGCGAAGCGGACCGATACGCTGCCGACCTGACCGGTCGCCCGCAGGACCTGGCCTCGGCCCTGGTCAAGATGTCGGCGGAAAACCTGTCCAATCTTTTCACGCACCCGTTTTACGCAAATTTTTATTACAGCCATCCACCGGTGGTTGAGCGGGTAAAAACGCTGCGGGAATGGACAAAAAAATATACCACCGGCTGAAATTGCGCCGACAGATCACCGCCGATATCCGGGTTCTGCATTATTGCAGCGGTGAAACCCTGCTTAATGCTTGTGTCGGCAGAGCAGTGAATACTATAATGCCGCCGGAAGAGGAGAAATTACATGGATGTTAACCAGGCAGAATTCATAAAAAGCGCGGCCAAACCAAAAGACTATCCACCACCCGGATTGCCGGAAGTAGCCTTTGTGGGACGCTCAAATGTCGGAAAATCATCGCTTATCAACGTGCTGGCCGCACGCAAGGGGCTGGTCCGCACCAGCTCGACCCCGGGACGGACGCAGCTGATCAATTTTTTCGACATAAACGGCATTCTGACCCTGGTTGACCTGCCCGGATACGGCTACGCCAAGGCGCCGCCGGCACTTCGCAAGCAGTGGGGTCCAATGATTGAGAGTTACCTGTCATTGCGCGAAAGCCTCAAGGCGGTGGTCCTGATTCTGGATATCCGCCGCATCCCTTCAGACGGGGATCTGCAGATGCTGCGCTGGCTGGAAATGTACAACATCCCGCCGATCATCGTTTTGACCAAATGCGACAAACTGTCTAAGAATGAGCAGGCCAAGCAGAAAACGCTGATCGCCGCCGCCATCAAACGCGACAAGAGCATGCTGCTCCCCTTCTCGGCGCTCTCCAGAGACGGCCGCGACGGCATCTGGAGCGAGATATTCAATGTGCTGGAGCTTACGGAGAAGCAGGCATGAATATCAGAACATGTGTGATCGTTCACGGCTGTGTCCAGGGAGTATCCTTCCGTCACTACACCCGCCGTCAGGCCCTCAATCTGGGCGTAACCGGCTGGGTCAGAAACATGCCGGACGGCACTGTCGAAGGACTGTTCGAGGGGGACGATTCAGCCGTGCAGGCGCTGGTGGAATGGTGCCGCAGCGGTCCCCCTGCCGCACAGGTCGGTCGCCTGGATATCCGCCAGGGAATCTACAGCGGTGGATTTGAAAGTTTTACCATCGCTGATTGATTCCGGTTTCAAATCAGAGATGCCATCAAGACGGCGAGGATTGAGGCGACGGAGGCATACAATCAGTATGTTGAGGAGCCGAAGACGAGCCAACGCAGAGGGCGCTTTGATTTGGAACCGGCTCAGATTATATTTTTACAGGAAATATCCCAATGCAAAAAAAACAAGCTGAACCAGCAAATACCGCCATGCCGGATATGCAGAAACGCCCCGACCACCGCCGGATACCTATCTCGAAGGTCGGAGTCAAGGACATCACCTATCCGATAGTGGTGATGGACAAGAATCGAACCCTGCAGCACACCGTGGCACGGGTCAATATGTACGTGGATCTGCCGCATCACTTCAAGGGCACCCACATGAGCCGTTTCGTGGAGATCCTCAACAAGTACCGCGAACAGATCGCACTGGACAAGCTGGAAACCATACTGGAGGAGATGAAGTCCAGACTCGGCTCGGCCAGTGCCCACCTGGAAATCCAGTTCCCCTATTTTATCGACAAAACCGCACCGGTTTCAAAAGCAAAAAGCCTGATGGAGTACAGCTGCGAATTCAGCGCCTCCATGACCGATTCCCTCGATTTCGTACTCGGCATCCGGGTGCCGCTGACCTCGCTCTGCCCCTGCAGCAAAGAGCTTTCGCGCTTCGGCGCACATAACCAGCGCAGCATCATGACGGTCCGGGTGCGCTACCGTGACTTCATCTGGATCGAGGATCTGGTGGAACTGATCGAACAGTGCGGCAGCAGTCCGCTCTATTCGCTGCTCAAACGCGAGGACGAAAAATACGTTACCGAGCAGGCCTACGAAAACCCCCGTTTTGTTGAAGACATGGTGCGCGAGGCATATTCCCGCCTGGCGGCCCTGGACAACATCACCTGGTTCTCGGTCGAAACAGAGAACTTCGAATCAATCCACAACCATTCGGCCTTTGCAGCAGTGGAACTGGATCGCCGTTGAGCAGAAAGGGTCTGATCGTCTTTGCCCGCGAACCCTTGCCCGGCAAGGTCAAGACCCGTCTGGCAGCCGCCATCGGCGACGCAGCGGCAGCCGGGCTTTACGAGGCCATGCTGCAGGATGTGCTGGCCATCACCCGTAAGCTTATGGACGTGGAAACGATTGTGTTCTGGGACTGTGAAGAATCGGGTCTCCAGCTGCTTGCAGACCGCTACAGCTGCAGATCACGCCGGCAGGCCGACGGCGACCTGGGGCAGCGAATGCAGGCGGCTTTTGCAGAAATGTTCGACAATGGCTTTGAACAGTGCTGCATTATCGGCAGCGACATCCCCGACCTGCCGCACGATTACATTAAGGAAGCCTTTGATCTGCTGGCAGCAGAAAAGGCCGATTCGATTTTTGGCCCCAGCGCAGACGGCGGTTACTACCTGCTCGGCCTGAAGCGCATGATTCCACAACTTTTTGCAAATATAGACTGGAGCACACCACTGGTACTCAGGCAAAGCCTTGAGGCTGCACGGGGAGTCGGGGCAACCAATGTGCTGATCCCGGAATGGCAAGACATAGATACCAGGGACGACCTGAATTCATTTATGAAACGTTCAACCGTTCAGACCAGAACCGCAACACTGGCAGCGTCTCTGTAACGGCACCGCAAGCATATTATTTTGAGAACCACGGGATCAATATGAAACCAATCCTGATCATCGCCGCAATGCCTCTGGAAACACTTCTGCTTGAAAATGCACTGGCACAGCCGGTCCGATTTAAAACCGGCGGCTTCGAATATATGGAGGGCACGCTCGGGAACCTCCAGATTACAGTCTGCGCCGGCGGCATCGGAAAGATCAATGCCGCAGCGGCAACGGCCGTCATGATAGAGCGCAATCGGCCGCAGCTGGTAATCAATACCGGTTGTGCCGGAGCCTATATCGGCAGCGGTCTATCTATCGGGGATCTAGTGGTGGCCAGTGACGAGGTGCTGGCAGATGAGGGAGTAGCGGTTGAGGATGGGTGGAAAGACCTGCGTTACATGTCGCTCCCTACGCTCAACCTGGGGGGGAGACTCTGTTTCAATACCATACCGCTCTCCAAGCATGCCTCGGAAAAAGCCATGCAGCTGGCCGATTATTACGGTGTATTCCTGATGCGCGGCCGCTTTGCCACTGTCTCCACCTGCAGCGGCACCAGCCAGCGCGGCGAAGAGCTGTCCAGGCATTGGAATGTAATCGCCGAAAACATGGAAGGCGCAGCGGTTGCCCAGGTATGCCTGCGCTACGGTCTGGATTGTCTGGAAATTCGTGGAATCAGCAATCTGGTGGAAGAGCGTGATCTGGAGAAATGGGAAATCAGACGGGCCGTTGAAGTCGCTCAGCGTTTTATACTTAAATTCATTGAAGAAATGGACCGACCTGATACGGCGCCGTTTCCGATGGCGGTGCCGGAGATGTAGTGCTTCACCGCTCTCCGAATATGGCCGTGCCGACCCGCACCAGCGTGGCCCCTTCCTGTATGGCTGCCTCAAAATCACCCGACATGCCCATGGAAAGCTCGCGCATCTCGACACCGGGAATCCCGGCTGTTTCAATCAAGAGTGACAGCCGCCGCAATTCGGCAAAATATGGACGGGCCGCCTCCGGGTCATCGAAGAACGGGGGCATGGTCATCAGCCCTTGCACTTTGATGTTAGGCAGCAGGGCACAATCCTTCACCAACTGCAGCGCCCCTTCTTCGGTCGTGCCTGATTTGGTAGACTCGCCGGATATGTTGACCTGGATAAGCACATCGCAGATTTTCCCCAGCCGGCCCCACTGACGGCTGATCTCTTCGGCCAGCGAAAGCCGGTCCACCGAATGGATCAGCGCGACCCGGCCAGCAATGTACTTGACCTTGTTGCTCTGCAGGTGACCGATTACATGCCACTCGACCGGTTCAGCCACCAGCTCCAGCTTGCCGGTCAGTTCCTGGATATAATTTTCTCCAAAAACCGTCTGACCGGCTTGGAACGCTTCAATGATATCTGCTGCGGGGCGGGTTTTGGATACCGCAACCAGGCGAACGGAGGAAGGGTCACGGCCGGCCGCTGCGGCTGCCGTATGAATGCGTTGCCTGATATCTGCAAGGTTTTCGGAAATTGACATGTCGGGCTCCCGTCAGCCCAGTGCCTGCATGGCCTGCAGCACTTCATACAGCTCGGTCATCGGCAGACCGATCACGTTGGTGTACGATCCGCTGATGGAGCGGACGAAATGCACCGCCCCCCCCTGAATGGCATAGGCGCCGGCCTTGTCCATCGGGCATCCGGTGGCAATGTAGGCGTTGATTTCCGGTTCTTCCAGCGTTTTGAAAGTCACATCGGTACTGACGCTGCGGCTGATGTGGATGCAGCTGACTTTGTCAAACACGGTAAAGCCGGTGATGACTTCATGGTCCCGCCCGGAAAGAGCCACAAGCATTCTGCGTGCGTCGGCTTCATCCACCGGCTTCCCGAGAATTGCGCCATCCAGAACAACAACGGTATCAGCGCCGACAAAGAATCGTCCATCAGTAGTCGCAGCCACAGCATCGGCCTTTTCCCTGGAAAGCCGCATGACATGATCGGCGGGCGCTTCCCCCGGCAGGACATCCTCACAGATATCAGCCGGTACGACATTGAACTGCAGGCCGGCCAGCGTCATCAGCTCCGTTCGCCGCGGCGAAGCGGAGGCCAGAACTATAGATCCATGTTTGTTATTTTTCATCCTGGTTATCCTTCTGCATCGGTGGCGGGTTCTTTTTGCGTTCCTCATACTCCCGAATAGCCTTATGCTCGGCCTCCATCTCCTGCCAGTGCTTTGCCCAGTCCTTTTTGCGGATCTTGTGCAGAAGAAAGACGCCGGGAATGATTACAAGGCCCCAGAAGATGTTCATCATCATGTCGTTGACGATGCCGTAGATCAGCGAAGCGATGCCCATAACCATCAACAGCGCCTCCATTGACAAAATACGTCCTATCAGCGAAGACTCCTGAATTTCCTTGTTCGGATCGTGCGTCATAATTATTTTTCCTCCCATGGAAACATTTTGCCTGGATTCATAATATTGTTCGGGTCAAGGGCGGCCTTGATGGCCTTCATGGCCCCTATCTGCTGCGGTGAAAGTTCAAGCTCGATGTAGGGAGCCTTGGAAAGCCCGACGCCATGTTCTCCGGACATGGTGCCGTTAAGGTCGAGTGCAGCCTGAAAAACCTCACGAATCGCTTCGTGGGCCTTTTCATCCATACCTGGAATGGCTTTATCAATCATGATGTTAACATGAATATTGCCGTCGCCTGCGTGCCCGAAATTTACGATCGGAATATCATATTTCTGCTGGATCTTTTCTATCGCGCGAATCACATCCGGCACCTTGCTGCGCGGCACGACGATATCCTCATTGTACTTGGTGGGGTTGATGTCCCTCAGCGACGGCGAAACCAGGCGCCGGACCCGCCAGAGCTCTTCCGATTCGGCGGCGTCTTTGGCAGCCCGGAACTGAACCAGTCCCAGCGGCGTGATCAGCTCATGAATCCTGGCCGCCTGTTTCTCGATCAGTTCACGGTCGCCATCCACCTCAATCAGCAGTACTGCCCGCCCTTCCGGCGGAATCCCAAGACTGAAACGCTTCTCCACACACTGCAGTGTCGCATAGTCCATGAATTCCAGCGTGGTCGGAATGATCTTGTTGCCGATGATAGTGGAAACCGCCTTGGCGGCCCCGTCAATGGAATCGAAGATCGTCAGCATGGTTTTCTTGGCGTCCGGAAGCGGCAGCAGCTTGAAGATGATCTTGGTCATGACCCCCAGCGTTCCTTCACTGCCGCACAAAAGACGGGTCATGTCATAGCCGACCACCGCCTTGTAGGTCTCGCCGCCGGTGCGGATAATCTCGCCGGTCGGCAGCACCACCTCCAGTCCCATCACGAAGTCGCGGGTTACGCCGTACTTGACGCAGCGTGGGCCGCCGGCATTTTCCGCCACATTGCCACCCAGGGTTGAAAACTTGAGCGAAGCCGGATCGGGCGGATAAAACAGCCCCAGCTTCTCAACCGCCAGCTGGAACTGTTCGGTCACGACACCCGGCTCAACTTCGGCAATCAGATTTTCGGTATCAATCCGCAGGATGCGGTTCATGCGGGTCGTCACCAGCACAATGCCGCCCGCCTTCGGCAGCGCTCCGCCGGTAAAGCCGCTACCCGCTCCGCGCGGAAAAACCGGAAAATGCTCGCGGTTGGCCAGCGTTAGTACCGCTGAAACCTCTTCGGCATTGGCCGGATGCACGACCGCATCCGGCAGGAATTCCATCTGGGTGGCGTCATAGCCGTAGCAGATCATATCCTGCTTGCTGGTTGTAATATTGTCCGGACCGACTATAGCGGTCAGTTGTTTGATAAGTCGTGCAGCCAGCATGTAAAAAACCTCTCATCTCATTCAGATGTAATAGGTCAGAATACATGATTTATCGTCATTTCTGCAAGGCAGTTTTGATCAGCGTATCAAAAAGTGTCTGTAAAAACTCTATTGCAACAGAGCAGTAAACCATTTATCCTTGTCGGCAGTAATCAGCAAAATCCATCTGGAGGTTCAAAGTAATGCAACGTTTCATGAAACTGGTTGTAACCGGGATTCTGGCGGCACTGATCGCTGTTCCGGCCTATGCTGCAAAAGATGTCAAAAAAGCCGATGCAAAAACTGTTACCACCGCTTCCGGCCTTAAGTACACTGATCTGGTGGTCGGCAAAGGTGCTTCACCGGTGGCAGGCAAGCAGGTCAAGGTGCATTACACCGGCACGCTGGAAAACGGCAAGAAGTTCGACAGCTCGGTCGACCGCAACGAACCTTTCTCGTTTGTAATCGGCGTGGGCCAGGTCATTCCTGGCTGGGACGAAGGTGTCATGACGATGAAGGTCGGCGGTAAGCGCAAGCTGATCATACCATCCAAACTCGGTTACGGCACATCGGGAGCGGGCGGAGTCATCCCACCCAATGCGACCCTGCTTTTTGATGTGGAACTGCTCGACGTTTCTAAGTAAACTGATTCTGCATCCTGCTTCACGAACAGCCCGCCTGCGCGGGCTGTTTTTATTTCGCATTGGAGGGATATTTCATGACTAATCTGATATCCGCTGAAGGCTTGAAAAAACTTTGTGACGAGTATGACTACCTCTGGAAGGTAGAACGGCCAAAGGTTGTCCGTGGAGTTTCCGACGCCGCCGCCGAGGGTGATCGTTCCGAAAACGCCGAATACATTTATGGTAAAAAGCGGCTGCGGGAGATTGATCGAAAACTGAAGCACATAGGTTCGCGCCTGAAGGTGCTGAAAGTAGTGTCTCCTCCTGCGAATCCAACCATGGCATCATTCGGCTGCTGGGTCACTTATGAAGAGGAGTCAGGAGATGAGCGCTGTTATCAGCTGGTCGGACCGGACGAGATAGACGTCAGCATCGGCAGAATCAGTATTGACTCGCCGGTTGGTCAGGCACTGCTTCACAAAAAGCTTGATGACGAGATTATTGTACGCAAACCAGGGGGAGAGATGGTCGTATATATCACCGGCATCAGCGGAACGCGGCCGGAATAGGCTGCTGTGGATTTTGTTCCTACTGCAGGGATCTCAGCAATTCAAGCTGACCGCTGACATCCGGCGGGCTAACGCACCCTGCACGTTCCAGCAAAGGAGGAACAGCCTCTTCCGGCCCAACGCGCAGATAGCCGTTATCACTCAGGACATGAATAAGCCGCATCGTACGGAAGGCATCGAACCAGCCGTGGAATGCGACCAGCAGCTTTGCTTCTCCCTGATTGTGCCTGCGCAGCCCATCCCATGCCACACTGAATCCGGAATCGTCCAGAAATTGCCGCAGAACAGGTGATATGCTTCCGGCCCGATCCAGCAGCAGACCGCCTTCTACGCCCGGACAGTCAGTCACACACGCCAGCCAATCACCCAATATGGAAAACACAGCCGGCTGATAAAACATCAACCGCCCCTCCCCTTCGGCAAGCATATCCCCAACCGAGCGACCGGTTCCAAAGGGAACCCGCAACGATGAGCGGGGAGAGGGGTGAACAAAAGTGCCCTTCAAGCCGGCAACACCGGAAGTCTTGTGCAGCTGCTGCAAAAAGTAGAAATCCTCGCCTGCCATGCGCCGGTTCATGCCGCCGGCCGAGACATAGGCCGATGCCCGGCAGGCCATAGCACTTCCCACCGTATGAAAGGCATATGGAGATCCGGCCAGAACCAGACCCAGCACGTACGTACGCAGAAAAAGTTCGTACCTGTCGATGGCCCTCTGCCCCTCCGGATCAGCCGCCGGGCGGTGGCGATAGGGGATACTGGCGCCCCCCTGGATCACGCCGGAGAAATGATCAGTGATCGCCTGCAGGTAATCCGGCTGGACAAGCGTATCGGCATCCAGACAGATCAGCAGTGGATCGCTTTTAGCGAAATCCAGCTGCGCTAGTGCCAGATCCAGACCAATCTTTCTTGCAAGGCCGACTCCCTGCCTGTGCGGCAGTTCGGTTTCGGGCGAAGCGGCATCAACCCAGCACAGATTTTCCAGACCATACTGTTTCTTCCACTGCGGCAGCAGCGCCAGAGTATCCCGATTATCACTCTTTTCGGCATCGGAAGCATCGCCGCGCTGGTTGACCACCACCAGAATCAGAAATTGTCCCAGCAGATGAGGCGGATTATCGGAAAGGGATTTCAGCGTCAGCAGCAAATTGGCGCACTCGGCCAGTGAGGGGATCACAACGGCGCCTGCAAACAGGCGGCCAGGCGAGGCATTTATCCGCCAGGGGGCCGAAACGGACCGTTTGGCAAGGTAGGCGGCAATATTGGATGGGAGCAACTGTTCAAGGGTGGACAAAAGAAATCACTCGCTGCCCCAACGCTTGTAAAGGTCGTTGGCAACACCCAATTGGTCCAGAACTTTGCCGACCACAAAGTCAACCATGTCCAGCACAGTTTCCGGACGGGTGTAAAAACCGGGCATGGCCGGCACAATGCGCGCACCGGAGCGGGACAGTTTCAGCATGTTCTCCAGGTGGATATCTGAAAGGGGCGTTTCACGCGGAACCAGCAGCAGCGGACGGCGCTCCTTGAGCATAACATCGGCGCTGCGCTCGATCAGATTGCCGGAGACGCCGCAGGCTATGCGCGCCAGAGTACCCATGCTGCATGGGCAGACCACCATTGCATCCGGTGCCGACGAACCGCTGGCGGCGCCACAGAACAGATCGTCCGGGTGTGCCAGCTGCACGCCGAAATCCAGTTCCAGATGCTGATGAAGCCGCTGCAGCGCCTTGTCGAGATCGCCGGACAAATCCAGCCCGGTCTCCTCGCGACAGACAGCGGTTCCGCTGCAGCTGGCACTAAGAGTAACCTGAAACCCGTTCAGGCAGAGCTGTTCCACCAGCCGCAGTCCGTAGACCGAACCGGAAGCCCCGGTCAGTGCGACAAAGATTTTACCGTTCTCCATGGCTTACCTCGTCAGAACTTCAGCAGCGGTGAACAGCAGAATCGCAACACTGATGTAGCCGTTCATGTTGAAAAAAGCGGCGTCCAGTTTGCTCAGATCGCCATCCTTGAGCAGCCAGTGTTCATACAGCAGCATGCCGGCCACCACCAGGATGCCGACCATGAACATGCTCCCCAGATGCATGATCGAATAGAGCCCCAGCAGCAGACCCATCATCACCAGGTGGAAGATACGGGCAGTCCATAGAGAACCAGACACCCCCAGCAATACCGGTATTGAGTGCAGCCCGGCGGCCTCGTCGAATTCCCGGTCCTGCAGCGCGTAAAGGATATCGAAACCGGCCACCCAGAACAGCACCACTCCGCCCAGTACCAGGGAAGGCGCTTCGACCTGACCGCGAATGGCGACCCATGCACCGATCGGAGCCGCAGCCAGACAGATTCCCAGCACCACGTGAGCCAGCGAGGTGAAGCGCTTGCAGTATGAATAGAGTACCAGAAAGAACAGGGCAATCGGTGAAAGCTTCAGGCAGAGCGGATTTAACATGGCTGCAGAAAACAGCATCAGCGCCGTCGAAGCAATGATGAAGAACATCGTCATGCCGCTGCCCAGCAGACCGGCCGGTATGGCCCGTCCGGCGGTGCGCGGGTTACGTGCATCAATCTCGGCGTCGATCAGACGGTTCATGGCCATGGCGGCCGTGCGGGCTCCCACCATCGCCAGGACAATCCAGATGATCTGACGAACATCCGGAACTCCTCCGGCAGCCAGCAGAGCCCCGGTCAATGCAAACGGCAGCGCAAAGACTGTATGTGAAAATTTGATCATTTCCAGAAAAATGCGAATCTTTGGAAAACAGCCCGTTTCCGTCATCCTGTACTCCTGCCCGCCTCGAACGGGATAAATTCTGATTTATTGAAAGAAAGTCCTGATAACAGCAGAAACCCGGGACATTTCATTGTTGATCCGGGAGAGATCAAACATTCCGGGATAATGCTCATAGGGATAGTGCTTGTGCAGCGTTCCCAACTGTCCATCCTGATTGAAGGCGTATGTCGTACGCATTTCAAAATTATGTGGAGAGACATGAATGGTGGTCTGTCCCAAGCGCCGGATGACTTCAATCCGCAGCTGCGTATAATATTTACGACCGCCGGCAGGCATACCAAAGCCGGTATCGGTAAAGAAATGATAGGGAGCCGTTATCAATACAGATCCGGAGCTGTCGGCCGCCAGAATCCGGCTTTTCCATTCGTCTTCAACAAGCCTGCGTATCCTTCGCATTGCGTCAGCCGGTTCGACTCTGACTTCAATTATCCGTGTTCTGATCGGCACAGCCTCTGCGCGCATGTGGTAACAGGCGGACAGCGTAACCAGCATAAGCATAATAATAAACAGACATAAACTGCGCAATACCTTGCTCCTGCCAGCGTTCCTAAACCCCGTCCGGATGATGTTTTAATACATTTTGCACTGAACGGCTTCAAAATGATCGACAGTTGACGATGCAGCAGAAATTGTTTTGAGTTGCCAATTAAAATATTGCTTGTTTATAGCATTGTTAGACGAGGCAACAAAAGAGGTTTTATATTGAGGAGCGAAACAGTTCTCTGCCGGATTGTCTTGATAATACGGGGGCAGGGTTCACCCTACCCCCCGAAACGGTTTCGAAAATACTCTCCGCCCCGCCGACGTAGAATGGCAAGGCGATAGAGCTCATCGTATTTGTGTGCAGCAGTTTCCCAGGTAAATCGTTTCTTCATGCCGTTTTTACGAAGCGCGGCCAAGCCTTTGGGGTTGTTGAAAAAGGTCCAGGCCGCCCAGCCTACTGTGTCAAACAACGCCGTGGCACTATGGCTCCAGAATTTGAATCCATCTCCGGAAAGTACAGCTTCGTTGAAGTTCTCAACACTGTCAGCCAGGCCGCCGGTGGAACGCACAATCGGCGGTGTGCCGTAGGCCAGCGAATACATCTGGTTCAGGCCGCAGGGTTCAAAAGAGGACGGCATTACGAAGAAGTCGGAACCGGCCTCGACCTTGTGTGCCAAAGCTTCGTTGTAGCCGATGTAGCAGGCGAATTTTTCGGGATACATGGCAGCGATGTCGCCGAAGTAAAAATGGGCCCACGGCTCGCCATTGCCGATCACGACGAACTGGACATCCATCTCCAGAATATTGTGAATTGCTTCGGCCAGCAGATCGGTTCCCTTCTGCTTGACCATCCTTGAGACTATTCCGAACAGCGGCACATCGTCACGCTGCGGCAGTCCCATAGTCACCTGAAGATCACGCTTGCAGGCTGCTTTACCTTTTTTCACTGTCCTCGAATTATAATTGGCTGCAATGAAGGTGTCTGTTTCCGGATTCCACTCCTCATAATCAACACCATTCAGGATGCCGCTCAGATCGGCCGCCCGCTCCTGTACGACCCCCTCAAGCCCCCAGCCGAAAGCTTCGGTCTGAATCTCGCGGGAATACTCTTCGCTGACCGTGTTGAGCAGGGTGGCGTGGTAAAGCCCCCCCTTCAGCAGGTTGACCTGATCGTCCTTCTCCAGCTCAAGGTAATTGAAATGCTTCCAGCCGATGCCCAGCACATCCATCAGGCCGGGGTAGAAGTTGCCCTGGTGCTGCATGTTGTGCAGAGTCAGCAACGATGCGGCATTGCCGACATAGCGGTCGTGCAGATAGGTTGTATTGAGCAGCACCGGAATGACGCCGGTATGCCAGTCGTGGGCGTGGATCACGTCCGGCGACCAGTTCAGCATCTTGCACAGCTCCAGAGACGCCTTGGACAGGAACACGAAGCGATTGTCGTTATCCAGATATCCTTCGCCCCCCTGCTGATAAAGACCGGAACGGCCGTAATACCCTTCGTGCTCAAGGAAGTAGACCGGTACATCACTGCCTGGCAAGAGTCCTTCCCAGACACCGCAGTACTGATGGCCGGTTATGCCCATCGGCACCACCAAGGTTCCGGGCAGCAGACGGAGATCATACTTTTCAGGATTTACACAGTAATAACGGGGCAGGACTATCCGGACATCATGACCCATTCGGGCCAGATATTTGGGCAGCGCGCCTACAACATCACCAAGCCCTCCCTCCTTTGCAAAAGGAGCGGCCTCGGAGGCGGAAAACAGAATGGAAAGCGACTTTTCAGGTTTCTTCATAAATAATTTGGCACGTTATTTCGGCACGCTCTCCCAGTCTTTCAGAAACTTTTCGATACCGGCATCGGTCAGCGGGTGCTTGGCCAGCTGGATCATGACCGAGTAGGGGATAGTGGCGATATCGGCACCTATCAGGGCCGAATCCAGGACATGGATCGGATTGCGGACGCTGGCAACGATAATTTCGGCCATGTAACCGTAGTTATCAAAGATTGTGCGGATTTCCTCGATGATTCCCATGCCATCCTGGGAGATGTCGTCCAGACGGCCGACAAAGGGGGAAACGTAGCTTGCACCGGCCTTGGCGGCCAGTAGCGCCTGCATCGGCGTGAAGATCAGCGTGACGTTGGTCTTGATACCCTTGTCAGTCAGTGCCTTGCATGCCTTAAGCCCTTCGGGCGTCATGGGAAGCTTTACCACTATGTTTTTATGGATTTTGGCAAGCTCCTTGCCTTCCTTGATCATGCCCGGTGCGTCCAGCGAGATGACTTCGGCCGAAATTGGACCATCGACGATGGAAACTATTTCCTTGATGACGTCCTTGAATTTACGGCCCGATTTGGCAATCAGTGACGGATTGGTAGTAACACCGTCAACCAGTCCCAGCTCGTGTGCTTCCCGAATTTCTTTGACATCTGCAGTGTCGATAAAAAACTTCATGCTTTTCTCCTTTAGTTTGCTATGTGATCAAGCTTTTCGCGATATTTTTCCAGACAGTCCATCGAACAGAAATAGTGACGCTCTCCGTTGTGTCTGCCGACAACGGCCTGTTCCTCCGAGACATAAACCCCGCAAACCGGATCCCGGTGTGTGGTCTCTGCTGAATCAGTTTTACCGACAGGCTTCCCCGAAGTTTTTTTAGGAGATACCAGCGCTACAATAATCCGGTAGCCTATATACAGCAGCAGACCCCATATAAGAATTCTGATCAAACCAGATTCCTCCGTCTAAACCCGACTGGCGGGATAATTACTTGCTAAAGCTTTTCAACAGTCTCATCGGAACGTAGCGAGTTCAACAGTTCCGTACATGTCACACCGGTGACCGGATGCACAAGCTGCGGTGCTATCTCGCAAAGCGGCTGGAGCACAAAGCGCCTCTCCGCAAGACGGGGGTGCGGAACGATCAGATCCTGTTCGGATATGATTTCGTTTCCATACAGCAACAGGTCCAGATCCATTTTGCGCGGCCCGTGCATAACGGTCCGGGTTCGCTTGAAACAGTCGGTCTCTATACGCAACAGGTTTGTCAGAAGAGTACGGGGGGGTAATCCGGTTGAAAGTTTGAGTACCGCGTTATAGAAGGGCTCCTGACTGACATTTCCAACCGGAGAGGTTTCGTAGAACGAAGACAGAGCAGTAACTTTGCATTCAGGCAGACGTCCTACTTCAGCCACTGCACGCAGCAGATTCAGTTCGCGATCTCCAAGATTGGATCCAAGTGCTATGTAGGCTTCCGTTTCCACCGGATGATTAAAACACAATGGACTGGAAGCGTCAACCGTAACGCCTCGAATAAGAATAAAAAACACCCTGGCAACTAGGAGGGGAAGTTACCAGGGCAAATGAGGATTCGTTGGAACCCTCGCAAATATCTTATCTAACTATAATCTACCAGCACCAAATGGTAATTGCAAGAAATATAACCATAAACTGCCGGCATCACGTCATTAATCGAACAATCTTTACCATTTGAGTCGTATACGCATTGACTCATTATACAGAGGCAACAACTTGACAATCATGTTACCACCAACCCTTCCCGAACAGTCGGATATCGCAACCTGACATTCAATCGCTTCAGCATTCGAGCACAGTCCACCACCCTCGATTCACTGACATAGGAAAACATCAGCGGCGACATGACCTGACGGGCTTCTTCAAAAGTAACCTGCGGCTGACGCGGCAGCTTCAAAGCATCGGCACAGGCGTTAAAGTAGCTGGTCATACTGGAGGGATGTCCGTCACTTACATTGAAAATATCGCCGTCTTCGCCCCGTTCCGCCGCAGCCAGACAAACGGCGGCCAGATCTTCGGCATGGATGCGATTGCTTGGTCCGGACTCCTCTTCTTTCAGCAGCGGCTGCCCATGGCTGATCTGCATCAACGGCAGCCGGCCAGGCCCATATATTCCGCTGACCCGCAGGATCACGACCGGCACTTGTTTTGCCCGGCCAAATTGCAGAAAAGCCGCTTCGGCATCAAGACGGCGTTTGCCCATCGCCGATACCGGCTCAGTCGGCGAATCCTCGGTCACTATGCCGCCGGATGATTCGCTGTATACCGAGGTAGCACTGATGTAGACAATCTTTGACGGCGGAGTTGCGTCAGCCAGGGCAGCAATGAAGTTACCGGCTCGAGTGTCTGTGATTCCGCCACCAGGCGGGGGGACTAGATAGAACAGGGTACAGCCGGCCATATCCATTTGCGGAATAACGGCAATATCGTCAAAAGAACAGGCTATTGCGTTGAATCCGTCTCCGGAAAGCCGTGCAGCGTGATCTGAGGATCTGACAACGCAAGTTACAATACCACCATCTTCACGGGTTAACCGCGCAATCCGCTCCCCGATATATCCGCACCCTGCAATAAATACTTTTCCCATGTCTGTCGGGTTCCTCACTTCATCAATGCTGTTACTATCGGCAGCAGACTGGTGCCGGCCGTTTCGATTGCCGATTTCCGTTCTGAGTCTGTCATGAACAGCTTCAGGTATTTTTTAGCTGCTTTTTTGTTACCGGCAATGGTTTCCGACATTTTGCAAAGGATCCCGACCGGCACACCTTTACGATAGCCCTCAACCAGTTTCTGAATCTCGTCGCAACGCTGTTTCTCCGTCCATGTTTTGAATAGGGCGGCTCCAAGGTCATTGTTAGCAGCAAGCATGATTTTCCCCGTAATGTGGATTTAAAAAAGCCCCGCAGAAATATCTGCGGGGCCGGATTATAGCATCTTGTGATTCAGTAAACTACTTCTTCTCGTAAGTAAGTGCCGCCAGTTTCTCGTAATACTCAAAACGGCTTGCAGTCCAGGCGGTCGCCTTCTTCATCAGCACTGCTGCTGCTTCAGGGTTGGCCTTCTGCAGAACCTTGTAGCGGTTCTCGCCGTATGCATAATCCTCAAACGATGTGGTCGGGGATTTGCTGTCAAGCTGCAGCGGATTTTTACCTTCAGATGCCAGGGCGGGATTGTAGCGATACAGCGGCCAGTATCCGGAAGAAACCGCTTTCTTGTTTTCATCCACACCCTTGGTCATGTCGATACCGTGGGCGATGCAGTGTGAATAGGCAATTATGAGCGACGGTCCGTCATAGGCTTCCGCCTCGATGAAAGCCTTGACCACCTGGGCCGGGTTGGAAAGTGCCACGTTGGCAACATAAACGTTGCCGTAAGCCATGGCCATCATGCCCAGGTCTTTCTTGGCCATTGCCTTGCCGCCGGCAGCAAACTGCGCTACGGCGCCGGTCGGAGTCGACTTGGATGCCTGTCCGCCTGTGTTGGAGTAAACCTCCGTGTCCAGCACCAGCAGATTGACGTTCTTGCCGGAAGCGATGACGTGGTCGAGGCCGCCGTATCCGATGTCATAGGCCCAGCCGTCGCCGCCGACACACCAGACCGATTTCTTGACCAGATAATCAGCCAGGGGCAGCAGTTGTACAGCCGCCCTCTCCTTGCAGCCGGCTAATGCCTTCTTCAGTTTTGCAACCCGATCACGCTGGGCCTCAATGCCGGTCTGATCTGACTGGTCAGCAGCCAAAATCTCTTTCATAACCGACAATACCGGCTTGCAGGACTTGCAGCCGCAGCCGATGAGTTCGGTCAGCAGTTCGCGGGCCGATTCGTTGAACTTGTCCACCGCCAGACGCATACCGAAACCGAACTCGGCATTGTCCTCGAACAGCGAATTGGACCAGGCCGGTCCACGTCCGTCAGCGCGTTTTGCCCACGGAGTCGTGGGCAGATTGCCGCCGTAGATGGAGGTACAGCCGGTAGCATTGGCAATCATGGCCCGGTCTCCGAACAGCTGGGACAGCAGTTTCAGATAAGGAGTCTCACCGCAACCGGCACAGGCGCCTGAGAATTCAAAGGTCGGACGGACAAGCTGGCTGCCGCGCAGCGTGTCCAGCTTGAGCTTGGTCGGATCCATATCCGGCAGCGACAGGAAGAAGTCGAAGTTGGCCGCCTCTTCAGCACGCAGAGGGGGTTGGAACTGCATGTTGATCGCCTTGTGATTTGCATCTTCCTTGCTTTTGGCCGGACAGTTGTACACACAGGCGCCGCAACCGGTACAATCTTCGGGAGCTACCTGAAGTGTATATTTCAATCCTTTGAATTCGGGCAGTTTGCAGTCGGCGGATTTGAATGTCTTGGGCGCTTTTTTGAGCAGTTTCTCGTCATAGGCCTTCATTCTGATTGTTGCATGCGGGCAGACAAATGAGCAGATACCGCACTGGATGCAGAGTTTTTCATCCCAGACAGGGATATCCACTGCGATGTTGCGTTTCTCGTACTGCGAAGTGGCAGTCGGGAAGGTACCGTCAGCCGGCATGAGGGAGACAGGCAGATCGTCTCCGAAACCGGCAATGATAAGGCCGGTGACGTCCTGAACAAACTTGGGTGCATTTTTGGCAACTGCCGGCGGCATTTTGAGCTTGCTGGTGGCCTTGGCCGGAACCTTGACTTCATAAATGTTCTTGAGGGCTTCGTCCACAGCTGCGTTGTTCATGGCAACGACTTTGTCGCCCGACTTGCCGTAGCTCTTCTTGATGGCGTCTTTGATCTCTCCCAGAGCGGTGGTCAGCGGGATGATGTTGGATATTTTGAAGAAGGCGGTCTGCATGATAACGTTGATGCGTGCGCCCAGACCAAGTTCCTCGCCCAGCTTAATGGCATTGATCACGTAGAATTTGAGTTTCTTGTCGATGATCTGCTGCTGGACTTCCTTGGGCATCTTGTCCCAGACTTCATCATGTTCAAAAGGTGAGCAGAGCAGGAAGGTGCCGCCCGGCTTGGCCTTGGAGACCATATCGTACTTCTCCAGAAACGAGAAGTTGTGACAGGCGATGAAGTCGGCATGATCAATCAGGTAAGGGGCGGTAATGGCCTTTTTTCCGAAACGCAGGTGCGAGGTGGTGATAGTGCCGGCCTTCTTGGAATCGTAGACAAAGTAGGCCTGCGCATAGTTTTTGGTGGTTTCGCCGATGATCTTGATCGTGTTTTTATTGGCGCCGACGGTGCCGTCGGAACCAAGTCCGTAGAACATGGCCTCGTAGGTGCCATCCATGGCGTTGCGGAAGGAGGTGTTGTACTCCAGACTGCAGTTGGTGACGTCTTCCTTGATGCCGACGACGAAGTGATTTTTCGGCTTTGCTTTTTTCAGATTGTCCAGCACGGATTTGGCCATTGCCGGGGTGAATTCCTTGGAGCCCAGGCCGTAACGGCCGCCGACGATGGTCGGGTAGCCTTCAAAGTTGAACTTGCCGGCCGACATGGCTTCGCCGATGGCAGTGCGGACATCAAGGTAAAGCGGCTCGCCCAGGGAACCGGGCTCTTTGGTGCGGTCCAGGACAGCAATGCTTTTGACTGTCTTGGGCAGGGCCTTGATGAAGGCGTCCAATGGGAACGGACGGTACAGGCGAACTTTGATAACACCGACCTTTTCACCATTTTTTACGAGATTATTGACGGTTTCCTGAACGGTGTCGGCGGCGGAGCCCATGATTACGACAACCCGCTCGGCGTCTTTGGCGCCAACATAGTCAACCAGTTTGTACTTGCGGCCGGTAAGCTTGCTGAATTTGTCCATTTCTTCCTGGACGATCTTGACACAGGGTGCGTAAAACTGGTTTACCGTTTCGCGACCCTGGAAATAGACGTCCGGGTTCTGGGCGGTGCCGCGCAAAACGGGACGATCAGGAGAAAGGGCACGAAGGCGGTGGGCGTTGACCAGTTCATCGCTCATCATGTGGCGCATATCGTCAAAAGTGAGCTCTTCTACCTTCTGGACTTCGTGGGAGGTGCGGAAGCCGTCAAAGAAGTGCAGGAAGGGGATTCGACTACGCAGCGTGGCAGCTTGGGAAATCAGGGCAAAGTCCATGACTTCCTGGACGTTGTTGGAGCAGAACATGGCCCAGCCAGTGGAACGGCAGGACATGACGTCGGAATGATCGCCAAATATATTGAGGGCGGCGGCGGAGATAGCACGGGCGGAAACATGGAAGACTGTGGAGGTCAGTTCGCCTGCGATCTTGTACATGTTGGGGATCATCAGCAGAAGCCCCTGGCTGGCGGTGAAGGTTGTGGTCAATGCACCAGATTGTAGTGCGCCGTGCACAGCACCAGCGGCGCCGCCTTCGGACTGCATTTCGGTTACCAGCGGGATGGTTCCCCAAATGTTCTTTTCTCCGGCCGCGCTCTTGGCGTCAGAAATCTCGCCCATGTTTGATGACGGGGTGATCGGATAGATGGCGATGACTTCGTTGGTGGCGTGGGCCACGTGGGCGGCGGCGGTATTGCCGTCGATGGTTACCATTTTTCTGCTCATGTACTTCCTCCTCTTTGGGTTGTATGTGAACTTGGTTGCCTACAATTCGTTTCTACCCTGAAGCGCCCACTGAACCGTGGCCGCATCGACAAACTCTATATCGCTTCCCAACGGTATGCCATGTGCCAGACGCGATACTTTGACTCCCGCCGGTTTGAGCATCTTGGTTAGATAGAGTGCTGTTGCTTCTCCCTCAACAGTGAAGTTGGTTGCAATCACCACTTCTTTGATGATCCCCATTCCGACACGATCAAGAAGTTCGGCTATGCGCAGGTCGGAAGGCCCTATGCCGGAGAGGGGAGAGATCGCTCCCTCCAGCACATGGTAAATGCCGTTATAAGCATTGCTCCGTTCCAGAGCCATCAGATCCTGAGAATTCTCCACGACGCATATTACGCCGGAATCTCGGTTTCCGCTGCAGATGGAGCAAGGGTCGCTTTCGGTTATTGCAAAACAGGTCGAACAGGGACGAACCCGATCCCGGACCTCACACAATGACTCTGAAAGTGCCGTCAGATTCTGCGGCGACTTCAACAAATGAAATGCCAACCGCAGAGCGGTACGCTCACCAATACCCGGCAGCTTCTTCAACTCTCCAACCAATCGCATCAGCGAGGATGATTTTGTTAGCATAAATCCCGACACAAATAAAACATTTTTTTAGTATTATAGCGAGGTTAAAAAAGATGCTCCCCCGTACTGGACGGGCCGACCGGCAACCGAAAACCATGGAGGAGCATTGAAATCAAGATTTTATACAATCAATAAGACTGAAGACCGTAATATTGTATACACAAGCACTATTAGCCGAACTAAAAATTCAATAACGCTAAAGAAGCATAATCCAGAATAACACCGACAGACACAACCTATCTATTTATATTTACTAGAAAAGCCCCGGAATACTCATACCGCCGGTGATCTTGGACATCTCATCGCCCATCTCGGCGTGAACCTTCTTGAGAGCCTCGTTGGCCGCAGTAATGATAAGGTCCTGCAGCATTTCCACATCATTCGGGTCAACAGCCTCCTTCTTTATTTCCAGTGAAATAATTTCATTTTTGCCGTTGACTTTGATACTGACTGCTCCACCGCCCGAAGTTGCTTCCGCAGTTTTCTGGCTGGCCTCTTCCTGCAGTTTGGCCATTTTCTGCTGAATCATCTGAGCCTGCTTCATGATACTTGCTAATCCCTTTGACATCTACTTCCCCTTTCGATTTGCATGAAAATTATTTTATTTTGCGTCATATTAATACGCACGGATGTCCGTAATGTTGCTGCCGAAAATCCGTTTTGCTTCCTTGACAACCGGATGAGTCTCTACCTCCAGCTTCAATTCTTCCATACGTCGTTCGTCGTCACTCTTTTTTTTTTCAGCCAGTGACATTGGTGCATCAGCGGAATTAGTCTCGATCGATTTTATCCTGATTGTAGTCTCAACACCGCTGGATTCGAAAGCCAATGCCTTTACACCGGAAATGAACTCTGCATCCTGGGCGGCAGTGAGATAATAGCTGCCGGCTGGAAACCCGATCTCAAGCAACCCGGTTTCCTGTTTAAGCGGGCTGCCATGCTCCAGAACGGATCCGATGGCAGGCTGTTTCCCGATTACAAAAGCTACAAAACGCCCCCAGACCGTGTGTATGTCTCCGCCGGCCGGCGGCGAAAAGGTCGGCGCCGCAGCAGGCTGTGTCGGCGGTCGACTCTGCGGCAGGCTCCGCGGCGGCTCTGCATGCTGTGCAGCCGGTGAAACGGAGGCTGCTCTGCCGGTTTCCCACGGCAGTGTTGGTGTGTGCACGGCTCCGGATTCCAGAAGCCTGATTTTATCAATCAGTTCCTGAATCGGGATAACCGGTGCAAGAAGCGCCGCTTTCAGCAGAACCATTTCCATGATCAGACGCGGAAAACTGGCGAAAGCCATTTCCGAGTCTGCTTTTATCATCAGCGTCAGTCGGCGCTGAATATCCTGGGGGGCCATATTACCGGCCTGAGTCCTCAGTTCTTCCAGCTCGGCCGCCGCAATATCCAGAATCTCCTCCGGCTTTTTGACCGAGCGAATCACCAGCAGATTGCGGAAATGCTCAATCAGTTCCTGGCAGAACTGGCGCATGTTGTAACCGACAAGATCCACCCGCTTGACCCCTTCAAGAACTGCCTGGGTATCTCCGTTAAAAACCGCAGCCGAAATTTCTGCCAGCAGACGGCGATCCACCGTGCCGAGCAGCGTTCCCACGTCCTCGTCGCTGACATTGTTGCCGCAGAAAGCCAGTACCTGATCAAGCGCAGTCAGGGAATCTCGCATGCTGCCGTCACCTTTACGTGCGACCAGTGCCAGTGCGGAGTCGCTGATGACAACCGATTCCTTGTCTGCAATCTCACGGAGACGGCCGATGATCTTAGGCAGTGTCACCCGCTTGAAATCAAAACGCTGGCAGCGCGACAGGATCGTGATCGGCAGTTTATGGGGCTCGGTGGTGGCAAAGATGAATTTTACGTGCTCGGGCGGCTCTTCCAGCGTCTTCAGCAGAGCGTTGAAGGCATTGGTGGAGAGCATGTGAACTTCGTCGATGATGATAATACGGTAACGGCTGTGGGAAGGGAGGTACTTGATGTTTTCGCGCAGATCGCGAACATCGTCTACGCCGTTGTTGGAAGCACCGTCGATCTCAAAAACATCGGTTGAGGTGCCTTTGGTGATCTCGATGCACATGGGACAGACATTGCACGGCTCATGGGTAACACCCTTTTCGCAGTTGAGGGTCTTGGCCATGATGCGTGCGGTGCTGGTCTTTCCGACCCCGCGGGCACCGGTGAACAGAAAGGCATGGGCCACCCTGCCCGAATCGATGGCGTTCTGCAGTGTACGGCTGACATGCTCCTGGCCGGCCAGTTCGGAAAAAGTTTGGGGGCGGTATTTCCTTGCCAGAACTTCGTAGTGCGTACCGGTTGACAAGAGACGGAACCTCGCAGATGGTCTGACGCCCCACGGATGAGACGGAGGCGGCATTCAGTTAAAGGGGATCAGGGGAGGTAATGAGGTTGCAGGCGGATATGATAGCCGGGCTTACCCGCGGCACACAGCGGAAGCCGCTGCCGTTGCTTCCTTCCGGACCTGGCGGAGTTCACGGCGCGCCGTTGCGCGGGGCCCGGCTATCATATCCGCCTGCAAGCTCGCAGCTTTACGGCGTAGCAGCAAAGCTTTTTTCAAAATAAAAATGGCGGAGAGAGAGGGATTCGAACCCTCGGTACGCTATTAACGTACACACGCTTTCCAGGCGTGCTCCTTCAACCGCTCGGACATCTCTCCGCAAGAGCGAACAGTATATATAATCCATGATTATCTATTTGTCCAGCTTTTCTAAATGATGCCTTGAAATGAATTTGCTAAAACGGTATCTTCTCCGAAGGAGTGCCGCCCATGCAAATCACCATTATCACCGCCATGCCGGAAGAATTCCAGGCAGTTGAAGCCTGCCTGGGAGCAGGTACAAGCTTGCGCCAGGGAGCTCTCCGGGCAAAGAAATTCCAGTTCGGAACACATGATGTTCTGCTGGTTGAGTCCGGAATGGGCTTTGACAATGCAGCCAGAGCTGCGGGGGCGATCATCAGTGAAGCAGTGCCCGACCTGTTGATATCGGCAGGTTTTTGCGGCGGTATTGCGGCGGAGCTTCGGGTTGGCGATGTGGTTGTGGCAAAGAAAATGGTGGTTGTGTCCGAAAACGGCATTGAAGACCTGCCAGTGGAAACTCCGGCGGCAGGCCTGAATTTCGTAGTGCGGCAGACTGTCGGTGAAGCGCGGGTTTTAGGCGGAACCTTTGCCGGCACAGCCGTGATAACATCAAAAGCGAAGCTGTCCGGGCTGTTAGCAGGCTACCCCTGCCCGGTGGTGGAGATGGAAAGCACGGCCATCGCCCTGATTGCAGCTGAAAACAGGATCCCGCTGATTGCGATCCGCTCGGTCAGCGACCCGGCCCATGAAGAACTGGGTTTCTCGCTGGACGAGTTCTGCGACAGCAGTCTGCGCATTCGTCCCGGCCGGGTGCTGATGACAATCCTGCGCAAACCCCGCATCATCCCCCAACTGGTCCGCCTGGCCGGCAACAGCCGTGTAGCCGCCAGGAGCCTGACAGCCGCCCTGAAAAAACTAATGCCCCTTCTGTGAGACGCTTCCCGCCGGAGACCAGGGATAGTCCCGCAGGTGCCCCCCCATTTCATCCTTGCTGTAGCGATTGGTCCGCTTTACCGCCAGTATCAGCACTATCAATATCGGCAATGTGAACATCAGGGCCGCGCAGAGCGCCATGAAATGCTCGCCGATCACAAGCATCATTACAATATTGAAAATAAGCACCGACAGATATAGAACCGGCCCAAGCAGTGATCTGAAGGGGAGGTTGAAAGTGCCTTTTGGCGCGTCATTCAGTCGACGGGCATCGATCAGCTGGAATGCTGCCAGAAGGCAGAAACTGGTCAGCAGCCATCCGCCGTAATTGGAGAGCGGCACGCCGAAATGGAGCCCCTGCTCGCGGTAGCCGTAAATTTGCCCCAGAAACCAGCGGCTGCCCTGCAGGGCGACCGGGTCGATCACGATATCCAGGAAGGTCTGCAGGAATGATCCAAGCAGCAGCGCCGAAAACGATCGCCGGATCGAACGGGTTTCCAGCGTAACGAGATTCCAGCGCCAGGCCTTGAGCGGCGAAAGAATGAACAACGCTGTTGCATAACTGCAGTAGGAAAGGAAAACATAGGAGAGCGAGTCGAAGAACGGCACCCCGGCAATCCACAGTTCGCGGCTGCTGGTGGTGTCGATGTAGTAATACCAGCCGTAGGGAAAGCCGGTATTGATCGACAGCCACTCGGAAGCGAATGCAATCAGATAGCCGGCCAGCGTGAAAGTCATCGTCCGCCGCCAGCCTACGTGGGGTACGCAGGCCAGAAGAAAGGCCGCGAAAAAGGCGAAGACATAGGGGCGCATGGTGACGGTGCCAACGGCGATATCGAGAAACTGGGGCATTTTGATCGATCCCTGAGCGCCTGACCGTATCGGCAGGACACTTTTAGAAAATAATTCCGGACAGAAGCCCGGCGAGGCCAGACACTATAGCCAAAACTTATAATTAGCGCAAGTCCGCACCCTTGCCCATTTCAGTTGACCGCCGGCAAAAAGCGATACAATATCACTCAAATTTGTAATGACCGCCATAACGGAGGTTCCCCATGCCATCGTCAGACTGCAGACCCGGCAGTCCGGAAGTTTTCGACTGCCACTTCCATATCATCGACCAGCGTTTTCCGCTGGTGCCCAACAATGGCTATCTGCCCGGAGATTACAGCTGTGCCGACTATCTGGAGCGGATGCGGGGATACAATCTTGTGGGTGGCGCGATAGTTTCCGGCTCGTTCCAGGCCTTCGACCAGAGCTATCTGCTGGATGCGCTGCATACGCTCGGTCCGTCGTTTGTGGGGGTCACCCAATTGCCGTCCACCGTATCGGATCAGGAACTGCTGGATCTGGAATGGGCCGGTGTTCGTGCGCTTCGTTTCAATCTCAAGCGCGGCGGATCCGAAGAAGTTTCACATCTGGATGCGATGGCAAGACGGGTACATGAGGTCGTCGGCTGGCATGTGGAACTGTACGTTGATTCAGCGGAACTGGCCTGGCTTTACGACACACTGGTCGAACTTCCGGCGGTCAGCATCGACCACCTCGGCCTTTCCAAATCCGGGCTGAACACACTTCTCAAACTGGCCGAAAAAGGGGTGCGTATCAAGGCCACCGGTTTCGGACGGGTGAACTTCGATGTAAAAACCGTTTTGCGTGAAATTTATGCCGCCAACCCGGATGCCCTGATGTTTGGCAGTGACCTTCCCTCGACCCGTGCTCCCCGGCCTTACAGCGACGAAGACTATAATCTTGTAATTGAAGCGCTGGGGGATGTCGGGGCGGAAAAAGTTCTCAGCAGAAATGCGGTGGCCTTTTATAAAGACCGAACTAACACCCGAGACTTTACTTTCCAGGCTGGGGTTTATTGCACAAAGAAGAATTGAATGGTAACGGGAAGACAATAAAACCGGCTTGCTGTTTGAAAAAAATAAATAAAAAGGCGACCAATCGGCCGCCTTTTGTATTGTAATAAATATCGTCGAAACAACCTGTCAGTCTCTGGGGACTGCCAGCATTCTGTCCAGCGCGCCTTTGGCCCTGATTCGGATATCCTCCGGCACACTGACAACCGGCTCTAAAGTCTGCAGCGACAGGAGTACGTCTTCCAGCGAGGTCAGCTTCATATTGGGACAGAACAGGGCCGGCGATGCTAGAATGAATTCCTTGTCCGGGCTGTCTAGCCGCAACTTGTAGAGGATACCGGCTTCGGTGCCGACAATGAATTTTGTGGCAGGACTGGTGCGGCAGTAGTCATACATGCCGCTGGTGGAGCAGACGTGATCGGCCATGGCCGACACCTCCGGTGCGCTTTCGGGGTGACATATAAACAGCGCATCCGGATGCTCCGCCTTTTTCTGTAGCACGGCCTGTACGGTCATCCGCTCGTGAGTCGGGCAGAAACCCTCCCAGAAGATAAACTTCTTATCCGGGACGAACTTTGCGATCCAGCGCCCCAGATTCCGGTCCGGCACGAAGATCAGCTCTTCCTCCTGAAGCGACCTGACGACTTTGATCGCATTGGCCGAAGTGCAGCAAATATCTGAATAAGCCTTGACCTCTGCTGACGAATTGACGTAGGTCACCACCGGTACGCCGGGATGCTTCGCCCTGAGCTGTTCCAACTCTTCGGCGGTGACCATGTCGGCCATCGGGCATCCGGCGTCGGGTCGCGGTAGCAGAACTTTTTTGCCGGGCGAAAGGATCGCGGCCGATTCGGCCATAAAGTGCACGCCGCAGAAAACGATAACATCAGCATCGGTCTTGGCGGCCTCAATTGACAGCGCCAGGGAATCACCGGTGATATCGGCTATTTCCTGCACTTCGTCGCGCATATAGTTGTGAGCCAATAGCACGGCGTTGTGCTTATCGAGAAGCTCCCTGATCTGCTGTTTGATTACATCACTCATCTTTCAACGATCCTCCTGCAGGGTCTTTGGTATTGACAACAGTGCCACAAAAAATATATAAAAACAACTCTTCGGGATGTAGCGCAGCCTGGTAGCGCACCTGCTTCGGGAGCAGGGGGTCGCAAGTTCAATTCTTGTCATCCCGACCATACAAATACAAGCACTTACAGCCTATGTTGTAAGTGCTTTTTTTGTTTGTGCAAACTCTTTGATGAGTGCCGGTCCCATTTTAATGCAAAACCTTATGTACTCTGAGAGAAGATTTATTGTATACTGCTCACAGTCTGCTTCCTGATTCCGGATTAACAAAAATCATATATTACTGAAGGACAGTAAAATGAATAATACCGAAATGTTACCACTCAACAAGATACACGCTCTTGATGCGTGCAGTATGATCGAAGATCAGTGCGCACATATTTATCGGCATTTTGAACGGATGTTTTCTGATTCACCCGATATTGAGGCGCTTTGGCATAAGATTGCAAATGAGGAAGAAAACCATGCAGCTCAATTCAAGTTGGCATCTCTCCATCTCGGAGAGAATAAAAAAGATCTTAAATCCAAAGACAAAAAATTAATTACTTTGCTAGATAAACTGGATTCAATTCACCGTGCAGTTGAAGCAAAACAGTTATCTTTATCAGAAGCATTCGAGATTGCATTAGTTATTGAAATGGATTTAGCAGAGCGTCACATTGAATCCATATTAACTTACAGAGATCATGGACTTTCGGATCTGTTTTTGAAAATGGAGAAGTATGATCAAGGCCATCTTGAGCTACTGCAGAATGCTATTGACTCATTGAGGTAATGGAATATCTGGTAAGTACTTGAGACTGAAAACAGAATATAGCATCAAAGCAGAAAGGCCACCTTCCGGGTGGCCTTTCAAATACATCCATGCTTCATTCATTCCCCCCTTTACTATTTATTTGTTGCCAGCATCATTTTCTCTTTCGCTGCAGCGGCAACGCCTTTAGCCATTCCGAACATCAGCAGCAGTGCGGGAACAACCTGCGCCACAACTATCAGTGCGCAAAACCCCAGAAATACCCAAACAAAAATCCCGCTGCTATCTTCATGCCTTGCGGATGACGCAAATGCTGATACCGGAGCCAGAATTCCCATTAACGCAGCTAATACTCTCATGACATCCTCCTTTTATTTTTGCTGATGATTTAATTGCTTTTGTTTATTGATACTGCATTGCTAATGCCAAGTGGTCTTTTAAAATTACTTCACAATCAAACATACTGATATTAAACGCTTTTATTTTATCAAATGACCATTCAACTATAAACACAGGATTAACAAATAATGGCTACTGTATAAAAAAATCATCAAAAGCTCTGGCTGGAAAATGGCGAAGTCTTTGCCACATCGATTAACAACGCAATTATTACTAACAGTTATGCACACAACAACTATGATACTGTGTGTATTAAACTTTTATACATGCGTATCAACAACTGTAGCAGTCCAGGCAGCCAAACGCCTTCATCACGACTCGCTGAGCAGCTTATCTACAAAATGACCGACCACGGCATGAACACTTTCTGAACCCTCTCCGGCAAGAATTCCATGGCGGTTGAAATCCAACGGTACATATTTTTTCCGTTTAGTCCCCAGGCGATTGAAAAGCAATGCCGTCCCTTCCGGGTTGACTACCGGATCACCTTGAGCCTGTACTATCAAAGTCGGCACCTTCACATCCGCCAAACGCGGCTCAAGATTTTTCATGAAACGTCCCAGTTCAGACAATGCCGCCACCGGAACCCGTGAGTAATTGATCAGAGGCCGTTCAGGGTTGATATCTGCATATTTTTTTGTCGCTCCTTCCCAGTGAATAATATCCATAACCCTGTTCCAGGTTGTCACTGCAGGTGCAAATCGTGAAGAGATGTCCTGCAGGCGGAAGGGCGGCGAGATCGCAAATACACCGGCCAGCCTGTGTATTCTTGAGGCACAGTCCAGTGCCAGGCCGCCTCCGAACGAAAACCCGCCCACCACAACCCGCTTGCAGATGGTACTCATCAAAGCGTAGCCCAGATCTACCGATTCAACCCAGTCGTTCCCGTTCCGTATAGCGAGGTCTTCAGGAGAGGTTCCGTGCCCCCGCAGACGGACACAATACACCCAGAATCCTTTACCGTTCAGATAGGTTGCCAGCTCCAGCATTTCACGGGGGGCCGCCAGAAAACCATGCACCAGAACTATGCCCAGCTGGCGCGATGAGCCCTTCAAAAGGAACGGTGCTCCAACATCACGCTCTTTGGACTCGCCCGGCCGATGGAAACGCAAATAATCAGCTTTAAACAGATCCGTCGCCTGTCGCAGCAGACTGTCAACAACCCGGCGCCGGACAATCATTTCCGGCATCCACGCCATCCAGCGCACATGGCGCTGCAGGTCTGTCAGCGGCCGTACTTCATTTGTAACCACTCCTAGCGGATTTTCTATTCGAATCCGGTGAAATTCTCTGTCTTCGGAAATTTTATCCGGATTCCTGTGCAGCTGCCCGTCTTCAAATCTGACAACGCCGGTTTCGATAGCCAACGCCAGAAAGTCACGGTATTTATGGTAGCGGTCGTCCGTCAGCAGGGCAACCTGGCCGATCTCCAGACTATGGTGGCAAGAGACCAGCGACTTGTCCGGCACCAGATCGGTAAGCAGAAAAACACGCCGCCGGAAGTCCTCTTCGGAGATTTTATTAAAGGGGAGCGCGGCCAGCAGCGATGCAAAAAGGTGATCATGGTTGACTGTGGTCATACCGTAGATTTCGGCCATGAAACGATGCATCAGTGCCGTAGCTTCCTGGCGCATTGCCGGCAGGGACGGGAGTTGGTCGTCAAAATCGATCTGCTGCAGCGAAAACATGTCCCGACTGATCCGGGAGGAGGTCAGTGAATCAGCAACCGGAATGGCCTTTCCAAAGCTGATATCGATATCCACCCCTTCGAAAAGCATGGTTCCCTCGGTTAACAGTTCCTCCCTCAGACGGTCGGAAATATTGCGGCCGAAACGTTCAGCCATCGTGCTCAGGATGTTCTCCCGTGCCCGGAGGGGGTAATATGTCAGGTTGATCGGAACAATCCATGTTGTTTCGGTCAGGATCGGCATCATATTTTCAATCTGGAACATGTTCATCAGACGCTCTGCTTCAGCGGGGTTTTCTGTCAGAAGGTAATTCAGCCGTTTTCGATAGAATTCAGTGCGCAGTGCCAGGTTTGCGGCTCCGGTGTGAGCCGGCCTGCGTCCGCCCCGGCGAAATCCAAGGAAGGAGGGCCTGGCAACCTCTTCCTTGTTTTTTACCATCCGCCCTTCGGGAAAAATGATCCAGTTGGCTTCACCGGTCAGGAGGCTTTTAACAATCAGGCGGTCCCGGTCTGGATTTTTGGTCGACACTGCCCCGACCTTTTCCAGAAAACTGCACATGGGTCCTTCAAAAAACTTATGGTCAGCCAGAGACCAGACCGGCACGCGAGTCTGGGTATAGATATGATAGGGAAGCAGGAGAGTTTCGATTCGAGTGAAGTGATTGACGACAAAGATGATAGAGCCGGTAGGGATCGACTCCTTGCCGTGGGTTATGACCTTGATCCTGGATAAACCCTGCATGAGGGCAATAACTTTGCCCGTGGCAAGATAGGCGGAATTGTTCATGGTCGTCCTTTCCCGGTTGCGTTACTGGCCGGAAGGTACTGCGATGCTGCCGTATGAAAGCTTTCCAGCTGCCGGGACTGCCATGCCTGATCCCGGCCGAGTTCAACCGCCATCAGAGCGGCCACCACGGGGGCAATTTCCAGGCTGGCTGCGGCGTCCAGAAAGAGAGCCCGGGTGCGTCGGGCAAGCACATCTTCCACGCTTCTGGCCCATTCAAAGCGCACAGCCCAGACTATTTCAGCGGCCGTATATGGCAGGCGGGGGTGCAGACGCTCTTTCCAGTCCGGCTGTTCGCAGGCCAGCTCTTCAAGCAGTCCCCGGTCGGATCCGTATCCGCCCGGCAAAGCCTCTGAATAAGCAGACGGCTCCCAGCCATGCAGCCGCAGCGAATGCGTAGCTGACGGCCGCAGATCAAGTCCTCCCTGTTCGGCGGCAGCGTCAACCGCGGCAACAGCCATACTTCGATAGGTAGTCCACTTGCCCCCGGTAATGGTCACAAGCCCGGAAGCGGATACTGACAGCTGGTATTCACGGCTCAGCTTTGCGGTATTGCTGCTGCCTTTGTCGCCGGCCAGCGGTCTGATACCGGCAAAACGGCTGAGAACATCGGATCGGGTCGGCTGGCGATCAAGAAAACGACCCGCATGGGCCAGCAGGAAATCTATCTCATCCGACAAGGGAAACGGTTCCTGCGTAACGGCTTCGATGGGTGTATCAGTTGTACCTATAACAACATGACCATACCACGGAATTGCAAAAAAGACCCTTCCGTCATCGGTATGCGGAACCATTACAGCGCAATTGCCGGGCAGAAAGGAGCGGTCAAGAACCAGATGCGCCCCCTGACTCAGGGTGATCAGCGGAGAACATGACGGTTCGTCCATACGCCGCAGCTGATCACACCAGACACCGGTGGCGTTGATCACGGCCCGGCCGGACAACAGATATTCCCGGCTGCTTTCACGCTCTATGGCGGTAACGGTGGACAACCGTCCCGAGCTGGCGGCAAGACCGCTTACTTGCATGTAATTGAGCGGAGATCCACCCAGGTCGGCCAGGGTTCGCGCCAGACAGACCGCCAGACGGGCGTCATCAAACTGACCGTCGTGGTAGATGACGCCCCCGCGCAGGTTCTGCCGTCTGACAGTCGGAATCAGTTCGATTGTTTCTTTCCTGCTGAGATGCCTGGAATGCTCCAGCCCGTGAGAACCCGACAACAGATCGTACAATGCCATGCCGACACCGTAGAATGGTCGCTCCCACCAGCTGTAGAGCGGAATCACGAATGGAAAGTCATGCACCAGATGCGGTGCATTCTGAAGCAGTATCCACCGTTCCCGCAGCGCCTCACGGACCAGTGCCAGATTGCCCTGCTGCAGGTAGCGCACGCCGCCATGGATAAGCTTGGTGCTGCGGCTGGACGTACCACAGGCAAAATCCCCCTGTTCCAGAAGCAGGGTGCGGAAGCCTCGGCTGGCTGCATCTACAGCCGCCCCAAGTCCGGTTGCACCGCCGCCGATCACGATGACGTCCCATGGCCTGGTTACATCTTCCAGTCTTTGCAGAAGCTCCGAACGTGATGGATTCATGGTTTCAGAGACTCCTCCAGCCCATGACGCAGCCAGCCCGGGCGATTGGTCATGATCGAATCAACACCCAGCTCGCGCAGCCGTTGCGCTGCGGAGAGACGATCAACAGTCCAGACGTGTATCTCCTTGCCAAGCCCTTTAATCGTATCAACCAGATCCTGATCAAGAAATGCCCGGTTTGCGCTGGCCAGCCCGTCAGCTCCGGAGCGAACCAGCTTATCCAGCACCTCCGATCGGGATGGACGCCATAGATTGCCCGCCAGAGCATGACGATAGTCGCAAAGCCAGCAGGAATGCCAGTCGGGCAGCCGCTGCTTGAGTTCGGCAATCAATGCCGCGTTGAATGACAGCAGCCTGATCCGCTCCGTGGATAGTTTCGATGCCTTCAGTACTCTTTGAAGAGGTGCAATAATCTCAGGTCCGCTCTTGATTTCGATATAGAACCAGCTGCCGGCAGGAACAGCAGCCAACGTCTCGTCAAGCGTGGGAATCACGGCGCCGGCCCAGGCCGCTCCTTTCCAGAGTCCCGCATCCAGGCGACGTAGTTCCTTCAAAGTGGTGTCGGCAATTTTGAGATTAACACCTGTTGTCCGCCTGCTGGTATCGTCGTGCATGCAGACGATATGGCCATCGGCGGTCAGACGGAAATCGGCCTCGATGCCATCCGCTCCCTGCTCCCAGGCCAGCCGAAAGGATTCCAGTGTATTTTCCGGCGCTTCCCGCGACGCGCCGCGGTGGCCGATAATTAGAAGATTGGACTTGTCAGTAGGCATAACTTAAGGCCTCTACTCATTTAGCTTTCAAGAAGAAGTCGTACTGTTTGCATCGGCAATTTCACTCGTCATATCGGGATTTTTCCCTGTAATGCCCGCATAGAACGCCTGAATTTCAATCAGATCAGCGTCAAAATTGCCGCTCGGTACATATGTGCCTCCAAACCCGGCAACCTTGCGCTTGAAATCAATGAAACCAAGCACAATCGGCACCTTGGCTCCGCAGGCGATATGATAGAAGCCGCTTTTCCAGAATCGGACCCGCTTGCGGGTTCCTTCCGGCGGTACGATCAGAATAAGATCGTCATGTATTGAGAACAGTTCTGCCGCCTGTTCGACAAAATTGTTGGCCTTGCTCCTGTCAACCGGGATGCCCCCCAGCCAACGCAGGAATGAACCGAAAGGCTGTCGGAACAGGGTATGTTTTGCGAGAAAATATACCTTGAGCCGAAAGGCGAAAACCAGTGCCAGAGTCATGGGCAGATCCCAGTTGCTGGTATGCGGTGCGGCAATCATTACAAAACGGCGGGCGGCGGGAATTTCCCCTGTCAGCCTCCATCCGGTACCCTTCAGGTATAGTGTGGAACCGAATCGAAGAAGAGTGTTCAAAAGCGGGGTGTCAAAAATTGTAAAAGCGGCCAGACGTATGTCAGCCATAAGCACCCCCTGGTAATGTATTGTGCATGATAAGTATCATGCTTCGACGCTTCTGAGTTTAGACCATGTCGAGTATGAGTGCAAATTGCTTATGTTGACGCCGTAACTATTCGCAAATGATTGGCAGACACCAACTTAAATTGTTGACAAAAAAACTATCCTGGCATTATATATTAATAATTGACACTGAGGTGAAGTATGAGACTTAGCAATGAAGACCATATGCAGATCAGTGATCTGGCCGAGACGCTGGGAATAACCACCAGGACCATTCGGCTCTACGAAAAGATGGGATTGGTTGAACCCCCCAAGCGAACGGATGGAAAGGTTCGCTATTATGAAAAAAAAGATATCAAGCGATTCAAGTTCGTGCTCAAAGTTAAAGAGCTGGGGCTTTCCCTGGAAGAAATGAAAGAGCTGGCTGATCTGTTCGACAAGGAGCAGAAGATTCCTGACAAAATCATGCCCCGACTGATAGAGCTGCTTGAAGGACACCTTCACAACATCAAACAGAAGATATCAACTCTCCAATCCCTTGAAAGAGACATCACCGCCTATCACCAACGGATAGTGAATGAATATAAGCTTATCAAGTAATCCCCGCCCGATCGGATTCAACCCGGACCACCACTCGTAAAAACACTCCGGAACCGCTGCCGCTAAAATTAATTCCGCCTTAATACCTGTTTGCGTTATAATATCGATGTAAGACACTGGCCCGCGAATCTCCAGCTTGTCTTGTTCCCGGACTCATCGCTATCGTGAATATGCCACGTCAATGTTGGCTTGTGAAAGGAAAGTGACGTTATGACAAGGTTAATTTCAAGAATAAGCATGTCAGTAATTGCAGGTTTTATTCTGCTTATTACCCCGGTTGCCGGACAGGCACAAACGGGAGATGTGAGCGTTGCCCCGCCTCCGATCAGCCAGCAATTGATTCGGGAGGGCACTTTTGCTCTCAGGCTGGTGCCGGCTTTTTCTCTGGAAGCCACTGATAACGAGATTGAGGCCGAGAACCGGTTGGCCGATGTCGGGATCATGCCGCGTAACGGCTGGATTGCCGACTATCCTGTAACCCCCGATATAATCGCCGAGCTGCAAAAATCGGTGAGTGATGCTGCGGATGCAGGAAAGCTGGACATGAATCGCGAAGATGCATTGAAAAAGTTCGAAGAGGTCAAGGCCGGACTTGGACTTTCAATCAAACCGCATGGCGAGGGAGCCGCTTACTCGTGCAAACCTCCGAAATGTGATAATTATCCCGACCCGGCTGTCATAAACAATTACTACACAGAACAGGGCCCGCCGGTGGTAACCTATTATTCACCACCTCCGGATTATTACTATCTGTATGGCTGGGTGCCTTCGCCATTCTGGTGGTACGGATTCTGGTTTCCCGGATTCTTCATCCTGAACGACTTCCACCGCTCTGTTCACATCCATGACCGGCATCATTTCGTATCGAATCATTTTAACGACATCAGAAGAAATCGGGTCTACCGGATTGATCCGCCAGAGAGGTTTCGGGGACGAACCTATTCAGGCATCGGCGTGACCAATCCAACGAGATTCCTCTCTACCGGAGTGCCGAGAAGCGACAGGATTATCTTTAATGGTTCCCGCGGCACTCCACCCTCCGCCGACAGAACGATCGGACCATCCAGCCGGGGCAGCAGATCGTTCAGCACTCCTTCGCAGGGTGGAGGCGTTTCCGGACGGGCTTCACGGGGAGGCGGAATGGGAGATATTCCTTCGCGCGGCGGGGGTGGCTCAATGCAAAGGGAACAGAGAAGGTAATGCCTTTATAAATTCAACTTTGGGGGACTGGCATCAGTCCCCTTACACTCCATGCATTCGGAGGAGTACATGAGAATTTCAGCAAGCCTGTTAAGCCTGTTCCTGTTCGCATCCGTGATCGCCTGCACCGGCGGAACAGCGCAATCTCCATCTGCCGCCAAACCTGCTGCTGGAGGCAGCAGCAAAATCAGGCTCTATTCAGAGGCCGCGAAAGGATACATCATGAGCGATAAAGTCGTCAAAAGCGCTGACGAATGGCGCGCACAGCTGACACAAGAGCAGTATCACGTCACCCGTGAGCAGGGAACTGAACGGGCCTTCACCGGCAGCACCTGGAATAATCACGAAAAGGGGATTTATCAATGTATCTGCTGCGGAAACGACCTGTTCCGTTCGGAGCACAAGTACGAATCCGGCACAGGCTGGCCCAGCTTCTGGCAGCCGATCGCTCCGGAGAATATATCAACCCGTGCCGACAACAGCCTGTTCTCAAAACGGACGGAAGTTGTCTGCAGTCGCTGCGACGCACATCTGGGTCATGTTTTCGATGACGGGCCGAAGCCGACCGGACTTCGCTACTGTATGAATTCGGCGGCCATGAAATTTGTAAAGTGATCTGTTTTATACCAATTCCAGATCAAAGATGATCTCAAGGCGGCGAGGATTGAGGCAGCGAGGCGTACAGATACGTACGTTGAGCTGCCGAAGACGAGCCAACGAAGAGAGGGCTTTGATATGGAATTGGATATTGCAATATTGAATTCAGGAGGCTTACTTGACTGACCAGATTACATATCCTGAGGGAGAACTGCTTCTCCGCACCTCCCCGATGCCCAGTGATACAAACGCCAACGGCGATATATTCGGAGGATGGATCATGTCGCAGATGGATATTGCCGGCGGCATGATGGCAATCGAAATTACCTGCGGTCGAGCAGTTACAATAGCGGTTGACGCCATGAAATTCATCAAGCCGGTAAAGATCGGTGATGTAGTCTGCTGCTACGGCAAAGTCACGAAGATCGGGAATACATCTGTCACCATCAGGCTGGAGGTTTGGGTGAAGCCGGGGTTGAGGGAAATCAAGATCAACAAGGATAATGCATTTTTCATGGTCACTGAAGCATCATACACCTATGTTGCCATTGACAGTGAAGGGCGTAAGCGACTGTTCCCTAAAGTTGAGACGTCTACTCCTTTATAATCGGAATGACGGTTTTAGCGGATTTACCCTGCAGCAGATTCCGCAGGCTTTTCTTGACCCCGCTTACAACAAAAGGCGTCAGACGTTTTTTCTCCTGGAGTATCCGCATGTACAGGTCCTTGCGCTTGATCGGCGTCAACGGCCGGCTCGCGGCGAGAACCATGGAGAGCGCGCCACGCTTGCAGGCCGACACACAGGCACCGCAGCCAAGGCAGATTTTTTCTGATACTACGGCATATCGGCAACTATTATCCACGAACTGCACATCTTTCGGCAAAGCGATGGCCTTGACATTACAGACCGCAAAACAGGCACCGCAGCCGTTACAGCGGTGCTGATCGATTACGGCCCGGAAACCGGTTTTTGCTATGCCGTTGTGATACCCCATCTGCACTCCGGCCAGCAGTTCGCAGCAGCAGCTGCAGCAGTTGCAGATAAATGATGGCTTGTGACGTATATTGTCTGTAACATGTGTCAGGTTTAGCTCCCTGGCAGCATCCAGAACTGCCAGCAGTTCATCCGCACTCTTTTCCTGCGCAAAACCGCGACGGACCATGAAACGGGCGGCGCTCCCCAGCGAGATGCAGATACCTTCCACCGGGGCGCCCTTGGCGCAGGTTTCTCCAAGATGTTCTTTCTTATGGCGGCAGTAGCACATCCCCACCGCTCCGAAACCGGCCTCACGGATGATCTCTCGGGCTCGGTCATAACTGGTGACTTCCGAGGTGACCGGGATATGCTCCTCATAGAGCAGCGAACGGGTCAGCGGCGTCCTGCTGCCGAAGAACTCTGCGGCCTGGCTCTCTTCCAGATACTCACTCATCAGTTGCGCCAGGCGCTCCAGCGGCAGGTCGCTGCGATTCTTCATGAAAGTGAACTCAAAGAAACCGATCAAACCGGGCAGCAGCAGGTAATAGACTTCTCCGCCGTAGGGCATGTCCATCACCAGCCCCTTGTTAGCCATCCTGTCCAGCAGCGGCAGCAGTTCGTCCGCCGGAATTTTAGTCAGCCGCACAAGTTCCGGAAGGGTTGCCTCTTCCAGTGGAAAACGGGAGGCAACAAAGGCTTCGCGCTCATCAAACAGCAGCGTAAGAATTTCGCGCAGCTTGCCACTGTCCACCAGACCGATCGGATACTTGTTGAGCCGGTCGATCAGCGGCACGATGCTGCTTTTTGATCCCAGATGGTGTCCCATGACAAATTTCCTTAGCTGAACTTTGAAAAATCAGGTTTTCTGCGCTGCATGAAAGCCTGCAGTGCCTCAGCCGCCTCCGGCGACTTCAGGCGCGACACAAACTGCCTGCCCTCTTCCAGGATGGTTTCCCGCAGCTGAGCCGCATAGTCCCGCTTGAGTAATTCCTTGGACAGGCGCACCGCAGCCGCCGGTTGTGCTGACAGCTGCAGAGCCCTTTTCCGCGCGGTTGCATGCACTTCACCGTCCGGACAGACCTCCGTGACAATTCCCAGGCTGCAGGCCTTTTCAGCATTGAAGACTTCCCCCAGAAGCAGCAGTTCAGCAGCCCGCTGGTGCCCCATGATCCGGGGCAAAAGCAGCGTGGAACCGGCCTCGGGGCAAAGTCCCAAATTGACGAACGGCATCTGAAAGGTGGCGCCGCTCCCGGCATAGGCCAGATCGCAGTGCAGCAGCATGGTGACGCCGACCCCCACCGCCAGGCCATTGACCGCTGCCACGATTGGTTTGCGGGCTTCGCTTATGGCCAGCAGAAACTGCATGACCGGACTTTCCGGACCGGATGGCGGAGCAGAGAGAAAATCAGCCAGGTCATTGCCGCTGGTGAAGCACTCCTCTCCGCCGCAAGTCAGAATAACCCGTACACTGTCATCTTCATCCGCCTGCCGGAGACCATCGGCCAGGGCTTGATACATGGCCAGGTTCAGTGCGTTTTTCTTGTCCGGACGGTTGATGTGCAGAGTAAGAATACCCCCGGATATTTCATTTCGGATCAGATCAGTGCTGCTCATCTTTGCTCCTTTATATCGGCTTTTGTCATGCCAGCGCTTTCAGGCTTTCCGGTATCGCTACGGTTACGTTATTTATGCTGTCAAAACAGACCATCGTGGTACGGGCGGTGGCGTAGACTCGCTCCTGACTGTCATGGAGCCGATATTCCAGATCAAAGCTGGAACGCCCTGTTTTTGCCACCCAGAGTGTAACAATGACTTCATCATGGAGCAGGATCGGAATCTTGAAGTCGCATTCTGCCCTGGCAACAACCGTAAAAACCCCCTGTTCCGAAACTTCCCTGAAAAAATCGTTAAACAGCTTGACCCGCGCCGTTTCCAGATAGGTGAAGTACAGTGCGCTGTTAACATGACCATAGGCATCCAGATCGGAAAACCTCAGTTCAATCGGGGTGGAATATGTTTGTGCCATCATCTGCTCCTTATTTCTGCATGTGCCGGCTATTCATTACTGTTGAACAGTCAGCATAACGCCTCTTGTTATTCCCTGCCGAGCATCCCCTTTTTCAGGGCCTCATCGGCAGGCTTGTCGCCCAGATAGATGGCCAGGACACCTTTTGCAAGCTTTGCCGAAGAGACATTTCCAAGCTGTTTACCGTTATGGCTGACAGCTACGATGCCGTCACTGCCGAGAGCCAGGTCGACAACATCACCACGATTAAAATCGGCCGTGAAAAACGAGAGGAACTTCTTTGCCTCGGCGGAACCGGCCAGGTCAGGCGCGTTATTAGTCAGTCCTTCGCTGAAAGCTTCGATGATCTTTTCCTTTTCCACCTTTGAGTGCAGGAAGTTCATCCGGATCAGCTTGCTTCCGCTGTCACTCAGTGCTGCCGCCGGAGTGGAAAGCTGTCTGGCGGAGTAGAGCGAACCGATGTAAACCTTGATGAATAATTTCTTCCTGATTCCGGAACCGTTCAATTTCAGTTGCTGGCTGTTTACAGTCACGGTCTGATCCAACTTCACCCCGGCTACTTCTGCTGCTGTTGAAGGTATGGCAAACAGGATAGTCAGAATAAGTGACACAAAAATATTTTTCATAATAACTCCTCTGATGTGTAAATTCAGCAAATCTCGCGACCGGCTGTAAAGCCCTGATGAACGGCATCGAAAACCATGGCAGGCTGCAGGGCATCTCCAACAACCCTGAATGGAATACCGCTGGCTGCCACCATCTCCTGCAGCGGATTATAGGAACGGGTTCCGACCGCCAGCACGACCGAATCGGCAGGAATGTCTTCGATCAGACCTGCGCATTCGATCCTGACGTACTCTGCGTTTATCTCGATGACCATGGCTGCAGCCCGGGTCTTGACTCCATAGCGCTCCACATCCTGCATCATGCCCCAGCGGGTGCTCTTGCCGAAGTTTTTGCCCAGTTCACCCAGCATTTCTATTACTGTGACGTCCTTGCTGCCACGGGTTGCCAGTCCGTACAGCTCTTCCACCGGCTCGGCTCCGTGAACCAGCAGAAACTTGAGCGCCTCGCCGGAAAGAGTCCCTTTTTCAGCCAGCAGCAGCGCGGTTTCAATACCGACTGCGCCGCCGCCGATCACAACCACCCGTCTTCCTGTTAAGACATTTTCTGTCATAACGTCCCAGGATTGAACTACGTGCGGCAGGTCAGCTCCCGGAATGGCAGGTATGATCGGAACTCCGCCGGAGGCCAGAATTATAGCGTCGGGCTTGGTATTTTTAAGGAATTGGGCATCAACGCTGGAGTTGAATACGACCGTGACACCGGACAGCTCTACCTGCCGCTCCAGATCGACTGCCAGTTCAAGGAATTCTTCCCGTCCCGGAGGCGCGCCTGCCAGCAGCAGTTGTCCACCGAGATGGTCGTCAGACTCATGCAGCGTCACGCGGTGTCCCCGCCCGGCTGCGGCAATGGCTGCGCTCATACCGGCCGCTCCGCCGCCGATGACGGCAACGTTCAGCGGGGTGTCAACCTTTTCAAGCGCCCGCGAACGCTCGTAGCCGGCTTTGGGATTGCAGAGGCACTCCACCGCCTTCATCTTGAAGAGATTGTCGAAGCAGCCCTGGGCACAGGCCACGCAATGAACGATATCGCCTTCATGACCGCTGCGGGCCTTCTCAGGGAAGTACGGGTCGGCGATCAGCGCCCTTCCGATCGCAACCATGTCGCACAGGCCGTCGGCGATCATCTCCCGTGCCAGATCCGGATCGTTGATGCGGTGACTGGCGATGACCGGTATGCCGACGCGCTCCCTGATGCCGCGAGCCAGGTAACCGAAGACTCCCCTCGGCACTTCGGTGACTATCTGCGGCACCTGGGCCTCATGCCAGCCCACGTTTATACAGAGGGCGTCCACACTCTCACCAGCCAGCCGGACGGCATATTCCTGAAGTTCCTGACGGCTGGAACCACCTTTCATGAATTCATTGCCGTTCATCCTGACCAGCAGAGGAAAATCGGTCCCGACAGCAGCCCGGACTGCCCTGATGACTTCCAGGCCGAAAAGGATACGCCCCTCGAAGTCGCCGCCGTATCTGTCACCGCGCTTGTTGGTCAGCGGAGACAGAAATTCACTGATCAGGTAACCGGTGCCGGACAGGATCTCGACCGCATCGAAGCCGGATTCCTTGACACGTCCTGCCGCCTGGGCAAAGCGGTTGATGATCTCCTCTATTTCGGCTATCTCCAGTTCATGGGGTGTCTCACGGGTCAGCCTCGAAGCTATTGCTGAAGGTGCCACCGGCTGTTTGCCACCCATCAGCATGGAGTGGTTGTAGCGTCCGGCGTGGTTCAGCTGAACCGAAGAACGGGCGCCATTGTCGCGGATGGCGCTTGCCAGGCGGGTCAGGCCCGGAATGTAGATATCCTTGTGGGCCCCGATATTGCCGGGGTTGCCGGAGAGTTCATCCACCGTGGCATAGCCGACAGTGATCATACCGGCACCGCCGCGGGCCCGCTCGGCATAGAAATCAACCAGCCGGTCGCTGACCGCATAATTCCCGGCCATATTCATATGCATGGCCGGCATAAAGATACGGTTCCTGACCTCCATGCGGTTGATGGTAATCGGTTGAAAAAGCGGATCCAGCATGGTTTTCTCCCTTATACTATCGCCTCATACAGATCACTGACCTCATCAAAAAGCCCGATCTGTTCCAGGGAGGCTTTCAGAAGAGTCGGGTTCTCGATCAGATCCAGCATGAAGACTATTTCCGAAATTTTCAGATAAATGTAAAACGGCTCGATCAGTCGTCCCTTGAAGAGCTGATCGATAATTTTATCAAGGGTCAGCCTTTTGAAGGGAAGTACCTGCACGGCACGCTCCAGAAGCGTCCTGACGTAGAAAAGGATTGCCTGATCAACACTATCCACGTACTGGCGGTGTCCCGGCAGTATTGTCAGCCCGCGCAGCTTCGCCAGGTTCAGCAGACTGCTGCAGTAGGCGTCATAATTGCGGAAGCGTCCCGTAAAACTTTCCAGATCAATATCCAGCAGGGGGGCCTGAAAGATGTTTCTGAGAAGGATATCGCCGGTCACGGCCGACTCTCCGGCCAGATAAACCAGGTCACTCTGGGAGTGGCCCGGACAGGGGAGGTAACTGATTCCAAGTTCAGAAAGTTCTGCCGCTTCCTCCACAATCCGGAAGCGCTCCGGAATGGCGGGGAAGACCTTGTTCCGTTCAAAAGATTCCCTCAGCTGAACGGTAAAATCATCCCCAAAGCCGTACCCTTTCAGTATTTCACCCATCCGCACCATCCGTTCGGCATGGCGCTGGAATTTTATGGTGTCCCGGCGGGGTATAAAAACCTCCGCATCACTGTGCTGAAGGATTAAGTTGGCCAGTCCGTAGTGATCCACATGGCAATGGGTAATGAACAGGTACTTCAGGTTCTTCAGATCGGGGTTCTCAAGCAGGGCAGCTTCACCTTCCGGCGTAGGTGGACCGGTATCGAACAGCACAAGCCTGCCGTCAAGCTTTGTGCTGTAGTAGTGGGCCTCTCCCACCATGTAGGGGGTCTGTACAGTGTGCTGTTGCATGAGGGTTGGTCCCGTAGGGGCGAATCTTGTATTCGCCCATGGTTTTTGTCGCCCATCGCAGGTGGCTGGCATTGGAAAACAGGGCGATCACGAGGATCGCCCCTACATTGGCTCTTTAAAAAATATACTTATCCGCTTCGATGGAGGCGGCCGCCAGCTGGCGTTTTGCCTTGAGCAGTCCGGTGGCGTCGTACTTGGTGAACCTGCGGATGCCGGCCAGCAGCATGGTCAGGGTATCACCCTCCTCGATGTAATAGGCTGCCCGGCGCGCGGCGGAGGCCGCCTTTTCGTTGCTGTTGAAGGTGAACACCTTCACGGCGGCACTGACGGAGGCCTTTTTGCTCTCACTCAGCTTCGGCAGTATCTTCTCGGCACGCAGCACGGCGCTTTCAATGGCAAAGATATTGATGGCCAGATCTGCTACCGCCAGCAGAATTTCCTGCTCGTCCTTGATGGTATCCATGAACTTCTGCACGCCGCTGCCGGCCAGCACCAGGAAAGCCTGTTTCAGGCTGGCTATCAACGCTTTCTCAGCCGCAAAGGGAACTGTATCATCCAGTTCGTCAAAACTGGGCGACATCAGTGACTCAAAGGCCTTCATGGCCTCTTTCTGGAGCGGAATTTCCCCCTTCATGGCACGCTTTAAAATGATGCCTGGTATCAGCAGGCGGTTGATCTCGTTGGTTCCTTCCCAGATCCGGTTGATGCGCTCGTCGCGATAGTACCCCTCGGCGGCATATTCCTGAATGAACCCGTACCCGCCGTGAATCTGGACGACCGCATCAACTGCATCTGCCAGCACCTCGCTGCAGAAAACCTTGGCGATGGCGCACTCGACCGAATATTCTTCGATGCCCTGCTGATAGGTTTCATAGTAGTCGGGCGTACCTTTCGGGAGGGTGGCGAGACGGTCGTCGATCAGCCCTGCCAGGCGATAGACCAGCGATTCCGAGGCGAAGATGGCGGCGCTCATGTCGGCAATCTTTTCCTGGATGGCTCCGAAACTTCCGATCGATACACCAAAAGCTTTGCGTTCGTTGGCATATTTGATCCCGGTGGTGAGCGCTATCTTGGCCGCGCCGGTGACAGCCGCCCCCAGCTTGAAACGCCCGACATTGAGAACGTTGAAGGCGATTTTATGCCCCTTGCCGATCTCCCCCAGCAGGTTCTCGACCGGTACTTTGGCGTCTTCCAGGATGATCTGGGTGGTGGACGAGCCCCTGACACCCATCTTGTTCTCTTCCAGGCCGACGCTGAGTCCCTCGGTAGTCCTTTCCACCAGGAAAGCGGTGAAATGCTGCTTGTCGATCTTGGCAAAGATCGTATAGAGATTGGCTATGCCGCCGTTGGTGATGAACTGTTTGGTACCGTTGAGGATATAATGCTTCCCGTCGGCAGAGAGCGTGGCTGTAGCAGAAGCTCCCAGCGCATCGCTGCCGGAACCGGGTTCGGTCAGGCAGTAAGCTGCGATCCACTCGCCGGAAATGATCTTGTGCAGATACTTCTCTTTCTGTTCCTTGGTGCCGTAATAGACCAGCGGCAGAGTGCCGATGCCGGTATGGGCGGCATAGGTCACCGAAAACGAGCCGGCCAGGGCCAGTTTTTCCGCCGCCAGCATGCTGGTGGCCTTGTCCAGCTCAAGCCCGCCGTATTCCTCGGGAGCATCGATCATCAACAGCCCCAGTTCACCGCACTTTTTCATCAATTCAACCGTCAGCGGAAGATTGTGATGTTCGATTTCCTCGCGATGCGAAAAAACTTCATTCAGAGCGAACTGCTCGGTGGTGTCGCCGATCTGGCGCTGTTCGTCGCTGAAATCCTCCGGCGTGAAGACATCGTTTTTGTCCGCTTCGGTGATCAGGTACTCGGCACCTTTGAATAGTTTTGCAGCCATTTTTTCACCCCTGTTTTGAAAGTAATGTTTAGATTTGATTTTATTGTCCCCCTTTATGAAAGGGGGATTCAGGGGGATTTCGCCTTTGACGTCAGAAGCAAATCCCCCCCCAGCCCCCCTTTTGTAAAGGGGGGAGGCCAGCGACTGGTTACACCTTCTCGAAAATCCCGGCCGCACCCATGCCGCCGCCGATACACATGGAAACCATGCCGTAGCGAGTATCCGTGCGCTGCATTTCCTGGAGGATGCTGGCGGTAAGCTTGGCTCCGGTGCACCCGAGAGGATGCCCCAGGGCGATCGCCCCGCCGTTCACATTGACCCTGGCCGGATCAATGCCCAGCTCCTTGACGCAGGCCAGAGACTGGGCCGCGAAGGCTTCGTTCAATTCGATCAGACCGATGTCGTCCAGGGTAAGTCCGGCCATCTTGAGCGCCGCCGGAATGGCCGCCACCGGGCCGATGCCCATGATCTCGGGCGGTACCCCTTTGACGGCAAAGGCCACGAAACGGGCCAGCGCCTTTTTACCGATCTTTTTCAGATAATCTTCGGACACCACCAGCACCGCCGCGGCGCCGTCGGTCATCTGAGAGGTATTCCCGGCGGTCACCGTGCCGGTCGCTTTAAAGGCCGGCTTCAGCTTGGCCAGACCTGCGGCGGTCGTATCACCCCGCACGCCGTCATCGGTATCGACTAGTTCCGTGCTCCGCTTCATCTTCCCGTTTACCAGCTGACAGTTTTCCGTCTCCACAGGAATGATTTCGTCCTTGAACTTGCCGGCAACAATGGCAGCTGCGGCTTTGGAGTGGCTGGCTGCTGCAAAGGCGTCCTGCTCCTCCCGGGTGATATTGTACTTGTCCGCCACCAGTTCGGCGGTAATTCCCATGGAAGCGAAGGATTCCGGCCAACTGGCCACCAGGGACGGGTTGGCGCTGTACTTGGTGCCCCCCATCGGAATCATGCTCATGCTCTCGGCGCCGCCGGCTATGATGCAGTCGGCAAAGCCGGCCATGATCCGCTCCGCCGCGGTCGCAATCGTCTGCAGTCCGGATGAGCAGAAGCGGTTGACGGTCTGGGCCGGGACCTCCACCGGAACACCGGCCTTCATGGCCGCCACGCGGGCAAAGTTCATCCCCTGCTCACCTTCCGGGAAAGCACAGCCGATAATGATATCCTCCACATCGTGCGGGTCTATGCCGGTTTTGTCCAACAGCCCCTTGATGGCCGCCGCCGCCAGATCATCCGGGCGGACATCCTTCAGTTTTCCTTTTTTTGCACGGCAGCCGGGGGTGCGGTAGGCGGCCAGAATATATGCGTTTCTCATGTATGTCCTCCGTATGTAGGGGCGAATCTTGTATTCGCCCTATCTTTGTATTCGCCCTTGCTGTGGGCGATCACAAGGATCGCCCCTACCGATGCCACATTAATTCCGCAGCGGCTTCCCCTTTTTCAGCATATGCTGGATGCGTTCCAGAGTCTTCTTCTGCCCGCAGAGCCGCACAAATGCTTCCCTCTCCAGGTCCAGCAGGTACTCCTCGGTAATCAGGGTGCCGGCCGGCACATCCCCGCCGGTGATGACTTCGGCCACCATACTGGCCAAATACTGGTCATACTCGGAGATATAGCCACCCTGCTGCATGTTCCAGAGCTGTGACTTGATCGAGGCGGCCACGCCGCGGCCGGGTGCCTTCAGGTCGGTCAATGGCCGGCCGGGGCGGTAGTTGGCGGCCAGCGAGATCGCCTTCAGTTTGGCGTCATGGATACGCTTGTCGATATCCATCGTGATGGCATCCCCCTGACGCATGAAGCCCATCGGGGCCAGCTCGGCAGCCGACATGCTGACTTTGGCCATGGCGATATTCATGAAGTTTTTGAAGACAAAGGGCGTCGCATCCATATCATACTCTTCTGCCAGCTTGATGGCGCGAATGGCCATCTCCTTTGTGCCGCCGCCGGCCGGCAGCAGACCGACTCCCAGCTCCACCAGCCCCATATAGGTTTCTGCGTGGGGAATGATGGCATCGGAATGAAGGCAGGTTTCACATCCGCCGCCCATTACCAGATTGTGCGGGGCTGCCACCACCGGAATTTTGGAGTATTTGATCGCCATCATCGCCTTCTGAAAACTCTTGACCGTCATGGCGATCTCGTCGAAAGCCCCTTCGGCGATCGCCATCACCAGCAACATCAGGTTGGCGCCTGCCGAAAACATCGGTCCCTCGTTGGCGATCACCAGGCCAACCCCCTCTTCCTCGGTACGCTTGATGGCTTTATGGACCATGGAGAGAATTTCACCGCCGATGGCGTTCATCTTGGTGTGGAACTCCAGGCAGAAGACGCCGTCACCCAGATCGATTACCGATGCGCCGCTGTTTTTCTCCAGCACCCGGTTGTTTCTCTTGAGGATCGAGAGGCTGATGTGATTCGGTTTCTGCGGTACTTCGCGGTACTCGCCATCAGCAATGCTGTAGTAGTAATTGCGGCTGTTTTCGAATTTATAGAAGCGCTCGATTCCTTTGAGTCCGGCCGGAACCTGCACACCGTCTTTTTCGGCCCGCTCCACGAAGTAGGCCACTCCGACGGCATCCAGCATCTCGAAAGGTCCCAGCTCCCAGTTGAAACCCCACTTCATGGCATTGTCGATGTTGACGATATCGTCGGCAATTTCCGGAATCCGGTTGAAGGTATAGATCAGGGTGTCGCGCAGGTTGACCCATGCAAACGTTGCCGCCTTGTCGCCGGCGGTGATCAGTGACTGCAGCCGTTTGGCCGGATCATCGATGGACTTGGCAGCTTCTATCGAAGCAAATTTGGGACGCTGTGATGGCGCGTATTCTCCGGTGGTGTAATCGTAATAGAAGAACTCCTGGCCCTTTTCTCCTTTGACCTTCTTGAAAAAGCCCTGCTTGCTCTTGTTGCCCAGCAGTCCCTTGGCCACCATATCCTTGACGAAGTCCGGAAACTTGAAGATCTCCCGTTGTTCGTCATTTACCAGCAATTCATAGGAGTTTCCGGCCACATGCTGGAGGGTGTCAATCCCCACCAGATCGGCGGTACGGAAGGCGGCGCTCTTGGGGCGGGCCGTTGCCGGACCGGCCACGGCATCAACCTCTTCCACGGTCATACCCATCTCCTGCATGGTGCGCACGCAGCTGCAGATGGCAAAGACTCCGATCCGGTTGGCGATGAAGTTGGGGGTATCCTTGGCGTAGACGATGCCCTTGCCGAGCCGTTTGGAGATGAAATCAGCCATGAAGGCGGTTACGGCCGGATCGGTCGCAGCGCAGGAAACTATCTCCAGCAGGCGCATATAGCGGGGCGGATTGAAGAAGTGGGTCACCAGCAGGTTTTTACGAACGTTCTCAGGCAAACATTCCGCCATCTCGTTGACCGAAAGACCGCTGGTGTTGGTGGAGAGTATGGCCCCCTCCTTCAGATTCGGCACAACCTTCCCGGTGAAGAGCTGCTTCTTGATCGCCATATTTTCAATGACAACCTCCACCACCCAGTCGCACTCCTTCAGCTTCGGCATGTCATCGTCAAAATTCCCGACCTGTATGTTGGCAGAGTAGCCCGGCAGAAAGAAAGGGGCCGGTTTCATCTTCATCAACCCTTCCAGTCCGGCGGTGGCAATCCGGTTACGCACTTTCGGATCACTGGTGGTAAGTCCGGCGGCCTTTTCGGCATCATTCGGCTCACTCGGCACGACATCCAGCAGCAGTACCGATACGCCGGCATTGGCAAGGTGTGCGGCAATGGTTGCTCCCATCACCCCCGCCCCCAGTACCGCCACTTTATTGATCTGTTTCATTGTTTTCCTCCCTGAAGGTAACTGAAATCCTCATTTTTAATTGCTGTGATCAAGGTACAGATCTTCTATCTTTTGCTTGTATTTCTCATAAATAATCTTTCGCCTGAGCTTCAGCGTCGGGGTCAACTCGCCCCCTTCGATGGAAAAGTCATGGGCCAGCAGTACAAATTTCTTGATGCTTTCATAGGAGGCCAGTCGCGAGTTGATATCGGCTATTCTCTGCTCGAACAGCTTTTGGACCTGCTCGTTCATGACCAGGTCATCAATTACGTAATAATGAATATGTTTCTCTTTGGCAAATTCAAGCAATCGTTCCAGATTTGGAACTATAAGAGCTGTCAGATACGGTTTTCGGTCACCATAAACAAAGGTCGAAGAAACATACTTGTCCATCTTGATCGCGTTTTCTATCGGTTGCGGCGGAATATTCTTGCCGCCGGCTGTGATAATCAGCTCCTTCTTCCGGTCGGTAATAAAAACGAAGCCGTCGTCAATGTGTCCGATATCGCCGGTCTTTAACCAGCCATCCTGCATCACCTCGGCGGTAGCAGTCGGGTTATTATAATAGCCAAGCATGATCTGCGGACCTTTTACAAGTATTTCGCCATCTTCGGCGATTTTGAATTCAGTCTGCTCCAGAGCGAATCCGACCGAACCGAAGCGGATATGCTCAAAGTTGTTGAAACAGAGCGCCGGACTGGTCTCTGTGAGGCCATACCCTTCAAAGATCGGAATGCCGATTGCCCAGAAGAACTCATTGATAGTCTTGTCCAGCGGGGCGCCGCCCGAACAGAACAATTTCATATTGCCGCCGAATCTGGTCCTGATTTTGCTGAAGATCAACCGGTCAGCAACTGCATATTTAAGATTAAGCATGGTGTCCGGCTGTTTTTCTATATAGGTTGCTGCGACATATTTTTTACCCACCTCGACCGCCCAATGGAAAAGGTTTTTTTTGATAGCCGGCATCTGGTGAGCATTTTCGTAAATCCGGTGATAAATCTTTTCAAACAGGCGCGGAACACACACCATTATGGTCGGCCGGATTTCCATCATATTCTCGGGAACTTTTTCGATGCTGTCGGCAAACGCCATCAACGCACCGTTACAAATTGTCATGTAATAACCGGCAGTTCTCTCAAGAATATGGCTTAGCGGAAGAAAGCTGAGCAGGACGTCATTCTCATTAATAACTCTGCTCTGTTCCGTCAGGTAGCGGGTATTGGTCAAAATATTGTTGTGGGAAAGCATGACCCCTTTCGGGACTCCGGTGGTACCTGACGTGTAGATCAGCGTCAGCATGTCATCCGGATTGATCCGGTCAATCCCGGCCTCGATCTCTTTTTTCTCTTCGGGTGTAATGGGAGAGTCAATCTCCGAAAGCTGGTAGAAGGTAGTGACCGGCAGTGAAGGTTCCCCCAGAAATCGTTCAAACGAAACTACAAGCTCCACTCCCGGCATCGAGTCGCAGACTTTCAGAAGTTTGGTATACTGGAACTTGCCGGAGACAAACACTATTCTGGCTCCGGAATGGTTGATCATGTATTCGATCTGCTCGGGGGTGTTGGTCGGATAGATAGGTACGGTTACCCCCCTCGCGCACAGAATCCCCATGTCGGCGATCACCCATCCGGCGCGGTTTTCCGAAAGGATCGCAATCCGGTCGCCCGGTTTGACACCCATTCTGGCGAGCCCCCTGGCGACCATCAGTGCACGCTCGTAGTAGGCAGCGTATGTCAGAGTTACAAAGGCGCCCTGCTTGCGGTATTTAAGGGCAAGCCGTCCCTGAAATTTCGAAGCATTTGTCCGCAGCATGTCTGGCATTGATTTGAAAAGGATTTCATTCATAGGCAGCCACCAGTAATGATTTATTTCACACAACGCTACATAACCTTGACACGCATGTCAAGTATAAACTCATTTTATTTTTATCTATTCTAAATTACAGGTTAATATGGATTATGCTTTTACTGCTGTTTTTTGGCATATTTCCTTCTGTATATTGTAGCAGATTGATCAGCAACAACAAATAACGAGACGGCAGATTTTGTTTTTGCTTCAATAGAAATAATCACGATATATGACTGAATATTAGCGGTATATGGCAAAACACATCTGCCTGCAGGCTCTCTGTCATCCTGACAACCTGCTACCTTGACGAACGACCTGCTTTGTATATATTTCCAGATTTTTCTACTTGACATGCGCGTTAAGGTCATTTATAGCTTGATAAAATATTGTTTTACAGTAACCTGTATACAGCAGAAGCAGTTCACGTCATCAAGAAAGGAGATTAACATGAGAAAAAAACTCGTTGTGGTATCATGTGTTGCAACAGCAGTGATGGGAACGGCAGGCATGTCGTTTGGAGCGGGGTTCAAGATTGCAGAACAGGGAGCCAAGGCCATGGCCATGGGCAACGCCTTTGCCGCCCAGGCAGACGACGCCTCCGCACTGGCATTTAACCCTGCCGGCATCGCCTTCCAGAAGGGAACCCAATTGCAGATCGGCACCACCACCATTCTTGTGCCGCAAACAGACTATAACGGCACAACGCGGCTCAGCGGCGCTACTGTAGTTTCCGAAAAGGCTAACCGCGACATCTTTATTGCACCGACCGTCTACGCAACCACCTCCATGGAAAGCATACCACTTTCCTTCGGCTTGGGAATCAACTCGTTCCATCCGCTGGCAAAGCGCTGGGACGCCAGCAGCGAATTCCGCGACAGCATTCAGGAAATATCCATCAAACCGATCAACTTCCAGCCGACCGTGGCCTATCGATTTGACGATTGGAAATTGGCAGTGGCTGGCGGTCTGGACATAACCTATGCACAGGTTTCGATGCAGAAGATGGCCTATGCCCAGTTACCGGCGTCGCTGGGTGGTACCTATGCTGAACTTGGTACATTAGGTGCTGATGCAACCGGAGTCGGCTATGGCTACAACTTCGGACTCCAGTGGAAACCGCTCTCAAATCTGAGCTTCGGAGCTGCTTACCGGAGTGAGATCCAGCTCGATCTGGAAGGAGATGCTACTTACCTTTCAACAACCGCTTTAGGCAGAAATCCGGCTTTGGGACTGGCGAACAAGCTCAAGGCACCCGCCTCAACCAGCATCACGCTTCCGGATGCTCTCACACTCGGCGTAGCCTGGAAACCTGTCGACAAACTGACCCTGGAATTTGATGCCGAGCGTACCGGCTGGAGCAGCTACAACAAGCTGGAGCTTCAGTTTCAGGCTCCAATGGCAGCGGCCTTCAATAACAAACCGGATGCCAAAAACTGGGAAGACGTCTGGGCTTACCGCTTTGGCGCACAATACGCTGTAACGCCCAAGATGGATCTGCGGGCCGGCTACGCTTATGACAACAGCCCCACCCCCGGCTCCACCCTCAGCCCTGAACTACCCGATGCCGACCGTCACAATTTCAGTATCGGGTCGGGACTTCACAACGAGTTCGGCTCCATTGATCTGGCCTACATGTGGGTACACTGGCTCGACCGGACCGTATCCAACGCCAAACAGGCTGGTACCTTCAAAAGTGACGCGCACCTTTTCGCCGTATCTGTCACGTACAAGTTTTAGTAATATTTTTGATTACCGGTTTTCATGCGGAGGCCATCGGCCTCCGCTTTCATTTAATGGCAGAAGATTCTCGGGATTAAGTTTTTTTGGGGACGGGCAGGCAGTCATTACAATTATCGAGGAGCGCAAATATGTCTGAAGCTATTTTCAAAACTTTGCAGGACAGCTATCAAAAGGGAGTATTTAACGTTCCTACCACCTTCTACTTTTCAGTCGATGATATCAAAAAAACTCTGACCCTTGACAGCGGTGGTTGCCGTATCCAGGACGGAAAAACCGCTGAGGACGCCGACTGCGTTTGCAAAACAAGCGGCGAGATGTTCAACAGAATATGGAATGAGGGCTACCGACCGGGTATCATGGATTTCATGGGCGGCGCCATCAAATCAAACGCCCCCCAGCTTCTGCAGCAATTCCTGATCGCCTTCGGCAAATAAATAAAAGGGGCTGGCACATAATGCCAACCCCTCTACTATTTTGGTGGAGCTGAAGAGGATCGAACTCTCGACCTATGCGTTGCGAACGCATCGCTCTCCCAGCTGAGCTACAGCCCCGCTTCCTGATTGTTACAGATGATTCGCCAGCGGCAGTTTTACCTTGAAAATCGCACCGTTTTCATAATTTTCCGCTTCGATTGAGCCGAAATGGTTTATGGCAATGCGGTTGGCTATCGCCAGCCCAAGCCCGGTACCGTGCTGTTTTGTGGTAAAAAACGGGCTGAATATTCTAGGGAGTATCTCTTTAGGTATGCCCCCGCCGGTGTCCTTTATACTTACGACAGCCGAATTATCTTCCGGAGTCGCCTTGCAAACAGAGACCGTCAAATGACCTCCATCCACCATGGCATCGCAGGCATTTAGAATGAGATTCAAAAAAATCTGCTTCAGTTGATGACAATCTCCATGAAGATTCCATACCCCGTCTGCAATGAAGGTGGACAATGTCAGCCCCTTGTCTTCGAAAGCAGTTTCACAGCTGGCGATGCAATCCTGCAGGATTTCAGCCAGATCGCACTCACTGAAGCAGATAGTCGGCTTGCGGGAGAATGAAAGAATATCGGTCAGCATCTTCTCAAGCCGGCTTACTTCATTAACTATAGTATCAGCATATTGATGTTCCCTGGTTTCTCCCGGTAAAGACTTGAGCAGGCGACCGGCAAAACCTCCGATTGTAACGAGTGGATTCTTTAGTTCATGTGCCAGGTTAGTAGCCATCTCACCAATTGCAGCCAATCTCTCGCCGTGCAGCAGACGCTCCCGCGCATCCCGCAGGTTGGCATTTGCATTTTCAATTTTGCTGTAAAGTGTCGAGTTTTCGATCGCCATACCGGCCTGATTGGCAAACAGCTGCAGAAAGTGCAATTCATCCTTTGTGATTGCGCGGTTTGATTCAGGATTGTCAACAACTATAACACCGATGGTTTTGTTTGATGCGATCAGCGGCGCCGCCGCCAACGCACCGCCGCACAGTTTTCTTATAAAACAGGCGCTCGGACATTCAAGGCAGCTGGATTCATCCAGGTGTATAAGGCTGCGATCATTAACTACCTGCCTGATAAGCGAGCAATTGTTATTCAATCCGACACGTGCCATTCGGACACGTGAACAGAACTCGCTGGATCGCTGCAGGGCGACAACATCATCACTTATATCCCAGCGGCTCCCAAGGGAGTTCTGGTCGCCGATGATCTCAAGCTCGGCTGAAGCCTGGCGCGTTACACCAAGCATCCCTTGAAGTGTTTCGGATTTTTCATTGAGCAGGAAGAGAATGGAACGCTCAAACAACCCCGAAGCGGGTGTCGTGAGTGCTGTAAGAATCAGGTGGGTCAGCTTGTTGAGGCGTATTGTGGAAAGCATGGTATTACTGAACTGGTACAGAAGTGTCAGTCCGGTGAACCGGTTGTTTTCAACAGGCTGCTGTAAGATTGGACTTGGCGTCATTATCTGCACCTGGAACGTGTTTTCTGGTCGTAAACTAAATTAGTGACGTTCCTTTTTTTCCGCATCCATCTTGCAATTTATGCATTGTGTTGTAACCGGTCTGACCCTGAGACGCGCTTCACTGATCTCTTCTCCGCAGTCCTCGCAAATACCGAATTCGTCAGAATCAATTCGCTCCAGAGCATCCTTGATCTTGTTGATAAGCTTCCTCTCCCGGTCACGGATACGCAGCTCAAAGTTACGGTCAGACTCCTGCGTGGCGCGGTCGGTCGGATCTGGAAAATTGGAAGCGTCAGAAGTCATCTCGGTTACGGTTTTACCGGCTTCTCCCAAGAGAGTCTTCATCTCTTCGTTCAATATGCTCTTAAAAAATTCCCGTTTGTCCGGTTCCATGTTGAACTCCTGTATTTAATTAGCTCTTAATTCTAGTGAGAAATTGTCAACAAGTCCAGAAAAAACAAAAGGTACGGGATCGGCAATAAAACTCTTTTACAAAAGTATTACATTAAAACGATCTCCGTCTTGTTATGATGCAGGTCTTGTAATGGAAAACTGGAGGTTTTCAATGACACAGCAACTCAAGATCGGCAGACATACAGCACGCTATCCCGTTATTCAGGGCGGAATGGGAGTGCGTGTATCAGCCGCCCGACTTGCCGGACATGTTGCCAAATGCGGCGGCATCGGATTGGTTGCCGCACCCGGCATCTGCCTCAACAGCCCGTTCTACAACGGCAAGAACTACTTTCAAGCCGATGCAGAGGCTTTTAAGGATGAACTCCGCAAGGCCTATGAAATTGCTCCTGACGGCATCATCGGCGTTAACGTCATGGTGGCTCTTTCTGACTACGAACAGCTGGTTAAGGCTGCAATTGAGGGTGGCGCCAAGGTTATTGTATGCGGAGCCGGACTGCCCTTGAGCCTGCCTGAAATCACCGCCCATGCGCCCGATGTAGCACTTATTCCGATTGTTTCATCTCTACGGGCAGCCCAGCTGATAGCTAAGAAATGGCATAAATCATATAACCGGCTGCCGGATGCCGTGGTTGTCGAAGACCCTGACACCGCCGGCGGACACCTGGGCGAGAAGCTGGAAAACATCGGAACCGGCGAGTATAACCAGTACGAAACGGTCCGCCAGGTAAAGGATCTGTTCCGCACCGAGTATGGCGTAGATGTACCGATTATCGCCGCCGGCGGAATCTGGGACCGGGCTGATCTGGAGCACGCACTGGCCGAAGGTGCCGATGGAGTGCAGATGGCCAGCCGTTTTGTATGCACCGAAGAGTGCGATGCCGAAGATGCCTTCAAACAGAAGTATATTGAATGCCGCCAGGAAGATATCGGCCTGATCATGAGCCCTGCCGGCCTTCCGGGGCGGGCCATCCTTACCAATCAGGACAGTATCCGTCAATATGACCTGGACCATCACACACCCTGCCGCCTGGGATGCCTCAAGAAATGCTCCTATAAAGAGTCGGGTGAGCGCTTCTGTATTGTTACTTCACTTGATCGTGCTCAACGCGGGGATGTGGAGACCGGCCTGGTGTTCTGCGGCACCAATGCCTGGAAAGCAGACCGTATAACAACAGTACAGGCCATTTTTGACGAACTGTTTGGTGAAACGAAATAGAACTGCTCAACATTACCCGGACATCTTATTTTTAATTTCTGACAAGAGCCCTTCGGTACGAACCGAAGGGCTCTTTTTGCGCTTGACCCTAAACAGCCGGATGTGATACATCAAGAATACTTGATATATAAAAATAGGTTTTTTTGATGTGATTAATGATAGAGATATTTAAAGCCCTGGCTGATCCTTGCCGTCTTCGACTTACGGCGGTACTGCTCTCCGGTGAGTTCACCGTTCAGGAACTGACCTCTATCATGGGCATGGGACAGTCGCGCATCTCGCGCCACCTGAAGATCCTGACCGAGGCCGGCGTGCTGACGGTCAAGCGACAGGGAACCTGGAGCTATTACCGCGCCGGCGAGGGCAACAGTTTCTTTGGTGCCATCCGCCCGGCCTTCGAGCGGAATATGGAAGAACTGCCCGAGCGCAGCCGGGATCTGGCAGCCGTGGCAGCTGTGCTTGATGAGCGTCGCCGCCGCAGCCAGGAGTTCTTTGACCGGCATGCCCGCCAGTGGGACGATCTGGCCCGCACGCTGCTGCCGGTGCCGGAATACCGTCCGCGACTGCTGGATCAGGTGCCGGAAGGCATTACCGTGCTGGAAATCGGCATCGGCACAGGCGGACTGCTGACCGAACTGGGCGCACGGGCGTCGAAAGTAATCGGAGTTGATCATTCTCCTGCCATGCTGGAGGAGGCCCGCCACCGGCTTATGAGTAGTGGAGTGAGCGGAGTCGAACTACGCCTGGGAGAAATGAGCCATCTGCCGCTGCCGGACGCTTCGGTCGGCTGTGTGGTCGCCAACATGGTGCTGCACCATGCCGCCGACCCCGCCCGTGTGCTGGCCGAGATCCGTCGGGTACTGATTCCCGGCGGTCTGCTGCTGCTGGCCGACCTGGCCCGCCACGAACGGGAGACGGCACGGGAACAGCTGGCTGATCAGTGGCTGGGGTTTGAAGAGGCAGAACTGGAGTCATGGCTGGCAATGGCAGGGTATGTGGATGTCTTCTGCCAGCGGATCGAAGGAAACAACAGTCAGGAAGCGGTGCTGGTGGTAAAGGCATCGTAGGGGCGAATCCGTGTATTCGCCCGGTATTTAATTCTCACCCGGATCACAATCAGGGCGATCACAAGGATCGCCCCTACATGAACGGATCATAAACCAACATCTGTAACAACAACAAAAGGAGCTTACACCATGTCACAGGATTACATCGTAGCAGACCTTAACCTGGCCGATTGGGGCCGCAAGGAAATCAAGATCGCCGAAACCGAAATGCCGGGACTGATGGCCATTCGCGAAGAATTTGCCGCAGCACAGCCGCTGAAAGGCGCCCGCATCACCGGTTCATTGCACATGACCATCCAGACCGCCGTGCTGATCGAGACCCTGACCGCCCTGGGAGCCGAAGTACGCTGGGCCTCCTGCAACATATTCTCGACCCAGGATCACGCCGCTGCAGCAATAGCCGCACAGGGAGTGCCTGTATTTGCCGTCAAGGGCGAAACCCTGGAGCAATACTGGGATTACACCCACCGCATTTTCGAGTGGACCGACGGCGGTTTCTCCAACATGATCCTGGACGACGGCGGCGACGCCACTCTGCTGCTGCACCTGGGCGCCAAGGCTGAAAAGGACCTCTCGGTGCTGGCCAACGCCGGTTCCGAGGAAGAAGTCATCCTCTTCGCTGCCATCAAAGCCAAACTGGCCGTAGATCCGACCTGGTACTCCACCCGTCTGGTTCAGATCAAAGGCGTAACCGAAGAAACCACCACCGGCGTGCACCGCCTGTACCAGATGCATGAGCGCGGCGATCTGAAATTCCCGGCCATCAACGTCAACGACTCGGTAACCAAGTCCAAGTTCGACAACCTGTACGGCTGCCGCGAATCGCTGGTGGACGGCATCAAGCGC
>CAYQTC010000010.1:0-115311 GCA_964420435.1 uncultured Geobacter sp.
GTGGCGGCGGTGGTCATCAGGATCGGCCGCAGGCGGGTCATGGCGGCCTGGCGGATCGCGAGCTGCTTGGCAAGCCCCCCCAGCTGCAGCTTGTTGGCAAATTCGACGATCAGGATGCCGTTTTTGGATACCAGCCCCACCAGTGTCACCAGTCCCACCTGGGAATAGATGTTGAGCGTCGTCGTCCAGCCCTTGGTCCAGAAAGGAACATTGGGGTCGGGCATTTTCAGGAAGGTGAAGATCAGCGCCCCGAAGATGGCCAGCGGAACCGATCCGGCCAGGATCACGAAGGGATCGCGGAAGCTGTTGAACTGGGCCGCCAGCACCAGGAAAATCAGAACCACCGCCAGCGAGAAGGCCGGGAGAAACTTGTTCCCCTCCGTCCGCAGCTGGCGCGACTCGCCGGTATAATCCAGCACGTACCCTTTGGGCAGAATCCTGCCTGCCTCATCCTCCAGATATCGCAGAGCCTCATCCAGTGGCCGGATGGCCACGCCGCTGATCTTGACCGCGTTCAGTTGCTGGAAGCGGTTCAGCGAGCGCGGCACGACCGATTCCTTCATGGTTGCCACGGTGGAGAGCGGAATCAGCCTGCCGTTCGGGCCGGTGACGCGGATGTTGCCCAGCTGTTCCGGGTTGAGGCGGCCGACCCTTTCGATCTGGGGGATGACCTTGTAGCTGCGGCCGGCGATGTCGAAGCGGTTGACGAAGTTGCCTCCGATCATGCCCCCCATGTCGGTGGCGATCTGCCCCAGGTTGAGCCCCAGGGCGGCGACCTTGTCGCGGTCGATGATGAATTCGGTCTGGGGCTGATCGATCTTGACGTCGATCAGCGGCGGAAAGGCGAACATGCCGCTGCTCATGGCCTTCAGCTGGATTTTCTTTGCGAATTCCAGAATCTGGCCGGTCTCGGCGGTGGAGGCCAGGATGAACTCCACCGGGAACTGGCCGCCACCGGGCAGGGCGGGGGGCGTGACCGGAAAGACCTGGATGCCGGGGATGCTCTGCAGTTTTTTCTGTATTTCCGGCATGATCTGGAAAATGGTGCGGTCCCGCTTGTCCCACGGTTTTGTGACCATGCCGCCGAAGCCGGAGGTGGGGAAGGTGATCTGGAAGGTGAAATCGGTTTCCGGCACGCTCATGAAAGCCTGGTTGACGGCGGCGGCGTAACGGCTGTTCTGGTCCAGGGTTGAGTTGGCGGCGGCGTCCAGGATGCCGAAGATGACCCCCTGGTCCTCGGCCGGCGCCAGTTCGCGGGCCGACATGGTGAACATGGGAACCGTCAGCAGGCTGATCACGATCCAGACCGTGTAGACCGCCGGACGGGCGGCCAGGGTGCTGTCCAGGCGGCGGCCGTAGGCCTCCCTGAGACGGTTGAAATCACGGGCAATGCGTCCGGCCAGGCCATGCTCCTCCATGCCCGGTTTCAGCAGTTTGGCCGACATGACCGGCGAGAGGGTCAGGGCCACGATGCCGGAGATGGTGACCGCTCCGGCCAGGGTCAGGGAAAATTCGCGGAACAGCGATCCGGTCAGTCCCCCCTGCAGACCGATCGGCAGATACACCGCCGCCAGGGTGACGGTCATGGCGATGATCGGCCCGAGCAGTTCGCGGGCGCCCAGCAGGGCTGCCTCCAGCGGCGATTTTCCTTCGCCCAGGTGCCGCTCCACATTTTCCACCACCACGATGGCGTCATCCACCACCAGACCGACCGAAAGCACCACCGCCAGCAGGGTCAGCAGGTTGACCGTGAATCCGAAGACCTGCATCAGGAATACGGCCCCGATCAGCGAAACCGGGATGGCTACCACCGGGATCAGCACGGAACGGAACGAACCCAGGAAAAGGAAGATCACCACCACCACGATCAGCAGGGTGTCGCCCAGTGTTTTGAGCACCTCGTGGATGGCGTTATTGATGTAGTTGGTGGCGTCGTAGGCAACCAGTGCCTTCATGCCGCTGGGCAGTTCGCGCTGGATGGATTCCATTTCGACCCGTATCCGTTTGATGACGTCGATGGAGTTGGCGTTGGGCAGGGGCCAGATGCCCATGAAGACGGCGGTCTGGCCGGTGAAGCGAACCTCGACGTCGTAGTCCTCTGCTCCCAGCATTACGTCGGCGATGTCGGAGATCCTGACCATGGCGCCGCCCTGTTGACGAACCACCAGGTTTTTGAATTCATCGACCGTGTTGAGGTTGGTGTTGGCGGACAGGTTGACCTGGATCAGTGAGCCCTTGCTTCGGCCCAGTGCCGCCAGGACGTTGTTTGAGGCCAGGGCCTGGCGCACCTGGGCCGGGCTGATGTTGAGGGCCGCCATCCGGTCGGGCTTGAGCCAGATCCGCATGGCAAAGGTGCGGGCGCCCAGGATGTCGGCCCGCTGGACACCGGCAACGGCCGACAGGCGGGGCTGGACCACGCGGGTCAGGTAGTCGGTGATCTCGTTCTGTTTGAGGATGTCGGAGGTGAAGCTCAGGTAGGCCGAAGCGAACTGACTGTCGGCCGACTCGATGTTGATGACCGGCACCTCCGCCTCGGGGGGCAGGTCGCGGCGCACCTGGTCGACCTTGGAGCTTATCTCGGCCAGCGCCTTGGTGGCGTCATAGTTCAGCTTCAGGCGTATATTGATGGTGGAAAGCCCCAGGCTGCTCTGGGATTCCATGTACTCGATGCCGTCGGCGGCGGCAATGGCCCGCTCCAGCGGCGTGGTGATGAAGCCGCGCACCAATTCGGCACTGGCCCCCACATAAACGGTGGATACGGTCACGGCCGCATTCTCGCTGCGGGGGTACTGGCGCACGTTCAGGGAGCGGATGGCCTGCAGGCCTGCAATGATGATCACAAGGTTGACCACCAGAGCCAGGACGGGACGTCGTATGAAGAGATCGGTAACATTCATGGCGTGTCAGTTGTTCTCAGGTTTGGGTGCCTGCTGGAAGTCCGGGGCCAGCTTGTTGTCGACCACCACCGACTGGCCGTTGCGCAGCTTGAAGACGCCGGTGCTGACAACTGTTTCACCCGGTTTGAGGCCGGTGGTGACGGCCGCGAAATCGCCCCGTTTCTCCCCCAGGCGCACAAACTGCTGCCGCAGAAACATCCCCTTGCCGTCTTTGCCGCTTTCCACCACGAAAACCGAATCGCTGTAGGGGGCGTACAGAACGGCCGTGGCCGGTATGACTAGAACCTGCCGGCGTACCGGCAGTCCCACCGAGGCGTTGACGAACATGCCGGGGCGCAGCTTCTCGGCCTTGTTGGCCAGGGTGGCCTGGATTTTCATGTTGCGGGTTTCCGAATCAACCAGGGAGTTGATGGCGGTGATTCTGCCGGTCAGCGACTCGCTGCCGAGCGCGTCGCCGCTGACTTTAACCGCCAGGCCGATGCGCACCCTGGAAAGTTCCTGCTGGGGAATGGAGAAATCCACATAGATCGGGTCGAGGGTCTGCAGGGTGACAATCGGGTCACCCTCCTTCAGCATCTGCCCCAGATTGATCTGGCGGATGCCGATCCGGCCTGAGAAGGGGGCCCGGATGGTCTTCTTGGCAATGGCGACGCGGAGATTGTCCACCTGCGCCCGGGCCTGCCGGGATGCGGCCAGTGTCTTGTCCTGGTCGGCCTGAGAAATGATCCCCTCGGCGAACATCTGCCCCGATCTCTTCAGATCGCCGTCGGCCAGGGTGGCCTGGGCCACTGCGCCCGGCAGCTGGGCTTCTTCGGTGCTGGTATCCTGCTGGATGAGCAGGTCGCCCTTTTTAACCGCCGTGCCGGACTCGAAGGCAAGCTTGACGACCTTGCCGGGGGTCTCAGCTGCCACGCTGACACCCTGTACGGCGGTCAGTGTACCTACGGAGCCCAGGGAGGTCTCCCACGATTCGCTGGTGACTTTGGCGACGGTTACGGTCTCGGGCGGAGGAACGAATTTCTTGCCGCCGTCGATCATGGATCTGATCTGCAGCGCCTTGACGCCGGCAAGAACCGCAATGATGAGAATAACGCCGAGAACGGCATACAGGATACGTTTTTTCATGGTCAAGGGCTCCGCCGAAATTATTTGTACTGTTCAGCTGCAGGACAGATGCTGCATCAAGCGATTTATAGCATTCTCACTGCTTGTTGAAAACCGATTAATAGCAAAATGTCGCCTTAATTATAAGAATTTGTTTATCACTGATATTTCACAAACCGGCAAAAGCAGTTATACTATCCACCTGAGCTCGAAGCCATGCAGTTCGCAAATAACAGCCGGATTTTAAATGGAGGCAGACGATGATAGTTTTCAATGTCAACGGTAAGGAACGACAGGTGGATGTCAGTCCGGACACGCCGCTTTTGTGGGTGCTGCGGGAGAAGCTGGGGTTGACCGGTTCGAAATTCGGCTGCGGCGAAGGGGTTTGCGGCGCCTGCACGGTCCATATTGACGGCAAACCCCGGCGCTCGTGTATCACTCCGGTGGGAGACGTGCAGGGCAAAAAGGTGCTGACCATCGAGGGCATCAAGGAGAGCCATCCGGTCAAGAAGGCCTGGCTGGCCCAGGAAGTTTCCCAGTGCGGCTATTGCCAGCCGGGGCAGATCATGTCAGCCGTGGCACTGTTGGCAAAGAAACCGAAACCGACCGACGCCGACATTGACAGTGCCATGAGCGGCAACCTTTGCCGCTGCGGCACCTATGGACGAATCCGCCGGGCGATCCATGCCGCCGGCGGAAAGGCTGCGTCGAAAGGAGGGAAAAAATCATGACCAGCATATCCATAATGAGCCGTCGGCAGTTCATCAAGACCAGTGCCCTGGCCGGAGGAGGGCTGCTGCTGGCCTGCCATCTCCCGCTCGGCAATCGTTTCGCGCTTGCGGCCGGTGATGCCGACTTTGCCCCCAATGCATTTCTGCGCATCGGAACGGATGAGTCCGTGACGGTCATCGTCAACAAGGCTGAGATGGGACAGGGGGTCTACACCTCGCTTCCGATGCTGGTGGCCGAGGAGTTGTGCTGCGACTGGAAAAAAGTGACCTATAGGCCTTCACCGGTTGCTCCCGAGTATAATCATGCCGCGTTCGGGGCGATCATGGTCACCGGCGGCAGCAGCAGCGTGAATTCCGAGTGGGAGCGGCTTTCATTGGCTGGTGCGGCCGCCCGGGAGATGCTGGTCGCAGCTGCCGCGCAGCAGTGGAAGGTTGATCCGGCCGCCTGCCGTGCTGAAAACGGCATCGTATATGGTCCCGGCACCAAACAGCTCAGCTTTGGAAAACTGGCTGCCAGGGCCGCGAAGCTGCCGGTGCCCAAAGAGCCGAAGCTTAAAACGGGAGCAAAAAATCTGCTCGGCAAGCCGCTCCATCGCCTGGACAGTCCGGCCAAGATCAGCGGTAAGGCGATCTTCGGTATCGACGTGTCAGTTTCGGGCATGCTGACAGCCGTGATTGCCCGTCCGCCGGTCTTTGGCGGCAAGGTCAGAAGCTTCGACGCCGCCAGGGCGCTGGCGGTTCCGGGCGTCAAAAAGGTGGTTGCGGTGGATGCGGGTGTGGCGGTGGCGGCTGACGGATTCTGGCCGGCACTGAAGGGGCGTGAACTTCTGCAGATCGTTTGGGAGGAAGGTGATGGCGCCAATGTTTCGACATCTGCCATGCGCGTAGAATATTCCCGTATGGCCGCTACATCCGGGCTTGTTGCTCGCAAGGAGGGGGACGCGCCGACGGTGCTGGCCAGGGCTGAAAAACGCTTCGAGGTAGAATACGAGGTGCCTTATCTGGCCCATGCCCCGATGGAACCGCTCAACTGCTTTGTGGATCTGAGGGCCGACAGCTGTCTGATCCGCACCGGCAGTCAGTCCCAGACCGCGGATCGCAATGCCGCTGCGCGGGTGGCCGGACTCAAGCCGGAACAGATCACTTTCGAGACAACTTTCCTGGGGGGCGGTTTTGGACGTCGAGCCTGCACCGGTTCCGACTTCGTGGTCGAAGCGGTGCAGGTGGCCAGAGAGGTCGGACAGCCGGTCAAGGTGATCCGCACCCGTGAAGATGACATGCGGGCCGGTTATTACCGACCGCTGTGGTACGACCGGGTGGCGGCCTGTCTGGATGAGAAGGGGCTGCCGCTGGCCTGGCACCACCGAATCGTGGGGCAGTCGATCGTCGCCGGCACACCTTTCGAGTCGGGCATGGTTAAGGACGGTATTGACGACACTTCGGTTGAAGGCGCTGCAAATACCCCTTATGCTATCCCCAATCTGCAGGTGGAGCTGCACAGCCCGAAAAACGCCGTGCCGGTGCTCTGGTGGCGTTCGGTGGGACACTCCCACACCGCCTTCGTGATGGAAAGTTTTCTGGATGAACTGGCCCATGCCGCCGGCCAGGATCCTTATCAGTACCGCCGCCAGCTTCTGAGCAAACACCCCCGTACACTGAAGGTACTGGAAACCGCCGCCAGTAAGGCCGGCTGGGACAAGCCGCTTCCCAAGGGGCAGGGGCGGGGCATCGCCGTGCATGAATCCTTCGGCAGTTTCGTCGCCCAGGTGGCCGAGGTCTCGCTGGATGCCAGGGGAGCCGTCAGGGTGCACCGGGTGGTCTGTGCAATTGACTGCGGCCGCATTGTCAACCCGGATACAATCAAGGCCCAGATGGAGTCGGGCATCACCTTCGGTCTTTCGGCCGCCCTTTACGGAGCCATCACTCTGAAGAACGGTCGGGTGGAACAGGGCAATTTCCACGACTACCCGTTGGTGAGCTTGGAAGCCATGCCGGAGGTGGAGGTTTACATCATAGAAAGCAGCGAACCGCCGGGCGGCGTGGGTGAGCCGGGCGTGCCGCCCATCGCTCCGGCGGTTGCCAACGCCCTGTTTTCTGTCACGGGCGCACGGGTTCGTTCACTGCCCATGACGCCCGAAAAAATCAAGGCAGAAATGAAGAAGGGGTGACGCGGGCGTCCCGATTGACATGACCACGCCCGAAGATTACCATTGATTATGTGAAATGATAAAAACTTCAGTTACGCTGGAAAAAACGGAGAATCTTATGAAACTCTTCTCAAGCTGCCGTTTGGGCAGCATGGAACTTAAAAACCGCGTCGTTATGTCGCCCCTGACTCGCTCCCGGGCGACCGGCAATCTACCCAACGAACTGATGGCGGAGTATTACGGCCAGCGGGCCGGAGCAGGACTGATTATCACTGAGGGGACATCGCCTTCCCCTAACGGTTTGGGGTATGCCCGCATCCCGGGATGCTACTCTCCGGAACAGACCGCGGCATGGAGATTGATAACCGATGCAGTCCACTCCAGAAACGGAAAAATATTCATTCAGCTGATGCATACCGGACGGGTGGGGAGCGTGCTGAACCTGCCGCCGGGCGCAGAGCTGCTGGCTCCTTCGGCGATCGCCATGAGCGGCATGATGTGGACCGACAGCCAGGGTGAACAGCCCCATGACCTGCCCCGCGAGATGTTACGGGACGATATCCGCAACGCCATCGATGAATATGTACAGGCTGCAAGCAATGCCATGACTGCCGGGTTTGACGGCGTCGAGCTGCACGGCGCCAACGGCTACCTGATCACCCAGTTCCTTGACCCCGGCTCCAATCTGCGATGTGGCGCCTACGGTGGTGATGCGTCCGGGCGCAACCGTTTTGCCCTGGAGGTCGCGGCAGAGGTAGTTGCGGCAATCGGTGCCGGGCGGGTCGGCATCCGCCTTTCCCCCTATGGCGTGTTCAATGACATGAGCGGCACCTATGACGGAATTGCCTCCCAGTATACTGAGCTGGCAGCGGCGCTGGGGCGACTAGGCCTGCTCTACCTGCACCTGGTGGATCATTCGGCCATGGGGGCGCCCAAGCCGGACCCGGCCACAGTCCAGGCCATGTGCCGTGAATTCCGTGCCGCCGGCGGACAGGCGGTCATCCTTTCCGGCGGGTATGACCGGGAGCGTGCCGAGGCCGATCTGCAAAGCGGCGCGGCCGACCTGGTGGCCTTTGGGCGCCCTTTCATCTCCAACCCCGATCTGGTGGAGCGTATGAAGTTCGGAATCCCGCTGGCCGAGCCTGACGAGGCCACCTTTTACACTCCCGGACCGGCCGGATACAGTGATTATCCGGCCGCCGGCTGAAATAAACAACGACATGAATTATGGAGGAGTCCTGCCATGGCCATCCGCCGCATCGCAAAGATCTTCAAGAGCCGTCCCACAATCGAAGGGGCCGGGGTACATCTGAAACGGGCCTTCGGTTATTCCCAGATTCCCCAGTTCGATCCGTTCCTGATGCTGGACGATTTCCATACCTCCAGCCCGGATGAGTACCTGGCCGGGTTCCCCTGGCATCCGCATCGGGGAATCGAAACCATCACCTACGTGCTGGAGGGACTGGTGGAGCATGGCGACAGCATGGGCAACAAGGGAACAATCGGTGCCGGCGATGTGCAGTGGATGACTGCCGGCAGCGGGATCATTCACCAGGAGATGCCGCAGCTGAGTCCCACCGGCACCATGTGGGGTTTCCAGTTCTGGGCCAATCTGCCGGCCGTTCAGAAGATGATGGCGCCCCGCTACCGGGACGTCAAGGCAGCCGATATCCCGGAAGTAACGCTTGAGAACGGTGTAATGGTCAAGATCATCGCAGGTGAGGCGGGGGGCGTAAAGGGACCGGTGGAGGATATCGTTATTGAACCGGAAATGCTGGATATCAGCGTGCCGCCCGGAGCCGTGTTCTCTCACCATCTCCCGGCCGGCCACACCGCCTTTGCCTATGTCCTGTCCGGTGAAGGCTGTTTTGATGATGACCGTGAAGTCCATGTTCCGGAGACCGTAGTCCTGTTTGAGCATGCCGGAAATACTATACAGGTCACGGCGCTGGATCGGCCGATTCGTTTTCTGCTTGTTACCGGGAAACCGTTAAACGAGCCGATTGCCTGGCAGGGGCCGATTGTAATGAATACTCAGGAGGAACTGAAGATAGCATTTGAGGAATACCAGCGCGGGACGTTCGTAAAATGAACTCCCGCTTGTCGGAAAGGAGCTGATTACAAATGAACGCAACAGTAACAGCATCTGAACTGCAGAAGTTGATTACCGCAGGTTCGGTCTGTGTGATAGATGTTCTTCTGCCGGAGGATTTTGAATGCCGGCATATTCCCGGTGCCGGAAATGCCTGCGTCTACGAGATGGTCTTTCTGGAAAAGGCTGTCGAGTGCGCGCCGGACCGGGACAAGGCGGTTGTTGTCTATGATGCCAGCGGCACGACTCTGGCCGCCCGTACAGCCAAAGAAAAGCTGGAGCGGGCCGGTTATCGGAAAGTGGCGATTCTGGAAGGGGGGCTGCAAGCCTGGCAGGCGGCCGGATTTGCGGTCGAGTCGAACGCTGCAGCTCCGACACTTACGGTACTTGACGGCGTCTACCGCATCGATGTAGAAAAGAGCGCTGTCGAATGGATCGGGCGCAATATTAATAATCGCCATCATGGCCGGATCTCACTCTCCGCCGGTGAAGTCGTCATGGCGAATGGCCGGCCGGTGTCGGGTCGATTCGAGCTCGATATGAACACCATCAGCAACCTTGACCTGCAGGATGAAGGCTGGCGGGGCATGCTGCACCGGCACCTGAGCTCCGATGATTTCTTCGATGTGGAGCATTTTCCCGCGGCAACCTTCGAATTGCGCGGCGCGGCCGCGATTGCCGGGACCACACCCGGGACACCGAATGTGGAAATCGCCGGTTCGCTGACAATCAAGGGCAAAACCCGTTCGATCTGCTTTCCGGCGATCATTGCGGCACAGGAAGACGGGACTGTTAAGGCCCAGGCCGCGCTGGACCTGGACCGTACACTCTGGAATGTCTGTTACGGTTCGGGCAAGCTTTATGAGCGGCTCGGCATGCACCTGGTAAATGATCTGATCAGCATCGAGCTGTTTATCGTCGCACAAAAAGTGGAATGATTAATACGGGAGAGCAAATGAGGAGAAGTGAAAAGAAAGTTACCAGTCGGGACGACATTGACCGGATCATAGGCCGGGCACAAGTGTGTCGCCTGGCGATGGTCGACGGTGATGTTCCCTATATCGTGCCGCTAAACTTCGGCTACAGTGGCGATACGCTTTATTTTCACAGTGCCCGGGAGGGGAGGAAGATTGATGTTCTGGCCAGGGGCGGCAAGGTCTGTTTTGAAATCGACGGCGGACATGAACTTGTGACATCTTCCGAACCTTGCAATTGGAGCATGCGTTTTGAGAGCGTCATAGGATATGGTGCTGTGAGCTTTATAGATCAGCCGGAGCAGAAACTCCAAGCCCTGGAGTGCATCATGGCCCAGTATTCTCCAGAGCCCTTTTCCTTCCCGGAAGAATCCGTTGCCAGAATAGCTGTTTTTGCGCTGCAGATCGAGTCCATGACAGCAAAACGCTCGTAAATAAGGATTGTAGCTCTAAACCAAAAAGCGGCCTGTAGTCAGATGACTACAGGCCGCTTTGTTTATCCAGGCTTTGCTGAACTTTATTCTCTGACGAAGGTGTCCTGGTCTGATTCATGAACCATTCCCATGACATGTGCGTATTCAGATTCGATCATGGCATAATGCCCTTCGGTTTCTTTTACAACCCTGATGAATACAGCTTTTACTGCCGGATCCACAACTCCTTCGGCAAGCTGAGTGTACTGACCGATACATTGCTTCTCTTCCATCAGTGCCAGTTCAAGGGCCTTTTGCTCAGCCGTATCATCATCGATCGCTTTTTCAAGTTTCATGTAGGTGGGATTTTTTGTGTCGACAGGCGAGTTCATGTAGGATGCCAAATCGCCGAATTCAGCGCCTTTGTAGTGCTCAAAAAAGGCTTTCAAGTGACCAACCTCTTCGTTGGCAAGCAAATCGAACACTTTTTTGGCTCTTTCGTTCTTGGCTACAGAAGCAGCTCTGCGGTAAAAATCCATACTATCTTTCTCTGCCTTGATTGCCAGACTGATTGCCTCTTGAAGTGTATACTCCCTACCCATACTCACCCCCGAATAAGATTTTGTATACAGTATAGGCATGATTCCGGTTTGGTCAACAATTTTATGCTGTATACCATTAAAAAATGCAAAAATCGCTTGACAAATGCAATGCCGCAACGTACATTCTCATTAGAAATATGTGCTTTGCGGCTAATTAAGCAGGCAGGCGGTGCGCAGGTGCCATGAAGACAATTTATGTACTTTCCGATTCTACCGGCGAAACCGCCGAGCGTGTGATACGTGCTGCTCTTTCACAGTTTTATGAAGAAGATGTTCGTGTGCAGCGGCTTTTTCAAATCCGCAATCAGACTGATGTGCAGCAGGCCATGTCTATTGCCGTGCACGAGCCGGGTCTGGTTGTGTATACCCTGGTAGACCCGCACCTGTCAGAAGCTGTTGAGCGAGTGGCAGAGGAGAGCGGGCTGATAACGGTAGATCTGCTCAGTCCGCTGATTTACAACCTGTCCCGTTATCTTGGGGCGCCGTCGCGGGAAAAGCCGGGTCTGCTGCACCGGATTGATACCGATTACTATCGGCGGATGGAGGCGGTTAATTTTACGGTTAAGCACGATGATGGCCAGGAAACACGTTATCTGCACAAGGCTGATCTGGTTCTTGTCGGTGTCTCCAGATCGTCAAAAACTCCTCTCTCGATGTATCTGGCTCACAAGGGTTACAAGGTTGCGAACGTACCGCTGGTGTTCGGAATTGCACCTCCCGAAGAGCTGTTTGAAATCGATCAGGGCAAAATAGTTGGGCTGCTGATTGATTCAAAGAGGCTTGTGGAGATTCGAACCTCAAGATTGATTAATATGCGGCAGAGTCCGCGAGGCAGCTATAATGACCACCAGCAGGTTGAGGAGGAACTGGCTGCCTGCAGGCAACTCTATCGGCAGCATCCCGAATGGTTTGTGATGAACATTACCAATAGGTCTGTGGAAGAGGCCGCCTCGGAAATAATGCGTCGTATGGAGCTCAAGGGCAACCACTAAGCCGGATGATATCTGTGTAGGAACTAAATAAATAGGAAAAGGAGTTTACAAATGAAGATTCTGATTGTTGAAGATGAGAAGAAGGTGGCAAGTTTTATCAAGCGTGGTCTTGAAGATGACGGTTATCAGGTGACAGTCAGTCACGATGGTGCTGATGGTCTCAAAAAAGCACTCAACGGCGATTTTACCCTGATCATTCTTGACAACATGCTGCCCAAGAAGGACGGCGTTACTGTAGCGCGTGAGTTGCGTGAAGCTGGTAACCAGGTTCCGGTTCTGATGCTGACCGCCAAGGACACAACCGAGGATATCGTATCAGGTCTTGACGCCGGTTCGGACGATTATCTTACCAAGCCTTTTGCGTTTGCCGAGCTGCAGGCCAGAGTCAGGGCCCTGATCAGGCGCGGCGAGCAGGATCGCGGAGCGGAGATCCGTTTTGCTGATCTGCGTATGGACCCGGTCAATCACAAGGTCTGGAGAGGTCAAACTGAAATTGTTCTTACTGCCAAAGAGTACACGCTGCTTGCTTTCATGGTTCGTAACGCCAACACCGTCCTCAGCAGGGCGAACATCGCAGACAATGTCTGGGAATATCCGTTTGAAACCTTTACCAACATCATCGACGTTTATATCAATTACCTGCGCAAAAAAGTTGATGGAAAATTCCCCACCAAGCTCATTCATACAGTGCGTGGTCAAGGGTACATTCTAAAAGAGGGGTAGCTGGGGGTTGATTTTTCTGGCATGACTTATTATCTTATGTAGTTGAAACGGTCTGGGGCGGTATCGTGACTTTTGCGATTCCGCCCCAATCTGTTCAATAAAGAGTAATAAATCAGGGAGGTCAGATCATGTTCAAATCATTTGTTTTGTCAGCTCGTTTTCTGGTCATGGGGCTTGTGTGTGCTTTGGCGCTGCCGGCTTTTTCGGTTGCCAAGCCGATCAGCCCGGATTTTGTTGAACTGGCAAAGAGGCTCAAACCGACGGTTGTCAATATCCGCACAGCCAAAAACATCAAGCCGAAGCAGCGTCCCAAGCGCCCGCAGCAGCAAAACCCCTTTGGAAACAACTTTCTTGACGACTTTTTCAACCGTTTCTATGATGAAATGCCGCAACAGCGTTCCCGTCGCGAACAGAGCCTCGGCACTGGCTTTATCATCAGTGCAGACGGGTACATACTTACCAATAATCATGTTGTCAACGGGGCCGATGAGGTGATGGTCAAGCTCTCCGACGGGAGAGAACTCAAGGGCGAGATAAAGGGACTGGACGAAAAGGTTGATCTGGCATTGATCAAAATCAGTGACAAGGATAAACTTCCGTTTGCAGAACTGGGAGATAGTGACGCTCTTGAGGTCGGAGAGTGGGTCATGGCCATCGGAAATCCGTTCGGCCTTTCCCATACAGTCACCGCCGGCATCGTCAGCGCCAAAGGTCGCGTGATAGGTAATGGACCTTATGATGACTACATTCAGACCGATGCGTCAATTAATCCCGGAAACTCCGGTGGGCCGCTGTTCAGTGCCCATGGCAAGGTAATCGGTATTAACACCGCCATCATTGCCGGCGGTGGAGGCGGTATCGGTTTTGCCATACCTGTCAGCATGGCCAAGACGGTTGTAAGTCAGCTGCGCGATTCCGGTAAAGTAACTCGTGGTTATCTTGGTGTCAGATTCCAGCCACTGACGGCCGATCTTGCCAAGTCTTTCGGGCTTGATTCCGAAAAAGGCGCCCTGATTGCAAGTGTGGAAAAGGATACGCCGGCAGAGCGTGCCGGTTTGAAAGCTGGCGATGTTATCCTTGAGTACGACGGCAAACAGATAAACGAAGGAAATGAACTTCCCCGTTTTGTGGCGGCAACTCCGATCGACAAGAAGGTCAAACTCTCGATTTTCCGTGACGGCAAAAAGCAGGAAGTGTCGCTGGTTGTCGGCAAACTGAAGGACGGCGGCAGTGAAACCTCCTCGGGCAGCAGCAATGAAAATGACAGGATTGGCATTACTGTTGAAGAGCTTAGCAAGGAAAAGGCTGATCGACTCGGATTGCGTGAAACCAAGGGACTGGTTATCAGCGAAGTCAAGCCAGGATCTTCGGCAGAGGATTCCGGCGTGTCTCCGGGATCGATTGTCATCGAAATAAACGGCCAGCGACCGGAGACCCTTGCCGCTTTCAACGCCGTTGCTGCGAAAGTAGCCAAAGGCGAGGTTGTGCGTCTGCTTCTGAGGCGTCCTGACAACAGTGTCCATTACGTTGCCATAAAGGCTGAATAGGTGCATACTGCAAGATTGTGATGCGGTAAAATGTCGGGAGAATAGCATGTCCGCTCGTTACATGCAGCCGCTTCGCATTCTTATCCAGTTCTGTTTTCTGGGTTTTATGCTCTGGCTGGGTCTGCGTTTTTACCAGTTTGTTACTTATATGCGTTCCGGCGGAAGCACCGTTTTTGCTTCCCGTCCCGACGGAGTGGAAGGTTTTCTCCCGATTTCAGGGCTTCTTGGGGCCGCCTCCTGGATCAAGGGGGGCGGCATCAATACGATCCATCCGGCTGCCGTGGTGATCTTTGTAACGATTATTGCTGTCGCAATCCTTTTGCGTCGCTCTTTCTGCTCCTGGATCTGTCCTGTTGCTGTGATATCAGAATGTGCCTGGAAGTCCGGCTATAAAATCTTTAGAATCAATCCGCGCCTTCCACGCTGGCTGGATGTTGCACTGCGATCACTGAAGTACCTGCTGATGTTTTTTTTCATCTATTCCATCGCCATAGTCATGTCGCCGGAGGCGATGAATTCATTCATCCAGTCCGATTATCACAAAGTGGCCGATGTACGCATGCTGGATTTTTTTCTGCACATTTCTCCCTTCGCGCTGGGTGTGATCCTGTTTCTGTTGGCCATTTCGATTGTGCTGCGCAATCCGTTCTGCCGCTATCTCTGCCCTTATGGCGCGCTGCTGGGACTAGTTGCAGCGATTTCGCCGCTCAGGGTCACCCGCAACACGGAGCGTTGTGTTTCCTGCGGTGTCTGCAGCCAGGTCTGCCCGACCTACATCGATGTCATGCACAAAAAGAGTGTGTCATCTCCCGAGTGTATCGGCTGCTGGCGCTGTGTCAGCCATTGCCGTTTTAACGAAGCCCTTTCCATGCAGGCCGCAGGCAGATTCAATGTTCCAGGCATTCTGTTCGCCATTCTACTGGTGCTTCTGTTGTGGGGAGGAACCGCCGTAGGTAAATGGAACGGACATTGGCACACATCATTATCAATTGTAGAATATGCCCGTCTGTTGGGCAAGTAATCGAAAGGAAGTAAAATATTCATGGGCGTTTATGCCAATACCGTCAGTATCACACAGTTCTCTATAACCGGCGAGCTGCCGAAGGATGATCAGTTTCAATGGTTTTCACAAAAACTCTCCGACAGGGGCTTTCAATCAATTGAAAACTCTGCCGAAGAAAGTTCAGAAGGGTGGGTTCAGGTAGATCGCCCCGATGATGCTGACTTCGATGCGCCTTCCGACTTCTGGCGTGAAAACTATGTAGTGTTTTCCCTGCGCAAAGACCAGCGCAAGATCCCAGCGGCGGTACTCAAATCCCACACCGGTCGAGAAGAGGGTGCTTTTCTGGCTCAGCATCCCAATCTGCGGCGAACACCCAAGAACAAGCGGGAAGAGATCAAGGAGCAGGTGCAGATGCGGCTGTTGATCAAATGCTTGCCGGTGCCGTCCAGTGTGGATCTGGTCTGGGATCAGAGAAGCAATGTTCTGACCCTTTACAGTCTTGGAACCAAGGTTATTGAGCGTTTTGAGGATCTTTTTCGCAAATCCTTCGAAGGTTTCAGCCCGGTGATAATTCACCCGTTTGCCAGAGCCAGGATGCTGCTGGAAGGACAGATGCTGGATAAACTCGAGGCGGCCAACCAGGCCGGTTCTGATGCCGTGGTTTCGATGATCCGTGATAATCAGTGGCTCGGGTGGGATTTTCTGCTGTGGCTGCTTCAGCGGGGAGTAAATGGAGAAGGTGAATTCGGCATTTGCCGTCCGGGACATTTCGCGGCAGGAGAGCGTTTTTCAGTCTGGATCGACGACCGCATTCAGCTGCAGGGCGGCGGTGAGGAGGGGGGCATACAGAAGGTCACCGTTTCCGGATCACAGGACAGTTATCTGGAGGCTATTTCGGCTCTCAAGGGGGGCAAGCGCATCACCAGTGCTACGATCTACATGGAAAAAGACGAGAACCAATGGAAACTGACGCTGAAGGGCGACACTTTCGGATTTGCATCTTTCAAGTGCCCCCAGGTCCGCATCGAACGGGATGCGACTGTTGAGGAAATGAGTGAGCGCGAATCAGTATTTTACGAACGCATGTATCTGACGGAACAGGGAATTCAGATGTTTGACAGCCTGTTCACAGCGTTTTTGCAAGAGCGCTTGACCGAAGACTGGAATTTGCGCTTACAGACCATACAGGCATGGTTGGACGGGAAAGAGACAGAATGAGATTCATTGATGAAGTAACCCTTTTTGCCGCCTCAGGTCATGGCGGTGCGGGCTGTGTGGCTTTCAGGCACGAGAAGTTTATCGAATTCGGCGGGCCCAGCGGCGGAGACGGAGGCAAGGGGGGCGATGTAGTTTTTGTCGCTACAACCGGACTATCCACGTTGCTGGAACTGCGTCACAGGCCCCACCGGAAGGCCGAAAACGGGCGCAACGGCATGGGTAAAAACCGTCATGGCGCCGCCGGAGCTGATCTGGTCATAAAAGTTCCTGTGGGCACTGTTATCAAGGATGCTGAGACCGGCGATGTTCTGGCCGACCTGACAGAGAACGAGCAACGGGTGACTCTGCTCAAGGGGGGGCGCGGCGGACAGGGCAACGCCCGGTTCGCATCCGCCACCAATAAGGCCCCGAAATTCGCCCAGCCTGGCGGAGATCTGGAAGAGTGCAAAATCCGTCTGGAATTGAAACTGATGGCCGATGTCGGTCTGCTGGGGTTGCCAAATGCCGGCAAATCCTCACTGATCAGCAAGGTGTCGGCCGCTCGCCCGAAGATTGCCGATTATCCGTTTACAACAATAGCTCCTTCACTGGGAGTTGTACCTTACAAGAACTACCGTTCCTTCGTAATGGCCGATATTCCGGGCATCATCGAAGGTGCCCACGAAGGCGCCGGATTGGGACATCGCTTTCTCAAGCATCTGGAGCGTTCAGGCATTCTGCTGCACCTGGTAGATATTTCCTGGATGCCGGAGCGTAACCCGATTGCCGAATATGAATCGATCAGCCGTGAACTGGCCCTGTTCAGCCCGGAACTGGCTGCCAAGGAACAGGTGGTGGTTATCACCAAGATCGACCTTCCGCAGACTCAACAGGAGCTCCCTGAAATTAAAGCCTGGTTTGAAAAGCAGGGTATTAAGGTGTTTCCGATCTCTTCCGCCACCGGAGAAGGCATCGAACCCCTGCTGGATGAGATCGCCCGTCGCCTGTGGGGCAAGGCGGAAGAGACGTGGTAATGCGTAAAGAGATCCTGAAATCAGTCAAGCGGGTAGTGATCAAGATCGGCAGCAGGGTTTTGACCGATTCGGAAGCTTCCCTGGATATGGCCGTTATCGGCAGGATTTCCAGCGACATCGCCTCTCTGCGGGCACAGGGTGTTCAGGTGGTGGTTGTGTCCTCTGGCGCCATAGCGGCCGGCAGAAGTGAACTTGGCCTTACAGACAAACCAAAGACCATCCCGCATAAACAGGCTGCTGCTGCGGTCGGTCAGAGCCGCCTGATGCGGGCCTATGAAGAGGCTATGTCGCCTCACGGCCTGAAGGTGGCCCAGCTGCTGCTGACGCGTGAGGACCTGGGGAGCCGGCAGCGTTTTCTGAATGCCAGGGCTACCATTGATGCGCTGCTCAGTTTCGGCATTATTCCTGTCATCAATGAGAACGATACTGTCGTGGTGGATGAGATCAAATTCGGCGACAACGATAATCTCTCGGCTTTGGTGACAAATGTTGCCGAGGCACATCTGCTTCTTATTTTGACCGATATTGAGGGGTTCTACAGTGCTGATCCCCGCAGCAATCCCGATGCAAAGCTTATATCTTTGGTAAAAGTCATTACCCGCGAGGTTGAAAAGGCTGCCGGTGGTTCCGGGTCAAATGTGGGTACAGGCGGTATGGCAACCAAGATCGCTGCAGCCAAAAAAGCAGGAAAGAACGGCGTAGCCACAATTATGTTATCCGGCAAGCGTGACGGGATTATCCTTGCAGCAATGCGTGGAGAAGAGGTTGGCACACTTTTCCTTCCAGACGGTGAAGGTCTCAACCGTCGAAAACACTGGATAGCCTATACTCTGAAACCATCCGGAAGGGTGCTTGTGGACGAGGGGGCACGGGATGTACTACTTAAAAAAGGGAAAAGTCTGCTGCCGTCGGGTGTGGTTTCTGTGGAAGGACGTTTCGAGAGAGGGGCGTGTGTGCGAGTCTGCGGTCCGGATAATGTAGAATTCGCACGTGGACTGTCCGATTATTCAAGCAGCGAGATAACTAAGCTTGCCGGCTGCAATAGTTCTGAAATTGAAGCGAGGCTTGGGTTCCACTACGGAGATGTCATCGTTCACAGGGATAACCTGGTAATGTTGTGATTCCTGTTGAAACTCTACTGCGGTTTCTGCCGGAGCTGAATCTTTGATACGACGGCGGAAAAAATATCCTTGCGTTGAAGCTTGCCATTGATGACCTCAATCTGTCCGTTCAGCCGCTGTCCATCTTCGCTGTTATTCCGAACCTTTACATCCAGGTTGATCTCTGCCAGTTTACCGGGACTCAGCTGGTCAACCCTGAATATAATAGTTCCGTCGGGTTCCTGATTGAACTTCATTTCCGGGACTCCAAGCAAATCCAGCTGCACCGGGAGCTGCAGCCTGACTGTGAGTGATTGGGCAGTCATGGAGCCGGCGTTGAGAATGTTCACCCGGTAACGCAGCTCTTCGCCGGGAGTAACTTTGCCGGCAAGTTTGGATACTGCACGTAAGAGAGGAGCAGACGTTATGGCAAGTATGCTTTTCTGCTGGAAAACGTCGGAATAGGCAGCAGATGACGCTTTGACGGTCATTTTGGTGCGGTTTCCATCTACTTTGTCTAAAGGCATCCTGAACATAAGGGTCCCTTTAAATGTTTCACCTGCACCCAGCTTTATCCGTGTGACCGCAGTATCAGTCTTTGTCGAAGATGTGATCATGGCAGCATATTCATCCGGAGCAAAACTCTCCAGCACGAACTCTTCGCTGTTTTTACCAAGATTGGCGATATCAAACGGTATGCTCCCGGTTTCTCCCGCTTCCACCACCCTGTCTTCCATCATATTGATGACAGCTTTGATTGCATCCTTAAGAGCTTTCTCGGCTGCCGCTTTTTCTGTCGCACGCCGCTCGGCCTCCAGTTTCTCACGGGCAATTCTCTCCCGTTCGATCTTTTCTCTGGCCAGTCGCTCCTGTTCGAGCTTTACAATTACAGCCCGCTCCTTTGCCAGACGATCAGAAAGCACTTTTTGAGCAGCAACCTGCAGCTGTTTGTTGGGAGCAAGCCTTTCGCCCTTTTGATGACGAACAGCCAAAGACAGCAGCTCCTCTTCAATTGTGGACTTGAGACTGTTTTCGGCGAATTCACTGTTAAACGATGTGACCGCTTTTGCTGCACGCTCATTGTCACCGGACTTTATGGTGGATCTGGCAATCAGCAGCAGAGTCACGTCCCGCAGAGGGGAGTCCGGAAACATCTGGTTAAGCTGGTCTGCTTTCTCCAGGGCCGTCAGGTAGTCCTTTTTCTGATAAGCGGAAAAAGCGTCGACAAAAATGGCTGAATCATCAATCTCTGCAGCAAATGCAAAACCGGTTTGCATCAGCATGACAAGCAGGCTGATGCAAACCGGTCGGAATGTCTTTGTTAGAGACATCACGGTATTAATCCACGAAACTTTTGAGTTTTTTGCTGCGGCTGGGGTGACGCAGTTTGCGCAACGCCTTGGCCTCAATCTGACGGATACGTTCACGGGTGACTTCAAAATCCTGGCCAACCTCTTCCAGTGTGTGGTCACTCTTCTCACCGATGCCGAAACGCATCCGCAGTACCTTTTCCTCGCGCGGCGTCAATGTGGCAAGTACTCTGGCTGTGCTTTCTGAAAGGTTGGCTTTGATGACCGCATCTATTGGCGAAACTACGCCCTTGTCTTCTATGAAGTCTCCAAGGTGTGAATCTTCTTCTTCACCGATCGGGGTTTCAAGGGAAATAGGTTCTTTGGCGATTTTTAGTACTTTTCTTACCTTGTCCAGCGGCAGCTGCATGCGCTCTGCAATTTCTTCCGGTGACGGTTCGCGACCGTTTTCCTGAACCAGCTGACGACTCGTTCTGATCAGTTTGTTGATTGTTTCGATCATGTGAACCGGAATACGGATTGTGCGCGCCTGATCGGCTATTGCACGGGTGATGGCCTGACGAATCCACCAGGTGGCATATGTGGAAAACTTGTATCCGCGTTGATATTCGAATTTGTCAACAGCCTTCATCAGGCCGATATTCCCTTCCTGGATCAGGTCGAGAAACTGAAGGCCTCGATTGGTGTATTTCTTTGCAATGGAAACTACCAGACGAAGATTTGCTTCTATCAGCTCGCTTTTGGCGATGCGGGCCTTGCATTCACCTTCTTCAATAGCTTTAAGAGCCGCTGCCAGATCACGTGCCTTGAATCCTGACTCCTGCTCAACCTTCAGGAGCTTACGAGCCGCATTGCGCAGCCGTTTCTCCAGTTTTGCAGTTTCTTCCTCATCAAGTTTCAGCTTTTTGAGTTCAACGGTGCCTTTTTCTTCTTCGTTCTGGAGCTTGTCAACCAGTGCCTTTAATTTGTCGGCAGGTATAAGCGACTCCAGGTCGGACAGTTCATCCTGCATCTTGTCAACCTTGAGTGACAACTCCTTGAGGCGTTCGGCAACTTTGTTGGTATGACGGTCTTTCAGACGCAGGGACTTGAGCAGTTCGGCCTGATGGTCCTTCGCATCACGGTATTTCTTTTCCAGTTCCTTCTTTTTGGGAGCTGATTTCGCGTCGGTGATCGAAGCGGTAATTTCAGTCAGAATCAGGTCCTGGGCGGCAATTGAATCAATTACTTCAAGCAGGCGGATCTGCTGAACGTCTTCTTCATCTTCTTCAAGCTGTTCCTCTTCAACCTCTTTGCTGATTTCGGAAGGATTGATCTGGAATTTGCGAAGCCGGTCGCCCAGGGAAAGCACTTCCTTTACGGTAATCGGTGTGTTGAGAATTACTCCGGCAACGTCGCGTTCGCCATCTTCTATGCGCTTTGCAATCTCTACTTCACCTTCTCTGGTAAGAAGAGAAACAGAACCCATTTCACGCAGATACATTCTCACTGGGTCGCTGGTACGACCGATTGAACCTGGTTCAAACTCGACCTCTTCGGATTCACCTTCAGATTCTTCATCCTCTTCAAGGTCAATTTTCATTTTGGGGATCTTGACTTTTTGAGAAGAATCTACAATCTCAATGTCCATATCACCAAACATGCCCATAACATCTTCGATCTGGTCGGTGGCTATGTCGGGCGGAAGTATGTCGTTGACCTCGTCAAAAGTCAGGAAGCCCTTTTCCTTGCCGATGTCAATAAGTTGTTTGACATCGTCCATGTTTTTCTTTGCCATGTATTCACCTCTGGTTTGCCGATTTAAAAGATAAAACGGCTAAAGCTCTGACTTTCTCTTACGCAGACCGTCGGCCTGTTTCAGCAGGAGTGCATACTCCTCGCTGTCTGCATCCAGCACTGCCAGTCGTGCGGCAATGCCCTTTATTGAACCAAGCGCTTTTTTCTCTGTGCTTCGGGAGCATTGATCAAAAACGTTACGCCAGTCTATGTCGGCCAGAAAAGCGTCCGACACCATGACTCTCGACAATATTGTTTTCTGCTCCTGGTTTTCAATCTTGTCTGGCAAGTGACGTAATGCCTGGGTATTATCTGATTGTGCCATGGTGTCAATCACCAGTTGGGCAAGTTCCAGGTAGTCTCCGCTGAACAGTCTCCCTATGCCGGCACGTACTGCTTCGTCCCTTGCCTCTGGATAGTTTATCACTAATGCTAAAAGTGTCTCCTGTGAACTGATTCCTTGTGTTATTTTTTTGCCGGAATCTGCTTTCGGGGCATTTGCGGTGAGTTCCATGCCGCCCATTCGTTTTCTAAAAGCGTGTGACGTAATACCAAGTAACCTGCAAATTTCCTTTTCATAAAGATCCCGCTCCACCGGATCTGCGATTTTTCGGAAGCGCGGCACAATCTCATCAATAATTCTTACTTTGCTGTCCACACTGTCGGGAGCTGTATCAGCTAGCAGGGATCTGACAAAATAATCAAATGCCGGGCGTGCCTTGTTCATTCGATCGTAAAAAGCTTCAACCGGATTGCTTTCCAGGAAACTGTCAGGGTCGTCCCCGGTCGGAAGAGTTATTACGTATGCAGGCATGCGCTGTTCCATAAAAAGTTCCATGGAGCGAATGGAGGCTTTTTTACCGGCATTGTCTCCATCGAACAGCATATGTACCTGTTCGGCATGCCGTTTGATCAGGCCTGCATGTGTAGACGTCAGGGCAGTACCGCAGGTCGCCACAACATTGAATATTCCCGCCCTGTATAATGCCAGATGGTCAAAGTACCCTTCGACGATAATAATCGAATTTTTGGTTCTGACTGTTGGAAGAGCCATGTCAAGGCCGAACAGAACCGAACTTTTATGATATATCGGCGATTCCGGAGAGTTTATGTATTTGGGCAGCGAGGCGTCCAGAACGCGTCCGGCAAAAGCTATTACCAACCCCCTGGAATCCCGGATAGGAAAGATCAGCCGGTTGCGAAACAGGTCATGCCAGCCGGAATCACCTTTGCGAATTACGCCCAGCTTAAGTGCTGTTTCCAGGTCTACGCCGTTGTTCCTTAAGTGTCTGACAAGTCCTTCACGGCGGTCCGGTGCGAACCCAAGCCGGTATGCTTCTGAAATGTCATTGCTTACAGCTCGCTGTGCCAGATACTGTCTGGCGTTTTCTCCGTCCTGGTCGCTCAGGAGTGCGGAACGGAAATATCCGGCTGTCAGCTCATTTATTCTGTAAAACTGCTGACGTTCATCCTGCGATTTTATTTCGGCAGGAGTCAGCTGCCGTTCCTCAATCTCTATTCCGGTCTTTCGGGCCAGCAGTTTGACCGTTTCGGGGAAACTAAGTCCTTCCATCTTCATAACAAAGGAGAAGGCGTTCCCGCCGGCTCCACAGCCGAAACAATGAAAAATTTCACGGGCCGGATTTACATTGAACGAAGGTGTCTTTTCACCATGAAACGGGCAAAGGCCAAGGAAATTGCCGCCGGAACGTCTCAACTGAACATACTCGGAAACAACCTCTACTATCGAAAGGCGTTCCGCAACTTCCCGTACTTTTTCTTCAGGTATCATGGTTTTCTGGCGGGTGCATTCCGCCACACGGAAAGAAAACGATCACCGGACATTGCAAACAGGTTCGCTGATTCGGTAGATCTGATTTTGTTGCGTAACTGCTCAGGCATAAATCCTGATGAAGCTATGCTGAAAACCATGCACAACAGGAGCGCCCCCTCGACAGTTCCGATCAATATGCCGCCAAGCCGGTTTAGGCTGCCAAGCATGACGAGGCGAAGGGCGGTAGTTATGATATTGCCGATGATGTGGGCGCAGACTCCGATCAGGAGCAGGATAATCATAAAAGCCAGAAACGAGGACAGATGTGCAGGCAGATGCAGGACGCTCTTGATCGGAACAGCCAGCAATGGATAAAAGCGATAGGCCAGCCATCCTCCCGCTAAAAGTCCTGCCATTGAGGCTGCCTCATTGACAAGTCCTCTAACCAGGCCTTTGACAGCAAAAAAACAAAGAACCACAAGAATAAGTATGTCTAGAAAATTCATCGCAGCGCCGTGAAATATTTACAAAAGAAGGGGCCATCTTCATGAAAGCCCCTTGACTGTATGCGGAAAGATTGCCGATAACTTGAAAATGAAAAAGCAATCAGGCCAGTCGACTCCTGACAATGTCGCTGACAGTTCTGCCGTCTGCCCTGCCGGCGATCTGCGGTGTGACAGCCTTCATTACCCGACCCATATCCTTTGCGCCTTGTGCACCGGTTTCAAGTATAGCACTGGACACCAACTCTTCAATCTCTTCCGGGCTCAATTGTGCGGGTAGAAAGCCAAGCAGGATATTCATTTCGGCTTCTTCTTTTTCGGCCAGTTCCGGCCGGTCTCCTTCCTGATACATCCGGATGGATTCGCGGCGCTGTTTAACCAGTGTTGAAACTACATCGATGACTCCCTGATCATCCAGCTCAATTTTCTGGTCGATCTCACGGTTTTTAATCGCAGAGCGTACCATGCGCACAGCCGAAAGGCGCAGGTTGTCCCGCGCCTTCATGGCTGCTTTCATCGCTTCGTTTAGCTGGTCTTTCAAAGTCATGTGCTGATTCCTAAACCCGGTTGCAAGGCAAGCAGGTTCTGTCATGCTAGTCCATCATTTTACGCTGTTTCTTGAGTGCACGTTTGCGGGCGGCGATGGCCTTCTTCTTGCGCTTGATGCTTGGTTTCTCGAAATGCTCACGCTTGCGAACTTCTGAGAGGATGCCAGCTTTCTCGCACTGCTTTTTAAACTTCTTCAGCGCCAGTTCAAACGGCTCGCTTTCCTTTATTTTTACTCCCGGCATGTAAAATCACCCCCCGCCTGTTCCAGATCGTCAAAATAATATTATAGTAACATGAAAATATATTTGTGAGTTGAGTAGAATAACACACTACGCGGCATTGTCAATAAGCAAATACAAACGTCAGGAGCGTGAGGCCTTTTCTTCGATACCGGACGTTCCAAAACGCCGCCTGAGTTCGTCGTAGACTTCTTCTGGAGGGATATCGTGAAATCCAAGCATGACCAGCAGATGAAAAAGCAGATCTGCCGTTTCATAAACAATTTCATCCCGCTTGCCGCCTTTTGCGGCGATTACAACTTCGGTAGCCTCTTCCCCGACTTTCTTCAGGATCTTGTCAATCCCTTTCTGCATTAAGGATGCGGTATATGAGCTTTCGACGGGCTGTGTCCGCCGGTCAAGAATGACCTGATAAACTGCCTGTAAAATATCGTCTCTGTTATTCATCGTCTTACCGCGACCCCTTTTTCGTGCAGATAGTCCTTTGCCTGACCGATGGTGTATTCCCGGTAGTGAAAAATGGAGGCTGCCAGACAGGCGCTGGCTCCGGCAGTTGTGAAGCCGTCGTAAAGGTGTTCCAGGTTGCCGACGCCGCCGGAAGCGATGACCGGAATCGAAACTGCGTCAACCACAGCGCGGGTAAGCTTCAGGTCGTAGCCGTCTTTTGTTCCGTCGCAGTCCATGCTAGTTAACAGTATTTCGCCGGAACCGTACTGCTCCATTTTTACGGCCCATTCCACAACATCAATGCCGGTCGGATTTCGGCCGCCGTGGGTATACACCTCCCAGCGATCTTCACCCGGCACCCGGCGGGCATCGATCGCCACTACCGTGCATTGTGAGCCAAAACGTTCGGCGGCCTCTTTTACAAACTCGGGACGATGTACCGCAGCAGTGTTGATAGAGGTTTTATCTGCTCCGGCATTCAGCATGCGTCGGATGTCCTCCACGCAGCGGATCCCGCCGCCCACTGTCAACGGCATGAAAACGCGCTCGGCCGTGCGGCGCACCACATCAATGATCGTGTCGCGCTGGTCGCTGGAAGCGGTGATGTCCAAAAATGTCAGTTCATCGGCACCCTGCTGGTCATACATTTCGGCTATCTCGACCGGATCACCGGCGTCGCGCAGTTCCAGAAACTGAACCCCCTTGACAACGCGGCCGCCTTTAACATCCAGGCAGGGAATGATGCGTTTGGTCAGCATTTCAGAGACTTCCCTTCGTCAGCGCAATAGCTTCATTCAGGTTTATGGCGCCGGTATAGACCGCCTTGCCGGTGATGACTCCGGTTATCCCTGATGATTCGATCATCATCAGATTCTCGATGTCTTTCAGGGTAGATACTCCGCCTGACGCTATGATAGGAATCGAAACCGCTTCGGCCAGTGACTTGGTGGCTTCCAGGTTGGGGCCCTGCATCATCCCGTCACGGGAGATGTCGGTGTAGATTATTGCTGTGACGCCGCAATCCTCGAACTTCTTTGCTAGTTCGATTGCGGTAATGTTTGTCACTTCAGCCCAGCCCTGAACCGCGACCATGCCGTCTTTGGCATCAATGCCTACCACTATCCTGCCCGGGAACTTTGCGCAGGCTTCACGCACCAGCTCCGGATTGCGTTGAGCGGCTGTGCCGATTATGACCCTGGAAAGGCCTAAAGACAAATAAGTCTCGATGGTTGCAATGTCGCGAATGCCGCCCCCCAGCTGGGCCGGGATAGTAATGGCTTTTATGATCGATTCGATCGCGCTCCTGTTTTTGGGCTCGCCGGCAAAGGCACCGTCCAGATCGACGATGTGCAGCAGCTCGGCCCCCTGGTCCTGCCAGGCGCGGGCCTGGGCGCCGGGGTCATCATTAAAAACGGTATCCTTCTCCATCAGCCCCTGTTCGAGGCGGACGCACTTTCCTTCTTTCAGGTCTATGGCAGGTATGACGATCATTTAAGCTCCGCAAAATTTTTCAGTATACGCAGGCCGATATCCTGCGATTTTTCAGGGTGAAATTGTGTGGCGATGATGTTGTCTTTCCAGATTGACGAGCAAAATTCTATGCCGTAGTCGGTGGTGGTTGCTATCACTGCATTGTCATCCGGTTTGACATAGTAGGAGTGGACAAAGTAGACGTTGCTGCCTTCTTTTATGCCTTCAAAAGCCGGTGGGTTCCTCTTGAAGGACAATTGATTCCAGCCCATCTGGGGTACCGGCAGGCGTTCACCGGCAACGCTCATATGGTCAGGGAACCTGAGAACATGGCCCGGAATAACGTTCAGGCCGCTGTACAGGCCGAACTCAACGCTGTCGGTAAACAGCAGCTGCATGCCGACGCAGATTCCCAGAAAAGGCCGCCCTTCGGCGATGACTTTCAGCAGCGGCTCAACAAAACCGCCCTGCTCAAGATTGCGCATGCAGTCTCGAAAAGCCCCCACGCCCGGAAGAACTATCCTGTCGGCCTCAAGCAATGTCTTGGGGTCGGATGTAACAAGTGCCTCTGCGCCTATTTTTTCAAAGCCTTTTTGTACGGAACGGAGATTGCCCATTCCATAGTCAACTATCGCTATCATTTTATTCCGTTCTTGTTCAGGTGCGGTCCGTACTTCTTGTCGGTACCCTTGATATGGTTGATCAGCCAGTCCTGCAGGAAGTTGATCACGTCCTGTGTCAGCAGCGTTTCGCCGGCATTGAACTTGCCGATCAGTTCAACAACCTGATCGACCAGTTTCTTGTGCAGTGCCTTGTGTTCGTTTTCTTCCGGATAACGGGACTGAGCAAAGCTGCGCTCCTCGTCGGCGAAGTGACTGACGGTGTACTCTGCCAGACCATTAAGAATCCTGCCGATAGCCTCTTTGCTCCGCTTCTGCTGCATGGCATCATGCAGTTCGTTGACCATATCAAATAGTTTCTTATGTTGCTGATCAAACTTTGATACCCCTGTGGAGAAGGATGAATCCCATTCCAGTGCTTTGGCCAGCCTGAATTTACCGACCAGTTCGTGCAGATCATCGACCTGATTGGCCAGCACTACGGTGGCCTTGGTTGTGCTACGGGCATTTTCAACGTTACGGTTAACAACATCGGTTATCATTTGGATATTGTTGGTGATTTCATGCGTAGTGGCGGTCTGTTCCTCCGCTGCGGTCGCAACCTGGCTGATCTGCATGGTCAGCTCATTGATTTTTGTGAGGATATCCTCCAGTGCCTCTCCGGAACGGCTTGTTTCCTCTGTGCCGCGCCGGACTTCCTGGACGCCTTCTGACATAGAGCCGACCGCGTTCCGGGTCTCGCTCTGGATGGATTTGATCATTGATGCGATCTCTTTGGTAGCCTTGGTGGTACGTTCGGCCAGAGCACGAACTTCATCGGCAACCACGGCAAAGCCGCGACCCTGCTCTCCTGCCCGGGCAGCCTCTATGGCGGCGTTCAGCGCCAGCAGGTTGGTCTGGTCGGCGATGTCCTGAATGGTGTTGACGATGGCGCCGATCTGGTCGGAACGCTGCCCCAGTCCCTCAACTGTCTGGGAGGTTGCATTTACCCGCTGGGCAATGTTTTCCATCAGGCGGGCACTGCTCTGGACCAGTTCAGATCCGCTGTGAGTCTGTTCCGTTGCTTTCTGGGCACTTTCGGCGGCATACAGGCAGTTGCGGGCGATGTCGCCGGATGTGGCCGACATTTCTTCGCTGGCGGTTGCAATCGTGCCGGCCTGCATGGCAACATCCTCGGCGGCGGCTGCCATGGCATCGGTGGTGGAACGTACCATCACCACCGAATCGCGCACCGTGTCAGCTACGGAGAAAAACTGTCTCATGGCCTTGTTCATGTCGTTCATCATCTTGTTGAAGGCGGTTGCCAGACGCCCAAATTCGCCATCTCCTGAAACATCAGCGCGTACCGACAAGTCACCGCCGGCAGCCTTCTCTAGAGCTGCGACTATTCCGGCAAGAGGTTTGAAAGCTGCATTGCTCAAAAAACCGATAATGCCCGACATCACGATCAACAAGGCGATGCAGATCGTCGCATGAATCCATATCTCACCTTTCGGATTGAGGACGGCTGTTGCGGTTATTGCCAGAATGATACTGAGCGCATTTCCGGCAATGATTCGTGCAGTAAACGACATTATTGCTCCTTTTAGGATCAGGCTATCTTTGAAAAATCGGCGATCTTTGCGAACATACGCGCAATGCCTGTCAGCAGCGCCAGACGGTTTTCACGTACACCTGGGTCTTCGGCCATAACCATGACTCTTTCAAAAAAAGTGTCCACCGGGCCGCGCAGTGTCGCAATCTCGGTCAGCGCATCCAGCCAGTCACCGGACGTGACCTTGATTTCCACCGTATTTCTGGCAGACATAAAGGCTTCATACAAACAGTTCTCGGCCGGATCCTGGAACAGATCCGGGTTTACAGTTGTGTCGCTGCCTTCCTTGATAATATTGCCGACCCGCTTGAATGCTCCTGCCAGCGGCTCGAAGTCGGGATGGGACTTGAACTCGGCCAAGGCAGCGATACGGTCTTTAACATTCACCAGGTCGCCGAATTGTGCCGATACCGCCGCATCAACAGCATCTGCCGCAAAATCATTTGCCATCAGATTGATGAAGCGAGCCCGGAAAAACTCAAGCACATCTCCTGCCACCTGTTCCTGTGGGCGGGTAAGTTTGGTAGCCAGAAGATCAAGTGAATGATTGATCAAGGCCTGGAGTGATAGGCGATAACCCTTGTCGAGAATAATGCTGATAATGCCGATAGTGGCGCGGCGCAGCGCGTAGGGGTCGGCGGCGCCGGTCGGGATCAGTCCCACGCCGAAACAGCCGCAGATTGTGTCGAGCTTGTCGGCGATTGATACAAAGGCTCCGATGTCGGATGCCGGCAGTTCACCGCCGGCCTGGACCGGCAGGTAATGTTCGGCGATGGCATTGGCCACGGCCCGGTCTTCGCCCTCCAGCAGGGCGTATTCGCGCCCCATGACACCCTGTACTTCCGGGAACTCTCCGACCATTCCGGAAACCAGGTCCGCCTTGCAAAGAGTGGCGGCGCGACTTGTCTGTGTCTTGACTGCCGGATTGAGCATTTCCGCCAATCCTTCAGCCAGCGCACGGAAACGTTCCATCTTTTCGTGGGAGGTGCCAAGTTTCTGCTGGTAGACAACCTTTTTGAGTAACTCTACCCGTTCATCGAGTTTAATCTTCTGGTCTTCCTCAAAGAAGAAACGGGCATCCGACAGGCGTGCCCGCAGGACGCGCTCATTGCCCTTGACCACCACCGAGGGATCTTCGGTCAGTGTATTGTTGATCGTGATGAAGCCCGGCAGCAGCTTGCCTTCGGCATCCACGATGGAAAAATAACGCTGATGGCTGCGCATGGAGGTGATCAGAACCTCTTTGGGCACTTTCAGAAACTCTGCCGGAAAGGTGCCGTGCACGGCGCTTGGATATTCAACCAAGTATACCACCTGATCCAGCAGCTCTTCGTCCGGCAGCAGATGTCCTCCGGCAGCGATTGCTACACGGTGCGTTTCTTTACGGATGATCTCTTTACGACGTTCCGGATCGACAATAACAAAGTGCCGTTCGCACTCTTCCTGGTAGTGGGCGAAATTCCGTACCGGGAAGGTGGTGTTGGCCATGAAGCGGTGACCGCGGGAGATCGTCCCGCTTTCTATGTTTCCGTAAGAAAAAGGTACTACGATGCCGTCGAACAGGGCCACGATCCAGTGGATCGGGCGGGCGAAGCGTACGTCCAGATTTCCCCAGCGCATGGATTTTTTGAAGGGTATGTTTACTACCAGTCTCGGCAGGATCTCGGCCAGCAGTTCATGGGTCGGGCGACCGGTTTCCTGCTTGGTTATCGAGAGATATTCACCCTTATCCGTGCTGATGATCTGCAATTCGGAAACATCCACTCCCTGCCCACGGGCAAAACCTTCGGCAGCCTTGGTCGGTCTGCCTTCTGCATCGTAGGCGGCTTTCTTTGAAGGGCCGGTGGCGGTGATTTCTGCGTCTGGCTGTACGGCAGGAATGTCTTTCACAACCAGTGCCAGACGCCGGGGAGTGGCCATGGTTTTAATCTCTCCAAAAGAGAGCCGGGCGTTTGCCAGTTCACGCAGGATAATGGCCTCCATCTCTGCCAGGGCGCGGGGGATAAACCCGGCCGGAATCTCTTCGGTGCCTATTTCAAGAAACAGTTCTTTGGTACTCATTGCGCAACACCTCCTTTGAGCAGCGGAAAGCCCAGTCGCTCGCGCATCTGCAGATACCCTTCGGCGCATATGCGGGCTACGTTGCGCACCCGGCCGATGTACGAAGCGCGCTCCGTAACCGAGATCGCCCCGCGGGCGTCCAGCAGATTGAAGGTATGTGAGCACTTCATGACATAATCATAAGCCGGCAGCACCAGTTCCTTTGCAGCCAGTCTCAGGCATTCCTTCTCGTACATTCCGAAGAGCTGCAGCAGCATGTCGACATCGGCCTCCTCGAAATTGTGCCGCGAAAACTCCACCTCGCTCTCGTGGTGAATATCACCGTACTTGATCCCTTTGACCCATTCCAGGTCGTAGACGTTGTCCACCCCTTGCAGATACATGGCAATCCGTTCGCATCCGTAGGTGATCTCCGATGGAATCGGTTTCAGGTCAATGCCGCCGGCCTGCTGGAAGTAGGTGAACTGGGTGATTTCCATGCCGTCCAGCCAGACTTCCCACCCCAGTCCCCAGGCGCCCAGGGTTGGCGATTCCCAGTCGTCTTCCACAAAACGGATATCGTGTTTGACCGGATCAAGTCCGAAGGCACGCAGCGAGTCCAGGTACAGATCCAGGATGTTCATCGGCGATGGTTTCATGATGACCTGGAACTGGTAGTAGTGCTGCAGGCGGTTGGGGTTTTCGCCGTAGCGGCCGTCGGTGGGGCGGCGGGACGGTTCCACGTATGCCACGTTCCATGGCTCGGGACCCAGTACACGAAGAAAAGTGGCCGGGTTGAAGGTGCCGGCCCCCTTTTCCGTATCGTAGGGCTGTTGGATGATGCATCCCTGTTTGGCCCAGTAGCCTTGCAGGGAGAGGATAAGATCCTGGAATGTCACGATGATACCTCCGGTGGGGAGTATGGGGATTTTCACTCGGAAACAGACGTACTTAATAGCAGGAATAGCTTGTGCGGTCAAGTTTGAGAGATATGGAGCGGAAGAAAGCCTAAAGCAATGAGGGACAGTTCCATTGGAACTATCCCTCTTAATTTGCTGCCATGTTTAGCTTTGTTCGGTAGCGATGCTTACGAACAGTCGATTTTTTAGTCATCATTTATTGGCCACCACCTCCTGCTTTGACATTTTGGCTGAAAGCCCTTTGGCAAAACCGAACATCAGTATGACTGCCGGCATAACCTGGACTACTACGATCAGGGCACAGAATCCCAGGAATATCCAGACGAAAAGCCCGCTGTTGTCTTCATGTAGAGTTGACGCTGCAAATGCTGTTGCGGGGGCCAGGGTTGCGATTAACGCTGCGAGTGCTTTCATGACATTCTCCTTTTCTTTGTATGATTAAGCTGGTTTTTAGAGTGGCTGCGAATTGTCAACGGGCTGTAGTTCTGTGCTCCTCTTTCCGGCCCAATGACAAAATCCCTTTAAGCATTCCGACCATCAGCATGATGCCGGGTACGAACTGGAACATGACGATCATGATGCCGAACCCGATGAAACACGCTGCCAAAATTCCAAGACCCTCACCCTCAGGTGCTCCGCCGGCTGCCATTGCCTGGCTGGCGGTGATCATAAGTGTTGTTAATATTGCTGATATGGCTCTCATGACGATCTCCTCTTTCTGCTTTATTTTTTTCGCTTTGCTTGATTATTACTAGAGCATCGAGCGTGCCAGATTATGAAAAAATAATTCAGTATGTCGCAACATGCTTAAATTGAAGGACTAATTGTATGGAGCGTGGATGGAGAGAGTTGCTTTCGATATGGAGCGGGTTAAATCAATGTATTTTAAATATATACGTCCGGAATGTTCTGTATAAGTGTAAAATGTTTGTTACTAGCTGATATTAAATGTGTTTTTGTGTGTATTGAGTGTGGAGGCGGTGTACATGGATAATATACACGTATAAGGTAGCAGGAGTTGCCGGGACTGTTGCAGGCATGGGGCCGTGTGCTGCAGAAAAATAAAATAGGTTATGTTGCGGGACACCTTGGGTGGAGCTACGGCGGACAGTTGGCGCAGACGGACTTGAAGAGGTTGGTGCTTAGATACCGGTCACCCCGGTCAGGTATTATGACCACCATACAGGCGGATTCCATTTCAGAGGCCAGTTTAATCGCCCCGGCCACCGCAGCGCCGCCAGACATGCCGCAGAATATTCCTTCGCGCACTGCCAGCTGCCGCGAGGTTTCAAAAGCCAGGTCATCCTCAACTACAATCTTGCGAGTCATGGCCGTTTCGTCATAAATGGGAGGCACAATTGCTTCGCGCATGTTTTTCAGCCCCTGGATTTTATGTCCCAGAACCGGCTCAATTCCGACGATCTGAACTTCCGGGCGCACCTCTCCGAAATACATCGCAATTCCCATCAGAGTTCCGCTGGTCCCCATGCCCGCAACGAAATGTGTGATACGTCCGCCGGTCTGGCTCATAATCTCCGGGCCGGTAGTTTCGTAATGTGCCAGTACATTGTTCGGATTGGCGTACTGATTGGGCATGTAATATATATCCGGTGACTCGTTTTTGATCTTGTGTGCCAGACGGATGGCTCCATCGGTTGCCTCGCAGCCGGGGGAAAGGACAATCTCAGCACCGTAGGCCTCCAGTACGCTGCGCCGTTCCACGCTGACGCAGGCCGGCATGACCAGCTTTATGCGGTAGCCGCGGGCGGCCGCAATCATTGCCAGGGCTATGCCGGTGTTGCCGGAGGTCGGCTCCAGAATGATCTTGTCATGTGTCAATTCACCGCTGGCTTCCGCAGCCAGCAACATCTGTCTGGCCGGACGGTCCTTGACCGAGCCTCCCGGGTTGTTGCCCTCCAGCTTGGCGTAGATCGAAACATTCGGATATGGATTTATGGCGGACAGCTGAACGAGTGGAGTATTACCGATGGCTTCAAGCAGGTTTCGGCTGTGCATAAGGCGCCTTTCACAACACTTTGATGTCAGGGTTTATAACGTTACAGCGCTTTCATGGTCAAGAGAAATAACGGGTTTCGGCGGCTCTGCGTGAGTTCGGAAATTGCGTGGCAAGGCTTTTTTATTGTCACCTTACGACTGTTCTGCTAACGTTTCCAACTTATTCATATTCTTTCGAAAGGTTGTCCAATGAATGATTCCTGGCTTGAAATTGCCTGCGATGTACCGGCTGAATTCGCCGATGTTGTGTCGGATTACCTGACCGTCCTTACCGGAAGCGGTGTCTGCGTTGAGAACCTATCCGTTGATGCCTTCTCTCCCAGTGAAATTCCGGACTCACTCCGTATGACGGTCAAGGCCTATCTTCCGGCTGATACGGATCCAGCCCCCAAAATGGTCGAACTGGAAGCGTATCTGCGGGAACTGGCCGACCGCTGCCCAGGCTGTGAACTGTCCTCTCCGACGATCACACCGGTCCGCTCCGAGGATTGGAGTACCAGCTGGAAAGTCCATTTCAAGCCGCTGCGTGTCGGTACACGGCTATTGATCGTGCCGACCTGGGAAGATGCCGCAGCCCTGCCGGGAGACCTGGTTCTGCGTATCGATCCCGGAATGGCTTTCGGTACCGGAGGCCACGAAACTACACGACTCTGCCTGGAGCTTTTGGAAAAAATAATGGATGCCGGTTGCCGGGCTGCTGCGCCGTCTCTGCTCGATCTGGGCACCGGTTCCGGAATCCTGGCTATGGCTGCCAGTCTGCTGGGCGCCGGCCGGATTCTTGCGTTGGATATTGACCCCGAAGCGGTGGACGTCGCTCGGGAAAACCTGGCTTTGAACGATCTGGCCGGGAAAATTGAATGCGATACGGTACCACTGGAGTCGCTGGAGGAGGGCTTCGATATCATACTGGCCAATATCCTGGCCGAGGAGTTGGTCCGTCTGGCTCCCGGTTTGGCTGCCCGTCTGAATCCAGGCGGGGCGCTGATACTTTCGGGTATACTGGCCGAGAAGGAAGAGCTTGTGCGCAAAGGGTTTGCCGATCAGCCGCTTCTGTATGAAGAGACCAACAGAGCCGGCGAGTGGGTTGCCATGCTCTACCGGAGTACCACCCAAAAATGAGCATGCGTCGTTTCATGATAAACTCCAGCTGTATTCGTGACGGTTATGCCGTTGTGGAGGGAGAGGTTTATAACCATATTGTGAGAGTGCTGCGATTGGGAACCGGATCCCCTCTGCTGCTGGTTGATGAAAACGGTGTCGCATATAACGGCGAAATTGACCAGGTGACGAAAAAGAGTGTCGAAATATCCGTCTCACAGTTGCAGGCTATTGCCGAAAACGATGCTGCTGCTCCGAAAATTACGATTTGCCAGGCTCTTCCAAAAGGGGACAGGATTGATCTGATCCTGCAGAAGTGTACTGAGCTGGGTGCCCATGATTTCAGCCTGTTCGGTGGATGCCGTTCGGTAGCCAAGGTGCGGGAAGATCAGCTGAGCAGCAAGCTGGATCGCTGGAACCGAATCACGTCAGAGGCGGCGCGCCAGTGTGGCCGAATAGATGTTCCACGGGTGTCGTGGCGGCCGACTGCGCTGGATGCGGCCGGTGGCTCCGATCATCAACTGCGCCTGATCCTTTGGGAGGATGAGCGGGAACATTCTCTCAAACAGACACTGTCAACACTGGAAAAACCGGCCTCTGTCGTCGTTGCAATCGGACCGGAGGGGGGCTTTGATCCACTGGAGATAAGGCACTTTTCACAGTATGGTTTCCAGCCGGTTTCGCTGGGTTCCAGGATACTGCGCACCGAGACGGCAGGTATTGCTATTCTGGCTATTATGCAGTATATGTGGGATGCAATGTGATCAGATCACAGCCAAGGAGCCGCCCATGAAATGCCCCAAGTGCGGATACAACAGTTTCGAGTTCTATGACAGCTGTAAAAAATGCTCCAGTGACCTGAGCGGCTACAAGCTGACTTACGGCATCACTCCGATTGTTCTTCCGCTTGAGATCAGGGAAAAGATGGCCGAGGAGTTTCGGGCCGCTACCGTTGCAGTCGGACAGCTTGCGGAAAACATTGAAACCCATGAAGACATGTTTGCGTTTGATCTGCCTGAAGATACAGCTAATACTACAGCGACTTCTACAGCGACTGCCACCGCATCTTTCAATGATGACCCTTTCAACTTCGACGATGAACCGCCTGTTGCAGCTCAGAAACAGTCAAGTATGGATGCAGATCCGTTTGCCGACTTGCTGGAAACGACACCGCAGGTAAGTGATGATCTCTTCGGCGCACCACCGGCGCCTGCAGCTAGGACTGCTGAAGCAACCATCGCTCCGGGCGAATTTGACCTGGAAAACTTTTCCTGGGACGACACTCCCGAGACCGCTACTGTCGGAGGCGAAAAGGATACTGTCGATGATTTCGACAGCCTGTTCGGCGATACGAACGAAGATACAAAAAAGTAGTTTTCAACATTTTTCATACGTCACTATCAGAAAGAGCGGGAATTCCCGCTCTTTTTTTAATAACTGCACGGAGCAGCCATGTCTCAGCGCATCACAATACTGCCGGAGAACCTGACCAACAAGATTGCTGCAGGTGAGGTCGTCGAGCGCCCTTCTTCGGTTATCAAGGAGTTGGTTGAAAACTCCCTGGATGCCGGGGCGACTGATATCTGTGTTGAAATAACCTCCGGCGGCCGCCGATTTATACGGGTAACCGACAACGGCTACGGCATGTCTCGTGAAGATGCACTGCTTTCGCTGGAGCGCCACGCCACCAGTAAAATCAAATGCGACAGCGACCTGGACGGCATTCTGACGCTCGGTTTTCGCGGCGAAGCGCTACCCTCGATCGCCTCGGTTTCGCGCTTCTGCCTGGCTACGCGAGAGTCAGGCAGTCTGGAAGGCACCGAGATCACCGTGGAAGGGGGGCGGGTGAGGGATGTCAAAGCCTGCGGCATGGCACCCGGAACGGTTATCAGCGTCGAGCAGATCTTCTACAACATCCCGGCCCGCCTCAAATTCATGAAGAGTTCCGAAACCGAAACCGGACATGTGGGCGATGTGGTGGCCCGTCTGGCGGTTTCCCGCCCGGATGCGGCTTTCAGCTGCATCAGCGACGGTCGGGAACTGTTGCGGGTGCAGCGCAGCGACCTGCTGAGGCGACTGTCACAGGTGGTCGGCAAGGACAGCTCTGCCCATCTGCACGCGGTCGAAAGCACCAGCGAGTATGCCACAGTCAGCGGATTCGTTTCCGGGCCGTCACTGGTGCGCTCCGGACTTCAGGCCATGTTCACCTATATAAACGGCCGATTCGTCCGTGACAAGGTTGTGCAGCACGCCGTCATGCAGGCCTACCGCGGTGTGATCGACCGCGGCCGCTATCCGGTTGTGGCGCTTTTCATCCAGCTTCCAGCGGGGGAGGTGGACGTCAACGTCCATCCCACCAAGCATGAGGTACGCTTCCGGCGACAATCCGCCGTGCATGACGCCATTCAGGCTGCGGTGGAGGAGGTGCTGCGGCTTTCGCCATGGCTGGCCAACAAGCCGATGCAGACGTCGTTACTCTCATCGGCTGCTCCCACCGGCCAGGCCTATCGCGAGCGGATCGCTGCTGCGGCTCAGACTTCTCTTGCAATGCCGCGCCGCGAACAGCACTACTCGCAACCGGCAGTCCCGGTAAGGCCATTGGAAGCCATAGTCGCCCCGACTTCCGCTGCACCGTTCGAAGCGGTTACCGTCAGTGAGCCGGTAGCCCCATTTAAGGCTGAGCAGGCCAATCTTGGCGGCTATTTCTCCTCGCTGACGGTTATCGGCCAGTTCCACAGCGAATACATCCTCTGCCAGTCAGGGGCGGACCTGGTGATCATCGACCAGCACGCCGCCAGTGAACGGGTGGCCTACCAGCGGCTGAAACAACAGTGCCTGGCCGGTGGAATTGAGTCTCAGCGTCTGCTCTTCCCGGAAACGGTTGAGTTGTCGTTCAGCGAGGTAGCCGTTGCCGGCCGTTTTCGCTCCGACCTGGCCGGCATCGGTTTCGAGCTGGAGCCGTTCGGCGGCAATACGCTGATGGTGTCCGCTGTTCCTCGGCTGGCTGTCAAGAATGATGCCATCAAGCTTGTGCGGGACATCCTGGCGGATCTTGCCGGGCTCGGCACCAGCGCCGCTTTCCAGGATGCACTGGATGAGCTGCTCTCCCGGATCGCCTGTCACTCTGTTGTACGGGGAGTTCATGCCCTGGAAATCCGCCAGATGAAGGAACTGCTGCGCAGCATGGATGAAACCGAATTCGCCGCCAGCTGCCCGCACGGCCGGCCGGTCTCGCATGTGGTTACACTGGCCGAGCTGGAAAAGATTTTCAAGCGGACATGACAGCCGTTGTTGAATGCCCTTGTGTAGTGTCTGAGAAAATGCTCCGCGCTGTTGCCCTCCTTCTGTTCCTTCTCCTGATTTCAACCTTCTGCCTGCCGTCACTGTCCAGTGCCTGCCCGGATATATCTGTCTCCGAAGCCGCTCAACGGATGATCACCCTGGGAAAAGATATCCGCTACCACAATCAACTTTATTATGAAAAAGCACAGCCGGTTATCAGTGATGCCGAATACGACCGGCTGTTTGCGGAACTGGTCCGGCTGGAGGAGTGTTTCCCTGCGCTGATTGCCGCGGATTCACCGACCGGGAGGGTGGGTGGCGCTGTTGGAAGTGGAGCGAAAAAGGTGCCGCACGAACGTCCGATGCTGAGTTTGTCTTCCTCCACCGGTCCGGAGGCGGTGAAAGCGCTGCTGAAACGGATTGCAGTCGAGGGTGTGCAATTACTGGTTCAACCAAAGGTAGACGGGCTGCCTGTAGAGCTGATTTATGAATCCGGGCGTCTGGTTTCGGCTTCGACGCGCGGGGATGGTCGTTTCGGTGAAGACGTGACCGGACGGGTTCGTCAAATCCAGGTTATTCCACACCTGTTGTCCGGAAAATTTCCTGATCGGGTGGTGGTTCGAGGCGAAGTCTATGCAAATCTGACTCTTCTGCATAATTTCATGATGGAGGCTTCCCCGGAAAAGTATGCCACCCCGCGCCATTTTGCAGCCGGGCTGCTGAAGGCACAAAAACCTGATCCGGCTGCGTTGGCGGCTCTTCGGCTGTTCCCCTTTGAGGTGGTGGGCGGCGGTCCTGCTGACGGCAGCCCACTCTCCGACCGGGGAGCGTTGCAGCTGCTCTCGGATTGGGGCTTTCCGGTTGCTGTTGAGCATACTATTCAGGTAACAAGCTTTGCCGATGTTCAGGCTGTTTATCATAACTACCTGGCGAGTCGGGAGCGGCAGCCATTCGCAATGGACGGGATTGTGGTTAAAGTGGATGATCTGTCTCTGCGGCAGCAACTGGGAGAGGGCGGGAGGGCACCTTTCTGGGCGGCTGCCTGGAAGTTTCCTCCGCAAAGTGCCCGGACCCGTGTGCTGGATATCCGCTGGACGATCGGCCGCACGGGCCGCCGTACGCCCATTGCCGAGATTGTGCCGGTACAGCTTGGCGGTGTGCGGATCTCGCGGGTATCGCTGAACAATCAGGCCGAAGTTGACCGATTGAATATTGCGGCCGGAGATCAGGTGCTGGTTGCGTTGGTGGGAGACGTTATTCCCCGGGTGCAGGAGGTGGTCGAACGAGCCGCCCGCAACTCAAGCTCTGGAGCAGTACCAGCACCGCTGCCGGGACCGGCTCCGGATGCGTGCCTGCATGACACACCGGTTTGCCGTGATCAATTTCTGGCCAGGGCGGCGTATTTTACCTCTAAATCGGGGCTAGATATCGCCGGTCTGGGGCGGAAACGCCTGCAAAAGCTGATTGAAAAAGGGCTGGTGGATGATCTGCCCTCCCTGTTCCTGCTGACTGCGGAGCAAGTGGCCACAGTGCCAGGCTTTGGCAAGGAATATGCGCGCCGACTGACAGTGACAATCCGTGCCGCTGCTCATCATAACTCTTTCCGCTTTGTAGCCGCCCTGGGGATTTCAGGAGCCGGACCGAAGACAGTACAGCATCTGGCAAGTCAGTTTGCAGACCTGGATGAGTTGCTGGCTGCCGGGCAGGAACAGTTGACCACCCTTTCTGCCGTAAATCTCCGTGCGGCAAGAGCAATTCGCAGTTTTTTCAACATGCCGGGCGGGGCAGAGCTGCTGCTTAAGTTTCGCGAACTGGGTATTCTGTGAGCCGCAGAGGATGGATTGTGACTTTCAGGAATCAGCTGTAGAAGCTGGACTGAAATGTCATGCATTCCAATTCATTTGTTATCCGGTGCTTGAAAGTATGTTTGGGTATCAAAGTCATTACCATTTCCGCCGAACATCATGTCAATGCCCTTATGATCTCTGTGCGTGACGAAGGCATTGGGATTGCTGCCGATCAGCAAGCGGATTCTCCAGAATCACCACGGCCGCATCTGGGCGGAAAGCCCGGGACTTGGAATGGGAACAACAATCAAATTAACCCTTAATCAAAAGCTGCTGGCAACCGATATAGTATAAATTATTAACGCGATAGATCTGCGAGGCTTTATTGGAAACAGTCAAAACCGGCAATAAAAAATATCAACTACGGTTTACTCCATGGTTTCAGGCCGGCATAACTCTGCTGCTTGGCTTGTTACTGAGTGCCAAGGTTGCGCAGCTCGATTCCGACCAACGTTTGAATGATGCAAAAAGTCAGGCAATCAGCGAACTGTCTGTTGTCCGGGCCAGGTTGGAATCTGTCGCCAATTCCGTGTTCAGCGTTACGTCAGGCATTGTCAATGTCATTGGTTATCAGGGTGATATCAGACCCGATCTCTTTAATGCCCTTGCCTCACAGGCAATCAAAACTCATCCCCATATCCGCTCTATTGCAATAGCACCGGATAATGTCATTTCCATGGTGTATCCCTTTGCCGGAAACGAACGTGTAGTCGGCCTGAACTATGCGACTATCCCCGAACAGTACAAGACAGTCCAGCAGGCCATGCAGACCGGTATGCCTTTGCTTTCCGGGCCTCACAGGCTGGTGCAGGGTGGAGTAGGCTTTATCCTGCGCACTCCGGTGTACACGAGTAAGGGGTTGTCTTCCGGAGCCCAGCCTCGCTACTGGGGCGTTGCTTCAATCGTTACCAATGTTGATGCAATCTTTGAGGCTGGCGGGCTTTCATCTTCGCCGCATCTGGAGATCGGTTTGCGCCAGGGTGAAGGCGGCGCCGATCCCGGCCTGTTGATCTGGGGAGATGAATCCGTTTTTACGCGTCAGCCAGTGAGTATGGTCGTCGCCGTCCCGGGTGGCTCATGGCAGATTGCCGCTGTTCGCAAGGGAGGTTGGCCATCCCATTCAATTGCTTCATCGCCTGTATTGTATGTCGGCTTTTTCAATAGCTTTTTACTGGCTGGCCTTGCCTGGATATTTACGTCGCGCCACTCTCGGGTGCGAAACGAAAACCTGCAACTAATGAAGGAGATCAGCGAGAGGATCCGCACGGAAGAGTTGCTGCGTTTGTCTGAACAGAAATATCAGAACATTTTTCATCTCATGCCGGATATGGTTGGAATTACTCGCATGTCCGATGGTCTTTTGATCGAAGTCAATGAAGGTTTTGATCGCTATACGGGCTGGCCGCCACATGAGGCGCTCGGTCGCTCATCGCTTGAGCTGGGCCTGTGGGACCCGGAAACCCTCGAAAGGGCGGTGGCGATCGTCAGGGAACATGGCCGGCTGGAAAACTTTGAGTTTGTGCTGCGTACCAAGTGCGGAGAAAAGCGTAACGCGCTGATGTATCTGACGCCAATCCAGGTTGAAGGGGAAGCGTGCCTCTATTTCATTGCCCATGATATTACTCCGCTGAAGCAGACCCATGTCATTCTGGAAAATGAGCGCAGTCGATTGCGCATCCTGCTGCAGACCATTCCGGCCCTGGTCTGGATGAAGGATCCCGCGGGTGTGTACCTCTTTTGTAACACCCGTTTTGAACGTTTCTTCGGCGCCAGCGAGTTAGAGATTCTCGGCAAAACCGATTATGATTTCGTCGATGCGGAACTGGCCGCATTTTTTCGTGAACATGACATGAAAGCAATTGCTGCCGGCAAGCCCAGTGTCAACGAGGAGTGGGTTACCTACGCCGATGATGGTCATCGTGAACTGCTGGAGACCGTCAAAACTCCGGTGCGTGATGCCGATGGAAATCTGATCGGTGTTCTGGGTATTTCCCGTGATATCACCGGTCATCGCCGGGCCGAGGAAGAGCTTGAAAACGAGCGGGTCCGCTTCAGTAACCTGGTTGATTCAGTTGATGGTATCGTCTGGGAAGTGGATGCCGAAACCTTTGCATTTACCTACGTCAGTCAGCAGGCCGAGCGGCTGTTTGGCTATCCGACTGAAGAGTGGTATCAGCCGGGTTTCTGGGCTGAACACCTGCATCCCGAGGACCGGGAGTGGGCGCCGACCTTTTGTGTGGACAAAACCGCACAGCGCCTGGACCATGATTTCGAATACCGCTTTATTGCCAGCGACGGTCGTGCCGTCTGGCTGCACGACATGGTCACTGTTGTTGAAGAGAATGGTCGTCCGCGCTGGTTACGCGGGATCATGGTCGACACCACCGGCAAAAAGCTGGAAGAGGCCGAGAAGCTCAAGCTGGAGGCCCAGCTGCGCCAGGCCCAGAAGATGGAGGCTGTTGGCCGGCTGGCTGGGGGAGTCGCCCACGACTTCAATAACAAGCTGGCGGTTATCATGGGGTATGCCGATATGGCCAGTCGGGTGGGGAGTGCCTCGGAGCGATATCGAGGCTACCTGGATCAGATTGTCAAGGCCGCTCGATTGTCACGTGACATTACCCGCCAACTGTTGGCCTTCTCACGTCAGGAGGTGATTTCACCCCGAATCATCTGTCTCAATGACGTGGTCAGGGATTCACAGCAGGGGTTATGTCGCTTCATCGGCGAAGATATCCGTTTTGAGGTCAGGCTGTCCGAAAGCCTGTGGCCGATCAACATGGATCCCTCTCAGGTCGATCAGATCCTTATGAACCTGGTGGTCAACGCCCGTGATGCCATGCCGGATGGCGGTTACCTGTCAGTTGAGACACAAAATGCCATCATTGACAAGGCCTACGCTGCCGCGCATTCTGAAGTAATACCCGGTGATTATGTTCAGCTGATGGTCAGCGACAACGGCTGTGGTATGGATCAGGAGACTCTTCAGCATATCTTCGAACCCTTTTACACCACCAAAGAGGCCGGCAAGGGGACCGGACTCGGTCTGGCAACTATCTATGGCATCGTTACCCAGAACAAGGGTTTTGTGAATGTCTATAGTGAACCTGGAATTGCCACTACATTTAAAATATATTTTCCGCGCTGCAAGGAGCTGGTACCCGTTGCGGAATATGTTGAATCTGAGCTCCTTCTGCTCCGTCCGGCTACGGTTCTTCTAGTTGAGGACGATGAATCGGTGCGAGCTATAACTGCAGAAATTCTGCAGGAAATTGGCTACAGCACTCAGGTTGCAGCAACCCCGCAGCAAGCGCTTGAGCTTTGTGACGCCAACCTGGAACAAATCGACCTGTTGCTGACCGACGTCATCATGCCGGATATGAACGGCAGGGAACTTTCACGTCTGATCACCGGTAAACGACCGGATATTAAGGTGCTGTTCATGTCGGGCTATACCGCCGATGTCATCGATCAGAAGGGGGTTCTGGTTAAAGGCCTGAACTTTATCCAGAAGCCGTTTGATCGGGCCGCCCTGCATAACAAGATTCAGAGTGTTTTGCACTTGGATTCATAGTTTACCTTCCGGGGAGTTCTGCGAACCCTTAAGCTAGCGCCATTCCAGTATGTCCCCGAACTGCTCCCCTATATCAGGATTGCCTGCGACCAGCACCGCTCGCCGAATCTCTTCTGGCTGACCGTCTCCCGGCATGCGGTGCTGCTTGGACGGAAGGCTTTTGTCGAAGAAGAGCCCCCCAGATAGAAGTGGACGAGCTTCGACCCACTAAACATACATCTTTCGGCACTTGTGTAATGGGTGTCTACCATTATTACATTTGACAGACTCATTATCTGACATCATAATGTCATCATAATATGACATCACATGTGCGGATATGAATATGAAACGAATTATTATAGATACAAACTTTTATGCGGCCTTTAAAAGAAATGATATTGAAGCCGTTAACCTTCTGAAACGAGCTGAATATATCGGCGTCAATTCGGTTATTCTCGGCGAATTGCTTGCCGGTTTTCGCTGTGGAAACAAGGAACGGGAAAACCGGATGGAGCTCGATCAGTTTCTTGATTCGGCACGGGTGGATGTCGTTGTAGTTGACGACGAAACCTCGGAATTTTATGCCCAGGTTTTTTCAGAACTGCGACAGAAAGGGCGCCCGATTCCTTCGAATGACTTGTGGCTTGCCGCTTCGGCATTGCAACATGGTCTGGGGTTGGCTACTTATAACGATCATTTCAGATATATCAGCAGCATTTTACTGGCGCTGCGTTAAGCGAGGAGACAGTCCATGACAACCATGACTCTGCGCGGCATAGACGATACCATTGCCGCCGTATTAAAAGACAAGGCCCGACAAGAGGAAACCAGCGTCAATGCCTTGATGCTCAGGATTCTCAAGGAATCGCTTGGTGTCGAAAAGAAGAAGCGATCTACCGTCTATAACGATCTGGATCATCTGGCCGGTACCTGGAGCGCACAAGAGAGTGACGATTTCCTTCGCGCTACGGCAGTGTTTGAAAAGGTGGATGAGGATATGTGGAAATAAAACCGGGATGCCGCTTTAGTAAGTTACAAATTAGTTTCTGCGCAGGGTGAGCGAACCTGAATGAACCTATGTCACCCTAGACGATCCGCTGGTACTCGCCCTTGCCAAAAGCGACCCGGCCCTATTCATACTGCGTTTTCCGCTGCCGGTGGCTTGTTTGTGACTGGGGGGATCATGAAAAAATCTGGAGTAGCATAGGGTGTGTACATGCAAAATTGCATGATCGAGGAAAACAACCTGAAGGAATTTATAGCCCTCCCAAAACTCCTGATCATCTGCGGTCCGACCGCTTCGGGAAAAAGCGACCTGGCCCTGCGGCTTGCTCGTGAACTGGATGCCGAGATCGTCAATGCCGATTCGATGCAGGTCTATCGCGGTCTGGACATCGGCACCGCCAAGCCGACCATTGAACAGCGGGCTGAAATTCCCCACCATTTGATCGATATCGTTGACCCGGATCAACCGTTTTCTGCGGCCGATTTTTCCCAGGCAGCTGATGCTGCCATTAAGGACATCAACAGTCGTGGCAAGCGGGCTATTGTCGTGGGTGGAACCGGCTTGTACATCCGCGCCCTGCTGAAGGGACTGGTGGATTCTCCTGGTGGATCAGCTGAAATTCGAGCCGTACTGCACGAAGAGGCTGCCCGGATCGGCAATGCTGCCATGCTGGAAAAACTGCGACTGGTGGATCCGGAGCTGGCGGCCGGACTGCACCCCAATAATCTGGTGCGCATCATCCGTGCCCTGGAAGTGCATCAGTCAAGCGGCATCCCGCTCTCCCGCCACCAGAAGGAACATGCCTTTTCAACACGGCGCTACGACACTCTGCAGATCGGCATTTCCGTTGAAAGGAGCGAGCTGTATCGTCGCATTGAGCAACGCGTTGAGCTGATGCTGGCCGAAGGCCTGCTGGAGGAGGTGCGCGGCCTGCTGGCGGCCGGTTTTGGTCGTGAATTGAAGTCCATGCGCTCAATTGGATATAAAGAGACGACCGCCTGCCTTTCCGGAGAATCCACACTGGAGGAAGCAATTCGTCTCATCAAGCGCGATACGCGTCATTACGCCAAGCGTCAGCTGACCTGGTTCAAGTCGGATCCGGATATATTATGGTTTGAATATCCGGAAAAGTTTGTTACTATTTTACAGCATGTAATTGAATTTTATGAAAGACGGGAGGCGAAATCAAATGGCTAAAGCACCTTTCAATATTCAGGATCAGTACCTCAATCAGGCTCGCAAAGAGCGGGTGAAGGTAGCAATTATCATGATGTCGGGTGACAAGCTGGAAGGGTTTATAAAATCGTTCGACAACTTCTCGGTGCTGCTCGATTCGGGCGGTGACATCCTGATCTACAAGCACGCCATCTCTACGATCACTTCGGCGGATGGTTCCTTCCGCCTGCACCAGTAGTCTCCTCAAGCAGCCCCCCCGGCTTTCGGCTGCGGGGGGCTTTTCGGTGATAATACGATCCCATGCAAAAAAGCTCGAAAATTCTCCTGACGATTGCGCTGTTGCTTCTCGTTCTTACCGCAGCAGCGCTTTATTACTCCTCTGCGGTCTTTCTGCAGCTGTTCATCGCCTTTGCGCTGGCCTACATCCTCAATCCTGCGGTAGCATTTCTGGAGCGAAAAGGGCTCAAACGGCTCTACGGGATTCTGATCGTATTCACGGCAGCGCTGGTGGTCTGCACCGGGTTTACGGTTTTCATGATTGCATCCGTCAGCAGCGAACTATCCAATATGCAGCCCAATCTTCCGGCCTATGCCCACCATCTTTATGAAATCACGCCGCCGGCCGTCAAAGGGTATCTGAACATCGAGACCCCCGACAAACTTGCGCTGCGGATGGACGAACTGCTGCAGCAGGCCCGCACAGCAGCTCCCGGCCTTCTGAAACCTCTGCTGACCTTTCTGCAGAAGGCGCTCACTTCGACCATCTCGGTTGTTTTGGCCCTGCTGGGGTATCTGATCATCCCGGTTTACCTGTTCTACCTGCTGTTCGATCTTCCCCAACTCAAACGTTTCATTGAATCATTCATACCGGAGCGCTTTCGCAGCGTATATAGCGAAAAACTGACCGAGGTCGATACGGTGCTTTCCGGTTTCGTGCGCGGCCAGCTTTCGGTCTGCGCCATTCTGGCGCTTCTGTACAGCATCGGCCTGTATTTCATAGGCATCGATCTGGCGATTGCCATCGGTACGCTGGCAGGCGTCACCTTTATCATCCCCTACGTCGGCACGATCATCGGCATCTGTCTTTCGGTGGTTATGGCCCTGCTCAAGTTCAACGACATTCTTCATCCGCTGCTCTGTCTGGGATGGTTCGGGCTGGTGCAGGCCCTGGAGGGTATGGTGATCACTCCCAAGGTGGTTGGCGACACCGTCGGCCTGCATCCGCTGGTGGCGATCGTGGCGCTTTTGATCGGCGGACAGCTTTTCGGACTCTTCGGCATGCTGCTGGCGGTGCCGGTTACTGCTGTTCTGCAGGTGTTTCTGCGCTCGCTGACCGCCTATTATCGCGATTCCGAATTCTTTCGGGGGGTCTGATGAAAGGACTCCTGGTAGAGCATGTGCAGACCGGTTCGATTGCGGAAGAGCTGGAGGTGCAGGCCGGAGACCGACTGCTGGCGGTCTCCGGCCGGCCGCTGCGTGATATAATCGACTACAGCTACTACACCGCCTCGGACGATGAGCTGCTGCTGGAGATCGAAAAACCGGATGGCGAACTGTGGGAGCTGGAGTTGCAACGGGAGCCGGGGGAACCGCTGGGGCTGAGCTTCTCCGCACCGCAGCCGGCTCGCTGCGCCAATAACTGCGTTTTCTGTTTTGTCCACCAACTACCCAAAGGGCTGAGAAAGCCGCTTTATGTAAAGGACGAGGATTACCGCCTCTCTTTTCTGAACGGCAACTACGTTACCCTTGCCAACCTGAAGCCGCAGGCCCTGTCCCGCATTATCGAACAGCGCCTCTCCCCGTTGTATATCTCGGTTCACGCCGCCAACCCGATCCTGCGAGAAAAGCTGCTGGGCAAAGCGGGCTTACCGCCGATCATGGATCAGCTGCAACAGCTGGCCGCCGCCCGTATTGCCATGCACACCCAGATTGTACTCTGTCCGGGGCTGAATGACGGCCTTGAGCTGGAGCGCACCGTGGCCGAATTGGCCGGCCTGTATCCGTCGGTGCAGTCGCTGGCGATTGTGCCGCTTGGGCTGACCGCTCATCGTCAAAAACTGCCTCAGTTGACGCCGGTGGACGCCGGCTATGCCCGTCAATTCATTTCAGCCTGGGAACCGCAGGCAAAGAAGCTGCGCAAAAAGCTGGGAGAGCCGTTCCTGTTTCTGGCGGATGAGTTCTATCTCAAGGCCGGACTGCCGTTTCCCCCGATCAGGGAGTACGGCGACTTCCCGCAGATAGAAAACGGGGTCGGCATGGTGCCGCTTTTCAACCGGGAAGCTGGACAGACCCTGCGCCGGGCCCGCCCGGTCGGTAGTTTCAGGGCAACGGTGGTTACCGGCGTTTCGACCGCCGTGTTCGTGGGGGGATTTTTAGGCACGTTGGGTGAGAAGACCGGCCTGGAGCTGGTGCCGCTGGCGGTTGAAAACCGCCTCTTCGGGGCGAGTGTCACCGTCACCGGCCTGGTGGCCGGCAAAGACATCGTTTCGGCGCTGGAAGGCCATCAAATCGGCGAAGCGCTGCTGGTGCCGGATGTCATGCTGAAAGAAGGAGAGGGGGTTTTTCTGGATGACCTGTCGCTGGAGGAGCTGCAGCGGCGGACCGGATGCCCGGTGCTGCTCTTCGACTCCACTCCGCGTGGCTGCTATCGTGCGCTTTTGGAGCTGAACCGCAACATGAAAAAGAAAAAGCCGTCGTGAGACGGCTTTTTCTTTTTCGAGATCAGATTTAAATCCTACTTTCGTACTGTCATGCGGCGCTGCATGCGGCCGCCCATGGAGGCCATCTGGTGCTTTTGCAGTGCGCCAAGGCTCTCCAGATGAAACTGGAACCACATATCCCCATAGGCGCGCATGTTCATTTTTTTCCCTTTTTCCAAAGCTTCCAGGTTATCCTTCAGTTTTTCATCGCCGGGAAGTTTTTTCAACCCTTTGGCCAGAATTTCCTTGGCCCTGGCCGGTTCGCCGCTTTCGTTCATGCAGTAGGCGTACAGGCTCCAGAGCAGAGATTCCTTGCCGTTCCACTGCACCGCCTTGTCAAAGGTGCTGATCATCTTATCCTTCTTCTGGCGTTTCATGTACGAGACAGCAAGCATTGCGGTCGCTGCCCAGTTTTTGAAAAATGATTTTTCCAGATGCGGGAAGGCGTTGGCAAAGTCACGCTTCATGTAGTAGATCATGCCGATCTGAGAGTTGATCTGACCTTCCACATACAGCTGCCATTTGCTGTACTGCAGGGCATCCTTCAGCTCGCGGATGGCTTTTTCAAAACGCGGCGGCTGGGCTTGAAGGTCCTTGCCGGCTGTTTCGATACAGGCCATGACCTTTTTCATCGTGATACGTGAAAAAAGTACGAAGACGATTGCGAACACAATCAGCGCGATCATCAGTCCAATCCACCAGGACAGTTTGAGGACAAAGATCAGTATCAGAAGCACCGCAGCGGAAGCGCCTGCGGAGATAAGAATGTTGTACATCGGTAATTCCTTTCATTTGCTCAGGCTATTGGGATAAACGGGAATCAGCTGTTGGATGTGGCCGGAACCATCTTTCCGTTCTTTTCGGTAAACTTGGCGATAATGATGCGACGGCCCGGCTTGAGGGCCACCGTTGCTTTCAGGTTGTTCCATGCAGTCAGCAGTTTGGGCGCAACATTGAAGCGCTTGGCCAGCGCACCGAGCGTGTCGCCCTTTTTGACAGTGTAGTACTTGGAGTAATTGCCCTTTTGTGTGGCCGTGCGGGCGGTGCGTCCTTCATGGCTGAAGTCGACGGTCTGTCTGGCCGGCACTATCAGGGTCTTGCCAGCCAGGCGGCTCTTGGCATTCAGGCTGTTCAGCTCGGCCAGTGCGGCCGGTGTCGTTCCGAAACGGCGGGCGACACTGTTCAGTGAATCCTTTTTGCCGGCCTTGTAGCGGGTATAAAGTATTTTTTCTGAGAAACGCTGATCTTCAGGGATTTTTGCTAATTCAGTTTCAAACTGCTTTTTGGTCCCTTTTGGTATCTTGAGTTTATAATCCGGGTAGTTTGGAGGAGTGCACCAGTGGCGCAGGTCCGGATTAAGTTCCTTGATAGTCTCATAGGTGGTGCCGCACAGTTTTGCCGCAAGATCAAGGTTTGTGCGTGACGGAATCGTGACCGTATCAAATTCGATCGGCGGCAGATAGGCCACGTCGGAAAAGCCGTAGCGGGCCGGGTCTTTGGCAATGATTGCGGCCGCAAGCAGTTTTGGAACGTAATCCTTGGTTTCCTGTTTCAGATACGACCTCTGGGAGATTTCCCAGAAGTCGCTGGTGTTGTACATGCTGATGGCCCGCAGGATCTTGTTTTCACCGGCATTGTAACCGGCAGCAGCCAGATACCAGTCGCCCTTGAACAGGCCGTACAACTCTTTCATATACATTGCCGCTGCGGTGGTCGCCTTGACAGGGTCCTTGCGTTCGTCAATCCATTGATCAATCCGCAGGGAGTAGCGACGTCCGGTATCGGAGATGAACTGCCATGGTCCGACTGCATTGGCCCAGGATTTGGCGTGCAGCTGAAATCCGCTCTCGATCATTGCGACATAAACCAGATCCTCTGGCATCCCCTCCCGCTTGAGGATCTCTTTCATCATAGGAATATAGCGGGATGATCGAGAAAGCCAGTGTGAGAAAGACTGTTTGCCCCTGGTCTGGAAATAGTAAAGGAAATATTCGACTTTATTGTTGAGGGCCAAAGGAATGTCAGAAATCGGCAGGTCGACATCCGGCAGGGCAAGATCGATGTCACCGCTGTTTTTCTCATTCAGTTCTTCAAGGGAGAAAAGGTCGGCAACCGGAGCGTCAGGATCGGCATCCTCCGCTTCAATTTCGTCGGCCGGAACCAGCGCAGGCGGTTCACTTGTCGACATCATCGGAGCGTTCGGCCGGATCAGCTCCGCCAGGAGCGGCTGGATCGGTTCGGTTGCGTGGGCGGGAATTGCGTAGAGCAGCACGGCAATTGCGACAGTCGCATATCTTGTGAGTAAGGGTATTTGCATAGGGCCGGGAGTATAAAGGATGCTTGCCTGAAAGTCAACGCCGCTGGAACCCGCTTCAAATGAGGTCTTGAGACAACCGGCCTTTGTAAACGCAGTCTTTCAGCGGTGCGGCAGAAGATATCAGGATGCATTTGTCCTGTCTGGTCATGTTTTTGATCTGCCGTTCCCGGCTGCCGGCAGTGCTGCGGGTGTGGCCCTGTTCCAGATATACTATCCTGGATGGTCGTCGTGCACGAAAATACTTGGCCCCTCGTCCATCCGAGTGCTGCCGGAAGCGCCTTTCCGGTTCGGTGGTAATGCCGGTGTACAACGAATCGTCCGAGCAGAGGATGATGTATACGCTCCAGTTCATGAAAGGCGGTATGTTGGGATAAGCGACATGCACTGCTCCGTACCTGTTTGAAGGTTTGAACAAAAAAACCCACCGGAGTGGGCTTTCTGAATTCCAGCTGCTATGGCTACTGGGCCGAGCTGCGTTCCTTCTGCATTGCTTCGCGGCCGGCTTCTATGGCTGAAGCCAGGACCGATTTCTTTTCCACGATTGTTTCCTTGCTCTCGTCAATGGCGGTCTTGATTTTTTCCTGGGCTTCCTTGGCGTACTCCTTGATCTTGTCCACAGCGTCTTCAGTCAGATCAAGAATGTTTTCGCGCATCTCACTACCGCTTTTCGGCGCATAAAGCAGTGCCAGACCTGCTCCGATTGCTGCTCCGGCTACAAATGATACCAATACGGTTCCTGCGGATACTCCCTGCTCTTCAGACATGTCAGATACCTCCCCGTTTTTTAAGATAGCTTTCAAGTACATATTTTCCGGCCACTTTGGCGCCGGTTGCCCAGACCGAAGTGGTGCTGAGAACATTAGTGACTGCACCCACCGTGCGGTTGATAGTGTGCAGGTTGGTTCCGGTTTCGCCCAGCGCCGACATGAATCTCTTGACATCGTCGGTGTGCTCAACCACCCCGCCGCCTACGGTCTTCAGTTCTGAAAGCACGCTGGTCAATTCCTGGATGGTCGGTTTTAACTCCTTGTGAACCATTTCACTCAGAGCGCCGACAGACTCGAAGCTGCGTCTGGCAGCCAGTATTGTCGGTACCAGCGTCACTACTAAAATACAGATCGCAATGGTTATGATTATAAGCGCAATTCCGGTCAGGGTCATCTCAACTCTCCTGCAGTCAATTCAAAAGTTGATAAAGTATAGAGCAAAAACAGATTAATTCAATCGAATAAACAAATTCAGTTGTCTGTTTTGCGGTGAGTGTCTTTCAGCATCTTCGACAGCACAACTTCAGCGGCTGAATATGGGTCGATACTCAGGCATTTCATCCCTTCCAGTACACTATCCAGAGTGTTGTCAGCGGTGATAAGCTCCATCGCACTCCGGAAAAGGCTGTCGCGCAGAATGTCCATGAAGTGTCGCTGATTGCGCTCGCGCAGGAAATTGTCGATTGTTCCGCTTGAAAATAGAAAGTCACGGTGGGCGAGTATTTCGCCGGTCAGTTCCTCGACGCCGGTCCCGCGCTGTGCCTCGGTTTTTAAAACCTGCGGGTTCCAGCTCCCTTCCGGTGCGTTACGCATCTCAAGCATGGTACACAGCTCGCGGGTCGTCCGATCGGCGCCGTCACGGTCGGCCTTGTTGACCACGAAAACGTCGCCGATCTCCAGAATGCCGGCCTTGATGGCCTGGATATCATCTCCCAGTCCCGGTACCATCACGACGCAGGTCGTGTGGGCGGCCTTGACGATATCAACCTCGTCCTGTCCCACGCCTACGGTTTCAATGATGACGATATCCATGCCCAGAGCGTCCATGACCATGCCCACATCGGTTGTGGAGCGCGAAAGTCCGCCCAGCGCGCCGCGGGTGGCCAGGCTGCGAATGAACACGCCTTCATCGCAGGAGTGGCGGTTCATGCGGATACGGTCACCCAGGATGGCGCCGCCGGTAAAAGGGCTGGTCGGGTCGATGGCAACTACGCCGACCTTTTTGCCGCGCTTGCGGAACGAGGCGGTCAATTGATCCACTAGAGTTGATTTGCCGGCGCCGGGCGGTCCGGTGATGCCGATGATGTAGGCCTTGCCGGTGTGTGGATAGAGTTGTTTCAGCTCCTGAACCGCATTGGGGCGGTTGTCGTCGATGTCGCGCATCAGCCGGGCTGCCGCGCGGATGTCGCCTTGTACTACCAGTTCTGCGAGGGCCATGTCTGGATACCTGTTGTTGAAGTATTGGTGAGGCAAGTGGGTTCTATAGCACGATACCAACCTGAATTCAACCGATGGAGTGTGGGCGCGGGCTTCATCGGCCTTTTTCTCTGCGGCCCAGATAGGCTCCCAGGCTCTGGATGGCAATTGATTCCATCAGCGGGATTTCTGCAAGCGGATGCGTAGTCTGTGCAACCGTTTCGGCCAGATGAAACATCTGATGCCAGGGGAGGGGTGATTTTTTTGCTACTTTGAGCCACAGGGCATTGAGTGTCAGTCGTTCGAGCCAGACTTGCCGGCGTTTTTCGAGAATAGTGTCGATAATGGCATACATGGCCGATAATTCGGCATCCGGCCGGTTGCGCTTCTTTTTAAGTACAGCCTCGATTACCTTGTCAACCTCGGCATCATCCTCGAACCATGAGTCGGCAAAATGATGTTCGCTGCACCATTCGCCAGAGTCTTTCAGAGCTTTTTTGCGTGATTTATCAGACAGCAGCTCCGGCTTGCTGCGCTCCAGTTCTGTCCTCATCTGGTCGAGTTCGCGTCGTGCGTCAAAGGCGGTCGCTTTCCATTGGTCTTTCCCCAGCAGTTCGGCAACATGGGCCAGCCAATAGCTGGGTGCATTGCCCAACGCGGCACCTTCGGCCAGGCCGTGGCAAACCCGTTGATCCAGATACTGTTGGGATGTTTCAAGAAAAGCACCTTCCTGTTTCATCATATCCAGGAAGTTTTTCAGCTCTTTCTTTGTGGGAAGCGGAATTACAAAGGAATCGGCCACCCCGGTGCCGCGCTTGAGCAGGACCGAACAGCTGATATGGTTTTTACCGTCGGGAACAATAGTCATAAAGGACTGGGCAAAGGCACCGTCAACCGGCGATGCATAGACGGTGGCGGCGGGACTGTTAGGCAGCGGGGCGCATTCGATGCGGGCGCGGCGGGCATTGCTGACGGCCTGGTCAATGTTCTTGCGGATCTCTTCCGGGAACCAGTTGCGGGTAATGATAATGCGTCGCAAGGTCTCCGGAGTAACATGCGAGGAGTCAGCAGCCAATAGCCGTGAAACGCCAAGCCGCACGTCCGGCATGGGATGAAGCAGCATCAGGGCGGCTGTATCCCGCACCAGACTGCTTTCAGCCCCCAGCATTTTTCCGCACAGGGTCGTTTGCATGTCCGGATTTCCCAGCGCCAGGATCTGCAGCATATTTTCCAGCGCTTCAAAAGGAGAAGCACCCAACTCCTCGATGCCCCTGAACATCCCGGCCATGACCTCTTCCGGCGGAGTGTCGCGCAGACCGTTGTGGTGGGCGTCAAGCAGCAGCCTTTGATCGTTGGCGTCGTGCAGAACCGGCAGCAGTTCGACCCGGCTGCTCAGCAGAAGGTGTGATACGGCGGCACAAAGGCTTGCGTCACCGCATTCCACGTAAATCTTTTGAGCCAGTATGTTTTGCAGTCGCTCCATCTGTTCTTTGGAGGCCGGGCGGCCACGTTCCAGCTCCACCCTCAGAATGTCCAGCATGTCGGACAGCAGCCGCAGTGCCGCATCTATCCGGTCTTCGTCCACTTCACCATCGCATAGTTCCACCAGCAGGGAGCAGATTTCCAGGGCAAAAGTGTCGTGTTCCAGGATGTAGGCCCGCAGTTCGTCCTGCAGGAATTGGTGAATCGCAATGTCCGGTTTGCAGAATGTTGCGTAATAGCGGTCAGCGAGTGAGCGAATGGTGCTTGCTGATCCGGCCCTGTCTCTGGCTTTGCCGGCTTTTGGTGGAGTAAATGCGTCTTCCGCCCCTATTGCCTTCATGAAGTCCATGAATTCGCCGGGCAATTCCGGCGGTTCGTTGACATACAGCTCAAATGTCCCCGGTTTTGGAAAAGCTTTACCCCGGTATTTTTTCCCTTCCACCTTTGTGCGGACCTCACGATAGTGGCGATGCATGGACCCAAGAAACTCGGGAGACTCGTTGATCAGCTCAACAAAAATTTCCAGAAGTTCCCCGGCATAGGGTGACTGTTTGTGGAACTCTTCCAGAAACGGTCCGGCCAGATCGTCGTCAGGGTCGAAACCCAAGCTGATGACCGCTTTTTCCTTCATTTTTTCATTCAGCACGAACAGGGTTGTACGGCGACAGTCGCAGCCCTTGTCGGTGCAGTAGAATTCGATAAACCCGTAGGCGCCTTTGGGAACCTTTCCTGATTTGCGATCAAGCTGCAGGGCCATGACCGGTTCGTCTTTTTCGGGGAAAATGGCGGAGTAGGGCTCTAATAGCATGGGAGGCTCCTTAGGGGAGGTGGACAGCTGGGGCGGAGGATACTATGGAAGCGGTGGATGGTCAAGAACGGGAGAGAGGATGTTATTGTTTTTCCAGTACTTTCAATTGATAAATAGCTGGCAGTGTCATCCGCTTGATATAATTCGACAGCTTCGGAAACAACCTGGCACAGTTCTTCGTTTACCTTTGCCTCGTTTTCTCCGTGAACTCCGCCATGAATGAGGTCCGGACAAGTTCCGATATAACAGGCGTCTTCTTCAGACCCTTCCACAATCTTTAAGTGTTTATCAGACCGAGGTTCTTGCAAAAGTCCTTTTCACCCTTCGATACCTCGGGGAGAACGGACTTTTGAATTACATAACAGACTGTATTTCCGTTCGTGCTGAGGTATCGAAGCATGAACGGTAATACTTATGCAAAAGGCTCAGACCGTTTCATCGTTTCTCAATCCCCCAGCCGTTTCCCCGGAACCAGATAATTCCTGATGTAATCTCCTACCGCATCCTCCACGGAAGTGACCATGTCCGTATAAGCGGCCGCCCGGATTTTGGATGTGTCGGCGCAGGTCAGGTACTGGTATGTGTTGCGGATTGATTCGGGCATGTCGATGTATTCGATGTTGACCGGACGGTTCATGGCGCTGAAGACGGCCTTTGCCAGTCGATTCCAGCTGACGGTTGTGCCGCCGCCGACATTGAAGATGCCGCCGGCCTGGCTGTTGTTGAGAAAATGAAGTGTCATTGCTGCGGCGTCCTTGACATAGACGAAGTCGCGCAGCTGTTCGCCGTCACCGTACTCCGGGCGGTGCGACTTGAACAGCCGCAGTGTGCCGGTGGCGCCAATCTGCTCATAGGCCTTCAAAACCAGAGAGCGCATCTCACCTTTGTGTTGTTCGTTGGGGCCGTAGACGTTGAAGTATTTGATTCCCACCAGCTTGTCCAGCAGCCCCTGGCGCAGGGCCCACAGGTCGAAGAGCTGTTTGGAGTATCCGTACATGTTCATCGGCCTCAATTGCGGCAGCAGCTTTTCATCATCGGTAAAGCCGTTCTCTCCGTCGCCGTAGGTTGCGGCGCTGGAGGCGTAGATGAAGCGGGCGTTGGAGGCCAGGGCGGCCAGGGCCAGTTTGCGGGAGTATTCGAAGTTGTTGTTGATCAGGTAGGTGGCGTCCGGTTCTGTCGTGGCGGAGCATGCTCCCAGGTGGATTACCGCGTCCGGCTTGCCGCCCGGAAGGCGGTCTGCCATGGAACCGCTGTCCAGCAGCTTCTCGAAGGTGTCTTTTTCAAGGTAGTCCATGAAGCGCAGCGGTGACAGGTTGCGCCATTTATCGGTCAGACCGAGATGATCCACCACCAGTATGTCTTCCCTGCCGATCTGATTCAGGCGCTGAATCACGGCGCTTCCTATCAGTCCTGCTCCTCCGGTTACTATGATCATCTGACGTTCTCCTTGTTGATTTCTGGTGCGATGGTTTGCACTAGTTCCGACCTGCTGCGGGGCAGATATCCATTAGCATATACGTCCGTACCGCTCAAGGCAAGGGCCGCGGCGATCTCGGCAACAATCGGCGATGCGCCCAGTTCGGCATGCACATCAGGCCGCACCAGCGCCTCCGTTGCAGCCCCGTCGGCCAGCAGCCGTCCCTCCTGCAGCACAATCACCTCGTCGGCCCAGCAATAGGCCAGGTCAAGATCGTGGGTGGCGATGATCAAGGTTGTTCCGCCCCGGTGAAGTTCATCCAAGATGGCGCTGAATTCGGCCGACATGACCGGATCCAGGCCGGCAAAAGGTTCGTCCAGTACCAGAACCTGCGGCTGCATGGCCAGAACTCCGGCGATGCAGGCCCGTTTCTTCTGGCCGAACGACAGCGAATGGGTCGGCCGGTTCTCAAGGCCTGCCAGCTTCATCTGCGACATGGCACGTTCGATGCGGATGCGCACTTCGCTTTCGGGCAGGCCCAGATTCATGGGGCCAAAGGAGATGTCTTCATAGATGCAGGCCGAAAAGAGCTGGCTGTCCGGATCCTGGAAAACCATGCCGACCGCCTGCCGCAGTTTCAGCAGGTCTTGGCGGTTATAGCCGATTTTATCTCCATTAAACAGTATCTGCCCGCTCTGTGGGCGCTGCAGGCCGTTCAATAGCGAAAACAGCGTGGTTTTGCCGGAACCGTTGCGCCCCAGCACGGCAGTGCGGCGGCCCGGAACAAAGGCGGCTGAAAAGTTGTCGAGGGCCTTGATATCGCCGGGGTAGGAGAATGTTACCCCTTTTAGTTCTATAACGGGAGGTTTCATGGATGAACAGCCAGTGCCAGTGCAATCAGGATGATCCCGGCGGTGCCAGCTCCGACCAGATTGCGGGGGGACCAGGTGTGGCGGGGTGAGAGAAACAGCAGTTCGTCACCGTAACCGCGGGCCAGAAGCCCCAGCTGGTTCCTGCGGGCGCGCGTCAGCGTGGCGAGCAGGATGTTGGCGGCCATTCCGGCCAGAGATTTCATGGCCTTTTTGGTGGAGGCGTAGCCGAGGCGCGCTTCCTGGGCAGCCCGGATCTGGCCTGCGATTTCCAGGAAAATAAAGATCTGGCGATAGGTGATGGTCATAAGCTCTATCAGGAGTTTAGGGGTGCCGATAGTGCGCAGCAGTCCCATGATTTCTGTCATGGGTGTGGTCAGCGCCAGAAACAGCAGGCTGAGAGTGGCTCCCAGAGAACGGGCCAGGGCCAGTTCCGCCTGATTGATCCCTTGCCGGCTCAAGCCTATTTCCAGCTGCAGGGATGGGAAGTGCGCCAGCGGCAGATCGCCTCCGGAAAAGCTGACCGCCAGCGCCAGGCAGCTCCAGATCAGAAAGGCGGCCGGAAGGATGGCAATTCGCAGGTAGCCCCGCCAGGGAATTCCGGCTCCCATGATTGTCATGGCGGACATTACGGCCGCTATGGTCAGCGGAATCAGGGGCGTACGGCTGAGCAGGGCCGCAGTCAGACCGCAGAGCGCGAAAATGGCCTTTTCACCGGGATGCACGCTCCGCCAGCGATTGCTATAGGCAAAAGTGTCAATTTGCACGTTTGGCGGCTGATTGAGTGGCGTTCTGCTTGGCCCGTCCCCGGGAGTAGCCGATGTAATAGCCGATGAATCCGGCGCCGACAGCGGCCTGCAGAGCAAACAGCAGACTCTCGATTTCGCTGCTGGAGGGTTTCAGGATGGATTGGAACCAGGGCTTGTAATCCGGAGCAATAGCCTGGATGACGCCTTCGGCCTGGCTGTCTGAACCTTTGAATATCTCGGCCGGTTTGCCGCCAGATCCGACAGCCGGCTTGTTAACCGTCAGCAGAGGGAGGATGGTCAGGGCCGCCACGGCGGCAATTAACAGGAAATTTTTCAGACCGGCGCTCATATACGCTCCTCTTTGCCGGTCAGTCCGAAGCCAAGGCTGGAGAGCTCGCTGGCACTGTATCTCTGGATGAAATTGTAGATCAGCAGTGTCAGCAGCCCTTCGCTGATGGCTAGCGGTATCTGGGTAACGGCAAAGACACCCAGGAACTTTACCAGTGAAGCGCTGAAACCGCCGACCGAATCCGGGAAGGCGATTGCCAGCTGCAGGGCGGTTGTGATGTAGGTGGTCAGATCGGCCAGTGCTGCCGCCAGGAAAACCGTCAATCCGACCGGCAGGCCGATTGATCTGGTCAGGCGATAGACTCCGTAGCCGGCCAGCGGTCCGGCCACGCCCATGGAAAAGATGTTGGCGCCCAGTGTCGTCAGACCGCCGTGCGCCAGCAGAACAGCCTGAAACAGCAGCACGATGGCGGCCAGCGGCGCCATGGCCAGTGGCCCGAACAGGATCGCCCCCAGTCCGGTGCCGGTCGGGTGCGAACTGCTGCCGGTCAGCGAGGGCAGTTTCATGGCCGACAGGATAAAGGTAAAGGCAGCCGATACTCCCAGGAGCATCTTGAGTTCGGGCCTGGTCTTGACCGATTTGGCAATTGAGCGCAGGCCGATGCCTACACAGACCGCCGAAACGGCTCCCCAGGATGCTGCGTGGGTGGCCGGCAGAAAACCTTCCATAATGTGCATGATGATAGCTCCCTAAACGGCGTATAAAGGTTTATCCGTGGATAAACCACGTGTCGGGAGATGTGTCTGCGGCAGGAATACGGATGAGATGTGCAAACAAAGAAATGCTTCCCCCGAAGCGAGCAAATGGAGCGGTGTTCCGACTCAGGGCGACCTACTTGCCCGCCTTCCCAGGTATTCCCAGTGGCGCTATCGCTTTCGTGCGATCGGGCTTTCGTTCCCTTTACGGCTGCGGGGCAGCGGGGGCTTTTCACCCCTCTTCCACGCTTCCATCCGTTAAGAATTGATTTTACTACTTTTACAGAGCGGTGCTGTTTTTGTCAAGCCGTTCAGCTGTGATGACTATGATGGTGGTGATGATGGTGATGGCTGTGATTTGAACCCGGGTTCGAGACACCGGCTGAACGGCCTCCACAGACCGGGCAGCCCTGCATGGAGAGCGGCTTTTCAAGCCGGCACTCGGCCAGCAGTCTGTCGTTACTGAATATCTCCCGGGCCGGTCCGTCGGCCCGAACCTCCCCCTCGTGCAGCACAATCACCCGGTGGCAGAGTTCCATCACCATATCCAGATCGTGGCTGGTGAAAATCCGGGTGTGTTCAAAATCTCTCAATATCGCAATGAGCTGCCGGCGGGCAAAGGGGTCGAGCCCGTTGGTCGGTTCATCCATGACCAGGATATCGGGAGACATGGAAAGCACCGTGGCGATGGCGACCCGTTTTTTCTCGCCGCCGGAGAGGTGGTAGGGGGGCTTGTCCCGCAGGTGGCCGGCGCCCACCAGTTCCAGCACTTCCGTTACCCGCTGCTCCACATCGACAGACGTATATCCAAGGTTCAGCGGGCCAAAGGCCACATCGTCAAAGACAGTCGGCATGAAAAGCTGATCGTCAGGGTCCTGGAATACCATGCCCACCGTGCGCCTGATGTCGGGCAATGTGCCTTTTGAGAGCGGGGTGTGGCCTATATGGATGGATCCCCCGGTCGGTTCAAGGCTGCCGTTGAGATGCTGCAGCAGCGTGGATTTGCCGGCGCCGTTGGCACCTATGATGCCGACCGATTCACCATGGGTGATTATAAAGGAAACATCTTTCAGGGCAGCTGTGCCGTCGGAATAGATGTGCTGCAGATTCTTTACTTCGACAATATGATGGCTCATGAAAATAACCCCGTGATCAGTGTTCCCAGGAACTGTGAAGCGTTATTGAGGCGCAGCAGAATGAACAATGTCGACCAGCCCAGAACAAACAATAATTCGGTTTTTCCGAAGGATGATTGCCGGTAGGCATGAAATCGGCCGGTGAAGCCCCTGGCCAGCATGGCCATGTGTATGCGTTCTGCACGCTGCCAGGTGCGCAGCAGCAGATGTCCGATCAGAGAGCTGAAACTGCTGATTCCCAACCCTTTTTTGCCGCAGGAGCGCAGTTCCCGGGCTCGTGATGCCCGGCTGCCTTCTTCGCTAAGAACGAAGATGTAACGGTACAGAAAGAGCAGCTGGACGGCAAAGACCTGTGGCATGCCAAGCCGCTCCAGCGCCTGGCAGACTGCGGTAAAGCCGGTTACAGCCACAAGAATGAACGCGGCACCGACCGTGAGAATGGAGCGGAGCATGATCGATGCAAAAGAGATCCAGCCGCCGGAAATTCCCAGCGGACCCAGGTTGATAAGCACTTCCCGGTCGAATACCGGATTGAAAATACCTACCACCAGAACAAACGGACAAAGCAGTGCGATTTTTTTGGCAATAAACAGGGCTGGGAGGTCGGCCAGAGCGATCATGACGGCCGGAAAGATGAAAAACGGAATCAGTGCGGTCAGCTCGTATCTGTCGTACGATACGATACAGAGAATGAATACACAGGTGGCGAGTACCTTTGCCCGAGCATCAAGGCGATGAATGACTGAGTCTTTGTTTGCCAGCAGGTCAAGGCGCTTCAGGTCAAGCACAGCCTTGTTAATTGAAGCCATGGGCGTCCTTTAGCCGATACGTTTTTTCAGTACAAAACCGATGATGCCGATCAGCAGTAGGGTCAGCGAGCCGCCCAGGATCCCGGAAATTCCGGTCCCCGGATTTTTCTTCTGTTCCGGGCCCGGTTGACCCGAGGGCTCATTTTTTATTCCGGCTGTCGGTTTTTGTGCTTCGCTTTTGATGACTTCCGGCTTTTTAAATGAATAGTCGGGCAGGAAGGCTGTTTTCTCCTGCAGGGAGGCCAGCATGCCGTGAAGGCCGCCTTTCCCGCCTTCCAGTTCTTCCCTGCCGGTCACTTTTTTTATTGCCCATTCCAGCCCATCGGGCTGTTCAGACGCGAATCTGGAAATTCCGCCTCCGATCAGGAGTGAGGAGGCCAGGAAAACGATCGCTATGGTCCGGACTGAAATATTGCCGATCGGTTGGGCAAACATGGCGCTCTGAAGAATCTCGGGACGTGCCTTGTAAACGAATGACACTACTGCCGCGGTCACAAGGCCCTCGACAATGCCTATGCCGAGGTGAATCGGCTGCATCAGCGAAACAAAAGAGTTGAAGGGGAGCGAGGATACACCTGATGCAACGGTTTCGAGAACCACACTGAATGCACCCAGCTGCAGGCCGAGTATTGCAGCAGTAATTGATGCTGCTAAAATCCTGCCCTGTGTCGGCCGGTTTCCTGCGATTGGTTTGTAGATCAGCGGATAGGCGATAAAGGCCGGAAAAATTCCCAGGTTGAAGATGTTGCACCCAAGGGCCAGAAGCCCTCCGTCGGCAAAAAACATGGCCTGAATCAGCAGGACGGAGGCTATGGTCAGGAAGGCCGCGTAAGGGCCCAGCAATATCGTCAGAAGAAGTCCGCCTCCCAGATGTCCGCTGGATCCGGTGGCCGGAATTGTGAAGTTGATCATCTGTGCAGCGAAAATGAAAGCACCCAGAACTCCCATCAGCGGCACTTTCCTGTCATCCATCTCCTGGCGGACTTTTTTTGAACAGTAGGCGATGGTGCCCGCCGATGCAGCCCACATGGTGCATCCGACTGTCGGGGAAAGCAATGCGTCTGCCATATGCATGAATAATGTCTCCCCGTTTGTGTCGGATGCAGGTAGCGAATGTTTTCGGTAACACAATTTATAAAATGGTGACACCGGCTTGTCAAGCGGATATGTGACGAATCGTATTTTCGTAACACTGGAGATCGGAGCCGGTGCGGTTTTCGTGCAGATTAAAGGTCTGAAGGTTGTATGGAGTTGATGTGTGTTGCGGTTTCGCGTTCCAGCAGGCAACCGGTACGCAGATCGGTGTTTTCGGCCGAGTTCAGCAGGCGTTTGGATGCGGAGAGTGCCTGCAGGGGATGGCTGGCGATGCATTCGGCAAAGCGGGTCACCGCTGGCCAGAACTCATTGCCTGCATGAACCTGGTCAACAAGTCCCATTTGCAATGCCTGGGCGGCGTTGTAGGGATCGGAGGTCATGAATATTTCGCGAGCGAAGTTCTTGCCGACGATGCGAGGCAGTTTCCGCGTGCCGCAAAAGCCTGTGATGATCCCCAGTCTGGCACCGGGATGGGCGATCTGAAGGCTGTCAATGGCGATGCGTATGTCGCAGGCCATGGCCAGATCGCAGCCTCCGCCCATGGTTATGCCGTTAAGTGCTCCGATGACCGGCTTGCAGCAGGATTCGATCTGCTCGAACAGTGATTGGCCCAGTTCTGAAAAATGGAAGGCTGCGGCAGGATCAAAGTGAGACATCTGGCCGATGTCGGCCCCCACGGCGAATGATTCGCCCGGATAGCCGGAAAGGACAACTACGCTCACATTCTGATCGGACTCAACCTGGGTAAAGGCGCGTTTCAGCTCACGGATAGTGGTGATGGAGAGTTTGTTGAAGCGCGAACCGGCATCCAGCAGGATATAGCCGACCCGGTTCGCTACTTCTATGCGGAGGTTTTTGTAAGGCATAACGGCAGACCGGTGGAGGTTCAGGCAAAAGGTAGCCTGTAATCCGAACCCGGCTTCAGGCCCTCGGCTGAACGTTGTTTTTAACCCAGCTGACAATGTCTTCGGTCGAGGTTCCCGGGGTGAATACCTCGCTGATGCCGGCGGCCTTCAGGGAAGGGATGTCATCTTCGGGGATTACGCCGCCGCCAAAGACTTTTATGTCGCCGGCACCCTTTTCCAAGAAGAGCTGTGTGACTCTGGGGAGCAGGGTGTTGTGGGCGCCTGACAGGATCGAGAGTCCGACGCAGTCCACATCCTCCTGGATCGCGGCCGAGACGATCTGCTCGGGTGTCTGGTGCAGTCCGGTGTAGATAACTTCAAAGCCGGCATCGCGGAAGGCGCGGGCGATGATTTTCGCGCCGCGATCGTGACCGTCCAGGCCCGGTTTTCCTACCAGTACGCGTAAAGTTCTTTCAGCCATTTTCAATTCCTCCTTCTGTATGTTGAAATCTCATTGATATTTGTCTGGTCCCGGTAAAACTACATCTCTATTCCGGTTCTGGCCGGGACTCCGGCCTTGTAGTAATGCTTTATCTCGCACATTTCGGTCACAAGGTCGGCCGCTTCCATGACCCGTTCGTGGGCGTTGCGACCGGTCAGAACCAGCTCTGTCTTTTCAGGCCTGAGAGCGATCAGCTCCAGAATCTGCTCGATGTCGATCAGGCCGAATCCTGCGGCACCGTTGATCTCGTCGCAAATGAAGAGGTCATACCCGCCGGAAGTCAGCAGCTCTCTTGCCCGAACAAACGCTTCCTGCGCCACACGGCGGTCTTCAGTAATGTCCTTGGTGTTGACCCATCCCGGCCGGCCGGTCTGGATAATGGTATAAAGCGGTGCCAGTTTCTCGGCGATCAGGTGCTCGCCATACGGCCCGCCACCCTTCATGAACTGGAAAATACAGACCTTCAGGCCGCGTCCGACAGCGCGCAGTGCCAGGCCCAGTGAAGCGGTGGTTTTGCCCTTGCCGTTGCCGGTGTAGACCTGTGTGCAGCCTCGCTCAAGCTCCATTGTTCACTCTCCCTTGAACTGCGGCGGCCGTTTGTCCAGAAAGGCCTGCATTCCTTCGTGCTGGTCAAAGCTGGAAAAACAGAGTGCAAAGGCATTCCGTTCCAGAATGCAGGCGGTATTCAGATCGATATCAAAGCCGGCGTTGACAACTTCGCCACCGACGCGGATGGCGTTGGGGCTGCGACTGCAGATATGAGCCATCAGTTCCTCTGTTTTCGGCAACAGTTCCTGGTCTGAGTAGAGCCGGTTGATGAGCTTGATGCGATGTGCTTCTACTGAGTTTATAAGTTCTCCGCTGTAAATCATCTCTTTTGCCTTGGATTTGCCGACCAGTCGCGCCAGACGCTGTGTTCCTCCGCAGAAGGGGATCAGTCCGTCGGCTATGGCGGGAAAGCCGAAACCTGCGGATTCGGATGCAACTATAAAGTCACAGGCCAGAGCAATTTCCAGTCCCAGTCCTGTGCATTCACCATCGACAACTGCGATGCAGGGTTTGCCGGTTTTCTCCAGATTGAACATGACCTGCTGTCCGAAGCCGGACAGAGCTGAGAAGTCGTAAAGAGTAGAATTGTCAACTTCGGGATAACTGCAGTTTATCGGCCCCAGGCCGGTTACAATAAAACCTCTGATATCACCATTGTCGGAAATCGTAGATATCCGCTTCTGAAGTGTCTCCAGAAACTGAAGCGTAGATACGGATTCACGCCAACGGATCGCAAGTACTGCTAATCCCTGATCTTTGGTATGTAAGCTGCAAAGGCTTTCCGGCACCGGTTTGTCCTGATTATGAGTGGAATTAAAGAGCCGAGACTATAGCAATTCAACTGTATACGGTCAAGAAAAGCTTTGTCTGATCTTTATCAGCAGTAAATCTTTCCCGATGTTTGTTTTTAGAGTTATAATTAACCTGATGTCAAATTCCCCTAAGGGAGTAATTACATGAACCTGACTTCAATTGTTCGTCGCAGCGCCGGCGCAGCAAAAATCTCCGCAGACCGGAACGCTGCCTGGCTTCAGGAACACATGAGCCCCTATTTTTTTCTGGCAATGGACGATGAGCGGGAAGCTCTGGCCGCGTTGGCCAGGGAAATGGGGCGCTTGCAGGATAACCGGCATCTTATTTTAACCGATAAGGACAAGCGGCTGGTGATTGCCTGTGTCAATAGTCCCGGATCACTTTATGAAACATTGAGAAGAATTGGCGATCGTGAAATTTCCTATGCGATGTTTTCGCATTCCAATGCAAACATGCCCGGCATTGATGACGAGCTGGAGGTGCAGCGCTTCGAGTTCGACCGTCGTCAGAATCATGAGATAAACCTGAAGGCGGATGTGAAAATACCGGTGGCGCTGCAGCGCAAGGTTCGAGCTGAACTTCGCTGCGCATTTCCGGACTTCGACCTTGCCCGGCTTGACCGGCTTCTGAAAATTCTCTGGCTGAATAATGAGAATTACATCCGCATGTCGCCGCCGTCGCGAACGGCATACCTTGTCTGGCTGTTTGACAGGGGCAACGCCTCGGGTGGTTTGTTCCTGGATATTGCCCATCTCGAGCGCGAGGGGCGCAGTGAAACCAGGGTGCTGTTTGCCGTCGGCAACCCCCCCCAGGAGGATTTTCTTCTGCAGCTGCTGGAAGTGTTCAACCGTCTCAAAGTCGGTATTCGCAGGGCCTATTGCCAGACAATCTCCAACGGCACTCATCCCTATTTTCTGGGGGCATTTTATGTAAGCAGCCGCGGGGACGAGGATCTCGAACCGGCAGGCGAACTGGCGGCACGCCTGAAAAGAGAGTTGTGCACGACTCAGATTATTTCCACATCATCACAGGCTTACCGTGATTATGTGGTCGAGGGTCTGATGACCGGTGAGGACGCCTCGCTTGTAAATGCTTTCATTGCCTTCTGCCACACCAGTCTGGCCCATGCCCAGCCGGACCGTTTCGGGCTGGATGACGTGCAGAGTGCGTTTTACGATCATCCGGAAATGGCGCAGCTTCTTATCCGGCTGTTCCGGGTCCGTTTTGATCCGGAACAGCCGGACAGGGAGCTGCACTATGGACAGGTACTTGCCGAAACCAGTGAAGCGGTGGAGAGGTACAACACCGGGCACCGCTGGCTGGATGACATTCGCCGGTCCGTGTATCGCTGCTGTTTGCTGTTTGTGTCACAGACTCTAAAGACCAATTTCTTCGTGGTTGAGAAACAGGCTCTGGCCTTCCGGCTTGACCCGGTCTATCTGCGGCAGCTTGGCAAGGAATTCATCTCCGATCTCCCCGAAGCACTTCCGTTCCGGATAACATTTTTCTTCAGCCGTTTCGGAGCCGGATATCACATCGGCTTTTCAGATATCGCCCGCGGCGGCTGGCGAACAGTTATCGCCCGCAGCGCAGACGACTACATCACTTCGGCCAACACGATCTTCCGCGAGGTTTATGTGCTGGCCAACACCCAGCACTTGAAGAACAAGGATATCTACGAGGGGGGCTCCAAGATGGCGCTGGTACTGGATGCCTCCGATCTGGACCAGGCCGGCGGGGATGCGGAAAACTTCCGCCTCTACAAGCTGCAGTATGGAATCGCCAATGCATTTCTGGATATTTTCGTGACTGAAAACGGACAGGCCAGAGACCGGCGGATCGTAGACTATTACGGCGACGACGAGCCTATTGAAATAGGACCGGACGAGAACATGCACGACGGCATGATCGAGGCCATTGCCGCTCTTTCAAAGAAGCGGGGCTATATCCTCGGCGTCGGAATCATGTCCAGCAAACGCTTCGGCATCAACCACAAGGAGTATGGTGTTACTTCCACCGGTGTGGTTGCGTTTGCCGAAATTACGATGGCCGAGGCTGCCGGAATCGATATCCGTCGCGATCCATTTTCGCTGAAGATGACCGGCGGGCCGAACGGCGACGTGGCTGGCAACTCGCTGCGCATCATGCTGGAGCGCTGTCCGGCCATGCAGGTGCGGCTTGTCCTGGACGGAACTGCGGCGCTGTACGATCCGAACGGAATCAATCGCGAGGAATTAGGCCGTATCGTGCTTGCTCACGATCTTGATGCCTTCAGTCCCGATTTTCTGGGTGATGGCGGCTTCATGATTTATCGCAGCGGCCGTCGTCTGGAGGGGCTCAAGGAATCCCATCGAAAAGTAAGCCGCTCTGGCTCCTATCTGACCGAGGAGTGGCTGGATATCGATGATTTCAACCGCCTGTACGGCAGCCTGGTCTTTACGGTCAAGACTGACCTCTTCATTCCTGCCGGCGGACGCCCCGAGACGATTGACGGTCAGAACTGGCGTCTGTTTCTGGATGATGATGCCCTGCCGTCCGCAAAAGTCATCGTGGAGGGGGCTAACTCCTTCATAACGCCTGAAGCCAGGCTGCAACTCCAGAACAGCGGTGTCGTCATTATGCGGGACGCTTCCGCCAACAAATGCGGCGTGATCTCTTCATCCTATGAAATCATTGCCAATCTGCTGCTCTCAGAACGGGAGTTTCTGGAGCAGAAGGAGCGGTATGTAGCCGATGTACTTAATATCCTGGAAAAGCGGGCATCAGACGAGGCCCGCCTGATCCTGCGCAGAAGGAAGGAGTCGGGCGATACTCTGTTGTACAGCGACATATCGGAAACAATCAGCCTGAACATCAACAGTCTCTACTCCCGTCTGTTCGAGTTTTTCTCGGCCAGGCCCGAACTCTGTCTGCAGCCTCCCTTCCGCCAGGCGCTGGTAAGTCATCTGCCGCGCCTGCTGCGGGAAACGCCGGCTTATCGTCAAAGGGTGAAAAAACTGCCGCGCAAATATCAGTGTGCGATTCTGGCGGCCGAGATCGGATCGTCTCTGGTCTACACCGGCAGTCGCGATGCGGATTTCGAGGATATGATCCGTCGGCATCTGGCCCGGGTGTTGTGATATGGTATTAAGCTTTTCATTAATATCAGGATGTTGAAAAACGGTTTTGCTGTGTTATAAAGGGAGAGCTGGTGTTTTGCCGTAAAACCGCTGCTTAAAAACTATTTTGAGCCTGCAGGGGGAATGTGTGGGAAAGGTTTCCATCGAAAATATTGAAACCGGAATGGTTCTGGCCGGTGATGTTCATGATCGTTCCGGGCGCATGTTGCTGGGGGCCGGGGCGGAGCTGACCCAGAAACATCTGGTTATCTTCCGGACCTGGGGGGTGCTGGAGGCCGATATTGCCGGTCACGGGAGTGATGAGGACTCTGAAAAGATACCGGCGGATGTTGATCCGCTGGAGTTGGCGGCGGCCGAACAGGCCCTGGCTCCTCTTTTCAGGCATTCAAACCGGGAACATCCTGCAATTGCAGAACTGATGCGGATTGCGGCACTAAGAAAGGTTCAGCATGGCACTGTCTGATTATCCGGCCACCACCATCGATAGCCTGGTGGAAGAAACCAGCACGGTTTATTCTCTTCCCCTGTTCTATGAACGTATGAATGAGACCATCAATCATCCCCGCAGCTCCATCGAAGACATTTCCAAAGTTATCACCGAGGATCAGGGGCTGACCGCACGCCTGCTGCGGCTGGCTAACAGTCCCATGTTCGGCTGTTACGCCAGGGTTGACTCCATAACTAAGGCGGTCACCATCATCGGAACCCAGCAGCTCAGGGATCTGGCGCTGGCAGCTTCGGTCATGGGGGTTTTCAAGGGTATTCCGGAAGAGCTGCTGAACATGACCTCGTTCTGGCGGCACTGCATCGCCTGCGGTATCATTGCCCGCAGTCTGGCGGTTTACCGGCGCGAGTTGAATGTGGAGCGGCTCTTTGTCGCAGGCATGCTTCACGATGTGGGACAGGTCGTTCTGGCCACCTCCCGGCCCGGTCTGAGCCTTGAACTGCTTGAAGCGCAGCGGGATGGCGGCCGGCTTTACCCGGAATTGGAGCGGGAACTGCTTGGATTTACCCACGCCGAGCTGGGAGGAGCGCTGCTGAAAAAGTGGAAAATTCCGGCCAGCATCGCCGAGCCGGTAGCCTGCCACCACAATCCAGGATTTGCCGAGCAGTTTCAGCTTGAGACGGCTCTGATTCATCTTGCGGATGTCATTTGCCAGGCCATGGAGTTTGGGCAGGGGGCCGAGTGCGGTGTGCCGCCTCTGGACGAGCGTGCCTGGGATCGGCTGGGGCTGTCACCCCATGTACTTGGAACGGTACTGAAACAGTCCGAATCCCAGATATCCGAGACCTTTTCCATTCTGTCGGGAGGGACCGATGACTGACCGGAATGTATCCGGATCGCCGGAGTTTCTCCAGGAACGGGTCAGTTATCTTGAAGAGTCCAACCGGCGCTTCATGTCGATCCTTGAAATGCTGGCCTCCAGCAGTGAGTTTCAGGGAGACCTGAGTCGCGCCAAGGACGGGGAGGGAATATTCAGGGCGACGGCCGGCCAGCTGCGGCGTCTGTTTCCGTTCCAATCCATCGGTTTTCTTGACAGTCAGTCCGACGGCAGTTTTGAACTTCTGGTGGCGGATCCGGTCGGTGCACATGACACCCTGCAGGCCCTGGTCGAAGCCCACATGATGGACGGCACTTTTGCCTGGGCCCTCAATCGTAATCAGGCTGTCCTTGCACTCACTGATGCCGGTGAGACTCTTGTGCTGCAGGTAGTGGCCACCCAGTCCTGCATCCGGGGGATGTTTGTCGGCACGCTTCCCGGCAGCTCGGCAGCCTTGGATGCAGCATCGCTGAATGCCCTCTCAATAGTTCTGTACACATGCGCCTATGCTCTGGAAAGCACCATCCTGTACGGTATGCTGCATGATCATACCCAGCACCTGGAAGAACGGGTGCAGCTGAGGACCCGCGATCTGGAAGAGGCCCGCCTGCAGGCGGAGGCTGCCAGTCTTGCCAAAAGCGATTTTCTGGCCAATATGAGCCATGAAATCCGTACCCCGATGAACGGGGTGATGGGGATGACGGAACTGCTGCTGCAGGGAGGTCTGACTCCGCAGAAGGAGAAACTTTATCTGGCCGCTATCAAGGATTCCGCCGACAGTCTGCTGATGATTATCAATGACATCCTGGACTTTTCCAAGATTGAAGCCGGTAAATTTACACTGGAAGTAAAACCGTTCAACCTCAGGGATGTGCTGGAGCGCTGTTTGAGTGGATTGCGGATGAGAGCCGAGGAAAAGGGGCTCACGCTCATTCATCAGGTTGACTCTGTCGTGCCGGCCTGTCTGGTGGGAGATCAGGGGCGTCTGCGCCAAATTCTGACGAACCTGGTGGGGAATGCGATCAAATTTTGTCCGCATGGGCGGATATCTGTCGATGTTGGATTGGCCTCCAGGGAGAATGATGAAGTCGTTCTTCATGTTCGTGTGACCGATACCGGCATAGGTATTGCCGAGGAAGCCTGCCAGAGGATCTTTGACCAGTTTGAGCAGGCCGACAGCTCCACCACAAGGAAGTTCGGAGGGACCGGGCTTGGCCTGGCCATCTGCAAGAAACTGGTGGAGTTGATGGATGGAAAAATCTGGGTGGAAAGCAAGCTGGGAGTGGGGAGCTGTTTTTATTTTACCGCCAGCCTTCTTTTGGGTGACGAAGTTCAGCTGAAGACTGATAAAGAGGTTACACAGGCGTCAGGACAGATCTTGCAGGCTCCGCTGGATGTGCTTGTGGCTGACGATGTGGAAATAAACCGCGCCCTGGTGCAGGCTGTTCTGGAACCGCATGGCCACCGGATCACATACGCCGAAGACGGGCGAAAGGCTCTGGAGGCATTTGAGTCGGGGCGCTTTGATATTGTGCTGATGGATGTGCAGATGCCGGAGATGGACGGTCTGCAGGCTGCCCGTGCAATCCGTGAATACGAACGTTCACTGGGATGGAACGCTTCTGTGCCGATCGTGGCAATGACAGCTTTTGCAGGGAATGAGGATCGCCAGATCTGCCTGGATGCCGGGATGGATGATTATCTCACCAAGCCGATCAAGCCGGTGCAGCTGCTGCAACTGCTGAATAAATTCTGTCATCGCCAGGTTGAGTCGGTTGAGGCAGCAACCGGTGATACTCCAGTGATGTCGGAGCCGAAAAACTCGCCGGATGAACCAGGCGAAACAGTATCGGTATTTGCTCAAAATGAGCTTCTTGAACGGCTTGGCGGACGGTCTGAGATGATTCCGCGCTTTGTGGGAATCTTTTGCAAAAGTGTTCTGCCGCAAATGGAGGGACTGGTTAATGCCCTGGCGGCAAAGGATGCGGACGGAGTTCGGCGGCACGCTCATGCCATCAAGGGCTCGGCCGGTAATATCGCCGCTTTGCGGATGCACCAGACGGCTGCGATGATTGAAAAAGCGGCCAAGGAAGGCGACCTGGCTGAGGCACCTCAACGGCTTGTACTTTTGCAGACGGAATTTCGGGCATTTAACGAAGTTGTCAGTTCACTGGGGTTTGTTGCTGGAGCTTGATGGCGCCACGGGACTTGAATTGTCATGGCTTGTGCTGACACGGGGAGTTGCCGGCCCTGTCATGGTACTGTTAATTTTGTTTTGATTCCGCCTGTTTGCTGTGCTAAAAATAGGATCTGTTACATTAAATTTTATACCACGATAAAAAAAGGAGTCTGTCATGTCATGCAACAACGATAACGCTGCAGCTGCTGTGATTGCCTTTGTTTCCGGAGCTGTGATCGGCGCTGCCGCCGCTCTTCTTCTTGCTCCGGCGCCAGGTTGTGAAGTGCGCGAAAAGCTATCCGGTATTGGTGAAACTGCCGCTGAACGTGTAAAGCGTCTGGCCCGCGAAGCCAAGTTCAGGGTTACACCCAAAACAAAGAGCGGCGATTACGAGTATGACGGCGGGGATGCCTGGATCTGAAAGGCTGAGCCCGATGGATCTGAAATACGGTTCAACATCTTTTGCAATCAAACTCCCGCCGGAACATCTGGCGGGAGTCATCGTCCCGTCTTTATCCCCTCCGGACAAGTCCCCAGAAGTTATAATCAATGCGGCTCTTGATGTCTGTCAGTCTGCACTTTCCAGGTTCAAGCCAGGTGAAAAAACAGTTATAGTCACATCTGACATAACCCGTTACACCGGCAGCGAGATCTATCTTCCCCTGCTGGTGGAACGTTTGAATCGTCAGGGCGTTGCTGATCAGGATATGGAGATACTTATTGCTCTTGGTATTCACCGCAAGCAGACTGATCATGAACATCAGAAAATCCTGGGGCCGCTCTACGGCCGGATTCGTGTTACGGATCATGAATGTGACGATTCGGCTCATTTGGCACTGCTCGGGACAACCACGAACGGCATCAGGGTCAGCATCAACCGCAAGGCCGTCGAGGCCGATCACCTCATTTTGACCGGCATGATCGGATTTCACTATTTTGCCGGTTTCGGCGGCGGGCGTAAAAGTGTTCTGCCTGGCATCGCCAGTCGGCAGGCCTGCATGGCCAGTCACTTTACCGTACTGAATCCGGGAGCGGGAAGCGGCAAGAATCCTCTTGCGACCACCGGCAATCTGGATGGCAACCCGGTGCATCAGGCCATGGTCGAGGGGTGCGTCATGGCATCTCCTGATTTCATCCTCAACACAGTTCTGGCGCCTGACAAGCAGATAATGGCCGCCTTTGCCGGTGACTGGCGTGGGGCGCACGAAGAAGGCTGCCGCTACTATTCCGAGCGCTTTGCGTTTCCGCTGAAAAAAAAGCTGATCTGGTAATCGCCTCCTGTGGAGGTTTCCCCAAGGGCATCAACCTGATCCAGGCCCATAAGTCGATGGAGTACGCTTCCAAGGCAATTTGCGGCGGCGGTGTTTTGATCCTGCTGGCCGAGTGTCGCGATGGTTTCGGCAACAGCACGTTCTTTAACTGGTTCCGCCACAAGTAGCTGGACGCTTTTGAGGCCGCATTGCGCGAACATTACGAGATAAACGGCCAGACCGCCTATTCGATGCTGCAGAAGGCCCGGCGCTTTAACATCATTCTTGTATCGCTGTTTCCTGTGCAGCAGGTGCTGGAGATGGGCATGGTTCCGGCCGCTACGCTGGATGATGCTATGGCAGCGGCAGCAGGTTTGCTGCCGCCCGATTGGCTTGCCTATCTGATGCCGGAGGCGGGCTGCGTGCTGTTGACGGGTCCCTGCTGTTGAAAAGTGTTGCCTGACAGTGTTATCATTGGTATTCTACTCCGATTTGTTTACTAAAACTGTCCAGGATGTGAATGATGGAACTGCATGAGCAATTGAAATCTCTCGGGTCGGGAACCACCGGCTATTGTTACGATAAGCCGGATGCTGCACTCTTGGAAGCATTCCCGAGTCCTTTTGCCCACTCCGAAATGAATCAGGTCGGGGCGGTTGGGACGCTGCATATTGAATGCCCTGAGTTTACCTGCCTTTGTCCGATGACCGGTCAGCCCGATTTTGGGAAAATTGTCATCGATTACCAGCCGGACGCGCTTTGTGTTGAAAGCAAAAGCCTCAAGCTCTATCTGGGCTCTTTCAGGATGCACGGCGAGTTTCACGAAGCCGGTGTCAATCGTATCTGCAACGATCTGGTAAAGCTGCTTGCACCGGTCTGGCTGTCAGTCCGCGGTGAGTTTACCCCGCGCGGCGGCATCCCCTTCTGGCCTACTGCAGAATATCGCAAAAAACAATAATCAATATTCAAGGAGAATCTGTTTTTTATGTTCACCACGTCAGATTTCAAAAAGGGGCTTGTCATTCAGCTGGAAGGCGCACCCTGCATTATTACCGATGTCACTACCCAGTCTCCCACAGCGCGCGGCGCCAACACGATGGTGAAGACCCGTTACCGTAACCTGATTACAGGTCAGGTGTTAGATAAGACATTTCGTTCCGGCGACAAAGTGGACGAGGCCGATTTCGAACGACACAAGGGGCAGTTCCTGTATGCCGATGGCGGACGCGGTGTTTTCATGGATCTGGAAAACTATGAACAGTTCGAGATGGAGGAAGATAACTTCGAACCGCTTTCAATGTATCTGCTGGACGGCGCAGAAGTTGTTCTTGGATTGTTTGAAGGGCGGATGGTCAATGTCGACCTACCGCTGAGCGTGGAGTTGACAGTCGCCGAGACCGCTCCGGTTCTAAAAAACGCCACAGCGACAGCCGAGACCAAGGATGCAATTCTGGAAACCGGCCTGAAGATAAAAGTTCCTCCCTATCTTGAGTCCGGTGAGAAGGTCAAGGTTGATACCAGGGACGGACGCTTTCTGTCACGGGCATAACTGTTGAAATCTGCTTTAAAAAACTTGACAACTACACCGTAGTCCTCTAGTATTGCTGTTCCCTTCAAGGGCCTATAGCTCAGTTGGCTAGAGCCACCGGCTCATAACCGGTTGGTCCCAGGTTCGAGTCCTGGTGGGCCCACCATTTAACAATGCGAGGAACATACGCCGGATGCCGGCACGAAAACAGGGGACATCCCGATTTCATACCTCAACACGAGAGTGCACACCGCAAGGTTGCACTCTTTTTATTTATAGCCTATGAAAATAATTAAAACATCCGATATAGTTGGAATCATTAATAAAATGGCTCCGGCGTCTTTGGCTGAAGCATGGGACAACTCCGGGCTTCAGGTGGGTGATCCCGCTGCGGAAGTCAGGCGCATCATGGTTGCGCTGGACCCTGCACCCGATGTCATTAATTCCGCCATAGCTTCTTCCTGCCAGCTTCTTGTCACACATCACCCCCTTATTTTTAAATCTCTGAAAACAATATCCACGGCTACTCCGCAAGGCAATCTGATACATACTGCAATTAAGGGCGGCTTGTCGATTGTCAGTATGCATACCAACTATGACACGGCAACCGGTGGATTGAACGATCTGCTGGCACGTAAAATAGGGCTTACAGAGTGCGCTCCGCTACAAATATCCACAATTCGGGAATTGGTAAAGCTGGTTGTATTCGTTCCTGACAGTCACCTTGAAAGTGTTAGAAGCGCCCTGTTTCCGTATCTGAAGTCACAGGGCAATTATCGGGACTGCTCGTTTGCGGCAAGCGGCGAGGGTACCTTTCTGCCGCTGGAAGGTGCGGACCCATTCGTCGGTTCTGTAGGAAGGCAGCAGAAGGTTTCTGAAGAACGTCTTGAACTGCTTGTCGAGCGCTCAAATCTGACGCGGGCGGTTAAAGCTCTGTTGGCGTCACACCCTTACGAAGAGCCTGCTTACGATATTTATCCGCTAATTAATGAAGGTGAGAAGCTTGGCCTGGGAAGGATCGGCCGGCTATCCGAATCTGTAACGCTGGCAGATTACACCGTACAGATCAGAAAAGTCCTTTCTGCTCCCGGCCTGCGCTATGTCGGAGATCCTGCTGCAATGATATCGAAGGTTGCACTTTGCAGCGGCAGCGGCGCATCACTGTTGCGGGAGGCTGCCCGTGCCGGCTCCGATGTGCTGGTTACCGGTGACGTAAAATATCATGATGCTCGCGATGCCCAGGATCTGGGTATCGCTCTGATAGATGCCGGACACTTTTCGACCGAGATAATAATGGTGGAAGAAATGGTAGAGCGCCTTGGCCGGGCAATTGAAGACACCGGCTGTCGTGAATGCCGGGTATTACCGTGTCTTATGGAAACAGATCCTTTCAGAATATAAACAGCAGCTGCGTGAGAATAAAAATCGTACCAAGGGGGACAGGATTTTGAAAAAGAAACTGGAGATGTTGGAAGAGCTACAGGAAGTCGATCAATTGATTGATGTTCTGAAGACCAGGCAGAGCGGGCTGCACGATGAGCTGAATGAGATTGCACATGCTGTTGATTCGGCCCGTGAGGAATTGGCTGCCATGGAAGGGAGCCTTGCCAGACTTGAGCAGGAAAAAGGTGTGTTGGAGATCAGTCATGCCGCCGAACTGGAAAATATTCTGCGAGCTGAAACCAACATGAAGGAAATTAAAACCAACAAGGAGTTTCAGGCTGTTGGTCGTGAGATTACGGCTGCCCGCAAGCAGGTTACTGATATTGAGGAACAGGTTCTACAGAAGATTGGCCAGATAGAGGAGCTTTCCGGAACAGTTGCATCCAAAATTGAATCTCTTGCCGAGTTGACAGCAAATTCTTCACAGCGAACGGAAGAAAAACAGTCCGAAATAGATAAAATACAGCAGGATATCGATTCAGATGTTGCTCGCCGCGAAGCACTGACGAAAGAAATGCCGGCCAGCCTTGTAAAGCGTTTCTCTGCCCTGCGCGACCAGCGTCGCGGCCAGGCCATTGCCATTGCCCGTGACGGCCACTGCCTGGGGTGCAATATGCATCTGCCGCCGCAGCTGTACAATAATCTGTTCAAATATGAAGAGCTGTTGACATGTCCGCATTGCCAGCGGATTCTTATTCTTAAACTGCAGTAACAGCAATAAGTTTCAAAAATGCATCACTGCAGAAAACAATTCTGCAGATGCGGAAGTTTGGTTGAAGTAGTCCAGGTGGCCGCTGCCGGTTTAACCGGTGGAGGAAAGTCCGGGCTCCACAGGGCATGACGCTGGATAACGTCCAGCGGGGGTGACTCCAGGGAAAAGTGCCACAGAGAGAAGTCCGCCTGCTTTGGCAGGTAAGGGTGAAAGGGTGAGGTAAGAGCTCACCGGGTCCGGCGGTGACGTCGGATGCCAGGTAAACCCCGTCAGGAGCAAGGCCAAATAGGGAGGCGTTAAGGGCTGCCCGCCCGTGTCTCCGGGTTGGCTGCTTGAGGCTGTCGGTAACGGCAGGCCCAGATGAATGGCCATCGTCCGGCAAGGGGTAACCCGAACCGGGAACAGAACCCGGCTTACGGACTGCTTCAACCAATTTTTAAGGATCCGTGTGAACGATCAACAATTATGGCAACATGGGTTGCGGCTTCTCAGAACCCTGCTGAACGATATGCCTCATGACAGGAAAAAACAGTTGCTGGAACTGCTGGGCGGCTATCGCGTGGTTAAGGAGTCTCAGGCAGCCGTCATCATGTCGATTGATTCAAAAGCAGCATGCAGCGACTGTAAGGGACAATGCTGTCTTAACGGCAAGTACCGGATGAATGTTTTTGATGCCTTGTCAGCTATTGCTGCAGATAAGTCATTATGTCCCGCTTTTTTACAAAAGCCCTGCTGCCCGTACGGAGATGAACTGGGGTGTAAGCTGGAACCTGCTTTTCGTCCGGTTGACTGCATTCTGTTTGTCTGCGACATTCTCGACATGCGCATGTCGGACGATAACAGAAGCAATCTGAACGGATACGAATCCGCCCTTAAGGACTGCCTTCAAAAGGCCTCACGACTGTTGGAAATGCAGGTAAACACCCCTCTGCTGCTATGGGCAGAAAAAACACAATAATCAATCCGTAAAAGAGGAATAAAGATGGCTGCTACCAATGATATAGTACTTATTCATGTTGATGACAAACCCGGATTCTATGCCCGTATCGAAGAAATTGTGCCGGATGTAAAGCCTGGATGGTGGCAGGTCAAGCTGCTTGTGTTGACATTTCCTTTGCAGGTTTTTACATGGATTCTTGATGAATTTCAGCTGGAAGGCGCACCTTTTACAATGGGGGGAACTCCACTTCGTCTGGAAGAACTCGTTTCGCCGGTTGAGCTGGAACGAATCGAAAAGGAGAAGGAAGAAAAGGAGCGACAAGTGAAGATTCGTCAGGAGGGGGGAACTCCCAAGGTTATTTCACTGCAGGACCGGAGAAAAAAATAACGTCCTTGCTACATATACATTAAAACAAAAGCCCTTCCGGAATCAGTCCGGAAGGGCTTTTGTTCATTCTTCTCAGTCAGCTTTTATTCGCAGTTGAAGTTTGCTTCAATGCGACGGTTTTTAGCTTTGCCTGCTTTGGTCTTGTTGTCGGCAACCGGTTTGGATTCGCCGTATCCCTTTGATGTGATTCTTTCAGGAGCGATGCTGAAAGTTTTACCCAGGTAATTTTTAACAGCATCTGCGCGGCGCTGGGAAAGGCCCAGATTGTATTTATCACTAGCTACGTTATCTGTGTGCCCGGATACTTCACCTTTCGCTTTGGGGAAATCCTTCAGGAATTCTCCAAGCTTATTGAGATCCGAAGTGAAATTAGGCTTGATGATTGATTTGTCATTGTCAAAAAGCACCGTGATTACAGCAGGCTTGTTGCAGAAACGCTCGACTGCTGCAGCCTTTTGGGGAGTCATAACCACTGGAGCCGGCTCAGGTGCTGGAGCAGGGGGGGGAGGAATGGTCACGCCGATGTTGGCTCTGCTGGTTGCTTCACCGCCGGGGCCGTTGCAGGTCAGTGTGTAAGCGGTATCTTCAGAAGGAGAAATGGAGCGTGAACCTTGTGGTGCTACTTCGCCAATCCCCGGCTCAATATTGCACTTATCTGCATTAGTGGAGGTCCAGTTCAGTGTTGCGGCGGCGTCGTTCGATTTGACGATCGTGACCGGCGATACAGCCAGCATCGCAGTTGGGGCTGCAGGTGCCGGCGGAACAATTTTGGCCGGCTCAGGCATTGGTGCAGGAGGAGGTGTTACCGGCTGAACAGCAGGTGCTGCACCGCCAAACGGGATGTATGCTCCGAGGGTGTACTCAAGGTTGTGGAAGGTTGTTTTGTCGAATCTGTAGATAATGTGCCGGACATCAGCACGTAGAGCGAAATTGTCCGCTACAAAAAATTTGGCTCCGATGCCGTAGTCGCCGGCGCCATGGATTTTTCTGTTGATCTGTCCACCACGGAAATTCAAGCCGGAGTAACCAGCAGCAATATATGGTACGAATTTACTGTCGGGCATGAAGTGATAGAGCAGATCGCCGCCGTAGCGATACATGTCAACCTTGCCTTTGTTTCTGTATGATTCCGTGAAAGCGTAGTCGAAAAGGGCTTCCATTCCAAACGCTTTGGTGAAGTTGTAGCCTGCTCTGGCACCGTAAACCATGTTGGTATGCAGATGCTGCTTGCCACCTTCGAATGAGTATCCGCCGACAACCGGCGAAACCGAGAACTGTCCTTGTTTGACTGCGCCGAATGCAGTCGTAGCTGATACGATCAGAGCTGCTGCAACAATACTGCTTAACCGATTTTTCATTTTGTAGTCCTCCTTTTCTGATGATGTACTGCTAATAAGAATGATTAATTCTATACCATTTGAGTCTGATTAGGCGCAAGTATAAAAACACACTTAATAATATTCTGTATCCTAGCACAATGTCGGATCAATGCAAGCACCGGGGTAAAATCTTGCTTTTTTGTCCGGCCTGAATTAATCTTTATAGCTGAGAATTAATATAACCTGAAATAAAAGCTGCTGCAGATAAAGGAGGCTTTTCCATGTTTTTCCCACAGTTCCGTGCCCGCAGGATCCGGGGCAATGAAATTTTCCGCCGTATGGTAAGTGAAACATCTGTTTCGGTAAGTGATCTGATATATCCGATGTTTTCGGCATTCGGCAGCGGGATTCGGAAAGAAATTTCCTCAATGCCCGGAATTTATCAGCAGTCAATCGAACATATAGTGGCAGAGGCAAAAGAGGTCCGGGACCTGGGCATTCCTGCGGTAATACTGTTTGGAATTCCCGAGACCAAGGATGCGGTCGGAAGTGACGCCTATTCTGAAACCGGAATCATCCAGGAAACGATCCGGGCCCTGAAAAAAGAAGTGCCGGGTCTGGCGGTCATAACCGATGTCTGCATGTGTGAATACACAGATCATGGCCATTGCGGGATTATCAAAGATGGTGATGTCGACAATGATTCGACCTTGGAACTGCTGGCGAAAGAAGCCCTTTCACATGTACAGGCCGGAGCCGATATGGTGGCTCCGTCCGATATGATGGACGGAAGAGTGGCGGCCATCAGGGAAATGCTGGACGAGCATGGCTACGATTCGATTCCGATCATGAGCTATGCTGTTAAATATGCCTCAGGCTATTATGGACCGTTTCGAGAGGCGGCTGAGTCTACTCCACAGTTCGGCGACCGGCGCAGTTACCAGATGGATCCAGCCAACCGGCTTGAGGCTCTTCGCGAGGCTGCTGCGGATATTGAAGAAGGCGCCGACATTATCATGGTCAAGCCTGGACTGCCTTATCTGGATATATTGAGGGATCTGCGCAACGAGTATAAAATGCCGCTGGCGGTTTATAATGTTTCGGGTGAATACAGCATGGTCAAGGGAGCTGCCCAGAGAGGCTGGATTGATGAGGAGCGGGTAGTGATGGAAACCATGATCGCTTTCAAAAGAGCCGGTGCTGATATTATCATAACCTATCATGCCAAGGATGTGGCCCGCTGGCTTGCCAAATAAGACAGCTGTAAAATCAAAAGGAAGGGGCGAAGCAGTGTTAATCTGATTCGCCCCTTTTGGTTTATGAAAGGACTGATTCTATTCGCCGATCCTTTCTGCCATTTCTTTTTTATGTTTCCTGATTGTCCCTCCCTCGCCTTTGGGCAACAGACTTTCGGGATTCCTATCCGCGAGCTTCGGCATGACGGGGAGCTGAAGATTGGTCTTGGTATTGCCCGGTTTCTGACTCACTACAGCGCCGACTTGTGCGACAGTTGCTTCTTTTGATGCGCCTGGAGCCGGGGCCTGTTTCCGTGCAGCACGATGTTTGCGGACAAAGGTGCGTTTCAAATCGATTTCAGATGCGGGAAATTCTGTCAGCGTGTCGCGGTTTACCAGGACGTGGACCTTGTTTTTCGTCCGCCAGACGGATTTAGCGCTGATGGTTCCTCCCTCTTTCAGATACACTGTGCGTGAAGCCATGACTGGTGTTGCGGATACGCAGACTGCCAGCAGAGCCAGTAAATATATTTTCATGATCCCCCCCCGATTCAGGATTTTTTCCTATCCAAAAGTTTTGGAGGCGCACCAAGATAGCGAGGCAGCGAGCCGCGAACCTCGACAGTCGGTCCGTCTTCCAATTCATCCAGTTCCCCGTAATCCTCACCATATTCTTCTTCACCAGCCGCCCATTCGTAAACTTTCTGCGAATCCATCAGCACAGGATTCCGGGGAGTGCCGAAAACCCGGTTCTGCATCTCTTCGTCGAACAGTCCGATGCAGCCATGGGATGCGGGACGTCCTGGAAGATCACGGGCATGAATCCAATAGGACACATTGTCCTCACCGATGTGAAAGCGAATGGCATTGTCCATCGGGTACTGCTCTTCACCATTGGCCGTTTTGTAGAGTGACGAGGTATGCGTAAGGTGTCGTGCATCAATCCGGAACATGCCGGTGGGAGTTTCGGTGGTGGCCTTGCCGGTGGCAGCCGGTGCGGAAAAAAACAGCCTGCCGTTTTGGTAGGCTCCCAGCCATTGCTCTGTTATATCTACCAAAATGTATTTGCCATACCGTGCAGCCGGTTCGTAGAATTTGGGCAGCGGTGTGTAATTGCGGATATCCGCAATATCATCCGGCACCTTGATGGTCATGCCGGGATAAACATGCCTTCTGTCTACCCGGTTGAAGCGGGCGACCCAGACCCAGTCGTTTCCGAAAAGCGATTCCAGCGTCTGGTGGGGCTGGACGAAGTGCGGGTGCCATTTGATGCCTGCCAGGCTGGGATATTCAACCCGTGAGAGGTCTTCTACTGCCTTGTCTTCAGGAGAAGCACCCGGTTCATCAGTTACAGACGGCGTTCGCAGAACAGTAAAGCCGACCAGAATCGAGGTGAACAGACATACCAGAACAAACTTGTGTGAAAGCCGCATCCGGCTGTAATGCATAATTGATTTTTCCTTGTATTGAAGATTAGCCAAGAGGATATAATAACCGCTTGTCAGTTACTATTCAACTGTTGTGACAGCGTATGCCGAAAATGTCTGGCTACAGGACGAAACTGATGCTAATTTACGCTTTAACATATACACAACATCGCTTCTGCAAGGATTCGGAGGTAATAATGTCTGTTTTGGATCGGAATACTCAGCCGATAACTCTCAATCAGTTTGCCAGTGATAATTATGCCGGGATATGTCCGGAAGCCTGGCAGGCCATGCAGGCTGCCAACAGCGGTTTCGCCTCTTCCTACGGAGACGATCTCTGGACTGAACGGGCTTGTGAACAGATACGGCAGATATTTGAAACCGACTGCCAGGTGTTCTTCGTTTTTAACGGCACTGCTGCCAATTCACTTGCACTGGCATCACTCTGCCGCTCCTATCACAGCGTCATCTGCCATGATCTGGCCCATGTGGAAACCGACGAATGCGGCGCGCCCGAGTTTTTTTCAAACGGAACCAAACTGCTGCATGTGCATGGTCCAGGCGGCAAATTTGATCTGGCGGAGGTTGAACGCACGATTACCCGTCGCAGCGACATCCATTACCCAAGGCCTAAAGTGCTTAGCCTGACGCAGGCAACCGAGGTCGGCACTGTTTACACTCCAGCGGAAATAGCCGCGGCCAGCGAACTGGCACGCAGATACGGACTGCGGGTGCATATGGATGGCGCACGCTTTGCAAATGCCGTAGCGTCACTGGGTGTGTCGCCGGCCGACATCAGCTGGCGGTCGGGAGTTGATGTTCTTTGTCTTGGCGGCGCCAAAAACGGCATGGCGATCGGTGAGATAGTTGTTTTCTTTGATCAGGAACTGGCTTACGAGTTTGAATACCGCTGCAAGCAGGCCGGTCAGCTTGCTTCCAAAATGCGCTTCATCTCGGCCCCCTGGATCGGCATGCTGGAGGGCGGTACATGGCTGAAGAACGCACGGCATGCCAATGATTGCGCTGCTTTGCTGGCACAGGAACTGACAGCGATTGACGGTGTCAGGATCATGTATCCGCGCCAGGCCAACTCGGTCTTCGTAGAAATGCCGGAAGCGGTTGCGGACGCTCTGCGCACAGCCGGCTGGCGTTTCTACTCCTTCATCGGATCAGGCGGTGCCCGCTTCATGTGCTCCTGGCAGACAACCAGAGACGATGTGATGCAGCTTGTGGAAGCGGTTAAAAAGGCAGGCAGCGTAAATAACTGAAACCGGCTGGAGGAATAACATGATCAAAACAGCAACTTTTGAAGCTCTGTTGGAGGATGCGATTCCGGATGGACAGGGTGGCTATACCTTCAAACTGGAAGGGAAAACCTATACCATCCAGGACAAGGATGAAGTCCGCAAGATTGCCGAACAGCACGGCTATATCATTATCTACTAACCGGCACTACTCCGGCAGTTGTGATCTTTAGTGCTTATCCCTCCCTTTGCAAGGGAGGGATTTCGTTTGTAAAGTCAACTCAAATCCGCCCTAAATCTCCCTTTCTCCGGGGGGATCGTTCTTTCTCTACGTGTCTGATTAGTACCAGTAAGATTTTTCGCACGGAGTCAGTGAACCATACAGCCCTGAAGATTGCCGAGTTGGTGAACAGAAAGGGCATTCAGCTTGTGGCGTCGATTTTCAAGGATAAGAAATAAGCAATAAAGCAAGACCGAACATCCCGCAGGGGGCTCCTTACTTGTTGATTTCGTAGCTTCGGCCTTGACAGGCATGTCATGACCGTGCAATAAGAAAACCTTAATTGTTGGCAACGCCTTTTCTATTGAATCGGGTAAGTGTAGCGCGCCCTGCGCGTGTTCAGGAGGGTTGAATGGTTGCCGCAAGAGGGGACATTTGGATGTAAGAAAAAGCCGCATCTTTCAGCTTCTGGCTGTTGGAGCGGCTTTTTGCATTTTGTCGTGCTGTGTGTGGAACAGTAATAACAGCTAACCGTAGTCATTGGCAAATCAGCCTATAAACGGCAGTTGAACCGCCGAACACGCCGAATAACGTCGAGTAACGCCGAGAAAACCAGGAATTATTATAAAAAAGAAGTTCACCTTTTGGGTTAGCAGAATATTCTTTACAAGTCTTTGATTTGTCTGCGTGTATCGGCGTTAATCGGCGGTTAACTGCTTTTTTAAGGATTAGATGTTAAAGAGGGAAAAACAATGGCCGCATTGAAATCGGCAGCTTCGGCTGAGCCAACCGTGTACGAAAAAGACAAACTATACGAGCTACCGATAAGTTCGGTGCAGCCGGATCCGGAGCAGCCGCGCAAGTATTTTGATGAGCAGGCTCTGGCCGAGCTGTCAGCTTCCATTACCAGCCATGGAGTGTTGCAGCCGATTCTGGTGCGTGAGGGCGTGGGCGGGGTGTTTGTCATCGTCTCCGGAGAGCGGCGATTTCAAGCAGCCAGAAATGCCGGGCTGGCGACTGTCCCGGCCATTATCACCGACGGCGAACCGGCAGAGATCTCCATTATCGAGAATCTGCTGCGGGAAAACCTGACCGCCATCGAAGAGGCGGAGGCGGTTGAACGGCTGCGGGCGCTGCACGATTATGCCTTAAGCGACCTGGTTTCGGCGCTGGGCAAATCGGATACCGCCATTTCTGCAATGCTTTCTCTGAACCGCTTACCGGCAGAAGTAAAGGATGACTGCCGCAAAGACCCCAAAACCGCGCGGGGTATTCTTGTGGAAATCGCCAAGCTGAAAACTCCGGAAAAGATGATTGCTCTTTATACCAGGTACAAAGCCAGCGGACTTACCCGAGGTGAGATCAGGAAACAGACCACAAAACCAAAACCGGCAGATGCGCCCATAGACCTGACCTTTGTGGATCAGTTTTACGACCGGCTCTATATGTTGGACGATACCAGGTTGAGCCGGGAACAGAAGACAGCGCTCAAACTCACCCTGGAGAAACTCCGCAGCATGACGTATCAAAAGATGAAGGTGCTGAAATGACAGCAATGGGAGAATACAAGCGCTAAACATTATCGTTGGATTTGTGTAAATATATGGCAAAAATTTGCCTGTTTTTTTTGATGCATATTGTTATTAAACAGATAGTTAGGTAGAAATTCCCGCATGCGGGAATCGGGGGCGATGAGAAGGGCGGATGTCCGACGGTTATGGTGAAAGACGTTCACAAATGGCAGAAAGACTAACCAGCCCCGGTGGTCTATTCCACTGGAAAAGCATATACAGGTAGATGAAAGAGATAACCACGGAAACCCCAAAAAGCATCTATATGTATATGCTTGGAAGGCATCTATCTGTAGATGCATGTATATACAGATAGATGCTTGCATATACAGGTAGATGACAGGCTCTAACTGCATATAAACGAGTTATATAAATGAAATTTAAGAACAGAACATTCCTAAAAACGAATAATGAAATTAGAGAATTCCTTTGGCTTCAGCAAGGCGCAGATGGAAGTATATACATCGGATGCGCTTGCAGGTTCAGCTTTGGCAGACAGGGTAATGCTTCTATAAGCAAAGATGATGTGAATGGTACACAGATAAACCCTGATAGCGGAAAATCTTTGGCTCAGGAGGAATTGGGTGGAAAGTTATCATTTCATAAATCTGGAGTCGTAAACCTCCCTGTCATCAGCGTTGACAAAAGAGATAGACTGCGAATAAAGGCATTTTCAGAATACGAAGGTGCTCTGCCTTTGTTTAGTGTTATCCCAATGATTCCTACAAAATACCCTCTTTCGAGCAAAACCGTAAAGCATGATGATTTGGTGATTGATTGTGGCATTAACCAGGGGAGATGCATAGGAGTTGTTATTTTTGTAGCGTTTAAAGAGCCGAATCCAAACCTATTTTTCAAGTTACAGGAGGAAGGCCTGTCCATTACTGTCATAAGCACCGATATGTACGATAGAAAGCTATGCGCAATGCTGTACTTTAGCGAACAGTTTTATGGATGGCCTAAAGGGCAAGTAGACATAACTCCGCATCCTGATGATAGTGGCGAAATGCCTTGGACTGTCATTATTCCAACCTATGATACATAACCAGGTAGATGTACCTGACCTAAAAACCGTCAGGTGATCTCCCGGCCCGTTGAACTAAAAGGAGAATCCATGAAGAAGAGACTTCTGTTCCCGTTGCTAATGTTACTGCTCGCTAGCTGTGGTTTTAGTCGTCATATCGGCAACGAGAATCTAAAACCAGAAACGGTGACACAGATCCAAAAAGGGAAGACGACACAGCAGGACATTCTTTCCCTTTTTGGACCGCCTCAAACAACAAGAAAACAAACAATCCCAAAATCAGCTGAACCCGCGCAGGTAAACTTACCTGTGCATTTAACTGCAGCGGAGACTTGGAGCTACTGGTCTCACAACACCGAAGGAACTGCGGTAGTTGTTCCTTTTTATGCACAAACGACAACAAAATCGTCAAATTTCATCCTCTCAGTATTTTTTGACGAAAGTGGGACCGTCATCGATTACCAGACTATGCAGAACAACTATTAATCAGAACACCCACTCGTTATAAAGGCCGGAGAGTCTTCTTATAGTCACACCATGAACCGAACTTGGAGGAAAAATGAAAATCATAACGATAGCGGTTATAGCTTCATTACTGGGACTATCTTCTCAATCCTGGGCTGGATATGGTTCAAACATCGGAATGGGATATATCGCAAAGGCAGATAATGCAAAAGTCTATGCTCGATCAACTGGAGATGAAGTTGATGAAATGGTGAGAAAAGGATTCCCGTTCGTTGCTTTTGAAAGTAGTGCAGTTATCTCTGGAGTAATGGCCGCTGAGAGCATTTCAGACGGACGTCTTCATGTAAGGTACTGGAGAAATGGAAAGGATGCAGAAGAAGGAGAAAACACGGCGTGGATTGATCCAAAAGATATTGAAAGATTTTCCTTTGATTGTTGTGGAGACGTAAGGTGCTCCGGTATCAAGGCTGTAATTTTCAAGACTCGCACCTATTCTGATTGCTTCAATATGGCACTTTCCGAGGCATTATCGAAAAATCAGAAGGCATCCATCGATTCAAATGCAGAAATCGAAAAACTGAAATTGCAACTTGAAATAGAAAAGTTAAAGCTCGAACGCGAAAAGCTGAAACAAAGCGAAACGAGATAGTTCCAACCAGGCCCTTAGACACCGACCGGGGCTGAGGGGAAAAGACAAGAAAGAGAAGACAGTTAGTAATGGTATCGCGCCTGGAGGAAGTCGATTCGGTCATCACGTACAAGATAAACAATGCGGTGTTCTTGAGTGAGGCGCCGTGACCAAGCACCGCTTGCAAAGTATTTGAGTGGTTCTGGTTTACCAATACCAGTGAACGGATCGCGCATGATTGCTTCAATCAAATCAAAAGCACGTAGCGCAAACTTTCGGTCAGTTTCGACCCAATAGCGGAGATCTTCGCGGAATTCAGGTTGGAACACGGACTCTCGCTGCTTAGTCTTCAAGACCGACCTCGGAACGGAGCGACTGCAGCGTTGATGTTTCACCGCCGCCTTTCAACGCCCGCTCTAGAGCAGAAAGCAATCTCTCGGCATTTTTGGGAGAACGCATGAGATAAGCACTTTCTACCAGACTCTGCAATTCTTCAGCAGCAATCATAGCGACATTGCCACCTTTACGACGACGGATGACTACTATTTCCCTGTTGTCTGCGACCTCGTCGCAAAGACCAGCGAAATGTGCCCTGGCATTGGTATAGGTTGTTTGTAGCATAATGTAACACCTCCAATATATGTACAGAAATACTGTACGTAATAAAACAGAGACATGCAAGAATAAAATCAATTCCAGCCGGTTAGACGCCGCCAGCCCGAAAAGCTCGGGCCAGCGGGTCAACCCGGCAAACCTATATGGGGCCAAATTTCTTGCGGCCGTCCACATTGCTGTGGACGGCCGCAAGAAATTTGGGGCGGATCTGTTTTGCTAGTTGTTCAGTGCGCCCTCGTCGATCCACCCCTTGATTGCATTTATGGCACTCGGGTTGAGTGTATCAAGGAACGGTCCGCCCAAGGGCATTCTTTGCGTCGGAGATGTCAGCCCGATTCCGCTTACCCGTTTGAAGAGAACGCTGTCAGTGGAATTCCCGGGAATGACCCTTGGGCCGGGAAGGAACGGGTTCACTGCGGGAATGTTTACCAGATTTGCATAGGAAGGCCCCAAAGTCAGCGGCAGGAAGGCAGCGGTCCTGGCAGGAGCATGGCAGGCGATGCAGTAGGTGTCGAAAATCAGCTGAATGTGATTTGAATACGATACCCCGACAGAGGGAAACACCACCGGCTGCTGGGGTGTTCCCGGTGAGGACGGATCGCTGATCAATGTCCCGCCGCCGAGAGTGAAAACTGTAGTCGCACTGTTGAGCTGTCCGCGAATTTCTCCACCCGGGTTTGCTGCTGTGTGGACATTAAAGTAGAGGTTGCCGGAATTAAAGGCCGTCACCAGGGCCGGAGTGAGAATCCGGTCGCTGTCCCTGGCCACCCACAGGTCATTGGGAGGTGAGGTGGCCACTTTGTCGAAGTTGACCCGAACGCCTCCGGAAATGCCGACAGCAGCCTCGTGGATATGGGCCACTGTTCCGGTCAGACCGGCGGTTTTAATGTCGCCGAAGATCTCGCGGGTTACGGAATTAACCACCGCAATCCCGGTACCGCTGGCTGTTGTCAATACTGACGGAATCTCCTGGGTTCCGTTCAGGAGAGCGGTCTTGATATTAAGTGAAGCCGAGAGGATCTGTCCGCGAATCTCGCCGGCCGGAAATGCGGCACTGTGAATGTTGAAATAGAGCTCATTTGCGTTGAAGGCGGCGATCTGTGCGGGTGTCAGTATGGTTCCGGCGGCAACGGACCAGATGCCGCTGGCGGGGGCTGTTTCTGCCAGGGGGACGATCACCGGGCCTGCCGACCCGGCTGCGGCCTGATGGATATGGGCGGCTGTCGCGGTTATGCCGACAGTTCTGACAAAGCCGCTGATCTGGCCGGTGGCGGGATTCAGCGCCAGGACACCCGTGCCTCTGGCTGTGGTAACGACCGGCGGTGTCTCGTCGGTGCCTGACAGAGTTGCAAAGCGAACCAGCTGGGTGATCTGTCCGCGAATTTCGCCACCCGGAGCCTTGGCGCTGTGGACATTGAAATAGAGCTGCCCGGCATTCAGCTTGGTCAGTTGATCGGGTGTAAGTATGGTGCCGTCGGGAATGCTCCATACCGATGGCCCGCCGGTAAAGGGGATTTCAACGGGGCCTGTCGCTCCGGGAGCCGCGCTGTGGATATGGGCCGCCGTTCCCAGCATATTGCTGGTAACGATGACCCCGCTGATTTTCCTGGTGGCCGGGTCAACGGTAATGGAACCGGCCCCGCTGGAGCTGAAATTGGTGAAAGCCGGATTTTCCTGCGAACGCGTCAGCAGCGCGGATATGTTGATTTCAGCCGGCGTCTGCACCGAACCGGTGCCGCCACCGTCACTGCCACATGCTGAAATGAACAGGACTGCCGATAAAAGGCACCATCCTCGAATGTAAAGTTTCTTCCAGATCATTATTATCCTCCCTCTGAAGCTTTTGTGTGGCTGGAGGACCGAAAAAACGGCCCTCCAGTACCGGAACTACTGCCTCGGATTAAATCCTCCGCCGGGCTGCGGGTCGTAGTTGGTCGCAGGCCGGGTGCCGGCCGGACGCGGCTGGCCACTGCGGTCCAGTTGTCCGGCAACTCCGTTGACCTGCAAATTATCATAGGAATCCCTGAGGATCTGGATGTTGTAGCGGTAGTTGTGGCTGGCGGCCGAGGGGTTTGGCTGTCCGACCTGGCTGGCCGGCGCCGCAGACGGCAGTCCCTTGATAACGTACTGAAGGTTGAAGGCCGCCTTGAGGGTCGGCAGGGTCCAGGCCGAGAAGTTCGTGGTGAGCGCCGCGTTTGCAAAGAAGTAGGGATATTTTGTATCCGAGTAGAATACTCCATTGGCCTGAAGCAGAGTTATCAACTGAATCGACAGATCCCTGATTTCCTCGGGAATGCCTTCCACAAGGCCGTCACCGTCGTAGTCATTGGTAGGATCAAAGAGCGTGTCGCGGAAGGCGGCCAGTCCTGTCCCGGTGCCCGGCACCCGTCCGTTGTGGCAGCTGGCCACGTTGCAGGACGCATTGTTGACGGTGCCGTCCGCCTCGGATACGATCCGCCAGCTATGACCGCCCAGATCGTTGCGGCCGCTCGGGGTCATGTGGCATGTATTGCAGTTGGCCTGCTGGTGGGCAATGACAGCGCCGTACTGCTTTGTTGAGTACTCATAGGCATTCCTCCCCCAGAGCATGGAACCGGTGCCGAGGTAATGCTCGTTCAGGAAGTTTCCCGGCAGGGAATTGTCGGCCGCAAGGCGCAATTTGAAGAGGGTAAAACCTGATTCTCTGCCTTGGTGACAGAAAATGCAGATTGTCTCATTGCCGGTAGCAGCCGGAACCGGCGTGTTATCCAGGAAAACGTTGCCGGAAAACTTGAGAGAGCCGATGGTGACGGCCGGCGTCACCGATGAATTGCGGATGGCTGCCGAGTAATGGCTCATGGCCACCGGCTTGCGGGTGTTTTTGAGATTGCCGGGCGCATCGGAATGCGGGTTGTGACAGGTGATGCAGGTGACAGTCACATCGCCGAAAACCACCGGCGCCAGCGGTGTGCCCTGGACTTCATTCTGGAAGGCCAGGGAGGTCAGGCCGTTGTGGCACTTGAAGCATTGATAGTTGTTGTTTCCGGCGTTCTGTGCCGGTGTGGCCGGCCCTGCGGTCACAAAGCGGGGTAATCCCATGTCGATGGGATAGGCGGTGCGATGGCTGATATCGGCGAAGCCGTATGCCGCCGGGTCGGCGGAAAACTCGGCGAATGCCGCTGCAAAACGGTCGCCATGTCCGGAGCCGGACCACTGGGTGTAGATGTCATCCTGGTGCGTTACCTGGCCGCTGGTTTTGTAGGTGCCCTTGGTATGGCAGGATCCGCAGAGCCTGTCAGGCCTCAGCTCGCTGATGCGGGGAGAGGCCAGGACCGCGGTGAAGTCAAGAGTGCCATTGGGCTGCACCGCCCAGGTCGGCTGGAAGATGAATCCGGCCAGGTTCTGTGCTCCGGCGGTAGTGGAATTGATCTGCTGTCCGGTGGCGGGGTTGATCACGAACTTGCGGAAGACCGGGTAGCCGACCCGTGCAGTGCGCTGGGGAATGGTTGCCATCTGCTGCGGCTGATGACCGTCATGACAGGATGCGCAGGAGACTGACGGAGTGGGGAGATTGTTAAGATCCGGCTTGACCGGGTTGCCTGCAAAATCGAAATCAAAGCGCTGATTGACGTTGTGGCACCGGGAACACTCCTCCGCGTGCCGTGCTGCTGAAACCGGGGTGGGGATCTGGGAGAAGGAGCTGTCCGGTACCTGGTTGGCGTTGGCGTGCGCTGTGGCGTTGAAGTTTCCGAGAGTCGGAACGCCGTTGATGGCCGGATGGCAGGTCAGTTGTGCGCATTGTGAGGCCGGTGGATTGGGAAAGGTTACCGGACCTACTCCGCGGTGAAGACCCGCGGCACCGTGACAGTCCTCGCACTGGACTCCGGACACGCTTGTATGGGGTGTTGCCGCCCAGGTTGTGGCGATGACGTTTCCGGTGATGTCAATGGTTGCGGCATGGCAGACATTGGTGCAGGATGCGGAGCCAGCCTTGGTCGGTGTTAACAACGGGTCTTCGGCGCCTTCTTTTTTGGCTGAACCGCAGCCATTGAGCAGGAAAACCGATACAGACAGGAATAGAACTGCACTTCCGGATAATAATGTATTACGCATGCAGAATTTCCTCCTAATGCTGGATTGTTTAAAAGTTGTTATGGCATTTGATGCAGGTTCTGCCATTGCTGTTGGACTTGAGATTGTTCTTGATAGAGCCCCAGTTGCGCGGATGGGGGCTTACTTTTAAACCTGAGCGGGCGCTGTGGCATTTAATACACACTTCACCATCTTCGTGACAGGTTTGGCATGCCTGCAGATTGCGGCGCGCTTCGCGGGCATGTTCACCTGACCATTGGTGCGTCGGCACAAGGCCGCCTGGATGGCAGGTCTGGCACTGGGCTGCGTTGAAGTTTTCGTGGGTAGCTCCGGTACTCTGGAGTTGGATTCTGCTGAATTGACGTCGGTGAGATTCAAATTGAATTTTATTGCGCGGGAATTTTGAATGACACTCGCTGCAGTACTTCTGGTCGTGGCAGCGAATACAGCTCTGGGGATTGTCTTTTGCTTTGAGCGGATGCAGAACACGGAAGTCACTGCGGTGACTCTTGGGTTTGTAGTCCCGGCCAGAATTTGAGGTTGACAGATTGTCCCCTGATCCGCCGCCCTGGTGACAATCCAGGCACCAGGCCTGTTTATGGCACTCTTTGCATTTGCCGTCAGCTTTGCCAGCCACAAGCCGGTGTCCGCGAATCCAGTCGCTGTCATGGGTGGGCGCGGCTCCCTCGCTTTTGTGACAGGAGTTGCAGTCTTTGAACTCCATGGAGGAAAAATCCTTGTGTTCAATTTTATCGGCGTATGATTTCTGCTGGAGAATCACCAGGGCAAATCCCAGAATTGCAACGATGAAAAATAGCTTCTTCACTGATGTCCCCCCTTTCTAAAAGTCATAGTTGAAGACGACACGTCCTTGCCAGTCTTCCTTATAGTTAATATTGACTGAATCTTCGACTCTGATGATTGCCGACATTTTGTCGCTGACTTTGTATCTGCCGCCCAGCCAGAATCTGCGGGCATAATCCTCGCCGGTCATGGAATCGCGCTTGATAACGTCATATTGGATTCCGCCGGCAAGTTCCAATTTTTTGACAGGTTCGTACGCGACTTCTGCGGTTCCGCCGTTCAGGTTGCCGCCATAACCCTGGCGTTTGTCGTAGTTGAGTGCAATTGCAACCTGCGGGAAAGGTCTGATGCGGACGCCGATTTCATAGACGTTGGCATCGGCGCCTTCGCCGTAGTCCTGAATACTGTAGCCGCCATTAACAGAAAACATATCGTTGATGGTGTAGTCTGCCCGGAAAACGCCTTCCTGGTAGCGGTTTACGGCAAAGACCGAATAAATCGAGGTCGTGTCGAAGGTCGGATAGCTCTGGTACCATTCGCCGGTCAGGTTCAGGGTGGAGGTCGGGAAGTATTTTACTCCCGCCAGGACCTCGTTGAACACCTCGCTGGAAAGATCGAAGCGGGCATTTCCATAGAGTTTGAAATTGTTGAAGAGGAACTGTTTGAAGGATGCTCCCAGTATGTCGCGGGCAACGTCACCCTGGTCCAGTTTTCGAAACCATGAGAGTTCGAGATCGGTGTTTTTTACGCCGGACAGGTAGGTGGAAACGCCATAGGTGTAATCACCTTCGTGGCCGCTTTCACCATTCAGGCTGAAGACCACATTGCGGCCGCCCATCACCGAAAAACCCAACGGGCCGATGTTCTTGAGATCGATCTGGCCTCCGTCGATCAGAGCACTGCCGGCGGCATAGTTTACAAACTGTCTGCCCAGTTTGATGTCCACCTTGTCAAAGAGACCCCGGTAGTCTGCATACAGATAATAGAGTCTTCCATTCAAGCCGTTTCCATTCTGAACATCCTGAGTGGCGCGGCCGTATCCGTGAAAAGTGAGTTTCCCGGCCTTGTCTACGCCGCTTATCGACAGATTCAGGTATTCGGCCAATTCAGCCTGTTTCCTGTCATTAAAATAGTTGGTGAACCACAGAAATTGAGTGGAGCTTCTGCCGTGCACTTCCGCTGACCAGGCTGTCGAAGCCGCCAGAAGCGGTATGCAGGCGAGCAATCGCAGAATCCAATTTATGCCCATCTAAATTAACCTCCTTTCCGGTTGTCAACATATAGCAGCCACGTTCAGGGTGAAGTCACTTGATATTGCCAACTGATTCACCCCCTCTTTTCATGGTGGCGAAGGGAGCGCTTTGCCCTCCTTGCGACCGGTTTCGCGCACTTCATTTGCTTTCTAATGCAAGTCACTGAAATATTTGCCTTATGATGCGACATTATGTGAATAGGTTAACGTTTAACATGCTTTTCGATGATTACAAGCTCTTGTGAAAAAATATAATATCAGCGGAGGAAGGGGGATGTCGGGTCGAAAAAAACAGGGCAAATCCGGTGAGATTTGCCCTGTGAAGTCAGACAATTGATTTTGACTGATAGAATTTTAAGAATAGCCGGATGCCAGGCTGTTTAATTGTGATGCAATGCAGAGGTGATTATCAGCTGAACATCGAGTTGAAACGGCTGCGTAGGATCAAGTCGTACCGATCTGCTCCAGCAGCGTTGTCAGCATCTCAACCCGAGGCATGTTGACGCCCTGCTGCCTGCCATAATCCAGCGGTGCACGGAAGATGGCCTGAATCTCCAGTTCCCGCCCTTCTTCGCGATCGATCTGCATTGACGGTTTGTAGACACCCATCCCGTCGGTAAAGTCAAGCATGCTGTCGGCATAACTTTCCGGGATGGATTTTGTCAGCCCCTGGGCGTTGGCGGCGATAATGACTTCAATCATCAGATTCCTCACCAGTTCTCTGGTGGCGGGAACCTTCATCAGCAGATCTACCGATTGCTGAATCAGCGCGCAGAGGCCGTTATAGGGTATGTTCCAGACCAGCTTTTCCCAGCGGGTTTTCTTCAGGTCCTGGGTAGTCTTGCAGTCGATGCCGGCTGATCTGAAACATTCAGTCAGCAACTCAAGTCGCGCCTGATCAACATTTTTGTACTCTCCAATAATGATCCGGCCTGCTGCGGTGTGGTGGATGTGCCCCGGTTCACCACGGTTGGAACAGAGAAATGCGACCCCGCCGATAATCCTTTCAGCGCCGAATAAATCTGCAAGATATTCTTCATTGCCAAGCCCGTTCTGCAGTGTCAGTATCTGGGTGTTCTCCGAGAGAAGCGGCCAGATCAGCTCACCAAGTTGCTGGTTAGCGAAGGTTTTCAAACCGACCAGCACCAAGTCGACCGGACCGATTTCAGCGGTGTTTTTGTGTCCATTAACGTCTGGCAGGCGAAAATCTCCATTGATAGAATGTACGGTCAGTCCGTCCCGCATTATGGCGTCATAATCACTTCGCAGCAGGAAATGCACCTCGTTGCCGCCCCTCTGCAGAAGCCCGCCGTAGAAAAGTCCCAAAGCTCCTGATCCGACTATTGCTATTCTCATTGTTATTCCCCTGGAAGAGTTTCAGTCAGTTACATCCTGGCTGATAGTAACCCAAAAAAGCTGTTGACTGCAACTACGCGGATCTCTGCAATTAAATTGATAAAAACATGCTGGCATGTTGCGGTTTTATGTCGAATAATGTATCCGGAGTAGTATTGTCAGGCGTCGTTTGGCTCGTATGACAAAAACAGCTGGTTCAGTATTTAGAAAACGGATCGCAAGGAATAACCATGAGTCATCAGATTTCTCGTAAACTCCGGACTGCGACGTTAAAGATTGTGGCAATTTATGCGCTTTTCGGTCTGGCCTGGATATACGGCTCGGATACCGTGCTGGGCTGGCTGGCCAATGATCCGGCGGTGATGGTCAAAATTGCTGTAATTAAAGGTTCTCTCTTTATACTTTGCACAGCGACACTCCTCTACATCCTGATCAACCGCTTTGTTCAGAAATTGGCCGCTGCCGAAAAGAGCCGGACTGAGAGTTTGAAAAACTATGGGACTATCTTCAATGCAACGAACGAGGCCATAATTATACTTGATGCCCGGAGTGGGCGGATTATTGATGTGAATGACCGCATGCTGGAAGTATTCGGTTATGGTTATGAAGAAGCTCTGGCTGTGGAAGTGGGGGGGCTGTCCGAGGGAAAGCCGCCTTATTCAAAGGTGGAAGTTGTCGAGAAAATTAGCAAGGCTGTATCTGAAGGACCACAGGTTTATGAGTGGCTTTCGCGCAAAAAATCAGGAGAACTGTTCTGGAGTGAAGTTTCACTGAAAAAAATCGCATCCGATGACAATGACAGATTCATAGCTGTTGTCAGAGATATAAGTGAACGCAAGCGGGCAGAAGAAGAACGCATGCATGTTGAAAAACAGCTTCTCAATTCCCAGAAGCTGGAAAGCCTTGGAGTCATGGCAGGTGGGATTGCTCACGATTTCAACAATCTTCTGGCCGTAATTATCGGCCATTGCTCCATGGCAAAACTGCGGCCGCAGGAGGCCGGGAATCATATCACACCAATAGAAACAGCTGCTGCACGTGCTGCCGAGCTTTGCCGTCAGATGCTGGCATACGCCGGGAAAACCCATATTGTGAAGACCCGGATTGATTTTGCGGCTTTGGTGGACGAAATGGCCATATTGGTGAAGTCATCAATCGGTCAGAATGCGGAGCTGAAGCTTTGCTGTTCGGCCGATATCCCCGCTGTGCTGGGAGATGCCAGTCAACTCAGTCAGGTGGTCATGAATCTGATTATTAATGCTGCTGAGGCCATCGGTGAGAAACATGGTGAAATCCGTGTCTCGCTTTCAAAAACAGAAGTCAATTCCGATCAGTCCGATGATAAGGATCATCAAGGCAAAGCCATTGCTCCCGGATGGTATGCCTGCCTGGAAGTCACCGATAACGGCTGCGGAATGGACGATGAAACAATACGACGGATTTTTGAGCCGTTCTATACAACAAAGTTCACCGGGCGTGGTCTCGGGATGTCTGCAGTACTCGGAATCATTACAGCACACAATGGAGCATTGCAGCTTTTCAGCCGGCAGGGTCAGGGGACAAGCTTCAGAGTTTATCTGCCTGTTCAGGCAGATGTGTCCTGTGAAGACAAGTCCCGGATGCAGGCTGCCCCGCCTGTGCCGTGGAAAGGAACCGGTACGGTTTTGCTTGTAGAGGATGAGGAGCAGATTCTGCATCTTGCGAAAGAGATGCTTGAGGAACTTGGATTCACTGTCATAACGGCATCAAACGGCAGGGAAGGATTACAGATGTATCACGAAAATGCCTTTGATATAGGCCTTGTTATTACGGATATGGGCATGCCGGTAATGAACGGTTATGAGATGTTCAGGGAGCTGAAGAGTATCAGGGCAGACCTGCCGATCATTGTCTCCAGTGGTTTTGGTGATGCTGATGTTACCTCTCGGATTGCACTGGAAGATATTGCCGGATTAATCGGAAAACCGTATAGCTATGATCAGCTGCGGGAAGTGCTTAAAAGTGTGGTCGATGGCAGGCTGTCGATTCAAACATAGGATGGAAAATGTGCCGGCCAGGATTCTTCGCATAACTTGCGATATACTGTAACCTAAAAGAACAAGCCCGCGTCCGGAAACACCGGTCCGGGGGCTTGTGTGTACGGATTGAACTGAAAACCCAAATTACCTGACCACAATTTCAACCCTTCTGTTGCGCGGTTCAGGAATCCCTTCCGGGGTGTCAGCCAGCGGCAGCTCCATGCCGTAGGAGGCCACATCCAGAGACTCCAACTCAACTCCCATTCCGACCAGCCGCCTTGCCACCGTTTCGGCGCGCTCCCGTGAAATCCTGATGTTGACATCCCTAGACCCTACTTTATCCGAGTGGCCGCTGATTCCGATGTCGCTGGAATTTGTTTTACGGATGTACTCCACAATCCGTGGCAGAAGCTCTTCGGACTCTTTTGTAAGCGTGGAAGATGCCGGTTCAAAATAAAGCAGATATGTAACAGGAGCAGCCGGCTGAGCGGCCAGGGCCTCTTTGAAAAGGCTGTTTACCTTTTCTTCCGACATGACAACCGGCGGCGACGGGCGGTCATCGGGGCTGGCAAGCATGGTGGATTCGTATGCATTGCCGAGAGTTGTAACGCCGGTTTTAGCGGATACCGTTACCTTGCCCACATGTCCGTCCGGTGACGGCAGCAGGACGAACTGGCTGCGAGGCCCTGAACACCCGCAGAGTGTAAATAGGAGCATGGCCAGCGACATGAATAGAAAACGTGTCTGATTATTCATTGTCGCCACCATCCACCTTGATGGCCAGTTTCGTGCCCCGGACTCCTGCTACCGCAACAGGGGTTTCAAAGCGGGTTGCATCCGCATTCATCCTGGCAATCAGACCGCTGAGATAAACCATGGTCCCGCGACTAATCCGTCCGACAAAGCCGGCTTTCTTTTCCAGCACGTTGAACTCATATCGGGAAATCTGGAACCTGGTGTCCGAACCGAGCGAGAGTGTGCTGTTGTCGCTGAAAACAACTCCAGCTGAGCCATTCTTGCCGGTTATCAGCGTATCGCTGCTGACAAGCTTCATACCCGGTTTCGCTGCAAGATTATCAGATCCTCTTATGACATGAACGGGGCCGGAGACCGTTTTTACCCGCCCGACAGTGTCGCCGTCCGCGGCATGAACACAAGTAGCGCTTGAGGCAAGCAGGAAAAATAGAAAAAAAACTTTGCGAATCATGGAAGTCCTTTCCGCCGGAGTATGTTTTATTGTTTCTGACAATCCACCGCACCCTGCATCAGCACGACCTGGGCCGGCATCGGTGCTGCAAATCCGGCCGCTCCGAAGCTTTCTCGAATCGTGCGGTTAGTGTCAAAATAGACCTGCCAGTAGTGGTCGTTGTGGCAGTAGGGACGTACCGCCAGAACAGGTCCGACCAGATTGAATTCCAGGATCTCCACATCTACAGCAGGACTTTTCAGTACATTGGGTATGGCGTGGATTTTTTCCTTCAAGAGAGCCATGGCGGTTGCATGATCGGTTGATCCGGCCAGCTGCGCTTTAAGGTCAACCCGGCGAAACGGGTTGGCGGTGAAATTCTGGATTGTATCGGAGAAAACTTTGCCGTTACCGATGATGGTATGAATGTTGTCAGGTGTATTGACGCCTGTTGCAAAAAGACCGATCTCCGCGACTGTGCCGGTTATGCCGCCCACGGTCACAAAATCACCGACTTTGAACGGCCTTAATATTATGATAAACGCACCGGCTGCAAAATTTGCCAGAAGTCCCGACCAGGCCATGCCTATGGCCAGTCCTGATGCGGCGATCAGGGCGGCGAAGGATGTCGTCTGGATGCCGAAATAACCGAGAATGCCGATTACCAGCACGATATTAAGGGTTATCGTGATGATTGAGCCGATGTAGCGCAACAGGCTCGGATCGAACTTTTGTTTTTCCAGTGCTTTGCGCACCAGGCCGACAACAAATCCGATCAGCCAGCGGCCAATGACCCAGAAGGCGATTGCAGCCAGAATTTTAACTCCAAAGGCGGTGACATACTGCATGGCCAGATCCTGATACTTTGTGACAGTCGAAGCGTCCATAAGTATTCTCCTTTAGTGGTTGATATTCAATGCCTTGAGCAGAAAATAAAAATACCATATTATGAAGACATTGCAACAAAACGGCTGAGATTGTTATTCAGGAGTGTGTGAAATTAACTGTGAAGGGGGATTGGCCCTGGATCGCCAAGGCGGCGCAGAAACCTGCGGGGGCGTCGAGATCGAGCAGACACCAGCCGGAGATCTGTTCGGGATCGTGTCTGTCCGCAAGCAGCGCCGGCGGCTGGTCGGGGAGCAATGAAACATCGCAAAGGTTGGAAGGCCGGGAAAAGCCGCTGCCGCATCCTTTCAGATAAGCTTCCTTGCGGGTCCAGCAGCGGAAGAAGGCGGCCGGCTGCAGCTCTGCCGGCAAGCAGAACAGATCCGTCTGTTCGAGGCAGGAAAAAAACTGCTGGGCCATGGCCCTGAACGGCAGATCTTTCCGGAGCTGCTCCAGGTCAATCCCCAGCTGGCACTGCTTTGCAATTGCCATGATGGCCAGATCGCCTGAATGGGACAGGTTGAAGCTTAGTTCATGATTGAGGTGTTCAGCTGACAAAAAAGGTTTTCCGTGCTGATTGGCTGCAAGAGGAAGGCTGGCAGGTGACTGGTTAAGGTAGTTGGCAAGAGTTTCGCGGAGCCGGCCGCGCCCGGCGATAAAACGATTGCGAATCTGCCGGTCTATCAGGCGTTCGGCCCGTTCCAGTTCGTTTTGACTCAGCAGCCGCTCTAATCTGGCCAGTTCCGCAGCATTTACAGCCAGATTGAACAGCAGGATATGAACTTCGCCCGGTCCGGGGCAGTGCTGCGGTGTCATGGCTGTTCTGTTGCCAGCCATTGACGAAGCCGCTGCAGCCCTTCCTGTATCGATATCTGCGGCTGGTAGTCCAGATCCCGGCGGGCGGCATCGATGTTGAACCAGTGAGCCGTGGCCAGTTCTTTTGCCACGAAGCGGGTCATGGGTGGCTCACCGGACAGATGCAGCAGATTCCAAAGCCCTTCGCAGATGATACCCGCCGCATAGGCGACTTTTGGTGAAATGCTGCGGTTCTCGGGCGGCAGTCCGGCGGCTGCCAGGATCCGGTTGACCATCTCCCAGAGCGGCAGCGGCTCGCCATTGGAGATGAAGTAGGCCTTGCCGGCGACGCTCCCTCCCGTTACCAGGCGGTCGGCCGCCAGAAGATGGGCACTTGCGGCATTATCCACATAGACCGTGTCCACCAGGCAGGGGCGACTCCCGATCCGCCGCAGCTTGCCGGCCCGCCCTTTGGAAATGATGCGTGGAACCAGGTGATTGTCCCCCGGTCCCCAGATCAGGTGCGGGCGGAGAGAAACCGTGGCCAGATCGGGAGAGTTGGCTTTCAGCACGATCTGTTCGGCCAGGGCCTTGGTTTTCGGATAATGGGCCTCATAATGGGACGGGTAGGGCAGAGACTCGTCGCCCCCCTCCACATCCAACCCGTCAAAAACCACACTTGGCGAACCGGTGTAGACCAGTCGGCTGATGCCGTTTTCACGGCAGGCGTCCAGAACATTGGACGTACCGGTTACATTGGCACTGTAGAAGTCATCGTAACTGCCCCAGATACCGGCTTTGGCCGCCACGTGGAAAACGGTGTCGCATCCTTTGGCCGCCACTGTCAGCTGTTGGCGGTTGGAAAGGTCGCCCCGGATCTGTTCCACGCCCAGTTTTGAAAGGGCTGGATGGGCGCCGCGCGAAAAACTCCTGACATCGTCTCCGCGTTCTTGCAGCATTCTCACGATTACCCCACCCAGGAAACCGCCTCCTCCTGTCACAAGAGCCTTCATGCAATTTTCCCTTCTGCCCAGATTGCCAGTTTTTCCCTGAATATCTTGGCGTTATGGCGGATATCGACCGGGAAGGACGGGTGGAACAGGAAGGTGGATATGCCGAGTGTGTGAACGTGCGCTTTGGCAATATCGTGCAGTTCTTTTACGATCTGATCCTTATTGACCGTGGCGCCTTTTTCAAGCTCCACGCACAACACCGGCCGTTGCTCCCCCATTTTTCCTATACCTACAAGGGCGGTGCGGAACACCATCGGGTGGGTGTTGAAAACCCCTTCCACCGGGATTGTAAAGAGAGGGCCGTCCGGGGTTTCTGCCCGATGGGATTTACGTCCGCAGAACCAGATCCGGCCCTTGTCGTCCGTTCCGCCCAGGTCTCCCATGCGGTGCAGAAAACCTCCGGCCGGATCGGCGATCTTGGAGAGCCGGTTGGCTTCAGGACGGCTGAAATAACCGCGTGTGACCTGTTCGCCCTGCACAACTATTTCGCCGATCTTTCCCGGTGGCACCCGCAGTGAATCCTTCCAGAGCGGAATCGGATCGTCGCTGATTTCGATTACTTCCAGTCTGATGCCGGGCACCGGGCGGCCGATGCAGACGCCGCCGCCAGCATCAGTGACGGCGCGTGTCTCCGTCAGAATCTCATTGCTTCCTATGGAGCAGACCGGCAGCGCCTCAGTCGCTCCATAGGGGGTGAAAATCTCGGCGTCGGGCGGCAGCATTTTGGTAAAGCGCTCCAGCACTATGGCAGGCACAGGCGCACCGGCAGAGATGACCCGCTTGAGCGTGGGCAGTTTGATTCCGTGATCGGCGCCGTAGCGACCGACCCGGTTGATCAGGGCCGGCGAGCCGAACATGGTTGTCGCGCCGTATGTGGTGATTGCGGAGATTATCTTTTGCGGGTCCACAGATCCGGGGCGGGTGAAATCCATTTCCGGGATTACGGCGGTCATGCCCAGGGCCGGCGCGAACAGGGCGAAGAGCGGGAAGGTGGGCAGGTCGATCTCGCCCGGCTTGATGTCGTAAATCTCGCGCAGCGCCTCAACCTGGGCTGAAAAGTTGCCATGGCTGTAGACCGCTCCCTTGGGGGGGCCGGTGCTGCCGCTGGTGAAAAGGATCGCGGCGGTATCATCGCGATCGGTAGGTGCCGGTGAAAAGGAGGTGTTTTCTTCTTCATGCTGCAGCAGGTCGGCCAGTGTGATTCCCCTCCAGAACAGACGCTGTCCGACAGTGACATGTGTCCGGAGCGTTTTTTTGCCCCAGCCGAACAGAATTCGGGCGATGTGAGCCTTGGGGATGCCGATGAAGGCCTGCGGTTCCGCCTCGGCCAGGCAGGCCTTCAGGTTCCTGATTCCCAGGCCCGGATCGATCAGGACCGGTATCGCTCCGGCCTTGAAAAGGGCAAAGGTCAGTGCGAAAAGATCCGGTCCGGGCGGCACCATCAAAGCTGTGCGCACACCGCGGCCGATGCCGTTTTTCACAAGTCCGTGGGCGATGCGGTCAGAAAGGGCATTCAGCTCATGAAAGGAGAGGCGGCGGTTTCCCTTGGGAAAGATGATGGCCGGGGTGTCAGGCTGCAGGCGTGCCATCTCCGGCAGGTGGGCGGCAATGTTGATGAAGCGTTGAGGATTCATGATTCGTAACCTTACGCTTTCTTGACAAACCCCGATTTCAGCTGCATGGCGCCGATGCCGTCGACCTTGCAGTCGATATCATGGTCTCCCGAGACGATGCGGATGTTCCTGACCTTGGTGCCGACCTTGACCACCGATGATGATCCCTTGATTTTCAGGTCTTTGATAACGGTCACCGAGTCGCCGTCGTTAAGCACACTGCCGAAGGCGTCACGCACTACACTGCCGACCTCTGTGCTCTCAGCTGCAGCTTTTGGCCACTCATGGGCGCATTCCGGGCAGACGAACATCTCGCCGTCTTCGTAGGTGTATTCCGAACTGCATGAAGGGCATTTGGGCAGGGTGGTCATATATTTCCTTTGTATGGTTGGAGGTTATATCGAAGTACGCTCAAGAAAGGCAGAAATCAACGGTATGACCTGATCCTTGGCGTCTTCAAGGATGTAGTGACCGCAATCCGGATAACTGTGAACCTCTGCCTCCGGGAAGCGTTGTCGCCATTCGGCCAGGAAATGGCGGTCGAAGACGAAGTCCTTTTCTCCCCAGCAGATCATCATCGACAGATTTCGGAACTGGTTGATACCCTCAGCGATCTGGCTGATCAGCTCATAATTGCGGTCGCCGGGGGCCAGCGGGATATCCTGCACAAAGCGCAGCGTGGCGATGCGGTTTTTCCAGGAGTCGTAGGGGAGTTGGTACAGTTTGCGCAGTTCGGGTGTCATCGGATTTTGCTTGCAGCCGACCCAGGAGGCTCCGCGGCTGAAGGCGTTGGCGCCGCGCACCAGCAGGGTGCCCAACTGTGTGTCCCGGCAGATTCTTAAGCCCAGCGGGAACTGTTTTGCTGCGGGGAGGTGGAATGCGCCGGTATTCAGGATCACCAGTCGTTTGATCCGTTCCGGATGGCGGACCGCGTAGGCCATGCCGATCATTCCGCCCCAGTCGTGAACAACCAGCGTGATGTTTTCGGTCAGCCCCAGATGATCCAGCAGCTTTTCCAGATCATCCACCCGGCGGGGCAGGGTGTAGTCGTAGCTGTCATCATCCGGTTTGTCAGAGAAGCCGCAGCCGATGTGGTCCGGGACGATGCAGCGGTAGCGGTCGCGCAGTGCCAGCACCAGATTGCGGTAGTAAAACGACCAGGAGGGGTTGCCGTGGACCATGACAACTGTTTCGCCGTTTCCCTCGTCCAGGTAGTGGTAGCTCAGGCCGTCAAGATTCAGGGTTTGACCGGTGAAGGGATATTCCTTGCTGAGTTGCCGTGTCACCATTCCACTCCCAGCATCAGGCAGTTCAGGCCGCTGCCGATGCCGAGCAGGGCGACCTTGTCGCCCGCCTCCAGCATGTCGCGCTCGGCGGCCAGGGCGGCGGTCAGCGGCAGCGAGACGGTGCCCATGTTGCCGAGGAACTCGAAGGTGGTGAAGTCCTTGTCGGCCGGGATGCCGAGCGTCTTCAGGATCGCGCTCTGGTGGGCCGAACCGACCTGGTGGCAGACCACCCGGTCAACATCCTCGGCGCGCCAGCCCACCTGTGGCAGGAAGGCCTCCCAGGTGCGGCGTCCCAGCTCGACGCCGTAATTCATGACATTGACGCCGTCGGTGCTCATCGATTGCTGATAGCCCCCCTTGCCGTCCGGGGTGATGCCCCACAGGCAGAGCCGGTGGTGTTCCGGGGCGGCCTGGGTCGTGCCGCCCAGCAGGCGCCGCCGGGCGGAGCCGGAAAAGGAACCGTCGGTCAGCAGCACTGCCACGGCTCCGGAGCCGCCGGTCAGCGTGGCCAGCGAGGAGGCGAAATGCTGCATGTTGCGCTCTTCCAGCATGCGGGCGATCATGATCTCGTTGATTTCGCGGGCGCTTTCGCAGGATACCACCAGCCCGGCCCGGATTTGCCCCAGTTCGATCCGGTTGGCCACGTCCAGGATGCCGTTCAGCACCCCCAGGCAAGCGTTGGAGAGATCGAAGACCGCCGCGTTGCCGCCGATCCCCAGCCCGGCCGCCACGCGGCAGGCGGTGGCCGGCTCGAACTGCTCCCGGCAGACGCCGGTATAGATCAGCGCGCCGATCTCGGCGGCGGAAATGCCGCTGGCGGCCAGCGCTTTTTTACCGGCCGCGATGGCCCCCTGGGAAAGCGGGTAGCCCGGTTCCCACCAGCGCCGTTCGCGGATTCCGGTCAGGGCCTGCAGCTGCCCCGGCGCAATATGAAGCTGGCGGTAGAGCGGCTCCAGACGGGATTCCAGCTCGGTTGATGAAACGACCACCGGTGCCAGCTGGTAGTCAAGGGCTTCAATTATAACTTTGGTGTACTTCATTTTTATTCCTGCTCCATCCGTACCGAAAAATCATTCATCTGGTAAATAATCTTGCCGTCCACCGACAGGAAACCGTCGGCGATCAGCGTTTGCGTATCATCATCGACTGCGGTGATCCATGCTTCCACTGTTACTGTGCTGTTGGACGGTACAATCTGTCCCCGGTACAGCCAGCTATGGCGCTTTTCAAGGGCGACTGCGGCCAGGGTATCGCCCGGATTCCAGCCCCAGCGTTCCACGGCGGCAAACTTGACCAGCTGCAGGAACGATTCCAGGCCCAGTGAGCCGGGTGTGACCGGATCTTCGTAGAAATGGGCCTTGAAGAACCACTCATCCGGATCCACATCCTTGATGCCGCGCAGATAGCCGAGCCCGGACGGACCACCATCGGAGACAAACAGTTCGATCCGGTCAATCATCTGCAGCTTTTTATCCGGGAAGGGCGCTGTCTGCGGGTAGGGCAGGCTTCTGCCACGCCCTGTTTCCGCTGCTGTCGGCTGGTACGGTTTGGCATCGCGGATTCCTACCTGGGCCGCCAGGGCCTCTTTCGAGAAGAAGCCGAACATCGTGTCGCCTTCGTAGAGGATACCGTACCGGTCTGCAACTGAGAAGTCAAATTCCTGGATGATCATGCCGCCGCTGGTAGCAACCTTCTTCATGGTGGCGCTGCAGGTCAGGGTGCCGCTGTCCGGAGTCACCGTACGGTGCTGGAGCGCTTTTCCTCCCAGGTTGCGGAAGGATATATCGGTCGGGCTGGTCAGGGCAGATCCGACGTAGGCCGCCAGCCAGCCGCATGGCTGAAGGGCCGCTTCCAGCAATACTGCAAAGGGCATGCGCGGCTGGCGCTCGACGGCAAAATACCAGGCGTCGGCCGGGATGTCATACTGTGCCTCGGCCATGGCTCCGGCGGCCATCTGCCACGGTTCACCCTTGAGGGCGGTGACCCGGTCCATGAATTGGAAGGGCGGTCCCGGCAGACGGGCGATCTTGCGTCCACTGTCGAAGATACGGTACGGTTCGCCGAACCCTTCCGACGGGTTGCCGTTGCTGTAGGCCAGGATCTGCTCTTTGGTGTAGATGGCCGGTTTTTTTTCCTCACACTGAGGGAGAGGGGAAGATTGGGACCAGAGGAATTCCAGTTTTTCCCGTGTCGTACCGGTCAGGCGCGCCGACATGTTTGTAATTTCAACGATCGGCTTGCCGTCGGCGTACATCAGTGCATCGACGATGCAGTACGGTTCCGGGCCGTAGCCCAGTTCGCGGATGGTGACTTCGTAGGTGACGACTTTGGTGGTTTCCAGCACCTGGCCGCGGCAGCAGAGCTTGCTGGCGATCCCCGGCAGCGGTTCCCAGGCTGCACTGTCAGCTTCAGCTACCCAGCCCATGCGCAGCAGGAATATGCGCAGAGTGTGCATGCAGCATTCGTACATGAGTGTGCCGGGCATGACCCGGTCATCAACAAAGTGGCAGGTGATAAACCAGTCGTCCGGATGAATGTCTGCTTCGGCGCGGATCTGCCCCAGGCCGCAGCGTCCTCCGGTCGGGTTGATTTCAATGACGCGGTGAACCAGCTTCATCATGCCGCCGGGAACCGTCAGCGGCCTGTTCAGGTTGAGTCCGGCAAACAGATCTCCGAAACAGCCCTGCAGGTCTCCCGCCCGCAGGCGATCAAGCCGTTTGGAATTATAGCTCTCAACGCCCATAGGCACCAGATCCCGCCAGTCGGCGGGTCGAATCCCGCTGGTCGGCCGCAGGTCGATGACCGGCCGCACGATTCCACGGCCGGCCTCCAGCGCCTGGCTGGTGAAGAAACCGGCGCAGCCGTCACGCATGCTCAGCAGCGGCTGGCCGTTGACGGTCGCCTCGAAATGGAAGCGGAACAGGTGGGTGTCTCCCTGACGGAAAAAGCGCTCGATGCGAATGTCGTAATGGATCGTTTCGCCCGGTCCCGGCAGACCGCGATGGAAGGTGACAACCGCGTCCAGCAGGCGGTAGACCGCCAGGCCGCGGGTGATGAAGTCTATCCCCAGGTAGCCGGAAAGGAACAGATCGGCTTGGCCGGCCTCGACCGCGATGCAGGTCGGGATCCGTCCGCCGTCCAGATACCAGGCGTCCGGATGGATGTCATGTTCGGTGACCACCCGGCCGCTGGACATGGAGCGGGCTTTGCCCTCCAGTGCAACAATCCGGTCCACCAGCATCAGCGGTTCGTCGGGCAGGCGTACCCTGGTCGGAAAACCGTCGACTTCGGCGAAATCGGGACCCAGCATGCGGGCGATGCTGCCAATGGCGAATTCCATGCACATTTCGCGGTTGAAGACGCAGGGCTTGGTCGGTTCCTCAGTGACTATAGTTGTGACGGTATGATCCTGTGGAGTTATTTCATGTCCCAGCGCCTGCTGGAGCGATGCCTGCAGCGCAAGGGCCTGTGCCATGGAATTGGTAAAAGTGTCGGCTACCCGCAGGTAGGCCTCATGGGCTTTGAGACGCGCTTCCTGTGCGGCGGCAAATTCGCGTATGACCGGCTCGACAGGCGACAGTTGAGCAGCAGTTATATCCTGTCTGTTTGTCTGAATCCTTCTGTCCACCAAAGGTGGTAAAGCTGCCGCTGCCGAAGGCTGTAATGACGCACCCTGCCGCGCCGGTTGGGAACGGCGTGGTGGGGGGGACGGCTGGAATGGGCTCCCACCGGCTGATACCCGGACCGTGGTACCTTTGCCGGAGGTGTTCATCCGGGATGGCGGCGAATCGAACAGGGGTGAAAGGTCCAGCGGCACCCGCTCCGCAACCAGTTGGGCCAACAGTCGCAAAAGTCCCGAGTTGGGGTCCTGTCCCGGATGACAGACCGATCTGGCCAGGTGTGGACGATCCTGCAGAATGTTGCCTATCATACGGCTGCAGGAACTGCCCGGTCCCATCTCCAGAAACAGGCGCACGCCGTCGGAATAGGCATGTTCGATTACGGCCGGGAAGTTGACCCCCTTCAGGGCCTGGGCCAGGATCGCGTCGGCTGCGTTCTCGCGGTTGACCTCATAAGGCATTCCACTGGCGCCGCTGTAGAAGCGGATTCCGGAAGGAGGTGTCGTCGGAAACAAGTGCAGCTGGCGGTAGGGACTGGCCACTTCGCGGGCTACTTCGCAGTGTACGGTGGTCACGCCGTGCAGCGGGAAGAACCGGCAGCCAAGCTTCTGTACAACCTGTTCGAGCCCGGAGGCTTCGCCGCCGATAACGCATTCGTCCGGAGTATTGACTATCAGCAGATAAGTCCGCCGGACGCCCTGCAAAGCTGCCAGCACATCCTGCGACGGAGCGGTTGCAACACCGATGCTCCATTCCACCTTTTCACTGTCATTAATCCCCCAGGTCCGGCGTGCGGCCCGGCATTCTCCGGCCAGATCATCGGTGAAGAGGGTCGAATTACGCATGCGTGTCAACATGCCGTCCCGGTCATGCCAGGCGCCCAGTGCAAACAGTGCGGCCGATTCTCCCAGGCTGTAGCCGATCGCGGACTGGGGCTGCACCCCGAAACTCCGTACGATATCGCTGACGGCGCAGCCGGTGGCAACCTGTCCGAAGATCACAGCCCGGTGATTGTCATTGATCTCGGACAATGGAGCCCCGTTCCAGAAACGTTCCGGTTGGAACTGGCTGCGCAGGTAGAGGTTCTCCGCATCCTGGCGGCGGAAGATCTCCGGCCAGCGGCAGGAAAGCTCCATGCCCATGCCGGGGTAATGGTTGCCGGAACCGGGAAATACGAAAGCGACCTTTCCTATGCGCCCCAACGGTGCGGCGGAGTAAAACAGGCGGTCATGCAGCGAGGGATGGGTAATGAAGCCTGAATCATTTCCGTTGCTGGAAAGAACCTGCTTGCCCTGATCGATAAGTGCGGCCAGTTCGTCCAGGTTTCTGGCTACCAGCGCAATCGCACAAGGCTTTTCGTTTGGAGCCTCCGTGCGGGTATGCCATTCGCGGGCCAGTGCCGCCATGTCGCCGCCATGCGTCTGGATTGAACGCAGGCGCAGCAGGTCGAGTCCGCGGGCCAGGTCAGCCGGGTTCTCACCGCTGACGCAGAAAAGACATTCCGTTCCGGTTCCGAGCGGTGCAATCCGTTCCGGCTCCAGGCGAATGGGAATGCTGTCCCATCCTTCCAGGACTACATGGCTGCAGTTGCCGTCCACGCCGAAGACGCTGACACCGGCGCGGCGCGGTCCTTCAGCCCGGTTGCGGAGCCAGTAGCGCGGGGTGCGGGGCAGGTAAAGCGGGCCTGAACCGGAAAGCCCGGGGCAGGGGGTTTCTGTTCCGCGGCAGTGCGGGATGATCTGCTGGTAAAGGGCCAGACAGCCGCGCACAAAGGAGGCCAGGCCGGACGCTGCGCCGGTGTGGCCGATGTCGCCGCTGATGCTGGATACGGCGCAGGAACGTTCTTTACGGGGGGCGGAATCTTCTGAAAGAGGGTTTCCGAAGAAGGACTCCAGTGCAGCAGCCTCCATGCCGTCCTCTTGCGGATGGCCGCTGCCGTGAGCTTCCAGATAGGTGACCGTGGCCGGATTGACTCCGGCGTCGCTGTAGGCACGTTCCAATGCCTGACCATAGGCGGCGCCGTCCGGGATGATCGTTTCGCCGCCGGCGCTGCCGATTCCCCGGATCACTGCGTAAATCCGGTCTCCATCCCGTTCGGCATCTTCCAGTCGCTTGAGTACAACCGAACAGGCTCCTTCGCCGACAACAGTGCCGTCGGCCCGCTGGTCGAAGGGAAGGCTGCGTCCGGATGGTGAATATTTTCTTCCGGCGTGCTGTCCGAGTACCGCCCGCAGGTCACCGGCCAGGTCCACTGCTCCCACCAGCGCCTTGTCGATTTCGCCGCTCTGCAGTTGTCGTACAGCGGTTTCCAGTGAGCGGATGCCGGAACTTTCCTCGCTGGAAAGGGTGAAGCTGGGGCCGCCGATGCGGAATTCCCGCGCGATGCGGCTTGCCACAATATTTCCCAGCGCGCCCATGGTGCGATTGGCGGTCAGCGGCGGTCCGGCATCGTCACGAAGCTGTGACGTCCAGACTGCCAGTTCCTCCGCAGTCAGGTCACGTCCCAGCTCTTTTGCCCAGGCGGCTGCCTTTTGGGTCAGTGACCAACGGAAACTGAAATTGGTGCTGCTCATGTCAAAGGCGATGCCGATGAATACGCCGGTCCGCAGATTGTCTTCCCGGTCCAGGCCGGCATCGGCCATGGCTCCGGCGGCGGTCTTCAGCATCAGGAGCTGCTGAGGGAGCATTTCTTCTATTTCACGGGGGGGGATCCGGAACTGTTCCGCAGGTACTTCCACCTCGTCCAGATAGAAACCGTTGAAAGGAGTGCTGTTTAATCCTTCTTCACGGAACCAGGCGCTTTCTTCCGCTCCCCACCATTTTCGGGGCGGGGTGGGGGCGTTGTGCGACGTTCCGCCCAATACCCGCTCCTGACAGGAGTGCAGCGATTGCCAGGGACCGAAGCGGGCGTCCATGCCGACCACCGCAATCCCGGTCCTGGGATTCGTTTTCTGTTCACTTCGGGGCTGTCTGGGCAGAACCGACTTGGGGAGCCATTCCTCAACCAGCAGGTGCGCGTTGATGCCTCCGAAACCGAAGGCGCTGACTGCCGCGCGCCTGGGAGTGTTGTCGGAGCGCCGCTGCCAGGGTCGGGCTTCGTTAAGTACGCGAAAGGGGCTGTTGTCCAGGTCCATGCCCGACTGGGGCGCGCTGAAGTTGGCGGTGGGAGGAAGTTGTCCCTCACCCATGGCCAGCAGCACTTTGGTCAGCGCAGCGGCGCCGGCGGCTGTCAGCAGGTGACCGATGTTGGATTTTACAGAACCGATGGTGCAGGGAGTTCCGTTGGGGCGTACATCTCCCCACAACTCCCGAAGGCTTGCAACTTCTGTGGCGTCACCGACCGGAGTGCCGGTTGCGTGGCATTCAATCAGATCAACATCCTCCGGTTCCCACCCGGCCCTGGCGTAGGCGGTCCGCATCGCACGCAGTTGGCCTTCGGAGAGAGGAGCCAGAAGGCTGCCGCCCACATCGTTGGCCAGGCCGATTCCGCGGATGACGCCGTAGATACGGTCGCCGTGGGCAATTGCGTCTTCGGTCCGTTTGAGCAGGAAGAGGCCGGCCCCTTCACCCACAACCAGGCCGTCTCCGGATGCATCGAAAGGCGAGCAGATACCACGGCGCGACAGTGCCCGCAGCTGAGAGAAACCCATCTGGGTATAGAGTGGATCGGGACGCGAAAGACCGCCGGTCAGCATCGCATCGGCGCGGCCTGAAAGAAGTTCGTCGCAAGCCAGTTTAATGGCATAGAGCGAGGATGCGCAGGCGGCATCCAGGGTGCAGCTGCCTCCGCCCAGTCCCAGAGCGGCTGCCAGCATGCCGGCCGGAAGTCCGGCCACATAGCGGTTGATCGGGTCAGCGGAGTTCCGGTCGCCGGAACGGCCGAGCAGCTTTTCTTCGAAAGTTCTGCCAAGCATCTGGCGGGCAAGCAGTGCGGATGTTTCACTGGGCAGGGCCAGATTGCCGATGATCACGCCGATGCGGGAGCGGTCCAGCGGTTCCGTGACTCCGTCATCGAAGGCGCGTTTGCCGGCATGGATCAGCAGGTGAAAGAGAGGATCCAGCCCTGCCAGCTTTTCGGGCTCCATTGCCAGGCCTGACAGGGTTGTTAAGGAAGGGATCTCTTCGATAAAGCAGCCGGTGCGGGAATAGACATGGTCCGCTTTGCCGACCTCCGGATCGAAAGCCGCATCGGCCGGGATGTGCCATCTTCCCGCCGGAACCTCACGGGCAGCGCTGCGTCCCAGGCGGATATTGTCCCAAAAACGCCCCAGGTCCGGAGCATCGGGGAAAAGGCCGCCGATCCCGACAATTGCAACAGATGATGCCAATTGCATTTATGCGGCTCTCAGTTCGTTCTGATCTGCTGTAGGCAGTTGGTTTAGCAGGAATGCCCGGCCAAGCGATGGATCGATTACGCATTCATAGCCTTCCAGTCGTGCGACCAGTTTGCCGGTCTGCCGATCCAGAAATTCCATGTCGGCCGTGGCGCCGTGTTCCCGCTCGGCGGTGACGCGAATCACGATCTGAACCCCGTCGCGGGGGAAGGTGTCGCTGTACTGACGATAGCGTCCTGCAAAGCAGGGCAGGGAAGCTGATCCGAAACGTTCGAAGCTCCAGAGAATCATCAACTGAAAGGCGCAGTCCATCACGAGCGGATCAGAAATCCATGAGCTCCTGAAGGGTTGTTTGATCCAGCCGGCAGGTTGCGGAGCCGTGCTGACCAGTCCGGCAATCCCTTTTGGAGAACAGCTGTCCACCTGCTGAATTCCCTGCAGATCCGGGCCGTGAAACAGACGCTGCGGATTGTAGATAATGCCGTTTAGCGGAGTGTAGGGCGCGGAGGGCAGGTCAGGCATCGAACGGATTCCTTCCGGCAGCTGTTTGGCAAGCACTATCTCGCCTTTGGCATGCAGGACCGAACGGCCTTCAGCTCCGGTTCCGGTCAGTTCTACCGCTACAATCAGAAGTGAATCACGCTTTTCAGCGCGTCCGGCCATGATACGAAGGCTGTAGGGGCGCTTTGGTTCGAAAATGACCCCCTTGCAGATCCGCAGGTTATTGAAGCCGTGGAAACGGAAGCCCGGATTGCCGTGCAGTGCCCCGTGCGAGAGCCATTCCACCACCATGGCCATCGGCAGAACCGCTTTGCCGTCCATGACGTGGGAACGCAGAAAGGGGTAGTCTGCCACGCCCAGAGTCAGACTGAAAGCTTCCGAAAGTGGTTTTGCAGGCATCGGGCCGGTGGAAACTACAGCCTTGGCGGTCGCTCCGCCTGTTCCGGCCAGCGCCACCACCTCAACCGGGCCATCGGCTGCCGCTATTTCTCTGATCAGAAGCTGGCTTCCCCTGGCGAGACTGATCAGGCCGATCCCTTCGCCGGCAAATACTTTTTTGAGGGCGGGAGTGACCATGCCGCCGTCCCATGGACCCCAGTTGATGCTGATTGCCCGGCATCCCGGCCTGCAGCGTGCCTCGCTCTGGGCCAGCTTGTTGAGCACTTCGTTTGCGACGGAATAGTCCACCTGCCCGGTCCGGCCAAAACGTCCCGTAGTGGATGCGAACAGTGCTATGAAGCGCAGTTCGTCTCCGGCGGTGGCGGCCAGAAGTGTGCGGAGTCCGGTTACTTTTGTGCCGTAGACCTGGGCAAACTGCTCACGGGTTTTATCGATTATCAAGCGGTCGGCCAGTACTCCGGCGCCGTGGATGATACCGCGGATCGGGCCGTGCTCACGGCGGATTTCCGCCAGCAGGGAACTTACGGCATCACTGTTGCGGATGTCCACCGAACGGTAGACGGCCTTGCCCCCGGCAGCTTCAACTTTTGCCAGTGTGGTGCGCAGTTCGCGACCGGCCATGATGGCCTGGTACTGTTCTTCAATCGCCTTGGGGTGCATCTTCTCCGTTGCGTGATCGAGGATTGCACGCTTGATACGGCTTTCTTCTGTCAGCGGCTCCAGCCAGGCCGGTTCCGGTGTCAGCTCGGGGCTTCGCCCCAGCAGTACCAACAGCGGACGGTAGGCCTCCGCCAGGGCGACCGCAACTGCCGCCGTCACTCCGCGGCCGCCGCCGGTTGCCACGAGCACTTCGCCTGCCTGGATTGGAGCTGAAACAGGAACCGGCAGTTCAGGCAGGTCGGTCAGGACAAGTCCTGTCCTTCCCTGTGCGTTAAGTCCCACCTCAATCGGGCCGCTACGGAATAGTTCCTCTGCCACGGCGTGGGCTGAGGCAACCTGATCGGAAAAGAATCCCAGGTCAATGGCTTTGCAAGTTACGTCCGACCATTCACGGGCGGCAGTCTTGGTGAGTCCGGCTAAACCGCCGGAGAGAGGGTCGTTGAGGAGTGTTCCCTCGCCGCAGCCGAAGGCGCCGTCCAGGCGTGAAACAGTGGTAAAAAGAGCGCCGCCTGTTCCGCCAGCCCGGCGCAGAGCAGGGGCGGCGCTTTTCAGCAGCAGGAAGGCGTTTTCAAGAAACCGGTCGTCGGTACCGGCTGCGGGAGCGACGATGACCAGCGCTGCCATATCTACCGTTGCTGCAATCCGGTCTGCTTCGTCTATTTCAACCAGGCGGACAGTGCGGCCGTTGGCGCGGAGCAGAGTACAGAGCTCGCCGGAGAAGGCAGAACCGTCGTTGGTTACCCAAAGTTCGCCTTCTGCTGCAACGGCGATCATTTCATTGGTTGTTTCCAGGCTACATGGCACTATTGTGCTACGGTTGACGATAGCGCTGTCATCTTCCGGAGAAGATTCGTTCGGTACCTGTTTTGCGGATTCGGGATGTACTGCTGTTGCGGGTGCTGCTCCGGCTCCCAGAAAATTTGCGATTTCACCCAGCGTACGCAGCGTGCCCAGATGTTCCGGGCCGATGACCGGTGATCCTGGAATACGTTCCTGAAGTGCCGAAAGAATCTCGACCCGCTTGATGGAATCGATTCCCAGATCCGAATCCATGCCCATCTCAAGTTCCAGCATTTCCACCGGATAACCGGTTTTCTCGGCCACTATCGCCAGCAGGGTTTCGGTGATGTCGCCGGCGTAAGCCGCCGTTGCTGCAGGTGTTGAGGGCGCTGAACCTGCCCCCAGAAATCTTGCGATTTCACCCAATGTTCTCAATGTTCCCAGGTGCTCGGGGCCGATGACCGGCGAGCCGGGTATGCGTTCCTGAAGTGCCGAAAGAATCTCGACCCGCTTGATGGAGTCGATTCCCAGATCGGAGTCCATGCCCATGTCCAGCTCCAGCATTTCCACCGGATAACCGGTTTTCTCGGCCACAACTGCCAGCAGGGTTTCGGTGATGTTGTCGGCGGGAACCGCTGTTGCTGCAGCAGGTTTTGAAGGTGCTGAACCAGCCCCCAGAAATCTTGCGATTTCACCCAATGTTCTCAATGTTCCCAGATGTTCTGGGCCGATGACCGGCGAGCCGGGGATGCGCTCCTGCAGTGCTGACAGGATTTCGACCCGCTTGATGGAATCGATCCCCAGATCGGAATCCATGCCCATGTCCAGTTCCAGCATTTCCACTGGATAACCGGTTTTCTCGGCCACAACCGCCAGCAGGGTTACGGTGATGTTGTCGGCGGGAGCCGCCATTGCTGCAGCAGTTTCATGTGTAGAAGGCGCTGATCCCGCCCCCAGAAACTTTGCGATTTCCCCCAATGTTCTCAATGTGCCCAGATGTTCGGGGCCGATGATTGG
>CAYQTC010000010.1:115411-121623 GCA_964420435.1 uncultured Geobacter sp.
TTGCGATTTCCCCCAATGTTCTCAATGTGCCCAGATGTTCGGGGCCGATGATTGGTGATCCCGGTATGCGTTCCTGCAGTGCCGAAAGGATCTCTACCCGCTTGATGGAATCGATTCCCAGATCGGAATCCATGCCCATGTCCAGTTCCAGCATTTCCACCGGATAACCGGTTTTCTCGGCCACAACCGCCAGCAGGGTTTCGGTGATTCTGTCGGAGGCGGGTTGTGCTGTTGCCGCTGTCGAAACGGCCGGCTGCACAGGAGCCGGAACGCTTGCTGGCACAACCGGTGCGGCCGGCGCAACAAAGTGTGCAGGTACTGCTGCCGGGGTCGGGAAAGTCCGTGCGCTGACGCTGCCTCCTTGAAGCAGGTACTGCTGCTGTTCCAACAGGGTTTGTATAGTGCGGCTGGCGGTTTCCTGTCCCTCCAGAAAACGGCGGTGCAGCTGGGCAGTTTCTTCCTGCATCTTTTGAAGTACCGCCATGCCTTCCCTGGTAATCCGCAGCGATTCGGCCAGCGCATCCCTTGAAGCGGGCGATTGCGTCAATGCGGGAGTGGCAGCGGCTGCAGTGAATGCTGACGGCTGAGGTGCGGAAGCGGGAACCGAGGATGGCCGGGCAGCGGCAGCGACTGCCGGCCGTTTCGGTTTTGGTTTTACATAATTGGCTCCGCAGATAGGCAGGGTCATGAGCGGTTTTTTGCCGGCAGGTACGGCTGGCCGGTAATCTCCATCCCAGGCGGACAGGCGCACATCACAGCCTGTGGCCGCCAGTCGGGCCAGGATTCGGGCCAGATCGGACATACCGGAACGTTTGCCGCCTGATGCGTCAAGTGCCAGGGCGACATGCTCGCGCTGACCGAGGATAGCCGAGACAAGGCCGGTCAGCCGTGCACCGGGTCCGACTTCTGCAAAGATCCTGATGCCGTCGGCGTACATCGCCTCGATCTCAGCTACGAATTCCACCGGTCTGGCCAGCTGTCCGGCCAGAAGCTTTCTGGCTGCGGTCAGATCGGCCGGGTATCGGGCGGCGGTGCTGTTGGCATAGACCGGGATGCGGGCAGTATTGAATTCGACCTTATCAACTGCGGCCAGGAACGGAATCGCTGCGTCGGCAACCAGCGGACTGTGGAAGGCGGCCGCCACCGGCAGGCGCTTGCTGGAAAGTTTGCGCTCGGCAAAAATCTTCGCAGCACGTTCTATTTCAGCGGTACTGCCAGACAGAATCGCCTGGGAGGGAGCATTACGATTGGCGATTACCAGATCCAGACCTTCTTCGGCAATGATCTGCTCAATGGTTGCCAGAGGGGCCGGGACCGCCAGCATGCTGCCCTTGTCGCCGGTTCCGGCAGCCATCAGGCTGCCGCGCAGCCGGGACAGTTCATGGAGAACATTCTCATCGAACACACCGGCCGCACAGAGGGCGGTCAGTTCTCCGTAGCTGTGGCCGCCCACCGCTTCGGGTGAAATGCCGAATGATTCTAAAATTTTGAGTGCCGCCAGGCTTACTGCGCCAATGGCCGGTTGGGCAGCATCGGTTGCCCGCAGTTCCTCTTCCTGACGCTCGCGGGTACCGGCATCAAAGGCGGAGGTAGGGTAGATCAGGTCGGAGAGGCGATTTCCTTTAGTCGATTCGTATCCGCTGTCGGCTGCGGACAGGGTCTCCAGTGCCTGGGGAAAGCGGCAGGCCAGGTCCCTGAGCATGCCGGTGTACTGTGAACCCTGACCCGGGAAGAGCATGCCCAGGGCACCAGGTTTTTCGCCGCAGGCGTAGCAGGTTCCGTCAGGCGTATTCCAGGATGTCTGAGAATTCTTCTGCAGCATGCTGCGGGCGTTGGAAATCAGCGCCGGCAGCTGGGTCTGGCCGCGTTCAACGACCAAAGTCAGACGGCAGTGCGCATCATTCTTAAACGAGGCCCGTGAAGAGGCCGCCGCAGCCCTGAGCAGATTCCAGTCGCCCTGGACCGGAACGGCAGACAGAGCTGTCTCCAGTTCGGCGGCGTCGGCTCCGGAAAAGGCGAAAATTTGGATATTGCCGTTCCATTCCGTTGCTTCTTTCTCTGGCCGGTATTCCTCCAGCACCAGATGGAAGTTGGAACCGCCGAAGCCGAATGCGCTTACGGCGGCACGGCGCGGAGTGCTTCCGTTGGGCAGCCAGGGGCGTTTTTCGGTCGTCAGGTAGAAAGGGGTGCGTCCCGCGGATACTTCGTCCAGCGGTTTCTCTACCTTGATCGTGGGGGGCAGAACCTTGTGATGCAGCGCCAGGGCGGCCTTGATCATCCCGGCAGCTCCGGCGGAGGCCTTGGTGTGACCGATCTGGGACTTTACCGAACCGAGTGAGCACCAGGGGGTATCGGCTTCGCCGTAGATTTCGCGCAGGGCGCTGACCTCGACCGCATCGCCGACTTTGGTGCCGGTGCCGTGGGCTTCCACCAGGCCGATGGTATCCGGGGTTACTCCGGCGCGATCATAGGCGTCCAGCAGAGCTTTCTTCTGTCCCGAGGCGCTGGGAGCGTAGATCGCGTCACCTTTGCCGTCACTGGAGGAACCGACGCCGCGGATGACAGCATAGATTTTGTCTCCGTCCCGCTCGGCATCGGCCAGGCGCTTGATTACGACGATGCCGAGTCCCTCGCCGAGGATTGTTCCGTCAGCCGCCGCATCGAACGGCTTGGCGTTGCCGGTCGGGGAGAGGGCCGGGGTTTTGCTGAAGCACATGTACATGAAGATGTCGTTAAAGGTGTCGATGCCGCCGGTTACTACGATGTCTGATTTCCCGGTAGCCAGCTCCATGCTGGCCAGATGCAGGGCGCTGAAAGAGCTGGCGCAGGCCGCATCAACTACGCAGTTAGTGCCGCCCAGGTCGTAATGCTTGCTGATCCGTCCGGCTACCACATTTCCCAGCAGGCCGGGGAAGGAGTTTTCCTGCCAGGGCACGTATGCGTCGGAAATGCGCTGCACCACGTCTGCGCTGACATTTTCATCAACACCCGCTTCCTTGAGCGCCTTGCGCCAGATCGGGTGGCCGAGCCTGGCTCCCAGCGGGATAACAAGTTCGAGGGTGCCGGTGACGCCCAGTATGACGCTGGCGCGGCTGCGGTCATAATCGCGTTCCGGGCCGTAGCCGGCATCTTTCAATGCCTGGCCGGCGGCCACCAGTCCCAGCAACTGGGAGGTGTCGATCGCTTCAAGCACGTTGGGCGGAATGTTGAACTCCATCGGATTGAAATCAACCGGAGAGATGAAGCCGCCCCGCTGGCCGTAGGTGCGGTCGGGGCTCTTCTGGTCCTGATCGTAATAGTCAGCCACCTGCCAATGTGTCTCAGGGATATCGGTTATGGAATCGACTCCATCAACGATGTTAGACCAGTAGGACTTCTGATCGTCCGCTTGCGGGAAAAGACAGCCGATGCCGATGATGGCCAGTGGTACTGAACTATTGGAAACTGCCGGTTTCTGATCGTGCGTTTTCACCTAAAGGTACTCCTTGATCTGTGCTAGTTCGAGCGGTTCCATGCGCAGGGCCTCTGGCGGGATAGGAATCCCCTGGCAGCGAAGAAAGTTGGCGCGGGTAAGAACAGCAGCGCCAAAAAGAATATTGAGTGCGACCGTCACGACGGTACGATTGGCTGGTGCTTCCAAAAATGAACCTGCGGTCCATTCGTTGAAAGCGCCCATTGCCGGACCGCACCAGATCTGGTAATCGATCTTGCGCGATGGATCCCCGTCCTTGGCCCAGTGGGCGGCCTGTCCCAGATACCAGCGAAAGACCAGCGCCATGCGGTGCTTGGGTTCCTGTTCGCCGCGTTTTGCCTGGTGCGGGTCACGACTTAAAAAGTAACTGTGGGTGGTCTTCCAGATATCTTCCAGCGGTGCGCGGAAAACTGTCTTTTCCAGTTTATCACGCTCTGCGGCCGGTATCTCATCAATGCTGTTGTGGGCCCGATAAAGCTCATACAGTTTTGCAGCGCGCATCGGGAACATGGTTCCGCGCTTCAAAACCTGGACATCAACTCCCATTTCAAACATGTCGGCCGCCGGGGCCATCGTCACATCGGCCTGACGGGTTTCAGCAAGCATGACACGCACCTCGTCGGATGTTCCGGATTCCACGCAGGCCTGGTGTGCCGAGCCGACCATGATATAGGCTGCTCCCATTGTGAAGGCCGCTGCGGCAGCAGCAGGTGTGGAGATGCCGCCGGCCAGTCCGACATGCAAACGGAGGCCGTAACCGTGTTGGGACTGCAATCGGTTGGCCAGGGAGAGGATGGTTGGGAAAAGGGTGTTTGCCGGCCGGTTGTCGGTGTGGCCGCCGGAATCGGCTTCGGCGGTGATATACTGGGCCATCGGTATTCCGCCGGCCAGCTCGGCCTGTTCGGCTGTTATTTCGCCACTTGCCAGCAGTTCCCGCAGGAACGATTCGGGCGGCGGTGCAAAAAAGCGGGCGGCCAGCTCTTCCCGTGAAACCTTGGCGATAATCCGGTTCGGAGCTACGACAGTTCCGTCGGAACGACGGTGAATGCCGTGGACCCTGTAGCGAACCAGAGGCAGGGTCAGTTTCAGAAAAGCCGAGGCCTCCACCAGGCGGACACCTTTTCTGATGAACATCTCGGCCAGTGCTTTTTCCAGCTCCGGTTCATGGGGAGAGTGGATCAGGTTGCAGCCGAACGGTATATTTTTGCTGCTCAGGCTGTCAATCGCTGCCTCAACTGCTGAAAGCGGAAGACCAGCCGCCCCGAAGAACCCCAACATTCCAGCTTTTCCCAGCTCTTCGGCCATTGCTGCGGAGCTGATCCCTTTGGCCATGGAACCGCCAAGATAGGGATAGCGAAGTCCCAGGTCGCTGCAAAAGGCAGGATCGCCAAGGTTTTCAGGCATGCATGACGGTACATAGCCGGCCATGGTGCCTGCCGCGCACGGCAGTGCATTGCCACCGGTCGCAGCAGCAGTCACACCGTTATCGCTGTTTGCATACAGTGGCAGACGGATTGAACGGAGCAACCCGATTATGTCATTATTATGTGGAAACTGAGTCAAGCGTGAGTCTCCTGTCGCTGATACAAATTATACGCCCAGAATAACCATCAAAATGTTTGCAAGGTTAAGAGGGTAATTATTATCTGAAAAATTCAGATAATACAAGACAAGTCTGTATACCTGCCTCAGGGATAACCATTGGAATTAGAATGAAAATTGATTGGAACGCTTAAAAAGCCGGCTGGTGATTGTTGCGGAAGCCAAAAAGGCCCATCTCCGCTGCATGGGAGACGGGCCTTTTTGGCAGGTTTGCAATGTATTAGAAGCTGATTCCGATACCACCGGCCAGAATATCCAGTTTGTCGTCTAGCTGACGACGGTATTCGGCATTCAGGAAAAACGGCCTCATCGGCAGGTTGAGTCCGACCATTCCTATCACGCTTCCCTTTGTTCCGCGTCTGTCGTGAAAAATCAGCGCCTGTCCGAGTCCCGCGTATGGTTTGATGAAGGGCGTCGGTAGATGTATTTTGAAGAGCGCCGTGATCGGCACGGATTCATCGCGTTTGATAGTGTCTCTGTCGATTATAGTGTAACCCAGGGTTGCACCGATCGAAACAAGACGGTTCAGATAAAGGTCGCCGAACACTTCGGTATTGAAGCTGTTTTCCCCTACAGCAGCTCCCGCGCGAACTCCCAAGGCTAACGAGTCGGCGGTAAAAGCGGTTGAAGAGAAGGACAGAAGGGCAATCATGGCAAGTACAAATAGTTTCATGGTGGTTTTTCCTTTACAGGTTTTGATTGACGGAGACAGTATCCCCTAATTGAATATCATTCAACGTTCTTGTAAATGTAATTTGTCGTCAAGCCAATCGATTGTCAAAAATTTTTGATATGCTTATGCGACCTGGACTTTTTTGCTCGTGGTTCAGGTTCCCGTATTGTTGCCTGATTCGACGCAAGTTATTGGTAAACATATATATTGGTATGACAGCTTTTGAATTATCCTAAATATTTAACACCCATGAAATATGACTTGCAATTTGTAGATTGATTGTGTAGACAATTAAAAATAACACGGTCTAAATACAGATGGTTCTGCTCCCGGTATTTGTCGTTATATTTTCTCCATCACCCAATGTTTGTGTGATGGAATTTTAGTTTAGATAAAAAGGTGTTCGCGTGAAAAAGAAAAAAATGATCATCTCGCAAGAGACGATGGACGTGGACTTTGTGCGCA